>JAGBIY010000024.1 GCA_017934745.1 Treponema sp. | reverse complement strand
TACTGCCAGCCAGAGCAAGAAACCCAGTCTTAGTTACGGGGAAAGCCCCAAGGAGGTGGCGGGTTATCGGGTCATATATCACGGGTATACTATCCCAAATCGAATAAGATAATTCAATAACATTAATATACGAGGAGGTGCGACTATGTGTGAAGTTTTGGACAGAATAGAACAGCGTGGAATCTCCATTGGAGAACGCATGGGCGAACAGCGCGGAATCTCTATCGGGCAAAACCGCGTGGTCGAGCTTTTCTCTCGTCTGAAGGAGCAGGGGCGCATGGATGACATATCGAGGGCGCTGAGCGACAGGGAGTATCTGGAAGAGCTGCTCGGAGAGAGGGAGTGAGCGGACAAGGGAAAAAGAAGTGCAAAGTGTTGAGGAAAGCAAAGTAGACAGAAGTCCCCTTATCGGAAGTCGGAACTTTTTTGCAAAGAGCTCGTGAAAAACGGCCTTTCAAGTTTGTATTTCATAAAAAGATAATATAGACTTAAAAGCATCAGAGGCATTTTATGAAAGCAAGGCTGAATTTATTCACGAAGATAATGAGCGGATACGCTGCCGCCATCGCAGTAATCATCGTCTTGTCCGCAGCGATAGCGGTCAGCGCGGTGAATTTCAGGGACATCGCGTACACGTCGGAGAACGAGACGCTCCCGAACACGCTGAACGCGAAGGACATGCAGATGCACGTCATACAAGTGCAGCAGTGGCTCACGGACATATCCGCGACGAGGGGCGCGGAAGGCTTCGACGACGGATACGACGAGGCGGAGGAGCACGCGAAGGGTTTCAGGCAGGTTGTCCAGGATTTCAAATCATTCTACTCGAAGCGGAAGGCTTCGGAGAAAGTGGCGCAGCTTGATGAGCTGCAGAAGGCGTTCGAGGACTTCTACTCGGTCGGAAAGCAGATGGCGGCGGCGTACATAGAGTACGGACCGGAAAAAGGCAACGAGTACATGGAGAAGTTCGACCCGTTCGCAGAGGAGATATACGAGGAAGTCAACGAATTCGTAGACGACCAGGTGCAGGAGCTGAAAACCGGAGTCGGCAGAATCGACAATGATTCGCTGAAGCTCCTTCGGACGTGCATAATCCTCGGAACGGCCTCCACGGCAATCCTGATAATCCTTGGATTCGTCATCTCCAAGCTCATCTCGACGCCGATAAAGAAATTCACGGCGATTTTGAAGGACATATCGGAAGGCGAAGGCGACCTGACAAGGAGAATCGACATAGACACCGCGGACGAAATCGGAGACATGGCGGGCCATTTCAACATGACGTTCGAGAAGATAAGGAGACTCGTCTCCCTGGTGAGGACGCACGGGGAAAGGCTCGGGAACGTAGGAACGGAGCTTTCGTCGAACATGGCGGAGACCGCGGCGAGCGTCAACGAAATCTCAGAGAACATACGGAGCATCAAGAACCAGACGATGAACCAGTCGGCGAGCGTGACCGAGACTAGCAGCGCGATGGAGCAGATTTCAGGCGGAATCGGCAACCTCGACAGCCTCATCAAGAAGCAGTCGCTCGACATCAAGGACTCCGAGAAATCCATACAGGATCTTATCGGGAACATAGAGACGGTAGTGTCGACGCTCGCGAAGAACACAGAGAGCATAGAGGAGCTGACGAAGACATCGCAGACGGGAAGGACAGTCCTCGACAAGATAACGGCGGCGATACAAGAAGTCGCGAGGGAATCGGAGAACCTCATAGAAATCAGCAACGTCATACAGGACATAGCGAGCCAGACAAACCTCCTCGCCATGAACGCGGCAATCGAGGCGGCGCACGCGGGCGAGACCGGCAAGGGGTTCGCGGTCGTCGCGGACGAAGTGCGGAAACTCGCAGAAAATTCATCGGAGCAGACGAGCACAATCTCGGCAGTGCTCGCCAAAATAAAAGAGTCCATCGCGACCGTCATAGACTATGCCGACGAGGTCGTCGCCCAGTTCAACATGATAGAGAGCGGAGTCGAGACGGTCTCGACCCAGGAAACGGCGATACGGAGGTCCGTCGAGGAACAGTCGGCGGAGGGCAAGAGCGTGCTCCATGCGCTCCTGTCGCTCAACGAAATCACCGGGAAAGTCCAATCCAGCTCCGTCGAGATGCTGAGCGGAAGCAACCAAATCACATCGGAAGCGCGCAACATGAACATGATAACGCAGGAGATAACGAGCGGCATGAACGAGATGGCCAGCGGCGCAGAGCAAATTACCGAGGCGGTGAACACCGTGAACGACCTTTCAACGGAGAACAAAAACAGCATCGCCGCCCTACTCTCAGAAGTGAACAAGTTCAAAATCTAAAAAGAAAGGCGGCGATGCGCTTATTGAAGATTAATTTTCTTCTATACAATTATCTATTTCGCAACGTTGATGTAGCAGACGTTGATTCCTGACGCTGTCGACATCAAGTAGTATGTTCCGTCGCTTGGAACGGCGAATTTGTACTCGGCGAGGGCCGAAGACACTTCCGATTTCGAGACGACGGCTCCCGTGGAATCCACGAGGGCGAGGTAGCGGCCTGCGGCTCCGTAGGCGTACGCCGTGACAGTGCATCCTGAAGAGGCCTTGAATCCCACGCAGCGGTATGAACCTGCGCTTCCGCCGCCGCCGAGGGCGATTGTCTGTGAGAACGTCGTTCCGTTCAGAGACGCGGAGATGTATGGAACAGTTACCGGCTTCGCGCTTGTGGCGTAGATTGTGAAGCTGCCGCTTGTGGCGTTGGCCGTGAACGTTCCGTGAGCGAGAGAGTCGGCGTTCAACGAGACAGCCTCGAAAGAGGACTCGGCGGAACTCACAGAGACCTCGAAGAGGCGGAGAGAGCTTGACTTCGAATAGACGTAGTAGGTGCCGCTAGATGAAGCCGTGTAGCTAGTCTCGGAAACGTCGCTTGAAACCGCAGCCGAAGCCACCACAGAGGAGCCGTCGGAAATCTGGAGGGTTCTGTCCGCGCTCGCGTTCGCGACTACCTTGAGAGTCTGTCCAGCCAAAAGAGCGACCTTCACAGCCCTGTACGTCGGAAGCACTCCGTCAGCGCCACCGCTCAAGTCGATGCACTTCGTGTAGGACGCTGAGCCGTACGACGCTGAATTCTCCGAGATTTTCACAGTCTTCGCGCTTGTGGCGAGAATCGTGAAAGAGCCGACAACAGTGTCCGAACTGAGTTTTCCCGTCGCAAGGCCGGAAGCCGTGAGAGAGGCGGAAACCACAGAAGACTCGGAAGAAGATTCAGATGAAGAGCCTGAAGAGCTTGAAGACTCAGATGAAGAACCAGTTGATTCAGAAGATGAGCCAGAAGACTCTGATGAAGAGCCAGTTGATTCAGAAGATGAGCCAGAAGCCGAGTTGTAGGCCGTTGTCGCGCCTGAATAGCTTTCGAGGGCGGCCTTGAGCGTCTCGTCCACTGAATAGCTTGAATCGGCCGAATCGCTGAAAGTGTACGAGAAGTCGCCGTTTTCGATTCTTCCCGCGTACTTCTTCACGTTGGCGAGCGCAGCTTCTGGAGTGTCGGCCGTGTACGAGTACATGATGCTCGACGTGTCGAAGTTGTTGTAGGTGTTCGAACCTGAGGACGACTTGACAGAAGAAGGCACTGTCGCGGACTTTGAAGAGACGACGTAAGCGTCGAAGTCGGCAGTCGTGTCGGCTGAGTTGTAGGAGCCGCCGTACGGAATGAAGTAGTACGTTCCGTTGAAGGAGTTGTTGTACGCCTTTATCATTCCGCCCGCCTCCTTGGAGAACGTGGCGTTGTCGTTGCTCTTCGATGAAGTTCCCGCGTAGAGGTCTGAGCCCTGCATTGAAATCATCATCGGGTACTTGCAGTTCCTGAAGTAGTTCGCCTCCATGAAGACCGACGCGCCGAGGCAGGCTCCGGCTCCGTACTTGGCGTTTCCGTCGTAGTAGTTGTTGTAGACGTGCGCCGAGTAGTAGCGGCAGCGCGGGTGCCTTGAGTCGGAGTGGTCGTACCAGTTGTGGTGGTATGTGATGTAGAGGTCCTCTGTCGTTCCCTCGCTCAATCCCAAAAGGTTGCACTTCCCGGAATCCCAGAAATGGTTGTACGAGAACGTGACGTATGTGGACTTCTTGCAGTCGAGAGCGCCGTCGCCCTTCTTCTGGTCGGCATCCCCTCCGGCCTCTCCGTAGAACATGTCGCAGTTGTGGACCCAGACATTCTTGTCGCTCTGCTGGAGAGACACGTTGTCGCCCTCCGCCGAGTCCACCATCATGAATCCGAGATTCGCTATTTCTACGTACTGCGAATTCTTTATGCGGATTCCCCAGCCGTAGGCGGTGGCGTCGGAGCCGACACCCTCGATTGTGATTCCGCAAGAGAGGAGTTTCGAGGCTCCGGAACCGGAAATCATTATGTCGCCGTTGTCCATCGCGTCGAAGTCCGTGACTTTTCCGATGATTCTCACACAGAGAGGCCTCGTGTCGTATCCCTTCTTGTAAGCGTCGAGAATCGGCTGGAGACCTGTGCACGTCGTCGTCGCGCCCTTTGAAGAAGTGACGACATCGAGCGAGACAGTGTTCTTCGTGGACTCGTTCACATAAAGGACGACAGCGTTGTCCTTGAGAGTTCCGTCCGCCTTGTACGCGCCAGGAGTCGTGTCGCCGTAGAATGCGAATCCAGAGCGGTCGTGAGAGGCGACGCTGACAGTGGCGGTCAAATATGACGAACCCGACACGACCTTTATCGTGTGGCTTCCCGCCGCGAGACCAGGAATGTCACATCTCCACTGGTTTCCGATTTTCCTCGTGAGGTACGAGCTGACCTCGGTTCCGTCGACCGTGACAGTGTAGCTCGAAGGAGAGCCTGTCCAGACGATGTACGCGCTGTTGAGCCAGCCCTGCGCCTTCACGCCCACAAGCCCGCTTCCCGTCGGAACGACAGTGCTAACGCTGCCCGACATTCCACTTGGAGCGACATAAGAAGCCGCGCGGTTCACAGAGAGGAAATCCGCCGACGAATCGTCGGAATCCTCGAAAGAAGACGAAGCGATGTTGCTGCAGCCAGAGAAAATCAAGGCCGCCGCGAAACCGGCTCCAACAAAAGTCTTTCCGATTCGACTTTTTCCATAACTTTTTTTCATAGGACACCCCCATTTTTTAATGACGGTATTTTCACAAAATTATTAACATTTGTAAAATACCGACTTTTTCACCTGCATTTCGGTGTGAAATGAAGTATCGAACAAATCAATAATCATATTCAAGCTGTTTTTTGCACTTTTCAGACATTTTCAATGAACATTTTCGCAAACGCAGACTAGGTAGGGACTATGGGGAACAGACATGTTCGACAACTTCGTTATCGCATTCCATCAAACCATTTCCAAAACAGAAGTTTCCGAACTGTCTTGATGAAAAAAAAGGCCGGACGAATCCAAAAAGGAATCCGTCCGGCCGAAAAACAGGGAAAAACAGGAGGAAACAGCCTAGTCGTCCACGAAGTCCTTCCTGTACGGGTTGAAGATGTCCAGGAGCTTACCCGCCTCAAGGCAGACGCAGCCGTGCACCACGCCGTCAGTCTTGAGCATGGAGTCGCCCGCGCGGACGACCTTCTTCACGCCGTCAATCTCGAACTCGAAGGCGCCGCTAACCACATACGTCACCTGCGTGTGCGGATGGCTGTGGAGAGCACCGACCGCGCCCTTCTCGAACGTGTTCTCGACGCACATCAAGTCGTCGCTGTAGGCGAGCACGCGCCTCTCGACGCCCTGCCCGCCCGACTGCGGAACTATGTCCGCATGGAATACCCATCTGTCGTTCTTCATTCAAAACCTCCTGCAAAAAATCAAACGTTGTAGCCGAAAAGCCTCGGAAGCGTGAGGGATATTGCAGGGACGAACGTGACCAGAAGGAGGCCCGCAATCATCACGAGGTACATCGGAACCATCGACTTCACGGCCTTCTCCATCGGGATTTTTCCGATTCCGCAGCCGACGAACAAGGCGGAGCCGACAGGCGGCGTGCAGAGTCCCACCGCAAGGTTGAAGATGAGCACCACTCCGAACTGCACCGGGCTCATCCCGAACTGCTGCACGACCGGGACGAGAATCGGGGTCGTGATGAGGATGAGGGGCGCCATGTCCATGATGCAGCCGAGGAACAGGAGCATGAGGTTTATGAGGAGCAGGATGACAATCTTGTTGCTCGTAATCGAGAGGAGACCCGTCGTTATGAGGGTCGGAATCTTCAGGAACGCGAGGAGGTAGCCGAACGCTCCGGCGGCGGCGATGAGGGAGAAGACCATGGCGAGTGTCTTCACCGTGTTCATCAAAATCCTCGGCATCATGCTCCACTTGAGTTCCTTGTAGACGAACATGGAGACGATGAAGGCGTATATCGAGGCGATGGCGGCGGCCTCGGTTGCAGTGAAGAAGCCGAACGTGACTCCGAAGAGGATTATGACCGCCGTGAAGAGCGCGAGGAGCGCGTTCCAGATGGTCTTGACGCCTTCCTTGAACGAGACCTTCTCGCCCTTCGGATACCGCCTGACAATCGACATCACCACGCAGACCGCGAGGAGGAGGAAGCCGAGCGCGATGCCCGGAACCAGGCCCGCCATGAAGAGCGCGCCAACGGAGACGCCTCCAGCGGCGAGAGAGTAGATAATCATGTTGTGGCTCGGAGGAATCAGAACGCCCTGGCAGGCCGAGGAGACCGTGACGGCGACGGAGAATTCCGTGTCGTAGCCCGCCTTCTCCATCATCGGAATCTCAACGGAGCCGAGGGAAGAAACGTCGGCGACGGCGGAGCCCGAGAGGTGGCCGAACATCATCGAGCCGAGGACGTTGACGTACGCGAGCCCGCCCCTGAACCGTCCGACTATGACGTTCGCGCAGTCCAGAAGGCGGTTTGATATTCCGCCCGCGCCCATTATCTCGCCCGCGAGGATGAAGAACGGAATCGCCATCAGCGAGAAGCTGTTGACGGACTTCGCCATCTGCTGGATGAAGGCCATCAGCGGCAGCTTCATGTAGAGCATGGCGAGGCACGACGACACGGCCAGCGAGAAGACGACCGGCATCTTTATGACGATGAAAAGCACGAAGCTTCCAAGCAGAATCCATGTTGCGATATTTGCGTCGAACATCACTTACCCTCCTCTTCGGTTTTCTCAGCCTCGTTCTCCGTCTCGCCCTCGATTCTGTAGTGGCGGAAGCGGTTGAGGTTGAACAGGTTCAGGAACGAGAAGTACATGATGAAGACACCAGAGACGGGCATCATCAGATACTCAAGGCCGGCGGGCCACTGTGTGGCTGGGAGAGTCGAATTCATGGTCGCAGAGACGAGGCGGCAGCCGAAGACGCAGAGAACGAGGCCGAACCCGAAAGTGGCCGTGTCGTTCAGCTTCTCGATGCAGAACTGGACTTTCTTGGGGAATTTCTTGACGAACATCTCGATGGCAATGTGGAGACGCTTCTCAACTCCGATTGCCATTGAGATGAACGCCATCCAAATCATCAGGAAAAGCGCGACCTCCTCAGACCACCTTATGCTGGTTCCGAAGAATTTGCGGCTGAAGACCTGCGCGCTCACGATGAAGACGATTACCAGAAGGACAAGCTTCGAGTATTCGAGCAGGAGCCTGTACACGCTGTCGAACACGAACGTGACAAGGCTCACGATTTTTTCCAGAGGGTTCATGCCCTCCTTGAAAATTTTGTTTGACATATTGATTTTCCCTTATCAGATAAAACTCGATAAAAAAGGCAGCCACTGATTCGTTCAAAGCCAGGGCTGCCAAAAACACCCGTAAGGAGGAAAAGTGGGGATTTTATTTAGTAGCCTGGATTCTGGCGATTATGTCCTCGTATCCGGCTCCGTACTTCTTGTAGAGGGGCGCCATGGCGTCCTGGAATTTCTGCTTCTCTTCAGGGGAGAGCCTGGTGACGACAGTTCCGCCGGCAGTCACCTTCGCTTCGGAAGCCTTCTCCCTCTCGGCCCAGTACTGTCTCTCGTTCTTAGCGGAGACGCGCGCGGCTTCCTTGATGATTTCCTTGTCGGCGTCGGAGAGCTTCGCCCATGTCGAGGCGGAAGCTATCTGCATCTCAGGGACGCGGTTGTGCTCGTCGATGAGGTAGTACTTTGCGACCTCGTAGTGGGAAGTCGACTCATACGAAGGCCAGTTGTTCTCGGCACCGTCGATTACGCCTGTCTGGAGGGCAGAGTAGACCTCGCCGTAGGCCATCGGTGTCGGGTTGGCTCCGAGCGCCTGAATCATGTCCATCATCTGCTGCGACTCCTGGACGCGGATTTTCATGTCCTTCAAGTCCGCCATCGTGGAAACCTGCTTCTTGGACGTGTAGAAGTTCCTCGCGCCCGAATCGAACCATGAGAGGCCGATGAGGTTCGCCTCCTTCATCGAATCGAGGAACTGCGCGCCGATTTCTCCGTCGAGGACCTTCCACATCTGGTCGGCGTCCTTGTAGAGGTACGGAAGCTGAAGGACGTTGAGCGATTTGGAGAATTCGGAGAGCGGAGCGAGGGAGCCGCGCGTGAAGTCGATCGCGCCGAACTGCATCTGCTCGAAGACGGACTTCTCGTCGCCGAGCTGTCCGCCGTAGTACACCTCTATCTTGATTCTTCCGCCGGTCTTCTCCTCGACAATCTTCGCGAAATCGTAGGCGGCCTTTGTCGTAGGATAGTCCTGCGACTGGTTCTCGGCGTAGCGGAGAACCATGCTCTTCGTAGCCTCAGCCGCGCCGGCCGAGCCTTCCTTTCCGTCCTTTTTGCATCCGGTGAAAACCGCGCCGGCCGCGAGAATGGCGCACGCGCCTGCCAAAATCTTCTTCATGGAAAACACTCCTTTTTTTTCAAGCATTGGTTGAAGGAAAAACATCCTCCTGGTTACTTGTACATTTTGGAGCCTGGGCGCGGTTTTTCAAAGTCGTAAAAATTCAAAAACAGGGGGTATTTTTTCAGAATTTTACGGATTGGACGGATTCGATGCGAACTCGGCAGGGCTTTTCCCGAACGCTTTCTTGAAGACCTTGGAGAAATAGTCGGTGTCCGAGAAACCGCACGCCGCCGCCGTCCTCTTCACAAGCTCGCCTTCGGAAAGAAGCCTCCTCGCCTCCTCCATGCGCCTCTCCGTGAGGTACTCCACGAACGTCTTCCCGTTGTACTCCCTGAAAAGCCTCGTGAAATACGCCGGATGCATGTTGAACCGCTCCGCGACCTTCTCCCCCGTCAACGGCTGGCCGAAATTGCCGTCGACATACGAAGTCGCGAGGGAAATGACGCGCCTGTACTTGTCCGCCCTGTCCTCGGCGACGGCCGAGAGCGCGTCGGAAGCGAAAATCCTGTACTTTTCCATGACGGAAGGGCGGGACTGTCCTGTGTCGGGCGTGTCGGGGAGGAACGGAACGTGGCCGCAGACTTCGTACCGCAGCGACTTGAAAGCGGCAGAAAGCTCTGCGTCGGAGAACCCTGACCCCGGCTCGAAAATCGACTCCAGCCTGGAGAACGCCCGCTCCCCCTCCCCCCGGCAAATCTCGTCGCGGAGGAAAAGAATCTGCTGCTGCAGGTCGGCGCATTCCCCCACCCCGGCCGAGGCAGACGAAGAGAGCCTCTCGGAGCACTTCTCGATGAGCGACTTCAGCGTCGCCCTGTCCGCCGGCTTCACGAGATAGTCGAACGCGCCGAGCCTGACCGCCTGCTGCGCGAAGTCGAACCGGCTCCACGCCGTCAGGAAGACGACGAGAGTGCGGGGGGAAATCTCGCGGATTCTCCCGGCGGCCTCAAGACCGTCCATCCCCGGCATCTGTATGTCCAGAAGGGCGATGTCGAACGACTCGCGGGAAAAAGCCTCCACGGCCTCGCGCCCGTTCGCCGCCTTCACGCAAACAGAATCCGGGAAAAGGCTTGAAATCTGGAATTCGAGGGCATTCCTCTCAAGCGTCTCGTCGTCGGCGACCAAAATCCTCAATCCGTCAGCCATCAGCTCTCCTCCTCCAAATCAATCAACATCGAAACTTTCACACCGCTGCCGCCGGGAAGGTTTCCGATGTCCACCGAAAGCCTTCCCCCGAAGAAAATCGACAGGCGGTTCACGACGTTCGTGATTCCGATGTGGCTCTGCTCCCCAGGGTCCAAGAACGAGAGGGAGAAGCCATCGGGAAGCCCCACTCCATCGTCCTCTATCGAAATCAATGCCTTCGCGCCCGACCTCCTGGCAGAGACGACGACCCTTCCCCCGCTCTCCTTCCTCTCCACGCCGTGCTTGACGGAATTCTCCACGAACGGCTGCACCGAAAGCGGCGGCACCCTCACAGACGAAACGGAATCGTCGAGGAAAATCTCGTAGTCGAGCCTGTCGGCGAAACGCGCCTTCTGAATCGAAAGGTACTGGGAGACGAAGCGGAATTCGTCGGAGAGGAGGACGGAATCCTTGAATTCTAGGCGGTATCGGAAAATCCCGGCCAAGTTGTTCGTCAGCTCCATCGTCTTCTCCGCATTCTCGAACAAGGCCATGTTCGATATGGCGTTCAGAGTGTTGAAGAGGAAGTGCGGGTCTATCTGCGCCTGCAGTGAAAGGAACTTCGCCCGCTCAAGCTCGCCGAGAATCTTCTCCTTCTCGACCTCCTGCCTGTGGAGTTCCCCTTCGAGAATGCTCCTCTGCAGAAGGCTCCTCTTCATGGAGTTGAGCCTGTCGCTCAGAATCCTGAACTCCCTGGGGCCCGAAATGGGCAGGTCGTCCGCGGAATAGTCGCCGCCGCTTATCCTGTCCGCGCTCCTGACCATGCGCATGACGTGCCCGGAAATCATCTTGGTGATGAAGACGGAGAGCGCGACAGCGCAAGCGGAGACGACGAGCAGAGCGGCGGCCGCGAAGAACTTGAGGGAGCGCACTTTGTCGAGATTCGAGTCCAGCGCGTCAGCGTCGCTGTGGACAGCGGCGGAAAGATACATGTAGTTCGTGTACTGCAGAAGATAGTCGTAGATTTTCAGATACTGGTAGTAGAGCCTGTACCTCTCCTGCTCCGGCATCTCCAAAAGGATGTTGTCCAGCATCGGAGCGTTCCTGTTCAGGAATTCGAGGGCGTTGATTATGGAGCGGTGAAGGAAGTACATGCTGTGGCTCTCGCTGTAGTCCGAGCGGAGATTCATCGCCTTGAGCGCGGCCCTGTTCCTGAACACGAGGGACTCCTGCGCCATGGAGTGCGCCCTGTCCAAGTCGTCCTCCAAAGTCGCCCAGAACGACTCGGAGAAGCGCTCCCTGGAAGTCTGGATGTCCTCCGAGATTGAATTAAGGACGATGTACTGGTTTATCCTCTCCCCCATGTCGTTGTTCAACGCGTAGATTTTCACGAAAAGGAAACCGAAAATCACCACCACGGAAGCGAGCATGGAGAAAGTCAAAGAAAGAAGGAGTGTCCTGAACCCGGCCTCGCGGGATTTTTTCCGAAACGGCATTCCCCGATTATAGCACCGCCGAAGCCGATTGCCGAGCGGCGGCGGATTGCAAGAGCGCAAAGGGAACGCGAATCTTTGCGAGGTTCAGATTTTGAACCTCCATTCGTCCTCTACGTCTATCGACTCAAGGACGGCGATTGAGCCGGAAGAGAATTCCGGCAGACGCTCGAAATAGATTGGCGGATTCTTCTGGAGCGGATTCACAGAGAAATCCCAGACAGTCCCGACTTTCCCCGGATTTCCGTTCGTGCCGGAATTCTTTTCGAGGAACCTCTTGAGCCCGATTTCCCAGTCGAAACCGTCTCCGAGATAGAAGTCGTCGAGGATGAGCTTCCTCTCCCCCGCCACGTCCGCGCGTATCTCGGCCGACTCGCCCTTGTAGGAAACCTTCAGGAACACGTCCGAGACCGAATCCGCTTTTCCAAGAGAATCGAGCAGATGAGAGACGTCGAACCTGTACGCGCCGCCGCCGAGATTCTCGAAACCGAGCTTTTTCGGGAACGATTGCGCGCCGTCGATGTCTCCGTCCCTCTCGTACACGGCGAACATGACGCTGGCCAAGCCGGAGTCGGCCTGCTTGTCCACGAAGCCGGTCCTCTTCCAGCCGTCGGGGGCGGCCTCGAAATCCGGGTAGACGAGGAAGCGTTTCTCCTTCCGCCCGAAAATCACGGTTCCGCCGCCGGAGTCCTCCATGACGCACGCGTCGTCGCCCGTGACGAAGAGCCTGCCCTTGACCCGCCAGAGGTTCAGCGCGTCCTTTCTCGAAAGAACGAGGAAGTCAGCGGAAGAAGGCTTCTTTCCATTCGCGAAATCGAAGAAGCCGGAACTTGACGAGTCCCCTTCACGCTTGTAGAAGACGAAAAGCGGGCGGGCGTTTCTTCCAGGGCTTCGGTCGAGCCTCAAAAGCGGCGTCGCCGTCGCCGTCCTGACTTCCGCGCCGCCGAATTCGATTCCGAACGGGAAGAAGAAGAAGTCGCCGTCTCCGATGTCCATTTTCGGGAACACGAAACCGGACGGAGCCTTTATCGAAACGCCCTTGTGATTCGAGAGCGTCTGGTGCCTCACATAGTTGTTCACGAAGAGGTAGCCACTCTTTCCGTCAGTCCTGAACGAGTACCTCAAGGATTCCGTGTCCTTCGGGTCGAGAGGGTTGTCGGAAGGGATAGACGCGGGAAGGTCGCAGAATCCGCTTCCGAAGTCCGACGCGAAAAACGAAAGGAGCTTCAGCTCCCGGAGCGTCGGGGAGACCTGCCCGAACTCGCGGACAGGGGCGCGGAAGTCGTAGGACTTCACGGGGAGGTCGTTCAGGCTTCCTGTCGCATTCGACTCCTGCAGCGTCGAGAGCTTCCCCTCCGGGTTCGTTCCGCCGTGGTACATGTAGAACCCAAGGAGATTCACTCCGCTTCCCATCTTCACGGTGGCGACAGCCGCTATGTCCTTCGCCGTGGCCACCGTCCTCCTGTGCTTTGTCACCTGGAGTCCGCCGCCGAGTTCAGCCGTGAGATAGGGGAATTTTTCCATGTCGAACGTGATGCCGTAGCCGAAACCGTGGTCGCTTCCGATGTTGTGGTCGTTCCGCTCGTATGTGAACGTGTAGTTCCCGCTCGGCTCGATTTCGGTGAGTCGCTGGTCCCATGGGGCGTCGCAGTATCCGCCCATCACAGGAACCATTCCGCCGGTCCACGCCCCTCCCCAGCCTGTCGCCGTGTATATCGGGACGACGAACCCGCACTCGGCGGCCAAGTCCCTGAGGCGCCTCATGTGCTCCTCTCCGCCCTCCTTCTCGTAGAGTCCTCCGCAGTGCCCGTACTCGTTCTCAATCTGCACGCCGATTATCGGCTCGTCCCCGCTTCCGTCATCGAGTCCGCTGCACACGAAGCCCTCGACCTGCCTGAACACTTCCGAATACCACTTCCCGACTACGGAGAAATACCCCTCGTCGTTCGTCCTCGGCTCGAAAGGCTTCCCCAAAAGCCAGTCGGGGAAACCGCCGTTCCTCACTTCTCCGTGGCACCAGGGGCCTATCCTCAAAAGCACCTTCAACCCGCACTTCTTGGCGGCGGCGACGAACGAGCGCAGGTCCCTGTCTCCGCTCCAGTCGTAGACGCCCTCCACCTCCTCGTGGTGTATCCATATCGTGTAGGCGGAGACGACATCGACGCCGCCGGCCTTCATCTTGCAAAGCTCGTCCTCCCAGAACGCGCGCGGAACCCTCGAATAGTGGATTTCGCCCATTATCGGGAACCACCTCTTCCCGTCCCTCACCAAACTCACTCTGTCATAAGCGTACATCATTTCCGTTTCCCCCAAAGTTACCAGTTGCCAAACCACACAAAAATTCCGCAGGGACTCCCCTACTCCTTCACGGCCGCTCCGCCGAAACTCGTCACGAGAGTCTTCTGCGTAAAGAGGAAGAAGACCACGAACGGAACGGCGACAATCAACGCTCCGGCCGCGAACACGGTGAATTCGTTCTTCTTGTCGGAGACGAAGCTGAAAAGCCCCAGCGCGAGAGTCTGGTTCTCCGGGCTTCGGAGCACCATCTTCGGGAAGATGAAGTCCATCCACGGAGCCGTGAAGCTCGTTATCGCCAAAAAGATGATTATCGGACGCGCCACGGGCATTATTATCTGCCAGAAGACCCTGAAATGGCTCGCTCCGTCCATCCTCGCGGCCTCGTCAAGGTTCTTGGACACCGTGTCCATGTAGTTCTTCACGAGCCAGGTGTTGTAGGGAATGTTCCCGGCAGTGTAGACGAGGGTCAGCCCCCAGAGCGTGTCGAGGCCCCCGATTCTCAAGAGGATGACGTAGATCGCTATCATCCCCACGAAGCTCGGAAAAATCTGCAGAATGAGGAGCGACATCAGGAACGACTTCTTGAAGCGGAAGTTGAACCTGGAGAAGACGTAGGCCGAAAGCGACGAGACGAGAACCGTCAGGACGGAAGTCTCAAGCGAGATGACGAGGGTGTTCAGGAACCACCGCCCGTAGTTCGTCTCCATGAAGAGCGTCCTGAAATGCTCGACCGTGAAACCGTCCTTGAACGGGACGATGTTCAGGGCGGCTATCGAATTTCCCGGAGAGAACGCGCCCGCGACGACGTAAACGAGCGGATATACGACGATTGCCGACAGGGCGAGGAACATGACGTATGTAATCGACCTGTTGAGCCTCTCCGCGAACGATGTGTATCTAATCTGACTCATAATTCCTCCATAACTCATCGAAAAAAAATCAAACGGAGCCTTCTTTGTACGCCTTCGTCTGCCTGAACTGCCAGATGGCGAACGGCGCGAGGACGATGAAAATCATCACCGCTATGACGGAAGCGTACTGGTACTGCTGAAGGTCCATCGTGAGCTTGTATATCCAGGTGACGAGGATGTCCGTTCCGCCGGCCATCGTGGTCGTGGAGTCCGCCACGGAAGGGGAGCCGTTCGTGAGGAAATAGATGGCTCCGAAGTTGTTCACGTTGTGCGCGAAGCTCATGATGATGAGCGGAAGCGTCTGGTAGAGCACGAGCGGAAGGGTTATCTTCTTGAATATGTCGAACCTGCTCGCTCCGTCCATCCTCGCGGCCTCGTACATGTCCTCGCTTATCGCGGTCATCGTGCCCATCGAAAGCAGCATGAAGTAGCCGAAGCCCGCCCACAGGTTCACGAGGATGCAGACGACTTGGGCGAGGAGCGGGTCGGAGAGCCACGGAATCGGATTCGTTATGATGCCGATGTGGATGAGAGTCCTGTTTATGATTCCCGAAGTTCCGTTCAAGAGGTTCTTCCAGACGAGCATTGAGACGACGTTCGGAACCGCGTACGGCAGGATGAAGACGAACCTGAACAGCGGATTGAGAGAGAACTTTATCTCCTTGAGCTGGACGGCTATGGCAAGCCCCCCGAGATAGCAGGTGAGCGTCGCCATGACGGCCCAGACGAGGGTCCAGACGGCGACGCGGGCGAAACCCGACGACCAAGAGCTTCCTCCGCCGAGGAGCGACGCGAAATTCTTGAAGCCCACCCAGTCTATCGTGTTGTTCGGGGATATGTGGGCCGGAGCCGAATAGTTCGTGAACGCCACCATCACGGAAAAGACGAGCGGAACGAGGACGAAGACGAGCACCATGACGAAAGCAGGGGCCATTCCGAAAATCGGGAACGACTTTCCGAGAGTCATGTCGAACGACTCGCGCTGAGTCTTGAACCTCCCCGTCCTGCAGTACTCGTCGTAGCCCTTCGACGCGCTCTTGACGCTCAGGACGTAGACGATGGCGAACACCGCGACGACGGAGAGTGTCAGGATTCCGTCTATCATCATGAAGAGGGAGTTGTCGCGGAGCTTTATCGGGATTCCGGGATGCGGAGTGCCGAGCGTCACAAGGTCGAAAAGCTTTCCAGCCGCGGCCGGGACGAAGCAGATGAAGGCGACCTCGCACAGTGCGAAGAGCGCGCCTTTCAGATAGTCCTTCAGGAAGACGATGTGCGCCAGCCCCATGAAGCAGGACGCGGCGACTCTCACTTTACGGGAGTCGGATTTGTCGGTTCTCAGTTCAGCCATTTTTTTTCTCCATATTTGATTTTTTCCCACCGAACATTTTCACTTCTCAAGAATCGCCCTGTTGCACGCGTCAAGCTCCTTCCTGACGTCCGCTCCGTCCCAGATGTTCTTGGAGGCGTTGTTCATCGAATTCCAGTATTTGTTCATCTCCGGAATCGACGGCATCGGGAAGGCGTACTCCAGCTGCCTCATCATGCCTGAAAGGTACGCGCTTCCAACGGGCACCCTCGTGCTCGGAAGCGCGCCCGTGAGCTTGAAGCGGAGGAGCTGCATCTCGTCGCTCATCAGGAAGCGGGCGAAATCGTTGGCCTGGTCGGGGAAGTCGGAATAGGCGGAGACGAACATCGCCCTGGTTCCGCTGAAAGAAGCAGCGGGCCTGTCGTCCCCCGGAAGGGAAGGAAGGGGCGCGGTGCCGAAATCAAGCCCGGCCTTCTCGAAATTCACGACGTTCCACAATCCAGTTATGTGCATGGCCGCGTTTCCGCTCTGGAAAGCCGCGTCGACGGAAGCCGTGTCAAGGTCGGCGGAAGGAATGTCCACCGTCTTCCTCAGGCTCTGGAAGAACTCCATTCCCCTCACGGACTTCTCCGAATTGATGTTGGAATTCTCGGTGTCCGTCCCGGACTCGCCGAAGAGCCTGTTCCCGTCGGCCGTGGTGAAGAGAATCGTGTAGTAGCCGTCGCCCACGTTCATGACGAAGCCGTTCTTCCCAGGATTCTCCTTGTTGAATTTCGCCGTCCAGTCTGCGAGAGCCTCCCATGTCCGTGGAACATCGCCCTCCGCGATGAGGCTCTTGTTGTAGAAGAGCGCGTAAGTCTCGGCCGACACGGGGTAGCCGTACATCATGCCGTCGTAGGTCAAAGCCTTGGAGCAAAGGGGAAGGGCCTTCTCCCTCACCTCGTCGGCATTCTCCGTGTAGAGGACGTGGCCGCCAATCGCGAGAGTTCCGAGTTTGTCGTGCGGAGCCGCGAAAACGTCAGGCCCAACACCCGCAGGCCCGTCGAGCGCAATCTGCCCCACGGCGTCCCCAAGCTCCACGTTCACGAATTTTATCTTCGTCTTCGGGTGCGTCTCCTCGTAGATTTTCCCCGCCTGCCTTATGAATTCGTCAGGCCCGTTCGTGGACTCCCAGACGACGAGCGTCACAGTCCCGTCCTCCGAAATCCTCGAATTCCGCCTGGAACACGAGAAAAGCGCGAAGATTGAAGAAACCGCCAAAAAAGAAACAGCCGCCCTCAAAACCGCACCAAAAAAAACCGTCCTCGCCAACTTCACTTTTTCCCCCTTAAAAAAACAGCGCGCCCTCAGTCCGTGGAATCCCTGAACATGAACGAGCAGCCGACGAACCTTCTCTTCTCGACGTCCTTTCCGGCGACAAGGGAGAGCACAGAGTCCACAGCCACATCGCCAAGCCCGCTCGCGTCCACCTTGAGCGCGCTCACGGGAGGATTGCTCGTCGAAAGGAGCACGCTGTCGTGGAAAGACGCTAGCCTGACATCCTTTCCGACCTCAAGCCCGGCCGCCTTCAAGACCGACATGACATTCACGCACACGACGTCGTCCGAGCAGAGAATCAGCCTCCACTTTCCGTCGCAGACGGAGCCGTCTATGTCGTCGGAGTCTGTGCAGACTGCGTACTGGACGCCTTCGAACACCGGGCTCTCCATTCCGGAAAGGAAACCGGAAAGCCTGTTGTTGTTAGCCTCCACGTCGAGGGTGCCGCATACGAAAAGCACGCTCCCCTTTCCTCCGACGACTCCGGCCTTCATCTCGCGGAGCACGCACTCCCTCGTGAACGCCTCGCAGCACTCGCTCATCTTGGAGTCCACCTGGCAGACCCCGTCGTCGTCCACGGAGCCTATCACCACGAACGGGAACCCCTCGGACTTCAGGTAGGCCAGGTTCCTGTCGCCGCGGCGAAGCTGGGTGAGGACCACGCCGTCCACCTTCCTGTTCTGTATGACTTTCTCAAGCTGGTTCTCCGAGCCGCCTTCCGCATCGCTCATGCACACGAGGACGCTGTAGTCGGATTCGGCAGCCTTCTTCACCATTCCGCTCAGGCACTCGTGGAAGAACATCATCTCGACGCTGGAGGCCTCGAACGGCATGACGGCCGCGATGTTCAGCGTCTTCCTGCTCGCCAGCGCCTTTGCCGCCAGGTTCGGGATGAAGCCGTGGGCGGATGCGCACTCGGCGACCCTCCTCTTCGTCTCCTCGCTTATCCGCCTGGAACCGGCGAGCGCCCTAGACACGGTGCTCTTGGATATTCCAAGCTCCATCGCTATGTCGTCCATCGTGAACGGTACGTTGTGCAAATGCTTGTCCATAAGACGATTATGCAACCGATTGCACAAATTGTCAAACAAAGATTTTGGGCATCCCGGCCCCCCAGGGGGGGATCAGGATGCCGCGTCCTACAGGCTCAGACTCCCTCCACGCGCGAAACGCCGTCGCCCGAACGGCACGCGAAGAACCCGGCCTCGTAGCCGACCACGGACGCATACTTAGATTGGACGCCCTCCACGAAAGATTCTATCGAGTCCTTGTGCACAAGGGCGATGGCGCAGCCGCCGAAACCGGCACCTGTCATGCGCGCGCCGAGGCAGCCCTGCTCGTTCCTGGCGGCGTCGGCGAGAGTGTCCAGCTCGATGCCCGTCACTTCGTAGAGAGAGCGCAGGGACTCGTGGCTCTCGTTCAAAAGCCCGCCCAGACGGACGAGGTCGTTTCTTTTGAGCGCGGAGACGGCCTCCTCAACGCGCCTGTTCTCGTAGACGCAGTGCGCGGCCCTTTTCTGGAGGACGGAATCGGAGACGGCGGACTTAACTTCCTCCCACCTCTCCGGGGTCAAGGAACAGAGGGACGGAACGTCCACGCCCGCGTCGTTCAAGAGGGAAAGCGCCCTCTCGCACTCGCCCCTCCTCTCGTTGTATTTGGAGTCGGAGAGCTTCCTGACCTTGTTCGTGTTCATGACGACGAAGCGGTAGTCGCCAAGCTCAAGCGGCGCGTACTCGTATTCGAGCGTGGCGCAGTCGAGCTTCTCAGCGAAATTCCTCTTTCCCGTCGCGATTATGAACTGGTCCATTATCCCGCAGTTCACGCCCATGAATTTGTGCTCGCTCATCTGTCCGAGCTTCGCGATTTCCACACGCCCTATCGAAAAGCCGAACGTCTCGCTCACGGCGTAGGCGAAGCCGCATTCGAGGGCGGAACTTGAGGAGATGCCGCCGCCCGCCGGAATGTTTGAGACCATGAGCACCTCGAACCCGCACGGGAAGACGAAGCCCATCCCCTTCATCTGGCTGAGGATTCCGTTCAGGTAGTTCGCGTAGTCGTTCTCCTTCTTGAAGGCGAAGTCGTCGTCGATGGAGAACTCGAATTTTCCGGGGAAGCGCATGTCGTTGTACAAGACCTTCCTGTCCGCGCGCTTCCGAATCGCGACGTAGAGGTAGCGGTCGATGGCCGCCGGGAACACCTTGCCGCCGTTGTAGTCGATGTGCTCCCCGATTATGTTGATTCTGGCGGGAGAGGAGAAAATCCGCACTCCGTCCCCCTCTCCGTACACCCTCATGAATTCTTCCTTCAATTCAGAGGGAGCGTATTCCCTGCTTGTAAGCGATGAAGCCATTTCCAATTTCCTCCTTCTTCAAATCATCAAATTCCGTTCCGAAGCGTCAGCAGTTCCCGAACCTGTAGACCGTCGTGGAACTGTACACCCCGCCCGCCTCGACGAACGGACTCGGGAATTCCTTCCTGTTCACAGAGTCGACCAAACGCTGGGACTCGAAGCAGATTCCGCCGTACTTCTCGTCGACGAATCCGCCCTTGCCCCTGCCGCCGTCGAGGAAATTCCCGGAATACACCTGCATCCCCTCCTGGTCCGTGAACATGTCCATTGAAATCCCGGTGATGGGGGAAGAGACGGTGCCGAAGAAGACGGGCTTCCCCGCGTTCCCCCCGAACGCCTTCGTGACGAAGCAGTTGTCGTAGCCGCCGCCTATCCTTTCGTCGCACTTTCCGATGTCCATTCCGACCTCCTTGCCCTTCCTGAAGTCGAACTCGCTCCGCTCGGACACGTCGAGAATCCTTCCCGTCGGTATGAGCTGCCCGTCTATCTCCAGAATCTTGTCGGAGTCGAGCGTCATGACGTGGTTCAGCACGTCGCGCTTGGAGTCGAGGACACCGTTCAAGTTGAAATACGTGTGGTTCGTCATGTTCACGGGCGTCTTCCTGTCCGGGACCGCGCGGTAGGAAAAAGTCAATTCGTCGCGCGAATTCAGGCTGTAGACGACCGTAATGTCGAGGTTTCCGGGGAATCCCTGCTCGCCGTCCCGGCTGGTTCTCCTGAAGACGACCCCCGCCGGGTGTCCGTCCGCGTTCTCGTCGAAGAACGTGTCCGCCTCCCAAAGCATCTTCTCGAACCTGGTGAAACCGCCGTGCAGGGTGTTCCCGCCGTCGTTCTTGTCGAGGTCGTAGACCTTCCCGTCCATCGTGAACGACGCGCCGGAAATCCTGTTCGCGACGCGCCCGACAACGGCGCCCCTGGAGTCCGTGCACGACTCGTACCCCGCCAAATCGTCGAACCCAAGAACGATGTCCGTCGCGCGCCCGTCCCTGTCGGGAACGAGCAGCCTCGTAACCGTGCAGCCGTAGTTCATCACCGAGAAGCTCACCTTCCCGTTCGAAACGGTGAAGAGCTTGACCCCGTCTCCGATCGTCTTCTCCTCGATTCCGACCTTTCCATTCAAAACACTTTCAATAGCCATAAAAAAAACTCCTTTGCCGAACGCCAAGTTTTCACAATGAAATGGCCGAAACGAGCGGAAGCGGGGTTCCTGATTGAAAAACACTAAACATCGCAAGCGATGTTAACGCCACCGCGAAGCGGTACTGCCGTTTTTCAATCAGGGTTCCCGCTGGGAGCTTGTTTCGGCAACTGCGATATGCGCAAACTCGACTTTCGCCCTACGAAAATCCTAAACATTAAATCGTGTCCGTGAAACGCCTGAACGCGGCGCGGCCGTCTGCGTCGCACTTGAAGACGCCTGCGTGTTCAAGCACCTTCTCGAAGACAAGCCCCACCTCGCGCTTCAAAATGTCGTCCACGTTGCCCACGTCTATTTTCGGATGCCGCGCCCTGATTCCTTCCACCCAGTCTGCGTGCTTTGCGAGCGACGCATCAGCTTTCACGTCCCTGCCCTCCACGAGAGCCTTCGACAGTTCCGAAAGCTCCGACTTCAGCCTGCCCGGAAGAATCGCCAGCCCCATCACCTCGATGAGTCCGATGTTCTCCTTCTTTATGTGGTGCAGTTCGGCGTGCGGATGGAAGACTCCGAGAGGATGCTCCTCCGTGGCGATGTTGTTCCTGAGCACCAGGTCCATCTCGTATTTTCCGTTCCTGAACCTCGCTATCGGGTTCAGCGTGTTGTGAGCCTCCCCGTCAGTCTCGGAGAATATGAACGCCCCCTCGTCCGTGTAGTCCCTCCACTTCCTGAGAATCCTGTCCGAAAGCTCCACGATTCGCTCCGGATTCTTGGATGCGATTCTGATGACGCTCATCGGCCATTTGACGATTCCGCACTCCACGTCCTTGAAGCCGTCTATCAAAAGCATCCTCTCGTATGGGGCCTTCGCCATGGGAAATTCGTACGCCCCCCCCTGGAAATGGTCGTGCGCCAGTATGGAGCCTCCGACAATCGGGAGGTCGGCGTTGCTTCCGAGCATGTAGTGCGGAAACTGCCCGACGAAATCGAGGAGCCTTGAGAAGGTCTTCCTTGAAATCCTCATCGGAGTGTGCTCGAAGTTGAAGACGATGCAGTGCTCGTTGTAGTAGACGTACGGCGAATACTGGAAGCCCCACTCCTCCCCTGAGAGTTCCAGGCGGATTATCCTGTGGTTCCCCCTCGCTGCGTGGTCGGGCCTTCCGGCGTACCCCACGTTCTCCTTGCATAGGAGGCAGAGAGGATACCCCGTCTGCTTCATGTTCTTCGCGGCGGCTATCGCCTTGGGGCCCTTCTCCGGCTTGGAGAGGTTTATCGTGATGTCCAGCTCCCCGAATTCCGTCTCGACCTTCCACTTCACGTCCTTAGAAATCCTGTACCTTCTGATGTAGTCCGTGTCCTTCGAGAATTCATAGAAGAAGTCCGTCGCCTTCTTCGGCGATTTTCCGTACAGATTCCAGAATTTCGCCGACACCTCGCTCGGCTTGGAGACGAAGACCGACATGAGCCTCGTGTCGAACAAATCCCTGTACACAACCGAATCCTTCACAATCCCCTTCTCCACGGCGTAGTCGAGGATTTCGGAGAGGATGGCCTCCAGGTCGCCCTTCTCCACGCGGGGAAGCTCCCCGGCCTTCTCCATGCCGTCGAAGCCGTCGAGTCCGAGTTCCATGAGGAGCCTGTTCTTCGCGAACACGACGTCCTCCTCTTCTATGAGTCCAGTGGCGAGCGCGTAGGACGCGAGCCTGTTTATGTTGTCGAAAATATCCATGCATTCAATTCAAGCACCTTTTCCGCTTTTGCGCAACCGATTGCACGCCAAAATTTTCGGCACACCCAAAAATTCCGCGCGGGAAGAATCCGCTCACTTCACGGAGAATTCCACGCTGTCGGTCTCCCCCGCGCACTCCACCGTCACGACATGCTCGCCCCTCGTCGCGTCCATGTTCATCATGAAAGGACGCTCCAGCCGCGAAATCTCCTCTCCGTCGAGGAGGACACGCGCCACGCCGTCGTCGCCGCCGACCGCCTCGAACCGGACGAACTGCCGGAGGCGGTTCCTGCTCTCGTCGAAATAGTAGACGCCGCCCGACTTGGGGCTTGTTATCCTGAGAGGCTCCGAACCGTAGTCTATCGAAGCCGCGTCCGAAGAGAGCCAACTCTGGTAGCCGCTCGGAAGGAAAAGCCCGTTCCGCTTGTGCCATGTGCACCTGCCGACCTTCTCTTCCGCGCCATCCTTTGGGACGTACTCAAGGACTGTCGAACTGCAGAACTCGCACGGAAGCTTTCCAGAAACGGAGCAGACTTTTCTCTTCACGAACCCCTCAGGCTCGTCGAACCCCGGAGCGTCCCGGCCGCCGCGCTCAAGGTAGTCGAGGATTGATTTTGCGGCGTAAGCTGGAAGCGAGCTTCCGGTCTTTCCGACTACAGTGTTCCCGCTGAAATTCCCCATCCAGACTCCGACGCAGAAATTCCTCGTCGCCCCAAGAGCCACGATGCTCTGGTACTGGTTGGCGGTCCCCGTCTTGAAGATTGCCGGATAGTCCGTCTCGAACGTCTGGGAGTAGCCGAACCCCATCGACCTCGCGTTCTTGTCGGAGAGAATCGAGCAGATTATCCTGGCGGTGTCGGAAGAGTAGACTCTGCGCCCAGAGCCGGAGTCGAGGCCGTCGCAGACGAACACGCGGAAAGCCTCGCAAAGTTCCCGGAGCGTAACCTCGCCCGCGCCCAGGGCAAGCCCCAAGTCAGCCGCCGCTCCGCTCCCGTCCTCCACGAGGGAGGAGAATCCGAGGCTGTCGAGGACGGACAGGTACTTCCCGACTCCGACACTGTCGAGGAGGGTCACGGCAGGAATGTTCAAACTGGAGGCCAGCGCGACACGGAAACGCACAGGACCGTTGAACCGGTTGTTGAAATTCTGCGGAATGTACAGGTTCCTGTCCCCGAACTCCTTCGGAACGTCGTCGAGAATGTCGGTGGGAAGGAAGCCGCAGTCGAGCGCGAGCGCGTACAAGAACGGCTTCATGCTGCTCCCCGGCTGCACCCTGTTCAAAACGCCGTCCAGCTGCCCGCCCCCTTCATGGTCGTCCCAGCCCTCGCTTCCGACCCACGCGAGCACGTCCCCCGTCCTGGAGTCGCAGACGAAGGCGGCCGCGTTCGTTATCCTCGAATTCCCCGACCTCGCCAAGGATTCCACCACGCACTCGGAGGCGAAATTCTGCAGTGCGGAATCGACGCTCAGCGACACGGACGGCAGAGTGCACCTTCCCGGCCTCCCCTTCCTGTCGAACGCGCCTGAATTCTTCAAATATCGGACGTAGTGGGGAAAGCCGAACGGATACTTGAAGCTCTTCTCCAGCCGGTTCCTCGCGCTGGGGTTCCTCGGAATGGATGCGAGAATCGAAATCTCGTCCGAGGTCAGCTCTGAAAGCTCCTTCCCGTAGAACGTCCTCGCCGTCGTCGCCACGCCCTCGCAGTTTTTTCCGAACGGGACGTTGTTCAAGTACAGCTCAAGTATGCGCTTCTTCGAGAGTTTCCCCTCGATTCTCACCGCGTTCACGGAATCCTTGATTTTCGCAGGGAAATCGCGCCTTTCGGACGGGGACACCATCCGCGCGAGCTGCATCGTTATCGTCGACGCGCCCGAAACCTTGCGCCCGCCCGAAACGTTCTGGAACGCGGCCCTCGCCACGGAAAGCAAATCCACCCCGAAATGCAGGAAGAACCGCCTGTCCTCCGCGTCGACGAAACCGTCCCTCACGTCCTTCGGAATCTCCGAGATGGGGACGAACTCGCGCCGAAGCCCTTCCCCAAGCGGAAGAATCAGGACTATCGAGCCGTTCCTGTCGAAAACCCTGGTGCTCACGTCCCTGTCCTCGAACCTCGAAAGCTCCGGGAAAGGGAGGACGAAAAGGAAAAGCCGGAGAACGGCGAGGGAGAGAGCGAAAGAAAAAGCGGCCCTGAAAAGCCTTGCGGAAAAGATTTTCTTGAATTCCATGCAGACAAAAATACAGTCAATGCGAAAAAAAATCCCGAATTCCAGAGAATGGAATCCGGGATTCACGCGCGCGACACCGCGGAGGCATCGCGCAGGCTCAAAAAACGAAGATGAACGGACTACTTCGCAAGTCCAGAAATCTGGACGGTTCCGATGGTCGGAGCCTTGCCCTTCGCGATGTCGATCGGGTTTCCGTTGTATCCGTAGAGCTCTATCCTGAGCATGATTGTCTCGCCGGCAGCCACGTCGATGGTGTCGAGGAGTCCCTCGTCGTCGTAGACCTTCTTTATGCTGCGGCACTTCCTTGTGGTGTCGTCCAGAATCTCCTCGACGGCCGCGCCCCTCACGACAGAGACGAGGACACCGACGTTGGATGTTCCGTGGTTTCCGTAGGAGATGGCGATGGACTTTATCTGCAAATCCTTCTTGGCGGTGAACGGGAAGTCGACGTAGATTTTGTCGTCTCCCTCGATTTTCACAGGGAATCCCTCGTATGAGATTCCGCCGTCGGAGAAGCTCGCGTTGAATTTTGAAGCGTTCAAAGCCCACTTTCCGCCCTTGCCGAACGGAACGGCCTTTCCGACGGACGCGATTTCAGCGTTGTCGACCTCGCCCTCAAGAGACTTGGAAGCGTCGATGCTTCCGAACCAAGTGGCGGTGTACTCCTTCGGGTTGACCTTGAGAATCTTCACCTGCATGGATCCGGAAGCCTTGTTGGAGTCGCGGGAAGTCGCCGTGACAGTCACGACCTTGTCCTCAGAATTCGCGCCGGCCTTGAGGATTCCGAATTCGCTTATGGAAGCGACGGACGGGTCGGAGATTGTCCACACATAGTCCCTGTTGGAGGCGAGAACCGGGTCGAGGGACGCGTACATCTGGAGCTTCGCCCTTGCCTTCAGCTCGGAAACTCCGTCGGCGGATGTCACCTTTATCGCCTTGACAGGGGCGAACTTGATTTTCGGGTCGGTCTCCACGACAATCTTCGAGATGCAGGAATCCTCCAGAGCCTTGATGGTCACGGTGCCCTTCTTGTTGTACACGACATACGAATCGGCGATTTCGTTGACCTTTGAGCCGTTGTTGAATTCCATCACGCCTTCGCCCTGATTGTCGACCGAGACAGAGACCTTTCCCTTGAAGAGTCCGTAGACCGTGACGATGGACTTGGACTTGACGGGGAACGAGAGGGAGCTTCCGGCCGCGCCGAGCGCATACGGAACCTCGGACTTAGCGGCGTTCACATCCGAAGCGGCCGCAAAGCCGTTGACAGAAAGCCCGTCGAACTTGTCGCCCTTGGAGAAGTCGAACACAGTTATCTCCGCGGCCTTCTCTCCCGACGCAATCTCCTTGGACTTGTCCGCGGCGACGCTCCATCCGTTCTTCTTTATGAAAGAGTCGATGTCCCAGTTCCTGTCGTAGTCCTTCCTGAAAGCGTTCCTAGAGAAGTCGAACACCCTGTTCAAGATGGCGCGGCGGCCCGAATACTCAGAGGCAATCTCCTTCTTTGAGAGCACGTCGTCCCTTCCCTTGGCATCCACGCCGAGCGTCTTGAGGGAAGCCTCGTCTATCTTCCAGCCGATTGTCGTCTTTCCAACCCCGTCCGCGAGGAGAGGCTCGCCCTTCCAAATCTCCTTGTCGACGCCGCTCAAACTGGTGTTGACGTAGGCGACCTGGTTGTAGTACCCGGAATTCCACGGAGTGCGTGCGAGCGCGAACGACTGCGGAACCTCTCCCGCCGGAGTGTCGTCGCGGTACACCTTCGAGTTGTAGATGACGAGACCCTTTCCGGCCCTGGTTCCGTAGTTCATCCTAGGAGCGCCGATGATGCTCTGGGACTTCTCGTCGAACAGAGCCTTTATCTCGCAGTTCTCGAACAGGGCCACGACTCCCTTCGCCTCCATCCAGATGAAGTCCGTGTCGCCCTCGACATAGCAGTCGTAGAACCAGGATTTTCCGGTCATCCTGAGGGTGTCCTGGTGGGACTTGAACGCGCAGTTGTACGCCGCGAGGTTTCCTGTGGAGTCGAAGCCTATCGTCTCGGCCTGCGTGTTGGAACCCTTCATCGTCTTCCTTGAGAAAGTGTTCTCCATCGTGACGTTCTCAAGAGTGAGGTTTCCCGTTCCCTCGAATTCGAAGATGCAGCGTCCGTTCTGTGCAGAAGAGGCCCTCTTCTGCTTGTAGAGGTCTCCGTCGTTGCATTCGGAAATCACGACGTCGCTTCCGTACTTCTTCGACGACTTTCCTGAAATCTTGATGTCGGCGCTTCCCTTGTAGTACAGGACCTCGTTGTACACGCCAGGCTCAAGCGAAATCGTGTAGGAGCCGCCGTCGGAGATGGAGTCCAGCGCCTTCTGGATGCTGTCGAATTCCTTCCCGTTGAGCGTGATTTTGTTCGCGAAAGCCGACGCGCCGATTGCGGCGAGGGAAGCCAACGCGAGTGCGAATTTGATTTTTTTCAAAACATGCCTCCATTTTTGAAACGTTTCATCCGCCGGAAAGAGGAATCCCTGACGGCTACATATCATGGAAGGCATCGTTCCGGCGCGACAAACATACATTTTCCATTCTAGAACAATAATTGATGAATTTTCCTACATCTTATTGAACATCATCGTGAATCGGAGAGGAAAAAGTCTACATGCGGTTCATTATCGACTTAGTCGTCTCGAATGCGGTGCGGAGCCCCACCGAAAAGAGCTGGGGCACGAGTACGAGGACCATCGACAGGGACGGCTTCCCCCCGCGCGCCCGGTAGGCAAGGCAGAGCCTGCTCCATATCCTGAAGACCGTCGGAATAAAGACGACGAGCATGGAAACGGCGAGAGAGAACCTCGGCTCCTTTCCGAAAGGCAGAAGATTCCTGACGAAAACCTCGATTTTCTCTATTCCCTCCCTTATCTGCACCGAGCTTGAAGTCCCGAACATCATGGCGCAGCTCTGGACGCAGGCGCAGAACCGGAGAGAGAATTTCATGGTCGAAGGGTCGAGCGCGGTCTCAAGGAACGAAGCCTTCAGGACACCGAGGAAGCGGACGGGAGAGAATCCGGCGGGGAAAGAGTGGAAGGACGCGGCCGAAAGGGAGCAGGTCAGTACGATGAAATTCATCAGGTACAGGAACGAGCAGTAGTAGAAGACGGGCGACAAGTCGCGGAGCTGCTCCCGGACAGAGAAGCCGACGGCGAAGAAAAGGATGACGAAGAACGGGATGAAGAAGAGGGACGCCCTCCAATCGACCGTGAACATGGCGATGTTGAACAGCGGAATGGAGAGAATCTTCACCCAGGAAGGGATTCTGTGGACGAACGAGACGCCCTGGCGGTAGCTGAAAACCGGAAGCTCAGTCATAAAGCCCTCACCAAAGGAGGTCCCCGACGCTGGAGTAGCTCGACAGAGGATTCCGTATGTTCCATTCCTCAAGGTTCTCCGAAAGCCCGTCTGCAGGAGTCCCGTCGAACACCTTCTCTCCGCGGAAAAGCACGATGAACCTGTCGGCCAAAGCCAGGCACTTCTCAAGCTCGTGCGTCAGTATCAAAACGGTCTTCCCCTCCTCCTTCAGCGAGGAGACGAGGGCGTTCACCTGCCTCACGCCGCCGTAGTCGAGGTTGGCGTACGGCTCGTCGAAGATTATTATCGGATTCTCCATGGCTATCATGCATGCGACGGCGAGCCGCCTCTTCTGCCCTCCCGAAAGGTCTGTCCTCGCCAGGGCGGCCTCCACAAGAGCGTCCACCTCCTTCCTCGGCCGCTTCTGGTTCCTCGGCCCCACCGCGACGTCCTCCCTCGGAGTCTCGCCCAGTATCTGCGTGTCGGCGTCCTGGAAGACGAGTCCGACCTTCCCGAAGCACGAAACGCTCCCGGAGTCGGGCTTCTCAAGACCCGCGATTATCCCCATCAGAACGCTCTTCCCCGATCCGTTCTCCCCTCCAATTACGACCGCGCTACCCTCGTCCACCGAGAACGACACGCCCTTCAAAGCCTCGTGCACGCCCCCGAAAGTCCTGAACGACTTGGACACGCCGTCGACCACGATTCTGCGAACAGAATTGCCTTCCATAAAATTCCCCCAATCCGACAAAAAAGAAAAATGCGGCTTTATAATATAGAAGAAACTGTCAGCCGTAGAAATACTGCGCGACGACCGGCCTCAGCTTGAGGGAGAGCAGCACGACGACCACGGACTTGACAAGGTCGACAGGCACGAACGGAAGGAAGAACATCCAGAGGAAGACGCGTAGAGAGCCGGCGGTTCCGACACCCTGCCCGACGAGGGACGGATCGAGCGAAAGTTTCGCGACGACAGCCTCCGAGTACACGTCGCCCGAATAGAACGCCATGCAGTAGAATATCTGCGGAATATAGAGGGCGAGCATACCGGCAAGGACAGCGGCGGCGGTCCTGGCGACGCGGGCGGCACCCGGATTCCGCTCTCCGGCGGAGGCCTTCCCGGCGACAAGGGACGCTACGACAGCCCCAAGAACGAAGCCTATCCTGAACCCGCCGTTCACGTTCGCGAGCAGCGCGAAGCCTCCGACCCAACCCGCGAATATCGGAACCCCGATTATCCCGACGAAGGTGAAGAGCGCGGCCGGCGCACCTCCGGCGAAGCCGCCTATGAGCACGGCGGTCAAGACGCACATGGCGTTCTGCAGGACGACGCCCGACTGGAGACCCGGAAGCGGAATCCTGAAAAAACCCGTGACGCAGATGACCGCGGCGAAGAACGCCACGATGACTATTCTCAACAAACCCCTGTTCATGATATTGTAAACTCCTTTTTTCAATATTTTTAGTTGACAAACTCTACGCAATTTTCGGAACCGTTGTCAACTCTCGCCCGCAACGGAAAAAACGGCATTTTTCACACCCCCCGACAGACGCACGAGGAAGCCCGTGGCAGCGTCCACCCGCAAAAACGGGAAACTACCCGGAAAACTCGAAAAAGCCTCTCAAAACGAATCCTCGAAGGCCTTTTTTTTTCATATATATTTATATACATTCATATATATTTATATACGCACATATATATGCACGTATATAAATTTTATATATAATGATATATATTTATATACGTTCATATATAAATATATACAAACATATATATCGCCACATGAAAAGACGGTGGCATGTCCGGGAGGGAAAAATGAAGGTCATAACATTCGCAAACAACAAGGGAGGCGTCGGAAAGTCGACGATATCGATAACGGTCGCGGCGGGTCTCGCGAAGAAGGGGAAGACGGTCCTCATCGACACGGACCCGCAGGCGAACAGCGGGAACACGCTGGTGGACAAGGTGGACCACCAGCTGTCGGAAGTGCTGACGGGGAAGATAGAGCCTCTCAAGGCGCTCTCTCCCGCCAAGAAAATCGAGAACCTGTATGTGCTCACGTCCGACCCGTTCGACAGCTCGCTCAGGGAGTACAGGCAGACAAAATCGGCTTCCGAACCGTTCGTGTTCTGCGACCTCATGGAGGAGCTGGAGAAAGGCGGGTTCGACTACGCAGTCATAGACACCGCGCCTAGCTTCGACCTGTTCGAGGAGAACATCTACACGGCGACAGACTACGTGTACCCCGTGCTGCTGCTCGACATGTACTCGGCGAACGGATTCGACGTGTTCGACTCCAACATCAAGTCGTTCCAGAAGAGGAAGCGCAGCCAGAAGCCGGCGATAAGAGGCGTCATACTCAACTGCGACGACAACAGGCTAACGGTCAGCAAGCTCGCCAAGGAGGCGCTCCTCAAGCTCGACTACAGGACGTTCGTGATACCGACGGACCAGACGTTCAAGAAGACCGTCATGCTCAAGGACGTCGTCCTCAACTATTCGGAGACGAAGAAGGAGACGGTCGAGACCATTGGAAGAATCGTAAGCGACATAACAGGAGAGTAGGACATGCCGATAAAGAAAAGCGACCTGAAGTTCGACACCAGGAACCTGGAGGCGAAGCGGGAAGAGGAGAGAGCGGAGAGCGAGCGGGAGGAGGAGACCGAGAAAGTCAGCGCGTACCTCGCGAAATTCAGGACGAGCGACCTCGCGCGGTACAAGGAATTCTGCCTCAAGAAGAGGATGACGCTCAGGCAGCTCATAGAGACGAGCGTCGACTACCTCGTCAGGCAGTGCGAGGAGGACAGGCTCGTGATAACCTCCAGCGGAGTCTACGAGCGCAAATGACGGGAGAGGAAGCGGACGGCGGAGGAAAGAGAATGGACGGAAAGACAGCCAAGACGGTCGAGGAGATAATGGCGCAGAGGACATGGAGCGGGACGGACGCGGGACTTCTTTTCCTGCACTCCACGGCCAACGACATAGCGAATTCGGTAGGAGGCGAGAAGCGCAGGCTGCCGTTCACGCAGAAATCGTTCGACAGAATCGTCAAGAGCCTCGTGGAGCGGCCTAAGGAGTACCAGGAATTCTGCGTCTACATGGAAATCCACAACCTCGTCATGGACGTCGCGAAGGAGGACCAGACTTTCAAGCAGCAGTTCTACCACTTCTACTACACGCTCCTTCCCAGATTCCAGGAGATGGCGCGCTCGGAGAAGGCTCTCGGCAGGCTTCCGAAGGAGGTCCGCGCGGATGCCGGGGGGATGCTGCTGACCCCGGAAACGCTCCTCTCGGAGCGCAACGGGCGCATCCGGGCGGAGATGGAGGCGGCGGGCGGGTTCATGGAGGACGCGCTGACATACTTCAACGTGTCGAACAAGGTCCTGCGGAAACTCTTCGAGGCGTTCGGGACAGGCTCGTTCATGGACGGCGCGCTGTTCGACACGGACGAATTCAAGGCGAGCCTGGAGGAGCTGAACCGGGAATTCGCGGCGGCGGCCGGGACGAAGGGCAGGCTTCAGGAGAAGAGGCTCAGGAAGGTATACGAGCCGATAGAGGACGCGGACACGTACGGAGCGAGCGCGGACGGATTCGAGTTCGACGCGGGGGGAGAGGCCTCCGACAGGGCGCAGCGGATATCAGGGCTGAGGGCCGAGATAACGAGGCTGTGCGCGGAGGAGGCGAAAGAGCGGAGAGCCGCGAGGAGGAGGAGAAGATGAGCAAGGACATGAAATCGTCTGTCGAGATACAGAGCAACATATCGGTCCCGGCCGGCATGATGATTCCGGAGGCCGCTCCGTACTTCGACACGCCGAGCAGCCCGACGATAGACCTGCTGCAGAAGAGCATATCGAACTCGAAGAACCTCACGCTCCTGGCGGACAGGCAGAAGGACATCAGCCACAACGCCAGGAAGCAGATAGAGCTGTTCCAGGCGGCCGACAACTCCAGCATAAAGATAAAGCAGATGACGGAGGACTACACGACCGAGATAACGTTCCGGTTCTCCGACATAGAGAAGGGGCTCCCCCAGCCGGCGAAAAAGCTCTTCCGCTTCATCGCCACGAAGATAAACCAGCAGGCGTTCAGCAACAGGACGCTCAGGAGGGACTACGTCGAGTTCCCGCTGCAGGAGCTGGTGGACGAGGAGCTGTACGGAAGCCTGGACTCGGCGAGGAAGGGATTCAAGATAGGCATGAAGTCGCTCATGACCATACTTGTCGAAGGCTCCAGGACGGAGGGCAGGGGGAACAGGCAGACGAACTACCAGTGGGCGCTGGGGCACATGTTCAGGAAGGCGTTCATCGACAACAACACCTGCCGCGTGCAGCTGGAGACCGAGAACAACTGGAACTTCATAATCTCCCAGTACGAGATAATGCCGAACTACAGCTACAAGCTCTCGAACAGGTGCTACGACCTCACGGAGGCGATATTCTACCTCGCCCGAATAAACTGCCGCGAGATAGCCAGGACCGGCCAGTTCAACATAAGCTTCAAGGTGATACAGCAGAGGCTCGCGCTCCCGGAGACGACCGCGAACCCCGGGCGCGACATCAAGAAGCCGATAAAGGACGCCATCAGTGAGCTGAACGACAGGGAGAGGGACGAATCGGGCTTCCGCATAGAGACGGTGTGCGACGAGAGCCTCTCCCCCCACGACTGGATAGAGTCCGGCTTCATAACGGTCCACTTCGGAGAGGACTACCTCGAAAAATACAGGGACATATCGAACAGAAAAACCTCCCTTCCCGGATGCGCGGACGAACAGGACGGACAATGAAAAAACGCCACTTTTTAAAAATTCCGCCGACTTTTTACGTTGAAATCCCGACCTTTTACGTTGAAATCCCGACTTTCTACGTTGATAGCTATTTCGCCGAGACGCTCCCAGTACGGCTTCGAGGCACCTCCAAAATCCCAATAGATTATCAATAGATAATCAAGCAAGGTCGTCGCCTACGCTCCGCGACGGCCCGACCTTTGCCGGAGAATTTCCCGGCAAAAAGTGCGCTTTTTCAAAAAAGACACCGACTTTTTACGTTGACGAACTTCCGCCCCCCAAAGGCGTTTCCAATCAACGTAAAAAGTCGGCGGAAAAGGGGTCTGTGAAAAAACAGTCCAAAAACGTAGAATGGCCTCAAGACTCTCTTTTCCAGAAGGCCCAGAATGGACAAATACGAACGCATACTCTTCATAGACAAGATGATTTCCTCGGGGAACGCGCCGAGCCAGACGGACATACTCGACGCTCTCAGGAGGGAGGACGGAGGGGTGGACAGGACGACGGTCTGGAGGGACATGAAGGACCTCGAGGAGAAATTCCACGCTCCTCTCGACTACGTGGACAGGAAGGGGCCCACGGGGAAGAGGCGGAAGGGCTACATATACACGGCTCCGACGTTCAGGGTCCCTGCCATGTTCAGCAGCGGGGACAGGATAAAGTCCGCCCAGCTCATGATGAGGCTTCTCGAAAGCGTGAGGGGGACTCCCGTGTACGACGAGGCGATGGAGGTCTTCAAGGAGCTTGGGACGGAGGCTCCGACAGTTGACTCCAAGGGGGCGATGAAATTCGGCCTGGACGCGAAGGAGCGCATAATATTCATCGGGAACCCCTGCGTGGAGATTCCCCCGCGCACATGGAAGACAGTCGAGGACGCGGTCATGAAGGACAGGATACTCAAATTCAGGTACAGGTCGAAGGAGAGGACGGTGGCCCCATACCAGCTCATATTCAGCAAGGGCAGCTGGAATCTGTGGAGCCACGACTACGGGAGCGGGACGAAGAGGCTCTACTCCCTTCACCTGATGGAGGACGTCAGGTTCAAGTCGGACAAGGAGAGGGAATTCTCCCTTCCCGACGATTTCGACTTCAGGCTCGTGACTCCCGGTTTCTTCGGAACGTTCGTCTCCGGGGAAACCTGCGAGGTGCGCGTCCGCCTCAGGGGGTACGCGGCGGTCTACGCGAGGGACAGGACATGGGGGGACGGGCAGTCGGTGGAGGATGCCGGCGGAGGATGGACGAGGCTTTCGTTCACCACCACCCAGTTCCCGGCGGACGGGTCCGCTAACGGCGGGCCGATACTGACGTGGATACTCGGCTGGGGAGGGGACGCCGTTCCGGAGGCTCCTGACGAGCTTGTCGAGAAGTGGCGCGCGAGCGTCTCCGTGATGGCAGACAACCTGCGGACGTGAAAAAGGCCGAGCCATTTTTCCAAGGCTTCACAAACTGCGATTGTTATTATAAGATTCAAAAAAAGTCGTTGTTACTCCGACTGTACCGAGTCATCGGCGTCATAACACTTAAAAATTAGGGAGAACCAAAAATGAACAAGTCAGAATTGATCACAGCCATCGTGGAGAAAAGCTCGAACGAAGGTGTCGAAATCACGAAAAAGCAGGCAGAGTCGTTCCTCAAGTCTTTCATGGCTACCGTCGAGGATTCGCTCGTGAAGGGCGAGGACATCCAGCTCATCGGCTTCGGAACGTTCACTGTCGTCGAGAGGGCCGAGCGCACTGGACACAATCCTGCCACGAAGCAGACAATCACGATCCCTGCTTCGAAGTCTCCGAAATTCAAGGCGGGAAAAGCCCTCAAGGACAAGCTCAACGGAAAATAATTCCGCCCGTGCTTGACTTTTTTCCAAGGAATGGATAGGATTCTACCCATTCCTGACGGGGAATTAGCTCAGCTGGCTAGAGCATCGGCTTTGCAAGCCGAGGGTCAGGGGTTCGAACCCCCTATTCTCCATGTGTTGCCGTCTCATTTTCGAGGCGGTTTTTTTTTGCCGTTCGGAGGAAACACCCATGACGAAATATCTTTTTTTGGCTTGTCCGCTTTTTGCATTGGCGTCGTGCGCCACGTACACACCGGCCGCAGAGCCTGAAGTCGAGAGTGTCGGGCAGGTCGAGGTCGGTAGCGGCTTGTGGCGGGGAGGCCGGTCGACGGACATATCCCGTCCCGACAGCGGAGAGGGGGCTTTGGGCGAGGCGGAGGCGGCCAGAAGGGGTGGTACTCCGGCAGAGGCTGGCGCACGATGAGGCGTTTTTTGCGGTTCGCGGCGGCTGTCCTGGCGGCGGTCATCCCGTTGCAGCTCGCGCCCGCCGAGCATTCCTGGAGGATGTCGGAAGACGGACGCGCCAGGGTCTGGACAGACGACCCCCGCGGATTCTCGTGGAGCGGGGGATGCGTCGACGGGTTCGCCGACGGTGTCGGAAGCCTGCACATCTACGACGGCGGGCGGAAGGTCGAGACAAGGCGGTGCGTCCTCGTCTTCGGAGCGCGCGAGGGCGACTTCTCGGAGCTGAACGGAAGCGGCGACATGTACGCGGGAGAGGGGCGCGGAAAAGGAACGTCGCTCGTTCCCGACGGGACGGGCGTCCTGGTCAAGTCCGGCGGAAGCACATACGCCGGGGAATTCCGAAGGGGAAGGGTAGAGGGGCGCGCGGTACGCAGGCTCGGCGGCGAGGTCGTCTACAAGGGAGGCTTCAAGGCCGGTCTGTACTCCGGGTTCGGCGAGATGTACGAGGGAGGCCGGATGGTCTTCGCCGGCATGTTCAAGAAGGGCAGGCGGGACGGCGACGGAACTGAATACCACGGGGGGCTTTCGCTGTCCGGGCGGTTCAGGGGCGGAGTCAAGGACGGGACGTTCACCGTGATGGGGAACGGAATAACAAGGCGCGTCGAGTACCGGGACGGGAAGCCCTGCCTTGAAAAGGCGAGGGTGTCGTACCCGGGCGGAGTCGAGTGGACGGGACCCGTGGACTCTTCGCTCGATCCAGCGGGCGAGGGTGTCGTTCGATATGCGTCCGGCGACGTGTACACGGGCGAGGTCGAGGGTAACAGGAGGTCCGGGTTCGGGACTTTCGTGTCGGGCGGAGTCTCCTACAGCGGAAACTGGGAGGACGACGAATGCTCCGGTTTCGGCGAGGCGGTTTTCTCCGACGGCTGGACATACTCCGGGAGCTGGAGGGGGGGAGCGTTCGACGGATTCGGTGTGCTTCGCGCGGGGGACATCAGGTACTCCGGAGACTGGGCTGTCGGCAAGAGGAGCGGATACGGAACGCTCTCGATGGGCGGACTCTCTTATTCCGGCCAGTTCTCCGGGGACAGGCTGAACGGGCACGGAATAATGGAATACCCCAACGGCGACGTGTACGAAGGCTCGTGGGTCGATTCCAGAAGGGAGGGGTACGGGGAGTACCACTGGGCCGACGGGACTTCGTATTTCGGAGAGTGGACAGACGACCTGCAGGACGGCGAGGGGGCTATGTCGTTCCCCGGCGGCGAGTCGTACTCCGGCGGCTTCATGGACGGGCACTTCCACGGTCCCGGCTCCTACACCTTCGCGTCCGGCGACAGGTATGAGGGCTGGTTCGAGAACGACGAGAAGGAGGGGCTCGGCACCTACTTCTTCGCCGACGGCAATTCCTACGAAGGCGAGTTCCGAGGCGGAAGGATGGACGGCACCGGGAAATTCTACTTCGGTGACGGCGGGGAAAAGGACGGCTGCTTCTACGACGGTGAATTCCGTGAGGGACGCATGAAGGGCAGAGGCTCCCTGTTCATTCCGGTGGAAGGCGGCTTCGCGATCGTGACATCAAGGTTCTGGGACGGGACAGATTTTCCGACCAGGGCCAGCGTCGTATTCCCCAACGGCGACGAGTTCGTCGGGCTGCTTGAGGACGGCAGCCCGACTTCGGAAGGAAAGTGGCGGCGGGCGGCGGACAGGACGGTTTCCGACTCGGCCTACGACTTCTACAAGGAGCACGAGGGCACGATAAAGAGCGTAGCGTCTACGGCGCAGCTCGTGCTCGCGGGGATATCAGTAGCCGGCGACGTTGTAGCCGTGGTGGCTGCCGTCCCGTGTCCTCCTGCCGCGGCTGTCGCGCTCGCCGTCTCGAAAATCGCCGACATAGCGAGTGCGTCGATATCGGGACTTGGGATCCTTGTCGGGACGGGCGCCATGACGAGGGAGGTCTCGGACGCCGAGGCGATGGGTGACTATGAGGAGGCCGAAAGAATCCGCGGGGAATACTTCAAGGAGCAAGCGTGGAACCTGGCAGATGTCGTTCTGACGTTCGGAAGCTCCGCCTTCAAGGCCGCACGCGCGGGGTCGGACGCGGCGAAGGCGGCGGACGTGTATCCAGGGATAAGGCGGGCCGTCAAGGATTCGGGGTTGATATCGGACGCGGCAAGAAGATCGAAGGTCGGCGCCGGATTGGTCAGGGGGGCTGTCGAGGCCGCATACGGAAAAACCGCCCGCCGCCTTGTGTCGGAGTACGGCGACGAGGCGGCGGAGCTTCTGTTCAAGTACGGTGACAACGCGGTTTCGGCGTTGACGAAGGGCGGGGACATGACAGTCAGGGTCGCTTCCGTCGGCGGGGGAAAGGCTCTTCGGGCCGTTTTCTCGGCAGGCGAAGGCGCGCTCGAAACTCTCGCAAGCAACGCCGCGCACATCGACGAGACCGCCGAGATAATCGCCAGGCACGGAAGGAGGGGGCTGGAGGTCGTGACCCTTTTCGACGGAAAGGCTGGAGCGTTCTTCTCCTCGTACGCGAAGAGGGGCGACGAAATCTTCTCCTTGGCGGACAGGCTCGGCCGCAGCGACAGGAAGATATTCGCGGAGCTTTTGTCGGAATACGGAGACGGGCTTTTCTCCGCGCTCGGCAAGGTCGAGGGAAAGCCAAGGGAGCTTGGAAGGGCTGTCCGGTACATCGCCTCGAACGGAAGGGCGGGACTGGAGACCGTCGGACGGCTCGGAGGCGCGCCTGCGTCGGCCTCGCTCCGCTCTCTCGGCAGGCAGCGGATTCTCGATGCGGGGAGGCTCAGGAAGAGGGTCTCCGCCATTCGCGCGAAAGGTGGCGTGAGGCTCTCTGAAAAGGAGATGGACTGGATACGGTCCGATCCGAAAGTGAATTTGAGGGCCATGGTCAGGGCGAAGACCGGGGAGAAGTCGTTCGGCAAGGGCTTCCAGGAGTTCTTCATCAGGCTGTCGGACGGGGATGCGGAGAGGGTTTCGGAGCTGATGGCCATCCCGGAGGTCAAGAAGACAGTGAACCACGCCATAAGGGGCGGTGGCGGAGTGCACGAGTGGCTGATGACGAAGAACTACGCGGACTTCCTTACGAACCCGAAATGGGGCGGGGACGGAGCCGAGATTTCGCTCGCTTTGACGGAGCTAGTGCAGGACACGAGGTCGGTGGCATTCAATGGGGGCGGGACGCATTTCGACAAGCTGAACAGCGGCAGATTCCACGACGGGCTTTCCAGGACGATAGAGTCCAGCTCAAGTCTGGACGAGCTGCTCTTGAACGTGAGGGACTACGCGGAAAAATCGCTCACGGGCGAGTCGTTCGAGGAATTCATGGAGATTTTCGGGCGCTGCTTCGGTAGAATCAGATGACGGATTTTTTTTGCGGAACGGATGGTGGGTTCGGAGAGGTTTTATGACGGTCTTTTATTTTGAGGGGAGCGACAGGTGCCGCGTTGTCAAGGGGGCGTTCGACTTCTTCGACGGCACGAGGGTGGAGTCGATAGAGAGGTCGGTGTCGAGTATGGACGTGTCCTACTCGGACGAGCAGATTGGGTTCATAGTCCCCTTCAGGAACCAGTCCTTTCCGGCGGAGGTCGTGGAGCTGATTTCGAAGTCGACGCTCTCCGCGGAGTACTTCTTCGCGCTGATAGTCTGTTCCGAGAATTCCTCAGGCTCCGCGGGGAAGTTCATGTCGCTCTGCTCCGGATCCGGCATATCCCTCAGCTACGTGGACACGGTTCCGCCCGGAGAGGGGGGCGAAGCCCTTTCGGAGAAGGCCATAGCGTTCAGGAACGACGCAGGTCTTTTCGTCTCGCGGATACATGGGACGTCCGCGATGGACAGGCTGTTCGGGATGATAGAGTCGATAAAGTCGAAGGTCGCAAGGTGACGAGCCTTCATTCCCTTGTTTTGTGGGAAAGCCATTCCCCGCTCCTGAGCCGGACGAGGAAGCATTCGGACCTTACGCACCAGTCGGAAGCCAAGCGGCTGTCCTACCATCAGCGGGATTATCAACGCCTATGTTTGGTTTTTTGGAGAAAATCGGTTCGGAATTCATGATTCGATTCTATTCCTACCAAAAAAAACTGAAAACACTGTTAAATTCGACTTGCCTATCCTGTATAATCGTTCATCATGAAAAAGTTTTTTAGAACGGCAGCTTTGTTTTTTGTTTCAATATCGATTCTTTCAACCTCGGCTCTTGTCTCATGCAGGAAGGGCGGGGAAGGCTCGTCTTCTTCATCGTCGTCCTCTGGGAGCGCGGAAGGCTCCAGGGGCGGGGAGTCAAGGACGTATTCGGGAAAATTCTACACATTGGACTACACCCCGGAGACCCCGGAGCCGAAGCCTGTCCCGTCCAAGCTCGACACATCGTTCCAGACCTCCGAGGGAGGGGCGCAGGAGAAGCGCAGGGCCAGGTCGCTCAAGGACTACAAGACAAAATACAGCACGGAGAGGAAATCATATTCCGACTTCAACTACGCGGACGATACGGACAGGGTCGCGTCCGAGGATTCGGACGGCGAGCTGACCGTCCTCGACTGGGGGCCGAAAGGCTCCATAGTGGCCGAGAACGACTATCCGACATTCTACGTTGTGTTCTCGGAGCCTGTGAGGGCGCTTTCCGCCCTCGAAGACACGAAGGACACGTCGGACGTTTTGGAGATAAGCCCGAAACTGAAGGGCACGTTCCACTGGCTCGGCACCGACCAGATTTCGTTCGAGGCGGAGGAGAGCGCGGAGCCGTCGAAGGCCTACACGCTCAGGGTCAACAAGGACTTGAGGAGCGTCAAGGGGGCGGCGATTTCGGGCGAGACCGAATTCACCACTACGGCCGACCCCATAAAAATCGAGAGGATACGGCCGGGCAGCACAATCGAGAAGAACTGCATGTATTCGAGCGGCTCCGGGCTTCCAGAGTCGCTGGCCAGGAACCTGGTCGTCGGCATGAACATGAAGATGGACGCGGAGACATTCAAGAGCGTCGTGAGCGTCTACGACAGCAGGGAAAAGGGCAGTCCGTTCTCTTACACGGCTGAGCCTGTTCTGCAGAACAAGTACGGAGCCAGGTTCGACGCGGCGAAGGGGACTTCGGACACTTTCGCGGTGGAGATTGACGCGGGCGCGAAAATAATGAGGGGCCGCGTCATAGTCGTGGCGGCTAAAGGCTCGGCGGATTCGGGCGAATCGGAGACCAGGAAGTCGTTCAACACGCTCAAGCCGTTCGAGGTCTCCGATGTGGGGGACCAGGTGTCGAGATCCACGTCCGAGATGATGAACCCGCTCTCGATCTCGTTCAACCAAACGCCCGACAAGAACGGCGCGGAGAAGTTCATAAGGGTCTCCGACTCGGACGGAAAGTCGGTCGCCGTGGGGAAGGACAACGTGAAGGTCCTGAACCGCGAAATCATACTCTACAACCTCGGCATAAAGGGCTACGGGACGGAGTACACTCTTGAGATTCTGCCGGGCCTGAAGGACATCTACGGACAGACTCTCGGCATGGGCGGCTCAAGCTTCGTCCACAAATTCCGAATCCCGGACGCGAAGAGCTACTTCAACATCGCCGACAGGGGGGCGAGGATGCTCGAATGGCAGTTCCCCCACAAAATCGCGTTCGACTACCAGAACATAAGGCCGACATCGGGCTACTACCTCAACTCGATTACGGATCCGCTCGTCTCCTCGTGGATAAGCAGCAGGGACAGCCAGAACTGCGTGTACACGCAGTTCGCGCAGGTTCCCGAAAACACGAAGATGATAGACACCCTCGACCTGGACCCGTACCTGAACGACGGAGGATTCGGATTCGTAGAGTTCGTCTCGAAGATAGACTCGTTCTACTACTACAAGGACTGGGAGACGGGAAGCCTCAAGAAGGAGGACACGAGCGAGACGAGGAGGCTCACGGTACAGGTCACCGACCTCGGAGTCACTGCCAGGGTCGGAATCAACAGGGCGGTCGTCCTCGTCAGGTCGCTCTCCACAAACAAGCCCGTCGCGGGCGCGGACGTGAGCGTCTGCCTTAACGACACCAACGACGACGACGGCGTTTTCGGTGAGATACTTGAGTCGGTGAAGACGGACAGCGACGGATTCGCGGTCATAGAAATATCCGACGAGGCGATGGCGAAGATAGAGGAGGACAGGAACCGAGCAGTGTCCATTTTCGTCGAGAGCGGAAAGGACAGGGCGGTCTTCGTGCCGGACTCTCACGGATACAACTGGAATTCGATAAGGGACGCGAGGGACGAGACTCCGAGGGTGTTCATGTTCACCGACAGGGGGCTCTACAAGCCGGGCGAGACCGTCTCGTTCAGGGGAATCGACAAGACGCAGCGCATCGGGAACCTCGATTCGTACAGCGGACTGTACACAATCACCGTGGAGAGCACCGCATGGAACAACGACACCGTCTACGCGAGAATCGAGGGCGAGGCGAGCGGCTCCGGCGGATTCTTCGGAAGCTTCACCCTTCCAGACGACCTGGAGCCGGGAAACTACAGGATAAGGTACTCCAGGGAGGGCGACAACTCTTACTACGGAAACGGCAGCGCGTACTTCCTCGTGGCGTACTTCGAGCCTGTGAAATTCCAGACTGAAATCAACATTCCGGGAATGACCTACTATTCCGGAGACTCCATAAACGCAAAGATAAAATCTACATACCTCGCCGGCGGCGCGCTCGGAAACGCCTCCTACGAGAGCACATGGCTCAGGAATCCGGTCTCATTCAGGCCGGACACGGCTTTCGCCTCCGGCTACACATTCGGCCCGAAAGACCTCTACGACGCGGCGAGCGAAGTGGAGCAGAATGCGGGAACGCTCAACGCCGACGGTGGCGCGGTCGCGACAGTGCAGACTGGCAGGACGAAGATTGAGACACCGTACGTCTACTACCTCGACGCTGCCGTGACGGACGTGTCGAACCAGAGAATCTCCGCGTCGTCCGCCGTCACCGTTCATTCCTCCAGGTTCTACGCAGGAGTGAAGATGAACGCGAACGGCTTCCCGAAGAAGGGCAGCAAAATCGAATTCCCGTTCGTCATAGTCGACCCTGATGGGGAGGCTGTCTCGTCGGAATTCATATCGGGCGACATGACGGTCGACTTCTCGCGCGTGACGTGGGAGCTGACGAACATGAACGGACTCGACGACGACATCTACTCAAGGTACGAGAGGGTCACAACGTCCGTGAAGACGGAGAAGGTTCCGTCGTCTTCGATAGCGGACGGAAAGGGAAAGATAAGCTTCACGCCGGAGAAATCAGGCGACTATGTGATGACGCTCACCGGAAGGGACGTGTTCGGGAACCCGGTGAAGACCGAGTATTCGTTCTTCGTCACCGGAAGCGACTACTACTGGCACGGAAACGACTCCAACGAGCTGAACCTGACCGCCGACAAGAACCTCTACAATCCGGGGGACAAGGCGCAGGTGCTCCTCTCAAGCCCGCTCGAAGCCGGGGACTACCTCATAACGGTCGAGAGGGAGGGAATCATCACGCAGGAGGTCAGGCACTTCGACTCGTCTTGCTCTGTCATCGAGGTGCCGATTGCCAGGTGCTTCGTTCCGGTCGTCTACGTCTCGGTGGCGTCGTACTCCACAAGGACGAAGCAGCCGACGCACCAGTACGGCGAGAAGGACACCGACAAGCCGAAGGGCTACTACGGAGTCACGGAGCTTTTCGTGAACCCGTACGTCAGGGCGTTCTCGGTCTCGGTCGAGAGCGACAAGAAGGTCTACAGGCCGGGCGACGAGGCCACGATAACGCTAAAGGCGACGAGGGGCGGAAAGCCCGTCGAGAACGCGGAGCTGACTCTCATGGCGGTGGACAGGGCGGTGCTCGACCTCATCAACTACCACGTCCCGAACCCGATAGAGTACTTCTACAGCAGGAGCCATTTCGGAAACCACGTCCACGGGGGAGACTCCAGGGATTTGCTCATGGATCCGGTCACATACGCCATAAAGAACCTGCAGGGAGGAGACGCTGACGGAGAGAAGGACGACGGCGACGAGAGGAAGAACTTCAAGTCCACAGCCCTTTTCGAGCCTGTCGTCTTCACCGGCAAGGACGGAGTGGCGAAGGTCACGTTCAAGCTTCCGGACAACCTGACGACGTTCAGGATAACGGCGGTCGGCGTTTCGGGAGAGCTTTTCGCGCTGCAGGAGAGCGAAATCGGAGTCAGGAACCCGATAAACGTGCAGAGCGTGCAGCCTAGGCGCATGAGGGCGAGGGACACGGCAGAGTGCGGAGTCCTTCTCACGAACATGGACAGCGTCCCGCAGAAGGTCAAGGTGTCTCTCTCGATAAGGAAGCCGGAGGGCGACTACGACGAGGACTTCGAGAGCGGTCGCATCACGGTTCCGGGCGAGGCGTTCATAGACGGAGCGGCGGAGCAGACTCTGACCGTCCCGAGCGGAGCGTCGTACACGGCGCTGTTCGACGTGGCGGCCGTCAAGGCTGGAAACGTCGAGCTTGTGTACACGGTCAAGTCCGACATATTGAACGAGAAGCTCGTGTCCCCGATTCTCATAGAGAAGACGTTCGTATACGACACGGTGTCCCTCTCAGGCTCCACGGACGACAGCCAGGACGCGGCGGACAAGCAGTTCATCCAGATTCCGTCGTGGGCGGAGGACGGCGAGGGGGAGGTCTCGGTCACGCTCGACGCGACGCAGCTGGGGCTTCTCTCGTCGGCGGTGGACTACGTTTTCGGCTATCCATACGGATGCATAGAGCAGAAGACATCGGCGGTGATACCGCTCGTGATATTCGACAAGTACATTGACGTGTTCGGTTTGAATTCGAAGGTGAGGGACGTGAGGAAGCTGGTTCTCTCCCACTTCAAGTTCCTGCAGAAGCACCAGCACATATCGACAGACGGAGGCTTCGGCTACTGGCCCGACAGCGAGAGGTCTAGCTTCTTCGTGTCCCTCAAGGTCGCGCAGCTCTGCGCGTACGCCATGGAGCGCGGATACAAGTCGTCGGAGCTTTCGCTGAACCTGGACGCGCTCCTCTCGTACATAGAGGGCAAGATGGGCGAACAGTACAACAAATCGCAGGAGGCCTACGCGTACTACGTCCTCTCGAAGTGCGAGCGGTACAACGATGCGGCGGTCGACAGGGTGTACGGAAGAGTCAAGGGCAAGGACTTCGACTCGATGGCGTACTGCGCGCTCTACTACGCGGAGCAGAATGGCGAGGCGAACAAGGCCAAGGCCCAGGCTATCGCCGACGAGCTCAGGAAATACATGCAGGTCTCTTCGAGGTCGGTGTCGATTCTGCCGACGAATTCACGCGAATACTGGGCATACTTCGATTCCGATACGGAGAACCTCGCGCTCTCGCTGCAGCTCCTCTCCCAGCTCGACCCGGACGACAAGATGGTGGACAGGCTCGTCTTCACGCTTCTCCAGTCGCAGTCCAAGGGCTACTGGCACAGCACTTACGAGACGGCCACGGTTCTCGAGGCCATCTGCGCCTACATAAAGGCGAGGAACCTCGACGCTGTGAAGTTCACGGCGCAGGCCGAGCTCATGGGCATAAAGCTCGCGGACGGAAAATTCGAAGGGGCTGGCGCGAAACCCGTCACGAAGGCCTACAGGTTCGATTCCGAGGAGCTCGGAGGACTTGAGAGGGGCAGGAACCTGGAGCTTGGATTCTCCAAGAGCGGAACCGGAAGGCTCTACTACACGGCGCAGATGAAGTACGCGCTCCCGGACGAGCTGCAGAATTCGCGCGACGAGGGAATCAGGCTAAACTACCAGATTTTCAACGCCGCGACGGGAAAAATCGTCGAGCCGAAGAAGGGCACGAAGCTCATAGAGCTTGACTCCGGCGTCACCTACAAGGCCAGGGTCATTGTCTCCACATCGAAGGACAGGCTCTACATGGCGCTCCGCGCACCGATTCCGTCAGGCGGCGAGATTCTCGACGCGAATTTCGCGACTAGCGGGCACGACGCGGGCGCGACACTCGGAAGCAGCGGAGAGCCTCTCTGGAAGCACAGAGTCTCCAACATGGTCCTCTACGACAACGAGGCCCACTTCTTCTGGGACGACTTCGAGAAGGGTTCGTGCGCGGTCGAGTTCAAGTTCAGGACGGCGAGGAGGGGGGCATACCCGGTTCCGCCCGCGCAGGCCGAGCTGATGTACGAGCCTGAGGTCTTCGGCCGCAGCGACGGCTATTTGTTCGTCATAAAATAGTGCTTTCAAGGAGATGGAAGAGATGACAAAGACAGACATATACAACACCGACTACACGAAGCTGAACCACGCGTACATAGAGATATGCGACACGTACAAGAAGCTCGCCGAAGCTCCGGACGCGGACGAGGAAGTCCTGATGGTGCTCGCGAGCATACTGCAGGTGTTCAACCCGACCCTCGACAAGATAAAGTCCGAGATGACTGTCAAGACGAGGTTCAAGGATTCGGACGCTCCGGTGGACAAGGAAATCGGCGCGAACGGCGAAGTCATTTTCCACCCGAAATTCTGCTGACGCTGAAAAACGCGTGCGCATATTCTTTACGGACACTCCTTTGAGGCGAGGAGTGTCCGTTTTTTTCAAAAACACGGACTTTTTGCATTTTTCTTGACACATTGTGCAATCGGTTGTATAAAATTATGCAACCGATTGCACGGTTTTTCATTGAAAAAAGGGGGTTGAGACAATGCTGAAGAAAAGAATCGGATGCGCGCTGCTCGCTGCCGTAGCCGGAGCGTCATTATCCGCGCTTCCGTCAAAGCAGAGCGAGGCCGTTTCCCAGAGGATAGTCGTGGAGGAGGTCGAAGGGCTTCCCGACGACTTCATGAGGGGAGTCGACATCTCCGCGCTCCGCGACGTGGAGACGCACGGCGGGAAGTTCTACGGACACGACGGAAAACAGGCGGACATCTTCCAGATTCTCAAGGAGTCCGGCGTGAACTGGATCCGCCTTCGCGTCTGGAACAATCCCGTCTACGAATCCGACGTGAGGGACTCGAAGGGCAAAAGGATTGCGAAGAAGGGCGAGAAGTACGGCGGCGGAAACAACAGCCTGGACGTGGACGTTGAAATCGCGAAGAGGGCAAAGGCCGCGGGACTCAAGCTCCTAGTGGACTTCCACTATTCCGACACGTGGGCGGATCCCGGAAAGCAGAACATGCCGCAGGACTGGAAGGGGCTTTCCGAAAGCGAGCTGAATGCCGCGGTCGAGAGGTTCACGAGGGAGTCGCTCGACACCTTCAGCAAAAACGGAGCGAAGGCCGACGCCGTGCAGATAGGCAACGAGCTGAACAACGGCTTCATGTGGCCAATCGGAAAGATATGGGCCTACCCCGACCCGGCGGAGAAGGTCGGAGGCATGGACTCGTTCATCAACCTCCTCAAGAGCGCGTCCAAGGGAGTGAGAAGCGCGGATGGCGGAGACTCGATGAAGATAGTCGTGCACCTCGCGGACGGCGGAAAGAACGAGCTTTACCGCTCGATTTTCGACCCGATAAAGAAAGCCGGCCTGGACTACGACATAATCGGACTTTCGTTCTACACATACTGGCACGGAAGCCCGTCGGACTTGAAGGCGAACCTCGAGGACCTTTCGAGCCGCTACGGGAAGGCTCTCGCGGTGGTCGAGACCGCATACGCGTTCACCGAAGAGGACGGAGACAGCCAGGGGAACGTATTCCTCACATACTCCGACGACAAGAACGGCTATGTCCCGTCGGTGCAGGGCCAGGCCACGGCGGTCAGGGACATAATCGCGGCGGTCGCGGGAGTGGAGGGCGGCTGCGGAGTCTTCTACTGGGAGCCTGCCTGGCTTCCGGTGAAGGGCGCGGGACTCTCCTCCACCGAGGGCAACACCTGGGAGAACCAAGGAATGTTCGACTTCAAGGGGCGCGCGCTGCCGTCGCTCGCCGTCTGGAACCTCGCGGGAGGCAAGGGCGGAGTGGAGAACGCGTGGGGCGGCTCCGCGAAGAACGGAAAGGGGAAGAATCCATACGCATTGGCCGACAAAGTCGAGGTGAAGACGAAGCCCGGAACGGCTCCGGCCCTTCCGCCAAAGGTGAAGGTCGTCCTCGAGGATGATTCTGAGACGCTCTACGACGTTGCATGGGAAGGCCGCGACTGGAAGAGCGAAAAAGCAGGCTCTGTCGCGGTGAAGGGAAAAATCGCAGGGGCGTCGTTCCAGCCGGTCGCGACGGTCGTGGTCTCGGACAGGACGAACGAAATCGAGGACGGCTCCTTCGAATCGGGGAAACTCGGAAAGTGGAAGCTCAACGGACCTGGGGAGGCGTGCTTCCTCGAGAACAACAAGGGAAACGCCCACGACGGAAAATGGACGTACAAGTACTGGCTCGGAACGGGCTTCAAATCGATATTGAGCCAGGAAATAGAAGTGCCCAACGGAACGTACGAGCTTTCGGTATGGGCGATGGGAGGGGGCGGAGAGAACAACATCAGGCTCTTCGCGGCGAACTTCGACGGAACGAAGAAGCAGGTCACTTCAAAAATCGTCAACGAAGGATGGAACGTCTGGAAACAGTACAAGATACGGGTTCCGGTCAAGGACGGAAAAGTCACGGTCGGAATCTACCTGGACACGAAAGGCGACTGCTGGGGGAATTTCGACGAAATCGAGCTTGTGAAGGTCGACTAGAGCGGAAATAGGACGGCGAGTATGAAAAAAATGAAGACGAATCTAAAAAAGGCGATCGCGATGCTGGCAGTGTCCGCCCTGGGCCTTTCGGCTTTCGCGCAGGAGGCGACGGACGGGTTCATCGTCCCGCTCGGCGAGGATTTCTCAAAACCGGCGGCGGCAGGCGGAGAGGCGACGGACGCGGGCGGAGGGGCTGGACCTTTCAAGAACCTCAAGATGGGGCTGTGGGTCGAGACACAGAGCGTGAACGAATCGCTCATACGGAATTTGAGCGACAAGAAGAAGAAGGGGTACGAATTCGACAACGCCCACTTCATCACCGAGGCGAACTGGTGGTTCTGGGGCAACTTGAGCGACAGCGTGTTCCTCAAGTCCGAGATAGCGGTGCTCGACTTCGACAAGACTCTCTACCAGGAGAACACATACGCGGCGAACGTTCCCGACGTGACGTGGGGCGACGGATTCCAGTCGCTTTTGGAGATGTTCTCTTCCCCGTTCAAGAAGGGCAACGACGAGGGTCTGGGCTACTTCAAGAAGATGGCGGTGAACCTGACGACGCCTTACGTCACGGCGAAATTCGGCTACGGAGACACCGGCGAGGACGTGGGCATGAGCCACTTCGACGGAATCTTCAACGTAATCGACTACAAGGACTACAACGGATACACGGAGATAAAGAACGGAAGCGAAATCCAGGAATTCGGCGACTTCAAAGTGGACGCCACGCTCGCGTTCAGCGACATGGTAGAAAGCTACGGAACATACGACTACATCGACGTGAAGTACAAGGACAAGGCAGAGGCGGCTTTGACGTTCGGAAGCTCCTCCCCGGAGGAGCAGCTCTTCTTCTACAACAGGACGAACACGAACGCGCTCTCCCTTTACGCAGCGGTCTCGCCGGTGGAGCGTCTCAAAATCGAGGCGCACGTCCTCGGCACGTTCGGCACGGCTGACGGCATGGAGCTTGGAAGCGACACGATGGCGGGAGCCGGAAGGGCTTCATGGACGGCCGACACTTGGAAAGCCTCTGTCATGCAGAGCGTCGCCGGGTTGAAGGTCGATTCAGTGTGGGGCGCGGACGGACAGGTCTACGACGACATCAACGCCAACACGGCCACGACGCAGATTGACGCGGAGAAGACATTCGGAGACTTGAAGACGCCCCTCACAATCGCGCTCGACCAGGGAATATCGAGGACTCTCAAGACGGACAGCGACAACGGCGACTACAAGGGATTCCTCTCGTTCAGGACGGAGCCGTACGCCGACGTGGACTTGTCATCCTTGGTGGGAAGGAACCTGACGGTCGGCTCATACGGAACCTTCACTTTCGACAGCCTGCCGGAGGAGATGAGCGGCGAGAAGGAATTCGTCGCTTCGTTCAACGAGGCCGGAATCGAGATTGCGACAACCGACGCCATTCCCCACTTCAAGAACGCGAAGCTCGACTACGCTGTGAAGAACGAGTACGCCTCATGGAAAAACGGATCCAGATACCCTCTCGACACTTCATACCACTCGATAATGCTCTCAGGAGACATCACCGACAACATCGGAACGACGTTCGGCTCCGTGGTAAGGAAATCCGACGACGAGACCGTGGTTCCGTTCGCGTTCGCGCTCGGCGTCACGTTCAGGAAGATTCCGCTTCCGGGAAAACCGCGCCTCTGGACGCACTTCACATACAGCATGTTCCCGTACACCGACACGAACTACACTCTCAGGCGGTACGACGAGGAGAACGACAAATATCCGCACAGGACATACCTCCTCAACGACCTCGACGGAGACGGAGGAACTTACATGTACAAGAGCCGCATGAGCCTCGGCCTCGTGTGGGATTTGTAGGGGGCACAAAATGAGAAAATCAAGAATTTGGAATGGAAAAATTAAAACGGCGTTCCTTGCGCTCCTTTCGACCGCGCTCTGCTTCGTCTCATCATGCGCCGACGCGGACGGACTCCACGACCAGAACGCTCTCATGGTGACGTTCGAGTTTTCGGGACTGGGGGACGACGTGGGCGGCTCGTACATCGTGACAGGAGACTACGACTCCTGGGGGCTGCCGGAAAGCGGAGCGGTCACGCTCTCAAAGGGAAGCGGCAAGACGAACCAGATCGCCGTGTCGAGCGCGAACATCGTGTTCACGGTCTGCGACGCAAACTGGAAGAGGGGCTGGTACCCGGCACTCGAAGGCAACAGCTACGACGGAGGGGACGCCAAATGGCACAACTTCTACATAAACGACCTCGACCTTGAAGCCGGAGAGGCCACCATCGTCGTAAGTTCCGACAACCTCGATTCAAACGGAAGAATCGAACCGAAAGTGAGCTACTAGCGGAGGGAATGAAATGAGAATCGACAACGGAAAAACAAAGACAAAAGCCCGCGCTTCGCTCGCAGGAATGTGCATTGCGCTGGCCCTGGCCTCCTGCTCGAACCTGCAGGACTCGCTTTCGAGCGAAATGGAGGAGAAACTGAAGGAGGAGACGGGAACACCGACACTCGCCGGAAGCGCATGGTACTACAACGGAACGGCGACAACAGATGTCTCCGCTTCGACAAATTCATACCTCGACATTGAATTCGGGAAAAAAGTGGCTTTGGAGACGCTCTCAGGGAGTTTCACAATCTCGTACACGGATTCACAATCCTCAAAAACTGTAACGACAGAGAGGGACTTGGCAGGGGGAATGTTCAACGAGAATTCAGACGGATACTATCTCGACATGTCTCCTGTTGTTGAATTTCTGGACGGCTCCACAGTCTCCAAAGGAACGCTCTCGGTCACGGTAAAGGCTTCGGGCTTTGTCTGCGACGAAGGAAATCAGAAGGGAAGAAAAATAGGCTCTTTCGAGTCTAAAGTTTCTGTGAAGCCACTGTACACGAAGACAAGCGGTTTCAAATTCATGAACACTGCCTCCCAATTGGAAATCCCCTTGAACGGAGAAATCTCCCTTGACGAAGACGCATGCCTCACAGTTTCCGGCGCACCGGCAGGAGCCTCATTCAAACTTGGCGGCGTCTCCGATGACAAGAAGTCGATTCTCATAGACGCTTCGGGACTTTCTGAATGTCCTTCGTTTGCCGTAGATTTCAACATAAGCGGAATAAGAGCCTCCACTGCTGGAGTCTCCTACAGCCAGAATTTCTCGCTCACCATATCAGACGGCGCGCCGATCTCTCCGATTGTTGTAGACGCAACCGGACTGGGAATTGATATTCCGGCAACGGCGACTGTAGACGCTGACGAATTTACAGGTCTTTCTTCAAGTTCTGTTTCTGCGTTGACAATCGCCCTCTCCAACAAAGTCGACGGAACAGGAGATTGGGCAAATGCCTGCTACGCTGTTGATGGGGCTTGGAAAGACAACATCGACTGGGACGGTTCCGTCACAATCGAAGACACGGAAACAATCGATTGGATTATAAAAAATGGACTGTTCTTGTATGGCTCTGGCGGCGGCTCTTGCACCGTCACGATTTCCTGGTAGGCAATCAGGAGGGAAAAATGAAACTGATGAAAATAAAAAAATCACTCGCAACTGTTTTAGCCGTTGCAGCGGCATTTGCACTTGTTTCCTGCGACACTCCGTCATATCCGTCTTCTTCATCTGCCGATTCCGCCGAACTGGAATCTTACGAAGCACTTTCCATCTCTGCGATAACGACAAATGAAACGGCAGCTTCTCTTATAAACAGCGAATCTTTCATTCGCGGAGTGGACATTTCAGCACTGTACGATTTGGAGAAAAACGGAGCGGTGTTCTACAACTCCGACGACGAAGAAGAGGACATGCTTTCGATTCTCAAGGCGAACGGAGTGAACACCGTGCGAATCAGATTGTGGAACGACCCCTACAACGCGAACTCGAAGCCATCGCTTCCGAACTACGGATACAACACGCTCGCGAAGGCGAAGAGCATGGGCGTTCGCGCAAAGGCACTCGGTCTCAAAGTCCTGCTTGATTTCCATTATTCCGATACATGGACACATCCTGGTCAGCAGCTCTATCCTTCCGCATGGGACAATCTCACGACGATTGACGAAGTTGAGTCGGCCGTTTCCGAATACACGAAAAAATGCATATCGTACCTCAGCGAAGCTGGTGCAGCACCGGATTTCGTGCAAATCGGAAACGAAATCGACTCTGGAATGCTACTTCAGAAATCGACGAACACTAATCCTTCCGTCTCAAGCGAGGATGCGAACGTCGTATGCGGCAACGGAAGCGAGGAACTTGCGAAAGTCCTGAACGCCGCCGGAGCCGCCGTGAAATCAGTCGACTCCTCAATCGAAGTCATGATTCATGTGGCGAATCCTTCCTACTACTCAAGAATCACAAATCTTTCAGGGCTTGACTCGGCAAACTATGACGCAATAGGTGTTTCATTCTATCCGTGCAATTCAAACAGGAAAATTTCAGATTTGAAAAACGCAATTTCATCAATCGTATCCGCCGGAAAAAAGGCTTACGTGGCGGAGACAAGTTTCCCGTGGACTTGCGAATGGGTCGAAGGCAAGAACGACGACAAAAACAATGTAATCTGGTACACAGGAACCGACAGCATGGCGACCGCATACGAAAATTTGAACGAGGATTACAACCTCACAAATTTCGGAATATCCAAGAGCACATACAACGGCTCTCCGATAATCGCTCCGACTTACCAGAACCAGGCGGCCGTCATCCGAGAGGTGATTGCGGCGGTCGCGGAAGCTGGCGGCAGCGGAATCTACTACTGGGGCGGCGAATGGGTCGCAACCACAAGCATTCCGAGCACTTGGGAAAACCAGACACTTTTCGACCTGGACGGAAAAGTCCTTCCAAGCGCGAAAGTGTTCAGCGTCAAGGCCGAAACGGGAACTTCGCTTTTCGATGTCGTGCCGGAGGAAGAAAACACGGATAGCGCAGAAAAAACAAAGGTGTTTACAGGGACATTCTCTAGTGGCAATCCTGTTTTAATCGTCAATTCAGACGATATATCAAAATTGACGATAACTAAAATCAAAATTTCGATTTCTGACTATACAGCTTCCGAGAATCCATGGATTACTGCGTATGCAGGTGAAGGTGATTGGCCTAGTGGAGATTCTGTTCAGTGGACAGGTATTTCCGATGGCTCATCGATTTCATCAGGAACGGAATGGAATGATGCCTTTATTGGGAATGTGAAGCTATATGGATTGAAGGTCGCAGGTGACAGCGGTCTTTCCGCCACCGTCACCGTCACCTACACCGAGTAGCCCCCTCACAGCCGTATCACGAAGCTCACGCCAGACGCGGACGGCGAAACCTGCACACCTCGTCCGTTTCCGAGCGTGTGCAGGAAGGGGACGAGGAAACCGACAGAGCTTCCGACGACAGCCCCAGTTATGACATCGGTGGCGAAGTGGTTTCCGCCGAGCACCCGGAGGACGGCTGTCAGCGCGGCCACGGAGAAGCTTCCGGCGGCAACGGGGATTTTCAGGGAGCTTTCCGGGAAGAGCTTCCAGAACGTGTAGCTCAAAAACGATGCGGACGCGAACGCCATGGTGGAATGCCCGGACATGAAGGAATTCGCGAAGTCCCCCTCGGAGATTTTGTCGTCGGGGGCATCCTCCACGTCGAAGTACATGTAGGGGCGGGTCCTGTCCACGCAGAGCTTCGTCAGCTCCTTGATTCCGTTAGCGATGAGCATTGTCTCGGCGTACATGACGATTTCCGTCGACCAGAAGCTTCTGTCGGAAAGCGGAAGAAGGACTGCGGGGGAGACCATGAGGGATGCGAGCGTCAAAGTCGAGACCGTGTGCATACCGCTTGAATATCCGCGCATGAAAAAGCGGTCGAAGGCGTTCACGTCGCTTTTGTCGTAGACGCGGCCGTCGTACTCGCTGCGGTTGACCTCCAGCAGGTCGTCCAGAACAAGGTCGCTTCCGGTGAGGACGAGGCCGGCCCCCAGAAGGGCAGCGTCCTTTTTGAAGTCGAGTTTGAAGGCGTCCTCCTGGGCAAAAAGCCGCGGACAGATGAAAAAAATCAGCAAAAGAATGGTTTCGAGTTTTCGCATGGGTGAAATCGTAATAAAATTGAAGAAATTGGTAAATGAAAGCGAGGCATGAAATGAAAGTATTGGTGATAGGAGGGGCCGGCTACATCGGCTCACACGTCGTGAAAGAGTTGATGGGAAGGGGCCACGAGGTGACGGTGTTCGACAACCTCTCTTCCGGGCTTCGGGAGAACCTCTTTCCAGAGAACAAATTCATATACGGGAACATACTCATCCAGGACGACCTTGAGAAGGCGTTCTCTCTCGGATTCGACGCGTTCGTCCACCTCGCGGCCTTCAAGGCGGCAGGAGAGAGCATGGTGGAGCCGGAGAAATACTCCGTGAACAACCTCACGGGAACGATAAACATAATGAACGCTGCCGTCAAGCACGGCTGCAAGAGGATGGTCTTCTCGTCGAGTGCGGCGGTCTTCGGAGAGCCTAAGTACCTTCCGATAGACGAGGGGCACCCGAAGAACCCGGAAAACTACTACGGATTCACCAAGCTCAAAATCGAGGAGATAATGGCCTGGTACGACAAGCTCAGGGGTCTCAAGTTCGCCGCGCTCCGCTACTTCAACGCGGCAGGCTACGACGTGGACGGCTTCCCCTGCGGACTTGAGCAGAACCCCGCGAACCTCCTCCCCGTCATCATGGAGACGGCCTGCGGAATAAGGCAGAGGATGAAGGTCTTCGGAAACGACTACGACACGAGGGACGGAACATGCATCCGAGACTACGTGCACGTCTCCGACCTGGCATCCGCCCATGTCCTCGCGCTCGAATACATCGCGGACAAGAACGAGAGCGTCACGGTGAACCTCGGAAGCGAGAAGGGCGTGACCGTGAAGGAGATGCTCGACACGGCGAGGAAAATCACAGGGAAGGAGATTCCGGCGGACTTCGTGGAGAGAAGACCGGGCGACCCGGCGACACTCGTGGCATCGTCAGCCCTCGCGCGGGAGAAACTCGGATGGATTCCAAAGCATTCGGATGTTCAGACGCTTCTCGAATCCACATGGAACGCCTACCTCAAGAACGGAAAACTCAAAAAGTAGGTCCAAGAAAAATGACAAAGGAAGAATTCATCACGGCATCGAAGAATTTCGCGAAATTCTACTGCGGAATAAAACTACCCCTCGACGAAAGCTCGCTGATGGAGAGGGAGGGCTGCAGGTTCTACTTCTACCACGAGCTTCCGTCCGAATACGTGGACAACGACGACAACGACGTGGAGTGCGTAGTCTGGTACTCGGTCTCGAACTACACGGACGAGAGGCCGGACGACGGAATCGAGTTCGCCACGGGAATCGACGGACGGAGGGGCGACCACTTCTTCATAAGCTGCCGGGACTGGCAGAGCGAACGGAAGACAGCCGTCTGACGGCGGGGAAAAAATAAAAATCGAAGGGCGGCCCCTGTTCCTGTCCTTCGATTGATCGGCGGAAAAGCCGTCGTTGCGAAAATGTTGCCGAATGGCGAAAAAACGAAGTAGAATTGAGTCATGGGTGAAAAGGACATAGCCGAGAAATCGCTTGAGGCCTACAACGACGTGTTCTCCGACATAGTGAACGTGCTCCTATTTGACGGGAGGAGCGTTGTGCAGGAGGACGACCTGACGGATGCGCCTGTGCCGTCCCAGTACAAGGCTGACAGCGGAAAACTGCACGAGCAGGTGAGGGACGTGGCGAAGTATTGGATGAACGACAGGGTGCGACTCTGCCTGTACGGACTTGAGAACCAGACAGCCATAGACACCGACATACCGCTCCGTGTCATGGGATACGACGGAGCCGCCTACCGGTCGCAGCTTCTGGACAAGCCTTCGAAGGCCGGAGAGAGGAATCCCCGGTATCCGGTCGTGACCCTTGTGCTGTATTTCGGCATGGGCAGGTGGAACAGGCCCAAGAGACTTTCCGAGAGCGTCGAGATTCCCAGGGAGCTGGAGAAGTGGTTCAGCGACTACAAGGTGAACGTGTTCGAGATAGCGTGGCTGAGTCCAGAGACCGTGGCCAAGTTCAAGAGCGACTTTCGGATAGTTGCCGACTATTTCGTGCAGCTCAGGACGAACAAGGACTACAAGCCAGGAAAGGAAGTGATTCGCCATGTGCACGAGACGCTGCAGCTCTTGTCCGTCCTCGCGAACGACAAGAGGTTCGGCCTGGACATGGACGCAATAACCGAGGTCAAAGAAAAAGACCTGCTATGAAATGTCAATCATTTGACGAAGCATTTTTCAATGCTTTTTCAGCAAGTTTTGAGACGTCAACGTCAGGAGGAAAAACTGGAACGTAATCAATATTGTTTTTAAGAACAGTGAAAACAACATTGAGGAG
>JAGBIY010000023.1 GCA_017934745.1 Treponema sp. | reverse complement strand
TCATGAATCATTTGAAAGGAATTGAATTACCAATCGTCACAAGGAAGAAGAGTCTGACTATCGGCAACAAGATGACACTTTGCTCGCAAAACGAAAATTGCCTGCTTTATGCTCTCCAGCAGCTATAATGCGTTTGCCCTGGATTTCTTTTGATAGTCCGTATTATTCTTATTATAATCTTTATCATCGAAATCTGCTTCATTTTTGGCCCTTTCAACAGAATTTATTTCTTCCACAACTTGATTTTCCTGTTGCGCGATTGTCTCTGCCTTCTTTCCGGTCTCAAAATCTCTTTCAATTTTCGTTTCTGATTTCTCTTTCTTTTCAGTTTTCTTAGTCGGCTTCTTTTCCTCGACTTTTCCAATGAGTTCTTCGAGTTCCTTTTCGCTCTCTTTCTCTTCTTCTTCGAATATGCTCAAGATTGCTTTCGGCTTCTCTTTTTCCTTGGGCTCTTCGATGATTTCGATGTCCTTGTCTGGCGAGCGCAGGAACGAGCGGTTGTCCTCTGTGAGGTAGGATTTTTCGTCCGTGATTCCCATCTCCTCCTCGTAGGATTTCATTCCCGGAATGATGTCCTGCGTGTAGCTTTCTTCCGTTGCCCATTTTGATGCCGCGGTCTCCGTGTATCGCGGAACCTGCCTGAATGAGACTATTGCTTCCGGTTCTTCGACGTTTTCCTTCGGCGTGTCGACTTCTTCGTTCTCTTTGCCGTTCAGAGCTTTCTTGTCCACGCCGCTTGCCGCCGCTATCGCTTCCCTGTTTTCGAATTCTTTTTCCTTGTTTTTCACCGCGATTGCTATGCCGGAAAGCTGCCCTTCATCTTTCTTTTTCTCTTCGCTTTCCATCTCGGCGATTTCCTTTTTCGCCTCTTTTATGTGCAGGAAAACTTCTTCCGTGTCGAGCACTTCGTCGTCCCAAATTCTGTCAAAAACGTCCGACATGTTTTTAGGTTCCTCGTCCGCTTTTGCAACGGCGACATTGTCCTCCCAAATCTGGTCAAAAATATCCGACATGTCCTCGTTCCCTTCTGTCTCGGAGACGGCCTGCTCCGGCTCTGTCGTGTCGATTTGAGCGATTTCAAATATTTCATCTTCTTCCGGGATTTCAGGGATAGGCTCTGAAACAGTCTGCTCCGGCTCTGTCGTGTCCGCTTTGGCGATTTCAACGTTTTTATCTTCAGCTGGGATTTTAGGGATAGGCTCTGAAACAGTCTGCTCCGGCATCGTCGTGTCGATTTGAGCGATTTCAAATATTTCATCGTCTGCCGGTATTTCCTGGAGCGGCTCGGAAACTGCCTGCTCCGGCTCTGTCGTGTCGATTTTAGCGATTTCAAAAATTTCGTCTTCTGCTGGGATTTCAGGGATAGGCTCGGAGACGGCCTGCTCTGGCTCCTCCGTGTCGACTTTGGCGATTTCAACGCTTTCGACTTCAGCCGGTATTTCAGGGATAGGCTCTGAAACAGTCTGCTCCGGCTCTGTCGTGTCGATTTTTGCGATTTCAACGCTTTCGACTTCAGCCGGTATTTCAGGGATAGGCTCTGAAACAGTCTGCTCCGGCTCTGCCGTGTCGATTTGAGCGAGTTCAAATATTTCGTCTTCTGCTGGGATTTCAGGAATAGGCTCGGAAACGGTCTGCTCCGGCTCTGTCATGTCGACTTTGGCGATTTCAACGCTTTCGACTTCAGCCGGGATTTCAGGGATAGGCTCGGAAACGGCCTGCTCTGGCTCCTCCGTGTCGACTTTGGCGATTTCAACGCTTTCGACCTCTGCCGGGATTTCAGGGATAGGCTCGGAGACGGCCTGCTCCGGCTCTGCCGTGTCGACTTTGGCGATTTCAACGTTTTTATCTTCAGCCGGAAGTTCTGTGCGGGATTCGGGAACGCTCGGTTTTTCGGTTGTCAGGATTGGGCGTTGAGGTTTTGGGTTTTCGTATTTTGCGAGGTCTGGCTCCTGTCCGTTTTCGAACTGGGCTTTTGGAATCTCGATTTGATTTTGGAGACCGATGATTCTGTCTACCTCGAATTCGTCTAGCCCCTCGATGTCTATGTCGATTTCCGTAATCGCAAGCGAGTTTTCCCTTGGATCGATGACGAGCCTTTTGTCGGATTCGCTCTCTTTGTTTTCATCTTCATCGAAAACTTCATCGGGGGAGAGAACACCGTCTGGGAGATTTTCAAGGAAGGAAAGGTCGCTCAAGTCCTCCTCGGTCATCGCGATTGCGTTCGAAGAGATTCTCTCGTCTGCCTTTTCTTCTTCGTCATTTGGCTTCTTGTCCAGTCCTGGTTTTTCGTTTTCGCTTTTTTCCTCTTCGCTTTTTTCAGATGTGTCGTTTTTCGCGACCATCGGCCTGTTCTGCCGTTGTGCGAAATCCTCGCTAGTGTTTTCCTCGGCAGGATTCGACTGGTAGAGCGAAAGCTGCTCCTCGCTTCTGACCCAGACCGTGTTTGAAAGACGTTCCGCCAAAGAGAACGCTCTTCCAGATTCATTCTCGAACGCTCCGAGGTAAGTGTTGTTTCTTGCCAAAGAAGGGGTCATCTCCATCACTTTTGAGAAAGCCTCGTCGCATTCCTTGAAGTCCTCCAGCTCATAAGAGCATTTCGCCACGCCCAACAATGCGAGCGCGTTGTCGCCATCGAGTTTCAGATAGTGCCTGTACCACTCCCTCGCAAGTTCAAATTCCTTCATGGAATAGTAGACGTTCGCCGTGTTCATGATTGCAGGAAGGTAGTTCTGCCTTCTGGCTATTTTGAGCTGGCTCTCCGCCTTGTCGAAAAGTCCGTAGCGGCCGTACAACACGCCGAGTGCGTTCCTGTCTTCGACTTTTCCTTCATCCTGTATTTTCGCCAGATACTGCTCGACCTGCTCGTTGATTTCCCTCGAAATCCATTCGTCGATTGAGTGGGAGTAGATTCTTGCGATTTTTTCCTCTCCCAGCATCGTGAATTTGATTGCTGCTCCCGGAACGCTGACCGGCTTGTAGATTTTCCACGAGTCGTGCATCGGAAAAATTGCGGCGTTTCCTTGTGCCGCCGCCGTCTTCCATTCTCTCGCGCCTGTTCTCCACGCCTTTGAGAACCCTTCGTCCGTCAGTGTGATTTCAACGGGAATCCATGCCTCGCCTTCGTGATTGATGAAGTAGTCGTTCTCGCTGAAGATGAATTTCGTCTCCTCGTAAGAGAGTCCTGAGTCGAATGCGATGAAAATGTGCCCGGGAATCGTGATGAACGCCGTGTGGATTCCTACTGCCTCAAAAAGCGAGCAGGTGAGAATCGAAAGGTCGTCGCAGTCTCCGCCACGGTACATGAGCGTCTGGTAAGGGAACTGGAGAAAGTCTATCGCGGCGGTTCCGATGTTGTCTGCGTAGGCGGAGGTCGGGTCGATGACATAGTTGATGCCGAACTCATCGAGTGTGTCGAATATGCCCATCGCGTACTGGATGCTTTCTGGAACGCCGCTCCTGAGCTCTGTTCTGACAATGCTGGAAACGAGCTTTGAATACCACATCGCCGCAGGGTCCTTTGACGATACAAAGACGGCTGCCCGTCTGTCGTCCTCCCACGACATCGAATTTCGTCCGCAGACCGGCACCGTGAGAACTTCTGTCTTGCTCTTTTTCATGCCGAGAATTTCATATTCGATTGTCACTGTCGATTGGGTGTCGGTCATTTCTAGCAGGTCGAGCATTCGCTCGTTGAAGAAGGCCGTCAAATCAACGTCCACGGACTCGTTCTTTTTTATTGTGTCGATTTTCGCACACTCGTTCGGCTGAGACATGTACTGCGGCTGGAAGAATTTCACGCTCACGTTCTTGATTTCGTTGTCTTCCTTGTTTTCGATTGAGATTTTTCCGAACGGATTCTTCTCGTACCATGAATAGAGAACTGGAAAAATCGGGTCGATCCGTTTCGTCTCCACATTCACTTTCGGATTCTTTGACAGGAGCTGCGTTATGTTCAAGCTGATTCCAGGTGAAATCTGCGCCCCCGTCAAGAGGTTCGTGTTCCCTGCGTTGTAGTGGTTGATTGCCGCGTTCACTTCGCCCGATACAATCGTGTTCAGCTTGTATTCAAGCGAGAGTGAGATTTCGCCTGAGATGCTGGTCATCTTGTCTTTGTACTGTGCCCAGTAGCCGCCCATGGCCATGTTCATGTTGAGGGAGAGTCGTTCTCCAAGCGGGATGTGGTAGCCCACGCCCGCCATTCCGTCTACGACTGAGATTGGGTCCACGTTCGGGAGTGAGAGGGAGAGGTAGTCGCCCTGCAGAAACAGGTTGAAGTGCTCGTTGGGTCTGTATGTGATGCGTCCGCCCGCTCCCATTCCGCTCTGGATTGAGTGGGTGTCGCCGACAGGAAGCGGCTGTACGTAATGCGGGAAGACGCTGAATATGATGTCCGCGTTCGCCCTCATCGGAATGCAAGAAAGCCCGCAGATGGCGATCGGAATGGCCACTTTTTTTGTGAGAATGCTTGTCAGTTTTCTTCGTTTTTTCGCTCTTGTTCCTGACATTACTCATCGAACTCCCTTTGGATTCTTTCCAAGTTCGTCTTCGCCGATTTGTTCTTCGGATCTGTTTCCAGCGCCTTCTCGAACCAAATCTTCGCGTCATTGAATCTTTTCTGAATCGAGGCGATGTTTCCAAGGTTGACCATGGCCGTGGCCGAGCCCATCTTCGCGGAACGCTCATACACCGTTATCGCGCTTGAGTACATTCCAGCCCTCAGATAAAGCATTCCGAGCTGATTCAAGAGTTTCACGCTGATGCCTTCCGCCTTTATCCTCTCCTGCAGGGCCGCTATCTGCGGTCCGAATTCCGCCGTTATGTATCTTGAGATGTTCGTCTCCGCAGACGCTATGAGCGCGCTTTCCAGTGGAAGAATGTTGATGTCGTCCGCGCCTGAGTAGCCGACGGAAGGGTATGTCTGCCAAGATTCGCTGATGTTCACGAATTCGATAGTCTCTTCGTTTGCCTGCATGTCGTTCAGCTTTTCGATTGCCTTGTACCAGCTGTTCACGAACCCCTCTTTTATTCCAGACATGGACACCGGAATCCAAATTTCGTCGTTTATGTCGAGCACTCGGTCCCTTCCGTCGAAGAAAGAGTTCACCTTTGACGAGTCCAGCTTCAGGTTGAAGGCGACGATGAAATCGTCTTCCGCAGGAATGAACGCCGCATCGATTCCAGTCGACTGCAGCAGCGACATGAAGAGAACTCCCAGGTCGTCCTTGTCTCCCGCTTTGTACATCATTGTCTGGTACGGGTACTGGATGTAGTCGATTGCCTCGTAGTCCATGTGCGTCGCATCATAAGGCGTCGTTTCGTCTTCCTTGTACGCGATTCCAGAAAGGCGCATTCCTTCGAAGACGTAGATTGCGTACTGGAGGTTCCTGTTGAGACCCGAGCGTTGGTGGCTCCGCGCGAGACCGACGAGCACTTTTGAGTATTCCAATATTTCCGGGGCTGTCGGGGAGATGAAGCTTGCCAGCGATGCCGAATCCGTCCACCTTAGTTGGTTTCTGTTGTAGACTGGAATGATGACCTGCGAGACCGAGACTCTTTTCTGGCCGAGCAGCTCGTAGTTCACGACGATTTCGCCCGGAATCTTTCCCTCTTCCGTGAAGTTCAGAATCTCTTTCGTGAAGTCGGCGGTGAGCGGGATTTCTGCGCTCTTGTGCTTTTTCAGGACCCCGATTCTTCCGCATTCCAACTCGGAGCCTGTGTATTTTCCAGCCCGGAACAAGACCTGCACGTTCCTGATTTCCGCTGTCTCGTCGTTTGTGAGCGTTATTGTTGCGAACGGAGCCTCCTTGTAGAGCGTGTAGAGAATCGGGAAGACGCTGTCGTCCTGCGCCACTGTTCCGAGTACATTTTGTGTCGATTCCTCCGTGTCGAACTTGTAGCGTACTGAAACTCCGATGGCGATTCCGGCCGCGCCCGGTTCTCCCCAGTAGGTGTCGTACTGGTGGTCCAGCCAGGCCGCTTCCGCTCCGATTGTCCAGTTTGGCGTGAGCCTGAAAGCCACGTCCGCGAACGCTTTGTAGTACGGAGCCGAATGTTCGTAGCTTCCCGATATGGAAAAGTAGGGACCGAATGAGCCTCCAAGTTCCAACTCGATTCGTGATGCCGGGTACAGAAGCGCGCCAAAGTGGAATCCCCCCGCAAAAAAGTTTACGTACTGGGATGCTGTTTCTGGAAGTTCAGACGCGTTGTTCTTTGGCAGCATCATGTAGCGGAATTCCGGGCCTATGTTGAGCCAGTCGAAGAACATGATTCCGCCTTGGAAATCTCCTGTCACTCCAATGGAGCCGTATCTTCCGTTGCCGCTGGACAAAAAAGGCAGCATTGGACTTGCGGAAACCTTGAACGTCAATTCCCTTGCAGGCAAGCCCATCAGTGAGAAGATTAGCGATATGACAAAAAAAAACACAAAGCGTTTCATTGTTCATGACTTACATAATTTATATGATTTGCGATCCCTATTTTAGAGTATTTTAGAGTGAAAAACACATTTTTTACTATAATTACTTTAAAGTTTCGGTTTAATTCGGCTCTTTTTTTATATAAAAAGTCGGCTCCTATTCTTCAATATGACAAAAATTGCTAAAATGTCAAAATAAAATCAGGGACATGAAAGACAATCTATTTTTGGAGAAATATTGATGAACAATTTGGTTGCGCTCTGTGCCGTGGGCGCGGAAAAGATACTCGGCAACGAGATAAAGCGGCTGGGCTACAGTCTGGACTCTGACGTGCCGAACAAGCCGGGCAGGGTCTTCTTCACGGGCGACGACGACGCGCTTTTCAGGACGAACCTCTGCCTCCGCACTGCCGACAGAGTTTATTTGCGGATGGCGCGCTTCCACGCCGAGGACTTCGACCAGCTTTTCGACGGCGTGTACAATGTGGACTGGCAGGATTTTTTCAGGAAGGATTCCAAGGTAGTCGTGGATAAGGTTCGCACATACAAATCCGCGCTCAATTCCGAGCACGCCGTTCAGGGAATGTGCCTCAAGGCCATCTACAAGAAGCTTGGGGACGTGTGGAACATGCACACGCTGCCTGAGAGCGGAGAGAGCTTCGACGTGCGCGTCTACATCGACGAGGACGAGGCCGTGGTCCTCCTGGACTTGAGCGGGCTTCCGCTCCACAAGCGCGGCTACAGGACGGACGGAGGAATGGCGCCCCTTAGGGAAACGACAGCCTCCGCCATGCTGCAGATGATGATGTGGAGGAGGAAGACTCCTCTGCACGACCCCTTCTGCGGCTCGGGAACTTTGGCAATCGAGGCCGCGCTCTACGCGTTCAACGTCGCGCCGGGCTTCGGGCGCAGGTTCGCTCTTGAGAGCCTCCCGATTTTCAACGCCGAGAGGGCGAGGGAAATCCGAAGGAGCGAGGCTGAGAAAATCCGCACGGACGTGGAGGTCCGCATCACGGGCACCGACATCGACCCGGCCGCCGTGCAGCGCGCCAAGTCGAACGCGGAGCACGCCCTCGTGACGGCCGGCCGCGCCCTGCAGATGCTCGGAAGTGACGCCCATCTTCCGCGCCCTGACTTCGACGTCGCCGACTTCAAGGACATTCAGGCGCCGTACGAGAGCGGAATCATCGTCTGCAACCCGCCCTACGGAGAGAGGCTCGGCGACGAGGCTCAGGCGGAGGAGCTGTACCGCTCGATGTCTTCGCTGTTCACCGACTTCAAGGGCTGGCAGATTGGCGTGATAACGGCGCACAAGAGGTTCCAGGAGTGCATCGGCCGCTACGCATCCGTGTTGAAGAGCCTCAAGTCGGGAAACCTCGACACCACTTTCTACATCTACGACGGAAGCGAAAAGGAGAAGAGCCGCCAGCCGAGAAAGGCCGCACCCTCGAAGCCGAGGCAGAAGGGCGGCCGCGGTCGGTTCGATGGACGCAGATTCGGCGGGGACGAGTTCTGACCATGGCCATCGTAGTTGAGCATGACAAGCGGAAGTCGGAGATTCTGGAGAAGTCGCTGGAGCTTTTCTGCAGCGAGGGCTTCGACGACGTGACTTTCCAGAAGATAGCCGACGCGTGCGGTGTCACCAGGACGACGCTCTACATCTACTTCAAGAACAAGCAGGAGATTTTCGTCTGGAGCATCAGGCATTTGACGAACAGAATCGAGAAGGAGCTTCTGGAGATAATCGAGGACGAGACGATTCCGCCGGACGAGTGCCTGAAGAAGGTCGTCTGTTGCATCGTCTCGGAGTGCGGGGCGCACTACAGGCTGTTCAAGGTGCTCCTCCCGTACCTGCTTTCGATAGAGAAGAGCGGAATCAACCCCGGCGAGAGGGTCAGGCGGCGCGTCATCAGGATAAAGCACTTTCTGAACATGATAATCATCAACGGCCAGAACGCGGGCGTCTTCAAGAAGGTGCCCATCAAGGTCGTGAACGACATGTTCTACAGCATGATAGAGACGACGATGTACCGAATCGCCATCATGGACAAGTTCGACGTGAAGGAGATTTTCGATGTCGTGAATCTCTGCGTGGATGGAATAACGATTTCCCGTTCTTGAAATTCAATGATGAGAAAAGATGAGAAAAGATAGGCAAAAACGGAGTGGACGAATTCATTTTTATTTGTGAAATTCGTTCAATATCGGAAAGAAGAAAAATCGAACTGCAAGGAGTGAAAAATGGCAGAAGAGAGCACAGAAATGGAGAACGCGCCGAAGAAGAGGCCGGAGGAGATAGAGCCGCTCGTGAAGGAGATTCTTGAAGCCTACAGGCCGAACCTGCAGGCGGACGGCGGCGACATGGAGTTCATCTCCATCGACGACGAGCTGAACGTGCATTTGCGTCTGACCGGTGCGTGCGGAAGCTGCCCGATGGCCACGATGACGCTTAAGATGGGCGTGGAGCAGTACCTGAAGGACGCCTGCCCGGACGTGAACTCTGTGGTTCAGGAAAATTCGATGCAGATGTACTAGGAAAATGTTCTATCGGGAAAAAAATCCGGCGTTCGCAAAGTCTGTGGAACGCCGGATTTTTTTTGCGCTGGGGATTTCTTCTTCATATAGAACCTAGAAAGAACGCCCCTATCACCAGAATCGAAAGTATCACGGTCGTCATGCGCGCCTCCTTTTCTTCAATAAAACAAACAAGAGAGTTCGGAAACTTCGGTCTCAGAACAAGTCTAATTTTATTTTCCAGGCGCGCTCTGCGCTTGAGCGTTTCCGAAGAGTTTCATTGCGTTTTCGTAAGAATTTCTTGGAATCCTCTGATGATAAAAATCGTTTCGGTGTAGAATGTCAAAATGTCTTCAAAATTTCTTCCTGTTTGCAAAAAGGACCTCGACGACTTGGGCATCGACGAGGTGGATTTCGTTTTCGTATCGGGCGACGCATACGTCGACCACGCCTCTTTCGCTTCGGCTCTGCTCGGTCGGCTCTTGGTCTCCAAGGGCTTTTCCGTCGGCTTGATTTGCCAGCCAGACTGGAAAAACGCGGAGAGCTTCAAGGTCTTCGGCCGTCCGAAACTGGGCTTCCTCGTCTCCGCCGGCGCGATGGACTCGATGGTCTCCAACTACACGGCCAACAACAAACCCCGCTCGGAGGACGTGTACGCCCACGGCGGTGTCGCCGGACACAGGCCGGACCGCGCCCTCATAACGTACTGCACCGCCATACGGCAGGCCTACAAGGGCGTGAACGTCCTCATCGGAGGAATAGAGGCCAGCCTCAGGCGCACTTCCCACTACGACTACTGGTCGAACACCGTCCGCCGTTCGATTCTCCTCGATTCCAAGGCCGATCTCCTCATGTACGGAATGGGCGAGCATTCGATTGTCGAAATCGCAGAACAGCTTAGGTTGGGGCTTCCTGCGAAGCAAATCCGCGGTGTTCGTGGAACGGTCTGGTACACGAGTCACGAGGACGAGCTTCCGAGCGACGCAATCAGGCTTCCCTCGTACGCGGAAATCTCCAAGGACACCCCGGAATGCAAGCGGAAGTTCGCGGAGTCCTATCTAGTCCAGGAGCGGAACACGGACGCGTTGAACGGAAAGGTGCTCGTCGAGCCGGTGGATTCCCGCTTCATCGTGCAGGAGCCTGCCGCGCTTCCGCTCACAACTGAGGAGTTCGACGCTATCTACGAGCTTCCGTTCCAGAGAAAATGGCATCCGATGTACGACAAGCCGGCTGAGAACGGAAAGACGGGTGTGCCGGCACTGAGCGAGGTCAAGTTCTCGCTCACTTCGTGCCGCGGCTGTTTCGGGGCGTGCTCCTTCTGCGCCATAACGTTCCACCAGGGGCGGCGGATTCAGGCGCGGAGCCACGAGAGCCTCATCCGCGAGGCCGTGCAGATTACGAAGGACCCGGACTTCAAGGGCTACATCCACGATGTCGGCGGACCGAGCGCGAATTTCAGGCACGACGCGTGCGAGTTTCAGAAGAAGAGGGGAGCCTGCCAGAACAAGGACTGCATGGGGACGAATCCGTGCAAGAACGTGAAGGTCGACCATTCGGAATACGTGGAGCTGCTCAGAAAACTCAGAAACCTTCCGGGCGTGAAGAAAGTCTTCGTCCGCTCTGGAATCCGTTTCGACTATCTGATGATGGACAAGGACAGGACGTTCTTCAAGGAGCTTGTGGAGCACCACATATCGGGCCAGCTCAAAGTCGCTCCAGAGCACGTCTCGAACAAGGTTCTCCGCCTCATGCGGAAGAGCACCCACGAAGTGTACGAGTCGTTCGCGGCGGAATACGCGGAGATGAACCGCAAGGCAGGCAAGAAGCAGTACCTCGTTCCTTACTACATCTGCGCCCATCCCGGAGCCGGGCTTTCCGAGGCCGTGGAGGTCGCCCTCTATTTGAAGAAGACGGGCTTCGTGCCGGACCAGGTGCAGGATTTCTATCCGACCCCCGGAAGCCTCTCCACCTGCATGTACTGGACGGGCTTGAACCCTAGGCAGACCAACGCCGACGGCTCGTTCGAGGAAGTCTACGTCGCCCGCGGCGCGCACGAGAGGAGGCTGCAGCGCGCGCTTCTGCAGTTCAACAGGCGCGAGAACGCTCCGCTTGTGAAGGAGGCTCTGATAAAAATCGGACGGAAGGATTTGATAGGCGTGCTTTTGGGCAAATAGAACTGTTCGACAGCTTCAGTTTCCGAACAGTTCTAATGACGTTTTTTTTTCGTTTTGTTCCGTTTTTTCACTGTTCTGATGTAAATTTGTGGTAAACTAGAACAATTTCGCAAAATCAAGGACGAGAGAAACATGGCGATAAACACGAAAATCATCAAGCTGAACGACAAGCTCGACATTGTGGACGGAAACCGCGAGTATTACATCTATTTTGAGCGGATCGGCCACAGGTTTTCCAGACTTGAGGAGATAATCCATCCAGACCAGAAAGCGGATTTCCTTGAATTCGTCAGGAATTCTGCCGACGAGAAGGAATTCGAGGTCTTCAAATTCAGAAAACACACGGACGAGTTCAAGCTGAACATCGTGCAGGTTTTCGAAGAGGAGAAGGGCACCGAGAGAATCAAGTGCCTGCGCCTCATCGAAATCGAGGATATGTTCGGCTACGTTTCGTTCATCGACAACGAGACTGTAAAACTCCTGAGCGCGCTGAGCCTGACGGGGGAGACTTTCTTCTCGTACGAGAGGAAAACGAACGTCATCCAGGTTTTGAAGTATTCGAACGGGAAGCGGGTCTCGATTTTCGACCAGGACATAGACTTGTGGCGGGACTTGATGATTCAGAATTCCATGCTCCCGGAAAACCAGTTCGAGGAATTCAGGACGCTCGTGGACAACATGAAGTCGTGCCCGTCGAAAATATATTCCACGCTCAAGTGCGCCTTCAGGACTTCGGGAAAGATAATCGAATCCCTTGATTTCATCGGGACGCGGGTCGAGGTCGACGGGAAAATTTCAATGACCGGAATCATCGCCAGCAGCACCAGGGCGAAGCAGTCTCTGGCGGCGAAGAACCTTTTGGGGGAGCTGCAGATTGATTCGCTCACGAAGACGTACAACAAGAAGACCATTTCCGAGATTGCTGTCAAGCGGCTGAACGAGGCGAAAGGGAAGGAGCGAGTCGCTTTCGTCATAGTCGACCTCGACCACTTCAAGCCGGTGAACGACGCTTACGGACACTTGGCGGGCGACAAGGTTCTAGAACAGTCGGGCGAAATCCTCAACAACATCGTCGGTAACAACGGCTTTGTCGGACGCTACGGCGGCGACGAATTCTTCATCGTGCTCAACAACGTGGAGAGCGAGGTCCTTCTCCGTGGAACTCTCCAGGCCATCCTTGAGACTGTCAGGAACAACTTCGCGGACTCGTTCGACGACATAAAAATCACGACCTCCATTGGCGCATCCGTGTTCCCGGACAACGGAACGACATACGATGAGCTTTTCAAGAAGGCCGACTTCTGCCTCTACCGCGCGAAGGACAAGGGGCGGAACCGCTACGTCTTCTTCCGCGACGACCTCCACATGAAGCTCTACCAGCAGTCTGTCGAGGACACTGCCGGGGTGAAGTACCAGGGGAGGGAGATTCTTGAGCTGAAGTACATGGCCGCCTTCATGCAGAACCTTGGCTGGACGCCGTACAAGGCGATAAAGGACGTGCTTGAGCACATGAGGGAGACTTACAACTTGAGCGACGTTTCGATATATTACGGAGAGAATTTGAACAGAATCTACTGTGTCGGAGAGGAGTCTCCTCTGCAGGACAACGCCAGGTACGTTCTCGGAAGCGAATTCAAGAAGCTTCTGGATACCAACAAGCGTTTCGTCCGCATGGACTTCCCGGAGGACTTGAAGGATTCCCCGGAAATTCGGGACGAATTCCTCAGACGCAATGTCCGTTCCACGATACAATACATTCTCGGCTCTCCTGAGGAGATAAAGGGGCTTGTCACGTTCGACAGGCTCGGCTCTTCTTCCCAGTGGGCCGAATACGAGGTGAATTGCGCTGTGATGTTCGCGTCGAGCTACAATCTGCTTCCCGAAGCGATAAAAGTGGACTTCGCGCTCTACAGCAAACTGAAAAATCTAGGAGAATAAAATGCAGGTAGCGGCTACAAAAATGGTCAAAATCAACTACACCCTCAAGGACAAGGATGGCGTCGTCATCGATTCCACGGACGGCGGAGAGCCTCTTGAGGTGATGCACGGTGTCGGCAGGATGATTCCCGGCTTCGAGCGCGAGATTTCCGGCCTTGAGGTTGGCGAGAAGAAGAGTTTCGTCGTCTCCCCGGCTGACGGATACGGCGAATTCAACGAGGAGCTTGTGGCGAAAGTTCCCCGCGACAGGTTCGATGCGGAGATGCCAATCGAGGTCGGCCAGATGTTCCAGGCAGGTCCGACCACTGTCCGCGTGACAGCGGTCGCCGACGACGAAATCACCGTGGACGGCAACCACGAGCTTGCCGGAAAGGAACTGCACTTCGACGTGGAGATTGTGGACGTCCGCGACCCCACCGAGGAAGAGCTTGAGCCTCTGATGTCCGGCGGCTGCGGAGGCGGTTGCGGCGGCTGTGGAGGCGACTGCGGCGACGGCGGTTGTGGAGACGGCAGTTGCGGCTGTGGAGGCTGCGAGTAAACGAAAAAGCGGGAGGAACCCGAGAAAACGCTGTTCTTGGATTTCCTCCCGCTTTTTTGTTTGCCGGTTATTCTTGCTATTTTAGGATTTCAATGTAAAACGGAACAGTTCGTGTTGTCTGCGTTTTTCAAAACAATGCCCACTGGCAATGCCTTTTTCCAGCTGGACAACCGCCCCCATGCGCAAGAATTGCCTCGAAATTCTTGGCGACTGCTGCCGCCAACTCGCAATGCTTAGGACACATTCGGTTCCCAGCAGCGTCCCGATTCTTTGCGAGGTTGCCTCACATGTGGCAATGCTTTTTTCAGCTGCAAAAAGGCAACCTACCAATGCGCAAGAATTGTCTCGCAATTCTTGGCGACGCTGCCGCCAACTCGCAACGTTTAGGACACATTCGGCTCCCAGCAGCGTCCCGATTCTTTGCGAGGTTGCCTCACATGTGGCAATGCTTTTTCCAACTGTAAAACGCTCCCACCAATGCGCAAGAATTGCACCGCAATTCTTGGCGAGGTTGCCTCACATGTGGAAAATGCTTTTTCCAACTGGACAACCTCTACCACCTTATGCGAAAGAATCGCCTTCGGCGATTCTTTGCGAGGTTGACATCCATGTGGCAAATGTTTTTTTCAACTGGACAACGGTCAACCTACTTTTGAAGCAACGTGAACACTCCGTTCTCCGGATTATATGCGACGCCCACGTTGTCGTTCTCTGTCGGGTACGTTCCTTTCGTGAAGAAATTCTCCAGAAGCTTCGTGTAGTATTTCGCCACCTTGTCCTCAGGATACTGCTCAAGTTTTGTCTGCGAGAGAGTCCGCACGAGGCCGAGCGCCTTCTCGTAGTCCCTTTCCTCGAACGTCTTCATGAAGACTTCCCAGTCCGCCATGTACTTCAAGAGATTCTCGTCCGCGTCCTTTTTTTCCTCCACGAGTTCGTAGAGCCTGAGCGGGGTCTTTACGTTCACGACCTGCACCCTGTCAAGGCTTCTGACGACAAACCTGTCTCCAATCATCTTCCTTGTGTGCTCGGAAATCAGGATTCCGCCGGTCGAATACTGCTTGTTCACGCCCTCAAGCCTTGAAGCCAGGTTCACGTTGTTTCCCATCATCGTGTAGTTCTTCTTCTTCGTGCTTCCCATGTATCCGGCAATCATCTCTCCCGAGTTGATTCCGATTCTCGTGAAAATCGTCTTCTTGTTCTTCACCATGATTGTGAAAGCGTCGTAGAGGTCGTCCTCCATGTCCTCCGGTTTCGGATTCGCAGCGTATTCCGCAATCTCCTTGTTCATGACGATTTCGGCTTTCTTCATCTGGATTGCAGCCGCGCAGGCGTGGGCGGCGTGGTCCTTCATCTTGTTCGGCGCTCCCACGAGGGCGATTATCGCGTCTCCCTCGTACTTGTCCACGTTGCCCTGCTCGTCGATGATGATGTCCGACATCCTCGTGAGATAGTAGTTGAGGAGGGCGACAAGCTGCGCGGCCGTCAGAAGTTCGCTGAAAGAGGAGAATTTCTGGATGTCTGTGAATATCGCCGACATGTCGATTTTCTCTCCGCCGAGTTTGAACGTCTCAGGGTTCTCGCAGAGCTGGTCGACGACGGCCGGAGCGAGGCACTGGCTGAAAGCGTTCTTCAGGAACCGTCTCTGCCTTCCTTCCATGACGTAGTTCTCGGTGATTGTCGAAGCGAACGCCAGGATGAACGCCAGCGTCGGCGTGACGACGGGGAGAATCAGGCCCTTGTAGAAGAGAGGGTAGGAGATTCCAACGTAGATGCAGGCGGTTACCACGAAGATTATGATTTTGACCGAAAGGATTCTCGATTTCTGCGGGAACGCGGCCGCTATGAGAATGCCGAGCAGAACCGCGAATATGATGATTAGGCTCGCCGCGTAGTCCGGTATGTCCCTCAGGTAGTCCTCCTGCAGAATCGTGTTTATCATGGCGATGTGCACTCCGACACCCGGATAGTTCGTTCCGATTGGAGTCGCGCAAATATCGAAGAGTCCCGGTGCGAACAGGGCGAAGAAAACGTGCGTGTCCTCGAACATTCCGCCCTCAACGTCCTCTTTCGTGATGATGTTCTCTTCGAGCGTCTTTCCGTCTTTTTCGAAGTGCTTGTGGAAGTAGTCAGCGTCAGTGTCGAGCTTGCCCACGAGCGGTTCGAAAAGCGACAGGTCGTCCGCCGTCCTTTCTCCGCTCTTCATCTCGTCGTATTCCATGAGGAATTCGCTCATGAGAATCGTCTTCGCGCTGTATGGAAGGTACGCGTCCAAACTGTTCGGGTCTGCGTTCTCGTCGTTGGAGACGTAGAACCTGACGTACATTCCGCTTTCGCTCTCTCCCTTCTTTCCGCTTTTCGCTTTCGGAATCGTGTCGATGTCGGGCATCTCGTCTGAAAGCTCAAGGCTCGCCACCGCGAGCGACGGCTCGTTCAGCCGCTGCGCCTCGTCCTGCGCCGACGAATGGAACCTGGCCCTTCTCGCGACTCCGTCCTCGTCAAGAAGGCTCTGCACTGTGGCGATTTTCGCCGCCGTGTCCTTGATGCTGTCTATCGGGAGAACGCCTTTCGGGGACGTGTTCGACGCGTAGAACACCGCCTGAATCGTCTTTCCGAATTCCTCGTCGGCCTCCGCGAATTTCATGTCGTCCTCGTCTCCGTAAATCGAAGGCTCCGTGTAGACCATATCGAAGGCCATGGAAGCGGCGTTTCCCCTGTTGAAGAATTTGACCATCTTTCCGTAGCTTTCCCTCGGCCACGGATAGCTCCAGCCAAGCTCCTCCTTCGCCCAGTCAAGGCTCTCCTGGTTCAGAATCACCACGACAACGTTGTCGTCGCGTGTCAGGTATTTCGCCGTCTGCTTTATCCTGCTGTCGTAGGACTTGTATTCCATCCATTTGAGCGAGCCTGTGAAGTGCATAGCGAGAGCCACAGCCATGATGGCCGCTCCGATTATGCTGATAATCGTGTACTTCTTGACCCGCTTTCTTATTTTGTCAATCATGAACTCCTCCATATTTGAATTTCACCGATTTGAAAATTGGATTAAAAAAAAATTGGACCGTGGTTTTTCCACGGTCCAATTCTATCACATGCGTCCGCTTTTTTTTAGTTGGCGGCTTTTTCGGCTGGAACTTCCGCCTTATCGGAAACTGTCTCAGCCTTGACTTCTGCGGTCTCGGCTTTTTTCTCCTCTTCCTTTTTCTCTTCCTTGACGGTTGCCGAGGCCTTTCCCTTTCCTGCCAACGCGATGTTGTCGACCGATGTCGTAACCGATTCCTTGAGGACCTTCTTCTTCGACAAGTCCGAGCTGTCTATCCAGCCTGAGACTCCCAGGTCTGCGAACTTCACGTTCACCCTCTTCGACGTGGATTCGATGACGATGCCCTTGTCTCCCTTGGAGATGTCGGAAACTGTCTTCGACGACGACTTCTCTGTCTCCGTGATTGTCCCGTTCTTTGAGACGTAGACCGTCTGTCCGTTCTTGAATTTAGCGGCGAAAACCGATGCGCCAATCATCGCTATCAAAAGTATCGAAAAAATCTTCTTCATAGAATTACCTCTCTTGTATCTATTTTCACTTGATTTTATCACAATGGCAACAGCTTTATAACCTTGCGTCCGCCAAAATAAGAAAGTTCTAATTGATTTGTAATCTCCACTGTGATTTTGGCTTTCTTCTCTCAGCTCGCCTGAAACTGGCTCGCGTCTATCGAAAGGATGCTTTTCCTCTGCAGAAGCCCCAGGTTCTCAAGCTTTCTGACCGTCCTGTACACCGATGCTTGGCTGACGTTGGAATTCTTTTCCCTCACAAGATAGAAAAGCTCCTTCGTGCTCACGTTCTGGTTCGAGAGGATTTCCCTCACGACTATGCGCTGCTGTTCCGTGATTCTGTGTCCGGCAGCCCTCAGTTTGTTCAAGATGAAGCAGTATGTTGTTTTGCAGTTGCCCATTGCTCAAGTCTCCGTTGAAGTAAAAATGTATTGTATACAATATAATTTTTTTTTAGATGATTGTGCAAGATGTGATTAAAAATTCTCACTAAATTTTTTGAGAAATGCAGTTCGGAAAATGTCCTTTCCTTGAATGTTTGACTCCGGCTCCGACTGGTATTCGGGCTTTCCTTGGACGCAGAAAAATCGGATGGGCAAAAAAAAGAGCCCAGGAATACTCCAGCACAATCAAAATCTTCATACCGTTGCTGCCTTCCGGCTCTCGCGGGGTTTTGAAGCATGATTTGTGAAGTTCCCGAACTCAAAGTGAGACTGACACGATTCGAACGTGCGACCCCCACCTCCGCAGGGTGGTGCTCTAATCCAGCTGAGCTACAATCTCATACAAAAAAAAACGGAGCGAGAGGGATTTGAACCCCCGGTACCTTGCGGTACGTCGGTTTTCAAGACCGGTGCATTCAGCCGCTCTGCCATCGCTCCAAAATGATAAAAATGTAAAACCTGTTGGCTTCAGGCTATAGCTGGGGAAGGACTCGAACCTCCGGCCTCCGGGTTATGAGCCCGACGAGCTGCCAACTGCTCTACCCAGCGTCGTAATGTTTTTATAAAGTACTATTTTCTTCTGATTGTGTCAACTGCATATTTTGAATTTGTTGTGAATTTTTTGAATTTTTTGCGGTTTGATACCAGATTCTGCATTCGACCGCAGCCATCAATATTGAAATCACCGCGAACCAGTGGAAGCCTGAGCTGAACGCTATGAAAAAATTGTAGAATCCGTGCAGGACGACCGAGTAGACGAGCGGCGGGATGTTCCTGCTTCCGTTCCTCATCCTCCAGATGAAAATGCCCGACAGCCCTGCGCAGAAAGCGTGGATGGCCTGTGCCGAGAAGATTCTCATCAATATCAACTTCAGGATTTCGTTCGTGTCCGAAAACGACGCGGATTTCTGCAACGCTCCCAGGACATAAATCATCGTTTCCACTGCGCCCGAAGACATTCCGAGAAGAATCGAGCAGATGAAGAAAGTGGGGAGAGGCTGTTTTTTCTTCGGCACGAGCGTTATGAAGAGGAATTTGAACGCTTCCTCTATAAGTCCGTTGAAGATTATCGACGTTATGAGAATCGACACGAACGAATTCGAACTGAAAAGTGGAATCTTCAGCACGAAGAACTGTATGAACGAGGCCGGAATGACTGTCATGATGCCGAACAGGCAGGAAACCAGGTACTTCAAAATTCGCTTGTCCTTCGGCAGGAACGAAACGAACGCGAACACCGTGATTACCGGAAGAAAACAGAGTGCGAACAGGGACGTTATGTTCATGTAAAAATCATATAAAAAATTTATAATCGATTCTATGAAAAAAGCTGATAAGAATCCAAACAATCTCAATCAATTGCGGAAAACGCTTGTCCTGACCGGAATAAAGCACTGCGGGAAGACGACGCAGGGAAAACTTCTGTCGTCTTTTTTCGGTTGTGATTTTTTCGACACAGACGACCTCGTGACGGAGATTACCGGAAAATCACCGAGGGAAATCTATTCGGAGGAGGGGAGGGGCGCGTTCATGAAGGCTGAGGCGGAGGCGTGCGCCTCGTTAGTCTCCAAAAAAGGCGTTTTCGTCGTTTCCACGGGCGGTGGAATATGCAACAACGATGCCGCCGTGGCAGAATTGAAGAAAATAGGCCTTTTCGTGTTCCTGAATTCGGACGAGGACACCGCCTGCGACAGAATCATAAAAGAGGTGAAGATTCTTGAGAACGGGGAACTTTCCAATCTTCCCGCCTACATAGCGAAGGAGAATCCGAAATCGATAGACGATGTGAGAAAGTCCTTCCACAATTTCTATGTCGAGAGGCAGAAAATCTACAAGTCGATTTGCGACATTGAAGTTGAGATGATGCACGTCTCGAAATCCGAGAACATGGAGCGGATTGTCTCGGCTGTTCAGTCGGCGTAGAGAATTTCCCTGACCGTGGCTGACGGCGTTTTTCCGTAGTAGAGCCACGCGTACATGGCTGACGAAGCCACAAGTTGCCGGCCGTAGTCCCGCGTCTCCGTGAACGGCAGCGTCTCAAGGAACAGGTCCATGCTTATTCCCGCCGGTTTGTGCGCCGCTTTTCCGAGCGTCGACCAGTCGTTTTTCGCCGACCTTATCCATTTCCTTACGTTCGTCAGCCCCCCGTTGTACGCGAAAAGCGCGAGAATCGGGATGTTTTCGTCCACGCGCGTTATGAGCGACTTCAAGTAGTGGCTCCCCATCCGCAAATTCGTTTCCGGGTCGAGTATGTCGAAGTCTTCGTCCATCTTGAGTTTCCTGGCCTCGTCCTTCGCGGTCGCCTCCATGAGCTGCGAAAGCCCGGACGCTCCCGCCACGCTCGATATTGACGGGTCGAAAAAGCTCTCTGTTCTGACGAGTGCGTAGAAAATGTACTCTGGAAGCTCGTTCTCTTCGCATGCTTTTTTTATGAGGTCGCTGTAGAAGGTCGGGTAGACTCTCTTCATCAAGTCTTTCGATATTTTGCCTTTAGCGGACTGCTTCGCCCTGCTCGCTATGCGGAGGCTTTGCACGTTGTATGTCGAGTCGTGGAGTCCGCATTCGAAAAGGAAATCGCTGGCCAGGAGGGAAACGTCCGTGGATATGTCCTTCCTGTTCATTATCCATTCCGCGTAGACCCTTTGGGGAAAGCCGAAAGCGGCGTAGCCTCTCATCAGTATGTCGGCACCGCTGTTCTCTTCGATTTCCTCTTCCGCCTTTTTGTCTTCTTTTCCGTCTTCCGTCTCCGACTCGTCTTTCTTTGCGTTGAGCATGACGGATTCGACTATCTCCCTGTCCGTGATGTTCAGCCGTTCGAGCGCGCAGACTTTATAGTAGGTGTCGCCTTTCCCCGACAGGACTTTCATGAATGCGTCCACGGACTGCCGTGTCTTTAGCCCCTGCGCGCCTTTCGCAAGTCCTTCCTCTATCAGCCTTCCCGATATGTACGCGTATTTGCCCGCGGTCCTCTCCGAGAAATTCGAATCGGTCTCCTTCCAGACTTGGTAGAAGTCCTGCCATTTCTGAGCCGAGAGCAGAAGGACGGACAGCGACTCGAAAAAGTCGTCGAAATACTCCGGGTCGTTTATCTTTGAGCCGTATGACTTTAGTGTGTCGATTATGTCGTTCGTAGATGTGCGGAGCTGGAAATTCAGGAGATACCAAAGTCCGTTGTCGAATTTTTCAGGATCCTCTGTCGCATCCAGGGCGGATTTGAACCTGTCGGCGGCTGTCTTCTGGTACCGTCCGCCCTTGTCGTACAACCTCGCGCAATAGAAGTACGCGTAGTATGATTTCTCCTTGTCCAGTTTTTTCGCGAGCTTGTCCAACTGTCTGGCGGAATAGTAGTAGTCGTCCGTTCCGTATAGAAGCGCCTTGCCTATGTCGGAAATCACATGGTCTTCTATTGCCAGGTTCTCCTGCTTGCCGTCCGAAGAGGTCGCATTTTTCTCGTATATTTCGACTATTTTTTTGTATGCGGAAAAAGCCCTGTCGTATTTCTTGTGGTAGATGAGTATTCTGAAGTCGATGACCGTCTGCTCGTCGCTTGGAACGTATTCGATTTCCTCCAGTTTGAGTCCGTCGAATTTCGTCGGAACCTTGCTTTCGTCAAGCTCCTTTCCCGGATTCTTTTCCGCCCATTCCTTCTTCCACGCCTCCTGCCGGACGAGGATTTCGTGGTCGTATTCGTCCTGGAGAGCCTGCTTTTCACTCTCGAACGCTTCTTTCTTCGGCGCGATGTACTTTTCGTAAATCTGCAAATGCTCGATTGAAAGGGGGCGGGACACGCACCATGTGTAGAAGTCCTGGTCGAAACGGCTGTCGCGCTTTTCGAGCATAGAGTCGAACCTGAGTTTTACAAGCTCGTTCGGCGCGGTCGCCAAATCTATGTGCTCCGTTATTTTGAGAATCGTGGCGAATTCGTTTTGCTTGAAGAATTCCCTCGCGGAAATCAAAAGTGCGCTGTCGTCTTTGTATTTCTCCGCGAGGAATGTCGACGCTTCGTTACGTTCGAGCACGTTTCCGAGCATCGTAAGGCTTTCCGCGCTTCTCCTGGCAATGATGGGGCTTGAGGTTTCGCTGTCCCGCGAAATCTTGAAGTACCTCATCGCTTTTTCGTCGTCTTCCTCGTCCGCGGCCTGCAACGCCATGAAGAAGTAGGCGTCGTCTTTGAACTCCTGCTGGAGAGGGCTTGCGTTGGAGACTTTGCACGAAAAGAGGAGCTGCGTTGCCAGAATAATCGATGTGATTGCTCTTTTCATTCAAAAATCACTTGAACGGAATCAGCAAGTCCTTTCCTGCCTGTATGTAGTCAGGATTCGGAATCTTGTTGTAATCGGAGATTACCGGATACTTCCAAGGATTCTTGTAGTACGTCTCGGAGAGATCCCAAAGAGTGTCTCCCCATTTCACTGAATGCCTGATGTCCTCTTTCCTGTCTGTCAGTTCGGACTTCGAGACCGGCACGACTTTGCTCGCGTCTGGGGCTATGACAATTTTGTCTTCCTGTGAAGAAGGAGCCTCTTTTGCGTCGGCGTCGGCTTCTGATTTCGCTTCCGCTTCTGCGGCGGCTTTTGCTTTTTCGTCATTTGCGAGCTTTTCGGCATCGGCCCTCGCTTTTTCGGCTTCTGCCTTAGCCTTTTCGTCGGCTGCGAGTTTTTCAGCGTCGGCCTTCGCCTTTGCTTCGGCTTCCTGCTTTGCCTTTTCTTCCTGGGCTTTTTTCAGGAGTTCAGCGTCGGCGGCTTTTTTTGCGGCATCATCGTTTGCTGCCTTGTTGACCGTTGTTGAAGTCTCTGTTTTTTCGATTTTCTCCGTTTTTTCTGTCTTCTGGATTTTTTCGCTTGAAGTCTTTCCGAGAAGGTTGTACTTCGATGGATAGATGAAGAGCAGGAAGAGCGTGAGAAGAACGCAGATTATCACGCAGAGAATGCAAAGGATGAGAGGAACGCCAGAACGTTTTTCGTCGTCGTCTTCATCGTCGAAGTCGTCGTCCGTCTCTCCGAACGTGAGCGTCTCCGAATTCGTGATGTCGTCGTCGTTGTTGTCGTACAAGTCCGAGAATCCGTCCGCTCCGAACGGGTCGTCAACGCTCTTTTCCGCTGGAGCTGGCTGTGGTGCGTCGAAATCCGGCAAATCGGCGAACAAGTCGTCGTTGGAATCTTCCTTCTTTTCGTCGAAGTCCAGTCCGTCCAAGTCGTTGATTGAGAACGTGTCCTCTGTCTCTGCGTCTGCCGTCTTTTCTTCGCTCGGCATGTCGTCGAACGAGATGTCGTCTTTCTTGTCGTCTTCGAAATCGACATCCATGCTGATTTCCTCGTTGTTCGAGTCGAATTCATCCTTTTCGCCGCTGTCGTTTTGTGCCGTGTCGGAAAGCGAATCCGCGTCGAAGTTGTCGAGCGCGTCGAGTGTAGAGTCCGAGAGCGGCTCGTCAGGGACAGTCTCGTCCGCGATGGAGTTGTCTGCGCCGTCTGCGATGGAGTCATCCGCGAATGTGTCGTTTGTCGGCTCGTCGCTTGGTGTCGTGTCGGAAAGCGAATCCGCGTCGAAGCTGTCGAGCGCGTCGAGCGTAGAGTCCGAGAGCGGCTCGTCTGGGACGGTCTCGTCCGCGATGGAGTCATCCGCGAATGTGTCGGTTGTCGGCTCGTCGCTTGGTGCCGTGTCGGAAAGCGAATCCGCGTCGAAATTGTCGAGAGCGTCGAATGTCGAGTCTGAGAGCGAATCGTCGGAGACAGTCTCGTCCGCTATAGAGTCGCCTGCGCCGTCGTCGAGTGAATCGTCCGCAAGAGAGTCGGAGAGCGGCTCGTTGCTTGATGTCGTGTCGGAAAGTGAATCCGCGTCGAAGCTGTCGAGCGCGTCGAGCGTAGAGTCCGTGAGCGTATCGTCGGATGTCGCATCGTCTTCGATTATTGCGTCGTCGACTGTCGGTTCCTCCAACGGATTGAGAGTCATGTCGTTTGATGAAAGTTGGTCGGAAAGTTCGCTTGCGTCGTCGTTTTCCTCAGGCTCTGAAATCGAGAATTCGGATGAGCCTGTCGATTCCCCTTGTGGAAGGGACTCAAGCTTGACCGCTGTTTCCCTCTTCGTTCCCGTCTCTCCGTCGACAACTTCCGCCGAAAGGTTGTTGTTCTCGTCGAGTCCGATTGAGAGATGGAGGTTCGGTTCTCCGTTCGGGTGCGGGTTGAGGTTGGGGACGGTCAGAGTGTCCACATACTCTTCGTTCGTTATCTCTCCGTCTTCGGATTGGTCGAAACGGTACAAGTCAATGTGAACTTCGTCCTGGTTGTCCTTCGCCGTCGTCAAGTCGAGGATTCGTTTTTTCGAGTCGCCTTCCTCAATAATAGGATAGAACGATCCGTCTGCAAGTTTAATTCCGATAGTTTTCATCAATTTTCCTCATCCGTTGCAAGAAAATAGAACTTATTTCGCGTCCACAGTCGACTCGGAAGCCGCCGATGTCGTTGCCGCCTTGTTCTCCGACACTGTCTTCAGAGTTCCTGACCCCGCTCCGTATTTGTAGGCGTATTCGTTGATTGCGACAAGCTCGTTCACTGTCGTGCCGAATTTGTCCGCGACCGAGTATGTCGTCGCTTTCGTGACGTTGCCGGTTGAATCGTATTTGTAGATTTCGCGGAGGTAAAGTTTGTTCTCCATGTTGTACGTCTGTTTTTCAGTAATCGAGTAGGATGAGTCGAACCTGTAGACGACCCTCTTTATCTGGTTTCCGGCGTAGTCGAGATGCGCTACTTCCGAAAGTTTTCCAGCGTCGTTGTATGTGTAGACCTGCTTGACTTCGAGCCAGCCGCTTTCGTCGTATTTCGCGACCTCTGATGTCCTTCCTGCGTCGTCCTTCTTCGTTATGATTTTTCCGAGAAGCGCGCCGTCAGCGTTGTAGTACGACTCGTCGACCTGCTTTCCGTTGTACTTCCAGATTGTCCTGTCTGTGAGGATGTCGCTGGCGTTGTATGCGGACTCGTCGATGAGGTTTCCCGTCACGTCGTATGCGTATGTGAACTTCCACTGCACTTTTCCGTCGGCGTCGGTGCAGATTTTTGAAGCCAATTTTCCGTCGGAAGTGTAGGCGTATGAAACGGTGTCGACGACCGAGTCTCTGCTAGTCAGTTCCGTCGAGTCCGTCTCTTTTCCGTTCGAAGCGAAGTTGTGCGTGAATTTTGCTTTTGGGGAGCGGTAGTAGTCGCCGAATTTCTGCGTCACCGAGTATTCCGTCTTTGTGTAGGAGCCGACCGTTCCTTTTGTCGTTATGGAAGCTTCCGAATCGAACGCGTACACACTTGCGGCGATTGCCGCTATTGAAAGAGCAAGGACTGCCTTTTTCATTTATTTCCTCCGAATAATTTACATGAAGTATCTTTGTGATTATCGGCAATATTTATGAAAACGCTGAATAAACCTGTTCAGAAAATATTTCTTCCGAACAGGTTTCGCCTTCGAGCATCCGCTTTTTATTTGAACTGCGCGTCAAGCCAGTCGAATGCGCTCTTCTGCTGGGCGTATCTGAACTCGTGACCCATTCCGTCGATTATCTCCGTGTGGAGCTTTGAATCCGCCTTGTTCGCCGTCCAGATTTTGTGCATCTTCCCGTATCCTTCGTTCACGCACTCGACCGGGAAGAGCGGGTCTTCCGAGCCGTTGTAGAAGAGCATGGATTTTGGGGCGGCGAGTCCTGCCACGTCCGGGTAGTCGAGGTAGCGGGCGATGTACGGGTGGAGCATCGCGAACGCGCTCTGCCCTTTGAGCTGGTTGTTGCCGATGACCATCAAGCCCTTCATCGTGCCGAACCAGCTCTGCGCGATTCCCGCCGTGATGTCGTCGCTCAATGCCGCGACCTGCCATGCCCTGAACGCGCCCATACTGAATCCCACAGCGGCGACTCTCTTCTTGTCCACCTGCTTGAGCGAAGCGAGGAATTTGGCCGCCCTGCAGTCCTCCTGCGCTATGATTCCCGCGAAGCTTGAACCCATGTTGAAGAGGTTCGATGCCAACGCCTGCTGGCTGTCCGTCTTGAATCCCTCGACAGAGCGGTCTCCCCAGCCGAGCGCGTCCGTAGCGAGGACGACGTAGCCCCTCTTCGCAAGCTCGTCGCCTGGGAACACCGCTTCGTGGTCATCGTCGTCGTAGTATTTCGAGGCCCATGAAAGAGCCACGTTCAATTTCTTTGATTCTCTCGTCTGTTCTTCGGTGGCGTCGTCCGGCAAATCCTCGAAGTCGATTGCGTTTATCGGGCGCACCATCTGCTCCTTTCCAATCCTGAATTCCGAGCCGTGCGCGTGGAGCATGAGGGCGGCCGGAGCCGATTTCGCGTTGTCCGGAATGAGAAGGTATGCCGAGACGCGGCTTTCCTCGGAAATGTTGAACGCGATTTTCTGTGCCGTGTAGCCGTCCCTCTTCTCCTCTTCGAGAACCTTCATGTCGAACGGTGTCTTGTCCTCGTATTGAATCATCAGCTCGCGGGCTTTGGCGAGTCCAGCCTTCTTCCACTTTTTCGGGTTGGAGCCGTCCTTCCAGCCGAGCGAGAATGCCATCTTGTTCTTGAGCGACTCGTAGAAAGTAGGCATCGCCCTGTCCTTCGACGTGATTTCTGTCGTGACGTACTCAGACTCGGCGAAAGCCGACAACGAAGCTGCCAAAAACAGCGCAGCAATTATTCTTTTCATGTTTCACCTCTTTTTTTGGTTTTCACATATCTTATCACAAGTTCGCTTACTGAATTTCATTTTTCAAAGTTCTATAATCAAAAAATCATGTCAAATAATTCTATAAAAATAAAAAACTGCCGAATCGAAGATTCAAAACGTGTTTCAATAGAAGAGTTCGATTTCGAAATGAAAGAGAACGAGGCTTGGCTTGTGATTGGCCCGAACGGGGGCGGAAAAGCCGAGTTCGTAAAGGCGCTGTCCGGCGAGAAGCGCATCGTCATGAACGGAAGCGATTCCGTCTACGAGAACGACTTTGTAGGCTCAGTGGAGACCGTCTCTCTTGAGGTCGCCGCGAAACTCATCGAACAGGAGCGGGAGCTGGACGAGACCGAGTACATGGACAGGCTCGACGAAGGGCGCACCGGCCGAAGATTCATCTGCGAGGTCCTGGGCGGTCCCGACGCTAAGCACAGGCACGTCCCTCTTCCTCCAATCGCCTCCAAGCTTGAGGCGCTCCCCGAAATAAAACTCTGCGGAATTGAAAAAATCCTTGACCGGGGGCTTCGCTTGATGTCCACGGGAGAAATCAGGCGCACTCTCCTCGCGCGCGCCCTCCTTTCCAAAAAACGCCTTTTGATTTTGAGCGACCCCTTCGCCGGCCTCGACGTGAAGAGCCGCTCGATTCTCCTCGAATTTTTCCAGACGATAGCCGGAAAAATGAATTCCTCTCCGAAAATCATTCTTTCGATGGAACGATATTTTGAGATTCCGCAGACGATAACGAACGTTGTTGAATTCGCTGGCGGAAAGGTGAGCTTTTCTGGAACGAAAGCCGAATACGAGAAAATCCTTGAAGAGCGCAGAAGAGAGAAGGAGAAGGTGAGGGATTCCGAGAAGTCCGCTTTCCTGAGCGAGTTGAACGAGATTTCCGAATCGACCAGGTTTCTGCAGAACGAGAAGGTCGACGGTAAAGAGACTTTGATTCAGATGAACGACGTAAACGTGGGCTGGGGCGACAAGAGGGTGCTCCGCCATTTCGACTGGACTGTCATGCCGGGCGAGCACTGGCTGATTCAAGGCCCGAACGGAAGCGGAAAGACGACTTTGCTTGAGCTGATTACGGGCGACAACAAGCAGGTCTTCTGCAACGATGTCTGGCTTTTCGGGAACAAGAGGGGCAGCGGCGAGTCGATTTGGGACATAAAGAAGAATCTCGGAATCGTGAGCTACCGCCTGCACGTCGAGTACCGCATGGTCGCCGGAACCGACCTTGAGGGCGTTATCATCTCCGGCTTCAGGGATTCAATCGGCTTGTACGAGCAAAGGACTGACGTGGAAGTCGCCGCCGCTAGGAAGTGGCTAAAACTTGCTGGATTCGAGGGGCGTGAGAGCGAGTCGTTCGGGAATTTGAGCTACGGAGAGCAGCGAGCGATTCTCATAATCCGCGCCGCCGTGAAGTCCCCGAAAATCATGATTCTCGACGAGCCTTGCCACGGACTCGACGAAAGCTACAGGCAGAAAATCCTCGATTTGCTTGAGAAGATAGCCGAGACCGGCACCACGACGCTTCTTCATGTCACGCACGATGTTTCCGAGGTTCTTCCCTGCGAGAAGCACATTCTCCAACTGAAGCCCGATTCGGAACCGATGTACGAAATCGTGGAGAAGTGAAGGTCGTTGCGCAAAAAAAAGACCCGCCAGACGGAACTCTCGCAAAACGGGATTTTCCGATTTTCTGGCGGGTTTTGTGATTTGGAAACGACTCTCGCTTCCAAAGATTTTATTTCGCGGCTCCAGCGATGAGGCCTGCGATTTTCCCGATTGGGTCGAAATCCAAGAGGAGGATGTCCAATGCGTAGAAAACTGCGAATCCTACGGCTACGATTGCCAAGAGAGCCAATACTCCGATTATGAACTGGACGAACACTGGAAGCGCGTCGAAACCTTTCTGAGCCTGGATTGCATCTTTTTTATTGAGTTTGATAGCTGAGTCTGCCATTTTGTAGCTCCTTTTTTTGATGGAAGAATATATGGATTCAATAATAAACTGTGGTATTTTAACAGTCAAGATTCGCACTCGATAGAAAAATGAACGATTCTGACATATTATTGGATTTATAAAGAGGTAATTATGCTTTTTTCACCACATGAAATAGAAGAAACCGTGAACATGTTCATGCGCCAGAACCTTGACGTCAGGTGCGTGACGATGGGAATCTCGCTTTTGGACTGCGCCGATTCAGATTACAAGAAGGCCAACCAGAAAATCTACGACAAGATAATGCGCAAGGCCGGGAACCTCGTCCGTGTCGGTCAGGACATCGAGAAGGAGCTTGGAGTCCCAATCATCAACAAGCGCATCTCCGTCACTCCGATTGCCCTTGTGGCTGGTTCCAGCGGGGAAAAGTCGTATGTCTCCTACTGCAAAACGCTCGACAAGTGCGCGAAGGAGCTGGGCGTCAACTTCATAGGCGGATTCTCCGCTCTTGTCCAGAAGGGAATCACCCCCGCGGACAGGATTCTCATCGATTCCATACCGGAAGCCCTTTCCACGACGGATTTCGTCTGCTCTTCGGTGAACGTCGGTTCCACAAAGTCTGGAATCAACATGGACGCTGTGAAGCTTATGGGCGAGACGATTGCGAAGACGGCCGACGCTTCAAAAACTCTGCCGATAAACGGATGCGCGAAGCTCGTCGTCTTCTGCAACGCTCCCGAGGACAATCCGTTCATGGCGGGCGCGTTCCACGGGCCTGGGGAGGCCGATTCCGTCATAAACGTGGGCGTTTCTGGTCCTGGCGTAATTCTGGCTGCGGCCCGCGAGTACAAGGGGCGGCCGATAAACGAGCTTGCGGAGGGCATCAAGAAGATGGCGTTCAAGATAACCCGCCTTGGCCAGCTTGTCGGAACGGAGGCCGCCCGCCGTCTTGGAGTTGACTTCGGCATCCTCGATTTGTCTTTGGCTCCGACACCTTCCGTGGGAGATTCGGTCGCGCGCATCCTCGAAGAAATCGGTTTGGACGGAGCCGGCGCGCCCGGAACCACGGCCGCACTAGCGATGCTCACCGACATGGTGAAGAAGGGCGGCGTGATGGCTTCGACGAACGTAGGAGGGCTTTCAGGCGCGTTCATCCCCGTGTCCGAGGACGAGGGCATGATAAACGCTGTCAAGCAAGGTTCAATCTGCCTTGAGAAGCTTGAGGCCATGACGACTGTCTGTTCGGTAGGACTCGACATGATAGCGATTCCGGGGGACACTCCCGCCACGACGATTTCCGGCATAATGGCGGACGAATTCGCCATCGGCATGGTGAACAACAAGACTACCGCCGTGCGCCTCATTCCGGCTCCAGGAAAGAAAGCCGGGGACTGGGTGGAATTCGGCGGACTCCTTGGCGGCTGCCCTGTCATGCCTATGAGCCGCTTCGGCTGCGCCGACTTCATCAACAGGGGCGGAAGGATTCCGGCTCCAATCCACTCTTTCAGGAACTGACGTTCGCTCTTTGAGGCGCGCGGATTTTTCCTCGAAAAGTTTTTGAGATTCGGGGGCGCGAATTTTTTGGCCTGCGTCCCCGAAATTCTCCAAACATACCGATAATGGAAGTATGCTCGTGCTTTCCCTCGGAAAACTCTTCGATGCGAAAAAGTTTTCGGCCGTCGAGAGTTTTCTTGTAAGACATGAAAAAAGTTGCGTCTCTCTCTTGGACAGAATTTGCCGCCATGAAGTCTCTGTCTACTGCATTCTTGGCGAGAGGCACGAGATAAGGGGCGTCTTTTCGTACTCGCAGGGCGGTCAGATTCTGCACTGCATACCGGACGCGCTTGAACGCTACGACGAATACCTCGTCATATTCAGGATTTATTTTTCAAATTTGAATTTGGAGAACCTTTTCAGCGTGATTGGGGAGGAGACCGGAACCAATTTGATTCTCTCCGCCGTCTACCTCGCGACAAAAAAAATCCCGGAAAGCAACCAGACGTTCAATCTGATGGAGTACGTTCCCCACCGCGAGTCCTCGACAAACGGCCTGAAGGTGCGCCCTGCGAGGGAGGGCGGAATCTACGCCGCGAACTGTTCGATGAAGCTTTTGGACGCGCTCGTTCCGATTCAGGAAGCGTACGAGAGGGAGGAGGTCCTGACTATCGAACAGGAGTTCAACCCGCTGATGAGCAAGTATGTCTTGAAGAAGAGCATCTCCGAGAAGAACCTGTACGCGGCATTCCTTGAGGACAAAATCGTCGCCAAGGCGGCCGTGAACGCTTCCGGCAAGAACTGCGTGCAGTTGGGCGGCGTCTTCACATTGCCCAATTATAGAAAACTCGGGTTCGCCGAATTCCTCATAAAGAAAATCGTCGCCGAGAAAAACGCCGTTGGAAAGGGGATTGTCCTGTTCGTGAAGCCCAAGAACGTCGCCGCCGTCACATTGTACAAACGCTGCGGCTTCTCGAATTTCGGCAAATTCAAAATCAGTTACTATTGATGATTTCATCAATTCCGATTCTTTCGTAGAGTTTTTCTTTCATTTGTTTCCACTGTACCCGAAACTTTTCGCAAAAACAACAAAAGTTTCAGGTATGGTGGAAAGTTTTTTCGGTCGTCTTTCAGTGTTTTCACTTTTTCAGATTCAGCGGGAGCCTGCCCTTCGGCTCGTATTCGCCGTTCAACGCGCCGAAAAGTGCCTTGAACGAGTATTTCGAGAAGCTGTAGCCGAAGAGAATCGTGTCCGCCCAGTCGAAGTCGAGGACGGGGACGGGCGTGAGCACCGAGAGGATGATGACTTTCTTGCCCTTGAGCTTCTTGAGCCGGAGCGCGATTTCCGAGCTTCGTTCGTTCGCCACGCAGAAGATTATCGTGTCGTAGTTCAGCGCAAGCTTTTCGATTTGGTTTCCCATCCAGTCGGTCTGGATTGGCCCCAGCTCATAGTTGAATTTGAAATGGGCGCAGTCGCCGTAACGCTTTTTCGCTTCCTCGAAGAACGGCTCGAATTCCATCTGCCCGGCCAAGAGAACCTTCTCGCCCTCCTTCCGTTTGTATGGAAAATCCCCTTTCTTGTACGCAGTCACGGCCCTGCACGCCTGCGAAAGGAAGAATTTCTCGCCCTCTTTGTCGGGCACCCTCTCGTGCACGGTCTTCAAGTCCGGGTGGAGTGGGGCGGCGTTCCCCGATTTGAAGTACACGAGTTTTTCGAAGACGACCCTGCGCGCGGCGTTTTTCACTGTCTCTTTGAAGACGCTGTCGCTCCTCATCTTGTTGATGTTCTTTGTCCAAAGCTGCTCGTTCAATTCCGCCGTCGTGGAACTCAAGATTATGTCGTTTCCCGCCTCAATCGCCATCGTGACGGCGGACGAAAGGGAACCCGCGTACATTGTGGCGCCGTTCATCATCATGTCATCGGTGATTATGAGTCCCTCGTATTTCATCTCGTTCCTCAAAATGTCGGTGAGGAATTTCTTCGAAAGAGAAGCCGGCTCTCCGTTCGCGATGATTTTCGGGAAACTCAGGTGGCCGCTCATTATCGCAGGAATTTTTTCCTCGATGAGGTACTTGAACGGGACGAGTTCGCGGCTTTTGAGAGTCTCGTAGTCCACGTTGATTTCCGGGAGTTTTCCGTGCGAGTCGAGCGAAGTGTCGCCGTGACCTGGAAAGTGCTTCGCGGTCGGAATCACTCCCGCGTCGATTGAGCCTTTCATGTACGCGATTCCGAGCTTGCCCACGAAGTCCGGCTCCTCCCCGAACGAGCGAGAGCCTATTACGGAAGAGTGGATGTTCGTGTATGCGTCCACCGTGGGCGCGAAGTTCATGTTGATTCCGAGGGCGTTTATCTCGCGCGAAATGTAGTACGAGGATTTGTACGCGTCGTAGGGAAGCCTTGTCGCTCCGATTGCCATGTTGCCGGGAGTCTCGGATGTGTCGCCTTTGACGTGTCGAATCCAGCCGCCTTCCTGGTCGGTCGCCACGAAAAGCGGAATCTTGAGCCTGCGTTTCTGCGCCCTCGTCTGCACTTCGTCCACGGATTTCGCCACGTTGTCGGTGTTGTCGGTGTTCCAGCCGAAGACTTTGACGCTTCCCAGCCCCCTCTCCGAAATCCACCTGTTCAAGAGAGCGCTCGGCTCCTCTCCCGCCCATCCGAACATCAGAATCTGCGCCAAAAGCTCGTCGTCGCTCATCTTGGACACGAGGAAGTCGGCGAGTTCTCCGTTCGGGTAGTCGCTCCAGAAGTCGGCGCCGTCGGGAACCTGCGCGTTTACGGAATGTGCCGCGAATGTCGAAAGGAACAGGAGGGATATCGATTTTGCCAAAATTGATTTCAATCTATTTGAGAATCCGTTCTTGCGGAAGTTTTTTTTAATTTTTGTAATCATAGAACACAAAATATATCAAAAAACACTAGACACGAAAACAGAAATCGGATAGAGTAGCATTCATCTATGGCGTCTTATCCAAGTGGTAAGGAAGTGGTCTGCAAAACCATTATGCAACAGTTCAATTCTGTTAGACGCCTTTGAAAGTCCGGTTTTTGCCGGGCTTTTTTTTTTGCCCGAATATGGGTGTCGTGTGTTATACTTAAAATTATAGTAAAAGTAAAAACTACTATCGTTGTTCGAGGTTCTTTATGAGAAAAAAACAGTCTGTCTCAAAGCTGATTCTTGCGGTGATAGCCGTCGGAATTATTCTTTTTTCATTGGCAATCTGCTTCGTCGTAAGCAGAAGACTTCGAGAGGGACTCGTCAATCATTTCACCGACGAGATAAAGCTTCAGTCGGTGGTCATCACCGATGGAATGGCGAATTCCCTCAGGGTCGCCGAACAAACGGCCCGCTGGGTCCAGTCGGAATTTGAGATGGAGTATCCGGAGAAAGGGTACGACCGCGCTGTCATGAACAAGCTGGCTGAAGCCTCCAGGGAATTTTTCAAGGCGGAGAACATCGTGTTCTTCAACAAATGGGGAATGCAGCTGTCCAGTCCAAAATACGGAGTCGTTCCGAAGACCAGCATAATTTCCGAGACATTGAAGGGCAAGGAGACTGTGCGGTTCGACAAGACCGATGCAAAAATCTTCGGGACTGTAATCCTTCCCCTCAAGTGCAACGACGAGATTTTCGGAGTCGTCGAAATTCGTTCGGAAGTGGCCACCCAGGAGCTGATTGACACCGTTGCTTCGTACACGAACTGCGATGCCACGATTTTCAACGGCGAAGAATTCTTCGTGACGAGTTTCGAGGGAATGGCGGGCACAACGATACAGGACCCTTCGATAATCGAGCGTGCGGAAGCCGGGGAAGAGACAATCACAAACACCGTCTTCAATGACCACCAGTACATCTCGTATTATTTTCCGTTCAAGGACCAGGAGGGGAATTTCCTGTGCACGATATTCATTGGAAAGGATTTTGAGATTGCGAATTCCGTCACGTACAACATTTTCAAGCCGCTTGTAATCATCATCGTTTTCTTTACCATTGCGCTTCTTGTATTTCTGTTCGTCCTGTTTTACAGGAAGATGATAAAGCCGCTTGTGGAAGTCAACGATGCCGTGGCGAACCTGTCTTCTGGAGACGCTGACCTTACGGTGCGCCTGAAAATCCGCTCGAAAGATGAATTCGGGATGCTCTCCGACGATGTGAACAAATTCATCGAGAAACTCCAGGGGCTGATGAGGGATTTGAGCGCGTCGCAGAGTGCCCTGAACGATGTGAGCCAGAATCTTGGAATAAACGCGCAGGAATCAGCAAGCGCGACTGCGCAGATTCTCGCGAACATAGAGAGTGTCCGGCACCAGTCCGAGAACCAGTCGTCGGCCGTCCAGAACACCAACAGAGTTCTTGGAGATTCCGCGGAGTCGATTGCTTCCCTCACGAACCTCATAAACGCTCAGAGCGCCATCATAAGCGAGTCGTCGGCGGCGATAGAAGAGATGATAGGAAACATCTCTTCCGTAACGGAGTCCGTGAAGAAGATGTCCGGCAAGTACACGCAGCTGAGCGAGACCGTAGACAACGGCCAGGAAAAACTCGGCAGCGTGGACCAGAAAGTGCAGCAGATTGCCGAGCAGTCAAAGATGCTGATAAGCGCGAACCAGATAATCTCTCAAATTGCGTCGGAGACGAACCTGCTTGCGATGAATGCCGCAATCGAAGCGGCCCATGCGGGCGAGACGGGAAAAGGATTCAGCGTTGTCGCCGATGAAATCCGAAAACTCGCGGAGAATTCAAGCAAGCAGTCGAAGACCATTTCGGGCGAGCTGAAAAAAATCTCCGAGTCCATAGACGATGTCGTGACGCTTTCGAAGGATTCCCAGTCGGCGTTCTCCGAGATTGTGACCCAGCTGGACTCGACGAGCATAATCATTCAGGAGATTACGAGCGGCATGGCGTCGTAGCTGTGGTTCGTAACAGAAAGATACTTCTGGACTTCATAGAGCTTGTTGTTGTAGATGACGGGAATCGGGTTCTCCTGCGAGTCGAACTGGCCGGCCTTGAGCGCCGCTGGAAGTTTTCCGAAGTCGAGCGGCTCCGGTTTCGCGCCAAGGGCCATCATAGTCTCCATGACAATCTGGTTCGCCGGGGTTCGGATGTGGAGTCCTTTCATGTCCGCGACTTTGTTCACAGGCTTGTTTGTCGTCGTGACGCAGCGGAAGCCGTTGTCGTAGTGGGCGAGGACGACGATGTTTGTCGCTTCAAGCTCCTTGTTGACGTCCGCGACAATCTGGCTGTCCATGAATTTCCATGCCTTGTTGAAGTCTGTGAAGAGGAACGGAAGGGCTGAGACTCCGATGTTGGTGGCGTAGACGCCGAAGTTTCCCGCGCTTGAGACTGTCATGTCAACGGTTCCGTTGATGACGCCCTCGATGAGCTGCGTGTCGCTTCCGAGTTTCGCGCTGTCGTAAATCTCGACCTTGATGTTGCCTTTCGAATTCTTCTCGACTTCTTCCTTGAAGAGCTTTGAAGCGACACCGCGCGGGTCTGAGGAATTTGTTGAATACCCCAGCTTGATTGTCGTCGCGCTGAAAGCCGAAACGGCTACCATCGATGCAAAAGCCAATGATGCAATGATTTTCTTCATAATTATCACTCCTTGCGTAGTTGAATTTATCTAATATTGTATCACTGAAATGTGCAAATTCAATTTTTTTTTAAAGATTCAGATTGTTCATGATTCTATTGGACAGTTTCATTCTTCCACAGCCCCTTCATCAAATCCATGATTGTCGTTTTCTTGAGTTCCTCTTCCAGTGCTTTTTGGGCACCGTTAAACGGCTCTTCCAAAACGGCGTGGATTTTGCTCCCCACAGGGCATTTCGGATTTGGATTCGCATGAAAATTGAAGACAGTGCGCTCGCCTTCCTTTTTTTCGCTCACGGTCTTGTAGATGTCCAAAAGGGTGATTTCCTCGGCTTTCTTTGAAAGGGTGGAGCCTCCGACCCCTGCTTTTGTTTCCACCATTCCCGCTGTCTGGAGTTTTCGCAAAATCTTTCTGATAATCACCGGGTTCATTCCTGTGCTTCCCGCGATGAAATCGGAAGTGACTTTGTAGTCTTTTTCAAAATAGGCAATGCAGAGAATTGTGTGGATTGCGACTGTGAGGTACGTGTTTATTTTCATTTTTCCTGTCCCAAATATAAAACTGCACTAAATATAGCACATTTTTGTTGTAAAAAATAAAATACAACTATTGACATTTATAAATTACAGCGATAGAGTTGTTTTTAGGTTGTAAATATTAAATTACAACTTGGAAACAAAAGAACAAAACTCAAAGAGGTAATTTTATGGAAAAGACACAGTTCACATCGGTTCAGCTATCGAAGGGCGTAATGGAAATCTATGATTTTGGTTCGGTCAAACTCCATGCGTTCAAGACGAACGACTTGATTTCGGACGAATGTTTTCTGGTGGAGAAAGACGGCCGCTGCTTCATGATTGAGTCGCCGTGCTTTTTCGACAACATCAAGGAGCTGGAAAAATACATCTCCGACAACGGCTTGAAGTATGAAGGAGCCGTCATCGCCTATCACGGAGCGGGCGCTTCTTTCATGAAAGGAAGCAAGGTCTACTCGACAAAAAACGCCGACGACTACAACCACAACGGCGGAGGGGCAGGGCTCGTCTCGAATTTTGCTGGCGCGTTCGGGGAGGCCTTCGACAAATCAATCTACACGACAACGGATTTTATCGAAGGCGACAGTCTCAATCTCTGCGGTGTGGAAATGAAAATCACCCGCATTCAGGAAGCCTTCGACATCTTCATTCCTGAAATCAATGTTGTCTACACCCACATGCTTGGCCACGATGTTCATTCGATTGTCGCGGGAAAAGCACACGCCGACGCGCTCATTTCCGTACTGGAATCTTACATCAAGAAAAACGTCGGGCTTGTCTTGACGAGCCATTATGTCGTGGAGAATCTGGACGATGTGAAAACGAAGATTGAGTACCTCAAGGGGCTGAAGAACATCGCAATCAAGAACGCCGACGCGGCTGCGTTCAAGGCTGCTGTCCAGTCGGCTTATCCAAAATATTCAGGGCTGAACTACCTCGACATGTCGGCCAGAATGTTCTTCCCTGGAAAATAGCATGATTTGAATTCGGGCTTTTCCGTCGGTTGGAGAGCGAATTCGGGCGTTTCCGTCGGTTGGAGAGCGAATTCGGGCGTTTCCGTCGGTTGGAGAGCGAATTCGGGCGTTTCCGTCGGTTGGAGAGCGAAGTCGTGACGTTTCCGTCGGTTGGAGAGCGAAGTCGTGACATTTCCGTCGGTTGGTGAGCGAAGTCGAACCAATCGGCGGTCAAAAACAAGGAACTTTTATGGAAAATATCAAAACTCTTCTGCAAAATGCAGACTCAATCCTCATCGGTGCCGGAGCCGGGCTTTCAACTTCTGCGGGCTTTACCTACAGCGGTGAGCGGTTCAAAAAATATTTTGCTGACTTTGAAAAGAAGTACGGTTTCCACGACATGTATTCCGGCGGCTTTACGGCTTTTGAAAGTCTTGAAGAGAACTGGGCCTACTGGAGCCGGCAGATTTATCTGAACCGTTTTGTAAAAGCCCCTTTGCCTGTCTATGAAAAACTTTTTGAGCTTGTGAAGGAAAAAAACTATTTTGTCCTTACGACCAATGTTGACCACTGCTTTCAGAAGGCCGGTTTTGATAAATCAAGGCTCTTCTACACCCAGGGCGATTACGGACTCTGGCAGTGTTCTGAAGCCTGCCACAAGAAAACTTACGACAATCAAGCTGCGGTTGAAAAGATGCTTTTGACCCAGGGGTTTGTGATTCATGATGATGGCAGTCTTGAACTTCCGGAAAATGGCTTTGAAGGAATCAAAATGACTGTTCCGTCTGAACTGGTTCCCCGCTGTCCTGTTTGCGGAAAGCCCATGACGATGAATCTCCGCTGCGACGATACTTTTGTGGAAGATGAAGGCTGGAAAAGAGCCGCTTACCGCTACGAAGATTTTCTGAAAAAAAACAAAGACGGGCGCATTGTTTTTCTGGAACTCGGCGTTGGCGGAAACACTCCGGGAATCATCAAATATCCTTTCTGGAATATGACTTATGCTAATCCGAATGCAAAATACGTCTGCATAAACAAAGGCGAGGCAGTTGTTCCCCGGGAGATTGAAAATCAGAGCGTTTGCGTGGACAGTGACATTTATGAGGTGATGAAAAGCTTATGACACAAAAAGAGCGCAGAGAATATTTGATAACTGAACTCCTCAAAGAAAAATCCGATTATGCGGATGTGGCGATTCCAGCTGACGAAAGGGGGCAGCGTGATTTACTCAGGGCGTTGATGAATCTGCGTGAGCCTCTGCCGATTTCAGACGAGTTTTTGAAAATCCAGGACGAGTACCTGCAGCAGGTCAATAAAGAGCGGGGGATTACGGATATTGCGGACTTGAGAGCGGCGAAGCACAATCCAAAACTCTGTCTCTGGCAGGGCGACATCACCACGCTCAAAGTCGACGCAATCGTGAACGCGGCGAACTCTGCTATGCTCGGCTGTTTCTCTCCGCTCCATTCTTGCATCGACAACTGCATTCACACGTTCGCGGGCATTCTGCTCAGGCTTTCCTGCAACGAGCTGATGCAGAAACAGGGACACGAAGAAGGAACCGGACTTTGCAAAATCACACCGGCGTTCAATCTTCCAAGCCGCTATGTTTTGCACACTGTCGGCCCCATCATCTACACAAGCGTCAGCCCCCGCGAAAAACTCCTGCTCGCTTCGTGCTACAAAAGCTGCCTCGCGGCTGCCGCTGAAAAACGGCTTGAATCCGTCGCATTCTGCTGCATCTCGACCGGCGTCTTCAGGTTCCCGCCCGACCTTGCCGCCAGAATTGCGGTGGAGACTGTAGAAAAGTGGCTTTCGGAAAATCCGGATTCTTCCGTGCGGAAAGTGGTTTTCAACGTGTTCGGGGACAAGGATTTTGAGATTTATTCAGAGATTTTGGATTCTTGAAAAATCGCTTCGCTTTATTATTCCTCGTTCTCCTGTTTCAAGTCCGGGCGTATCTTCAAAATCACCTGCACCGCCTCCTGTCTTTTCTCTTCGCTGTCGAAAAGGAGGAGCACGGTCTGCGCGTCCGTCTTCCTGATGATTTCGATTGTCGTCTTGTCCACGTTCACCGTGTCGGGGTCGTCCTCGTAGGCGAGGGTGGGGATTGCGAGAATGTCGTCGAAGCGCACGACGTATGTGCCCGAGATTATCGTGTTCTCGTAGATTCCTGCGTGCCCGATTCCCGCCGCTTCCTGCGCTCCCATCCTCGCCGCCATGAGGGCGACGAGCGCGAAAACGACTTGCAGGTAGAATGCGAAGTTGCGCATCGGAATCACCGCGATTATGAGGGCGGCGAGCAAAAAGAGGCACACCACTTTGAAGGGAATTCCGTTTTTGAGCGGAAGGAGCATTTTTCCCGCGTCCGCCATCGCCTTTTTTGTCCTGAATGGAATCGAAAGCAGGATTCCCAAGTATGCCGCCGCGCCCAATGCGACTATCAAAATCGTGATTGTCTTTTCTGTCATTTTATTTCCTCGTTTTTTTCTATGTATTTTTCAAGCGTTTTTCTGGCGGACTCGAAAGCGAGCGGCAGTTTCTCAAGTTCCTCCGCGTTCCTGACGAACCTCGGCTCGAAGCTTTCGACTTCGCTCTCCTGCGCCTTGAGCTTCGCGCCTTCGGGAATCTTCGCCTCGAAGAAGAGGTCGCAGGTCTTGTACTGGATTCCCCGGAACGTGTACGTGTTCGGGAACGACGCGATGTACTTGAGGGAGCCGGGCTTCACTCCAATCTCCTCCATGCACTCGCGCTCGCAGGCCTCCTCGGCCGTTTCGTCGGGGTCGCAGAAGCCTCCGGGGAAGGCGAGGAATCCTTTCCTCGGCTCTTTCGCCCTTCGCTCGAACAGGATTTTTCCGTCCGGCATTTTTATCAGAAGCCCCACGGCCGTCGCCACGTTGTTGAAAAGTTCCATTCCGCAGTCGCATTTCCAGACGCGTTTGTATTCCGCCATGTCTCCTTCGTCCAGCCGCTTTCCGCAGTTCGGGCAGTATTTGAATTCCATTTTTGTTTTCTCCATTTTTCAGTTGCAATTTCGATTTTGGTGGTGTTACAGAAAGTATGCTGAAAGTTATTTTTCGCTCATTGAGCGCAGTCGAAATGCGCGAGAAATTGTTATTTTGTTCGTTTCGACTTCGCTCAACGAACGACAAAAGCATCCCTTTTTATAGCACTTCCTCGATTTTTTTCAGTCGAATTTCGGCATCTCTTTCAGCCGCTTGTATTTGAAGTCCGTCGCGTGCGAGTTCGGAATCTTCCCTTCGATTCTGTCGTTCTCTTTTTGAATCTGGAGCTTGATGAGTTCCTTGAACGCCGTCATGAGGCATTCCGGGTTCGTGTTCGGGTCGATTATGCTCGTGGACTGGAGTTCCTTGACGAGGTAGTAGCAGGTCTCGATTGTGGAGATGTATTCCGGCTGCGGTTCCCTCTTGAACGTGAAAATCGAGCGGTAGTTCCCGTAGAAGCTCACTTTGGGAAGGCTCGTCACGTTGGTGCTGAGCTTGAGCATCTTTTTGGAGCAGAACCATGTGGAGTCGATGATGATGGCGAGCAGCTTCCTCTCTCCGATTTCTTCCTTGAATCCCTCTTTTTTGGCGTTCCATGCGTCGTCGCCGGGGTACATGAGGACCGGGTAGTATTTTGGGTCCGCCAAAAGTTCGCAGAGCCGCTTGTTCTGTGTGAAGTCGATTCCGACGAGGATTTCGGAATCCAAAAGTCCCGCGTGGGCGATTCTTCCTGTTCCCGTGCGCTGCCGCTTCGCCTCTTTCGGGTGCATCAAGAATACGAATTTCACGCCGGGGTCGAACGGCTCCAGATATTTGCAGAAGCAGGTGTCCTTAGGGTGAAAACATTTGTAGCAAATTTCTCTCATGATGAGATTCTACAAAATCTGCCAAAAAAAATCGCTCATTGTGCCGAATGTCGAGTTTGTGCGTATTGTGGTTGCCGAAACAAGCTCCTAGGGACCTCCTCTAAAACCAGAATTCCACCAAAGAACCATGCTCTTTTGCGAATGTAAGAATTTCTATGATTTTTGAAGCCGCTTCTTTTGTAGCGTTATCATTCGCTTTGTCCTTAAAGGCGGTTGCCATTTCCAACGCTTTGGGAACATCTCCTTTTTTTCTTTATTTTAAGTTAAAATATGTTATACTTGATTATACATTGTCTGATTACCGTTAGCGATACAAATCTTCAGACTGATTTCCTATTAAAATGAATATGGAGTTTACCATGAAAAGAGTTTCGAACTTGTTGGTGTTGGGAGCCTTTGCCTTTACGTCGTTTGCTTTTTATTCTTGTGCGAATGATGACCTCAACGAAAAATCATCTACTGAAAATGTTGAAGTAGAGACTGTTGCTAGCCAATATGTTGTGGGAAGTACGGTGACATATGAGGATATAGCCTACAAAGTCATTAGGAACGATTTCATATCGGCAGGAAGCAGGGCTTCTGAGGTTTTTGCAGACGGAAGCTACAGAGCTTCGCTATTGTCAGAAAAGTTGGGTATTGAAAAGTGCATTGAGCTTTTCGATTTGACGACGCGCAAGGAAACTTCCGCGAAAGGTCTAGCATCGTTGACGGACAAGTATGTTGAATTGGATTCAGAAGGCAATACAATAGCTACGGCGAAGCAGGAATGGTCTCAATCTGGATTGTTTCCGTCTTTGACGACAAGTGAGAAAAATGCCGCGTTCAACGCTCTTTCCGAGGAAGAACTTCGAGAATACGACCCCGATAAGATATACATTGAAGCAAAAAAGTCTTTGTATGGGAATGATTTGTCAAAGCACTATAACTATGAATTTGACTATGACCGAAATGATGACAAATCAGTAAATCTCGATGCGTTGAAGTGCGTAAAAACATGGAAGGACTATGCACTGAATTTTTCCGGCAAAGAAAAATCGGTTTGGCGAACAGAAGAGTATGCAAAAGGCTCAATTACTTATTGTCTTCAAAATCCAGGAAACGAGTCTAGTTCAGGCTTTGCTTCTGTAAAAGAGTACACGAACAGTGAAAACTACACCTACAAGTATGACTTGCAGGCTGCTGGAGATGGAAAAATCAATGGTTCCACATCGACCTCGGATTTTGACGGAATAGCAAGAATCACGAGTTTGTCAACAGATGCAATTTCTCTCAAGTTTACCTCGAAAGTCAACGATGTGCTGACTGTCCGCTACGACATTACAAATTCGGAGAGCGGCTCAATTGATTCATTAAAGATTCGGGAAAGAGTTTATGATACGGACGGCACTACAACGACGAGTGATAAAACTGAATCATATTCTCTTACAGATTTTGATTTCAAATACGTCGCTTTTTCCGACACTAAAAAAACAATCGGAGAAAAGGAATATCCGGCAGCGATTACAATTACCGCCCCTGTTCTGGATGAAGAGACCTCCATTTTGCACACGAAATATCTGGTGCTTACATTCAATTTGTCAGATTCGGGAGAATATGAACCTGACATCGAATCGTATATACAAAACTACAAAAACGATTTTTCAAGCATTGAAGAATAGTCCAATGAAAAATGAGGGCAGTTTTGAATGGCGGGCTATGCCCGCCATTTTAGTTGTTGTTATGTAGATGTCCAGCCGGGGTGCAGACAAAAGAATTTATAAAATTGAACTCATAATGCTAAGCAAGGTCGAAAAAAATCGCTCGCGGAAAATCCCTTTCGGAAAATTCCGCGAGCGAAATGAAAGTTCATTGAATCTTGTTTTTCAACTTTCAATTCTCAACTTTCAATTAAAATCAGCCTCTTCTTTTCTTGAGGACGATGCCTGCTCCGAGGATGATTACGACAATCGCCACAATCGGGATGATTGGAGAAGATGGACCGGCTGCCTTTATCGTGTTGCCGGACACATCCTTGAACGAGTCGATGTTGAAAGACGTTGAGTTGTAGTCGGCTCCTGCGTCTGAAGGCGCGACCGACGACTTCTTGAACAAGTCTCCGAGGTCGAACACTCCGTCCGCGCTTCTCGGAATCCTGTTGAATGTCTTGTCCGCGTTGAATCCCTTCTGGTATTTCGCTGTGTCTGTGCTGACGAACACGTCCTTCTTCAATGTCTTTCCGCTGGCGTTCGAGCCGTTGAAGTATGTGCTGTCCGTTATCTGGTCGGCGCAGTGCTGCTTGAGCTCGGAAATCTGGTCTCCCGTTCCGCTGTCGAGCGAGATGATTCCAGACGTCTCGAACGTGCGCTTGTAGGCTTCAGCGTTTCCTTTTCCGTAGAGGGCGATGTTGTACGCTCCGTTTCCGAACGAAGTGACGTTCTTGAGCTTGAGGCCTGGGTTCGAGTTGCATGTTACTCCGTTCACGCCGTTGCCCCATGAGATTGAGTTCAAGAGCAGGTGGCCGACGTTGATTCCGTCTCCTCCGAGCTTGAATCCGTTTCCGTCTCCCTTTCCGCTTCCGTCGAGCTTCGTTCCGTTGGCGTATGTGACGCAGTTGTCAATCAAAACGGCTCCAATCGGGCCGGTCTCGACCTTCGCGTACAAGTCCCATCCGTCGTCGACGTTGTGGTGCGAGATGCAGTTCCTGAAGACGTTTCCGTTTCCTGTCGTGAGCTTGGCGGCGAATCCGTCTGCGTTGTTCTGGGCAGGGTCGGCGTTTCCGAACGATTCGCATCCGTAGACGAGGTTGTTGCTAGGCCACTTATCGAACGGCTCCGAAGCGCGTCCCGAAATCTGGATTCCGGTGTCTCCGTTCTCGTATGTGTCCACGAGGAGGATTCTGTTGTTGTTTCCTGCGACCTGCAAAGCCTTCACGTTGTCCGGAGTCTTCGTGATGTCGATGTTCTTGATGTCCCAGTAGCTTCCATAGAGGTTGAATGCGGTTACAGTGACCTTTGTCGCGCTGAAGTCGATGACCGTGCGTTTTCCCTCTTCCGAGCGGAGGACTTTTCTCTTTGATGGAGTTCCGTCATTCCCGCGTTCGATGAGGATTCCACTTGTCGGATAGATTCTGTCTCCGAGGAGGACGATTTCCTGTCCCGGTTTGCAGTAGCTGATTGCCGTCGTCAAATCGAGAGGCTTCTCTTTCGAGCCGTCTCCGAAAGCGTTTCCTTCGGAAGAGACGTAGAGTGTCTTGCCCTCGTAAGTGTTCGTGATGACAGTGTGCGTGTATGTCACAGGGCTGTAGTTCTTCTCGTAGGCCTTGAGTTCCCTGTTGTACTGCGCGATGACCTGCTTCTCTGCCGGTCTCCAGTCGTCTTCGATGTCGAACGTGACAGTGAGGTCGTTGATTCCCTTCGTAAGAGGAAGCTTGAGCGTCTTCTTGAAGTCGATGTTTGCTTCGACATCCTCGTTGTTTACGAGTACTGTTCCGTCCTTCGCCTTGACCGTGATTTTTCCCTTTGCGTTCGCCGTGAACACGAACGGATAGTTTCCGTCGTACCATGAAGTCGGGCAGTCGATCAAAGTCGCGAGAGGAATGAGTTCAGGTGGCTCTTCCTGTGCCGGCGGGTCCGTCTTCGGGTCTGACGTGTTGAACACGATGTCGCTGAATGTGGCGTTCACGCCGCGGGCTACAGCGAATCCGACGTAGATTTTTTCCTTGTCGAGCTGGAGGAGCTTGTCGTTGTTCGGGTCGTAGAGGATGTACTCTTCGATTGTGTCCTCGGAAGCGATAGCCCGCTTGTAGATTGCGTGGTATCCGGTGTTGTCCTTCTTGAGCGTGATTCTGTAGACGTCGCCCGTCTTTATCGCGTCCGACGACTGGTCGTAGCTGAACGCCATCTGCTCTGATTTTCCGAGCTTGGAGATTCCAGCGTCGCCGAGCTGGATGACTTCGTCCGTAAGTCCCGTGACGAACCTGGCTCCGAGGCCGTTCTTGATTTCCTTCTTCGTGCCGTTGACGTGCGTCGTGAATTTCTTGGAGATGATTCCTGCCGAGTTCGTGTAGGCGACGACCATCGGCTCGCCGTCGATTCCGAGCTTGTCCATGGCGATGAGGCCGAATCCTTCCTGGCCGTCTGGCATCGGGTTCTGATAGTCGACCGTGACAGTCGCCGTGAGTTCCCAGTTCTCTTTTTTGGGGTCGATTTCAGTGTAGTAGAAAGAAAGTCCGTCGAAGAACGATTCGAATTTTCCACCCTTCTCCACGATTGTCTTTCCGTCAGAGCCTACGATGCAGGAGTTGAGCCTGAACTTGAGGTCGTCGGAGTCAATCATCTCCATGTTGTTTCTGGTCGCCTTCGTTGATGTTCCGAATTCAGTGAACGTCCAGATTCTTTCGGCATCGGCTTTGACCGTCTTCTTCTGCGGCTTTGAAGAGGCCTTGTCCGAGCCTCTCACGGCTGTGACTGTGAAGAACGACACTGTTCCCGCAGGGAGCTTCACTTTTGCGGAGAGGTCTTTTGTCTGTTCGAGTGAGGCGAGCTTTCCGCTGTCGTCCGTGTAGGAGACTATGTAGCCCTCGGCTTCGCGGACCGGGTCCCATTCAACATAGACAGTCGAGTCGCCGATGTTCAGCAATGAGACTGTCGGAGAAACGAGGGGGAGCTTGTACGAGAATTCCTTTGGTTCGGACGATTTCGGAGATTCCCCTTTTCTTTCCGCGTTGACCGTGAACTTGTAAAGTCCAGACTGCTTCATCTCGAAGACTGCTACTTTGTCTTCTTTTCTGGTCTTTCCGAAAGCGACTTTTCCAGACGCTCCCGTGTCGGAACTCATGGTGACGCTGCCGGAATCCGCTCCGTCCGTTCCCGTAAGTACCTTGAAGTTGACTGTGACCTGGTTGTCGCCAGTCTGCTCCACCTTTGTGATTACTGGTGCGGCGACATCAGCCCAGGCTTTTCGGTCCTGCGCGGAAACGCCCACAGCCGCCAGGAACGACATAGCCAGCGTCATTCCCAGTGTGATGAACGATTTTTTCATCGATTTCTCCTATTTTTTCCCGATTTTTTAAATCAAAGCGATTCTTTAATCGAAAAGTCGTGAAAATACAAAAAAGACGTAAGTTTACAGAAAACCTACGTCTTCAGATTTTATTTGAATCGCAAATCGAAAACAATGTTAAAAACCGTTTTCAATCATGCAATTTGCGATGTTCGGAGGCGAAAATTACTTTCCGACCTTGATCTGGTAGATGTATCCAGTTCCGGATGTTGAGTATACGCAGTAGTTTCCGTCCTCTTTGACGACGACTTCGGCGACTGTCATGTCCTTTCCATTGTCTGCCATCATCGTGATTGTTCCGATTTCCTCGGCTGTGACCATGTTGACGACGTGGAGAGGTCTCTCGTCAGTCTTTGAAGAAGTTGTCGCGTATACGATGATTGAGTCTCCGGCTTTCGCTGGGAAAGAGATTGTCCTGTAGTTGACAGCGCCCTCTCCGACTGTGTACTTTCCAGAGCCCTTTGTGGAGATTGCCTGTGTGAAGAGGTCCTCTCCAATCTGGCGTGGGTCGCAGCTCTTCACTTCCAAAGACTTCTCTTCTGAGGCGTTGAGCGTGAATCCTGAAACTTCGTCCACGAGAGGAGCTGTGAGGACCGCCTTTTCGAGGTCGTTCGCGTTGATGTAGATTCCTTCGATTTTCCTTGAGATGAGCGGATTCTCGGCCGGAGCCGCTGCTTCTGTCGCTGCAGGTTCTGCCACTGTCTCTGTTGTGGCTGCGGCGTCTGCCGCTGGAGCGTTGTTGTCAGCTTTCTTGTCGTTGCAAGATACGAAACCTGTCGTGAAGGCTGCGGCCATTGCCAAAGCAGCGATTGAGAGTGTGATTTTTTTCATTTCAAAAACCTCTATAAAATAGTGAAATTGCCTTTAATATAAAACATTTCGTGCTTTATGTCAGTTGTTGAAATAGTTCCTGATAAAAAAATAAACCCATCCGATAAAAAAATTCACCGGACAGGCTTTCGAGAATGGACCTGTTTGATAACTTCATCATCAAACAGGTTAATGAAAACGAAAATTGGCGCGGCCCAATCTGCCTGAGCCGCTTTCGGTTCTTTCTTGTGCGATTTAGTTTCCGCTCTTGATGTCGACTTCAAAGATGTAGACTCCGCCGCCGAAGCCCTTCACCTGGCATTTGCCGTCTTTCAACGCTGTGACGGAACCCTGTGTGACGGAAATGTTCTTCATGTTCCATGCAGGCGCCGTGATGTCTCCGAGCTTCTTTCCATCGTTGAGGATTCTGATTGCGCGTGGGCTTTCCTTTGAAGAGCTTGTCGCCACCACGCTGATGATGTCGCCTGCCTTCACGTCGAATTCGATGTACGCGTCGGCTCCCTTCATCTTGATTCTCTTGGCGAAAGACTTGTCTCCGATTTTTACAGGCTCTTTTGACTTGTCCTCGATTGTGGCTCCCTTCTGCGCTCCGTTCAGGACGAAGCCCTTTGCCGCGACTGTCTTTCCTGGAGCGATTTCTCCAAGATTGAAGTCGTCCGAGGTGATTGTTCCGGCGGCGAACGCTCCCGCCACCAAAGATGCCGCAAGTACGATTGTCGCTATGATTTTTTTCATTGTTTGTTCCTCCGTGCCAATTCCAAATCAGCGTATGTGTTTATTGTTGACACAGTATATGCTGACTGGAAAATAAAAATCATTCGTGTTTTTTGAATTTTACGTTGTCGTATTCAAACAGAATGCTTACTCGTGTCTTATTTTGTTGTCGCGATGTCTGTCGCGATGTCCCTGAGCCTTGAGTCCAAGTTCCTGTTGGAGTAGGTCGTAAAGTTGTTGAACGGAATGTTCTTCAATCCGTCGGATATGATTTTCGCCTGCTCTCCCTCCGCAGTCATGGCGATTTTCATCAACTCGATGAACTGCTGCTGCGAGGCGGTGTCGGTGAATTCGAAGCAGATTGATATCGGGTTCAATACGATTTCGACGTTGGAGTCTCCGTAGGCGATGAGCGATACGATTTTTTCAGTCCTGAGAACGACGGATGAGCCGATTGATAAAGTCATGTTTTCCTCCTTAAAAAAAATTTGACGCAGCGTATTTCTCAAAAATTGGAGTTTTTGGAGACGCGCATAAGAATCATTATAAAACGGAAATTTGAAATTTCGATAAAAAAGAAGAGCATATCGCGTAATTTTGATATACTCGATTCCATTATGGTTATTGCAAGTATTGACATGAAGGACGGACACGTCGTCCAGCTCAAAAACGGAAAGGATTTGGTTCTGCAGAGGGACGATGCCGACAGTCTCATTGGCGATTTCAATAAATTCGGCGAGGTCGCAATCATCGATTTGGATCAGGCTTTGCGGAACACCGACGCGAAGGGGAACACCAAGAACACGGAGCTTTTGAAGAGCCTTCTCAGGAAGGGAAATGTTCGTGTTGGTGGTGGAATCCGCGATGTGAAGAAGGCGCGCGAGTTGATTTCGCTCGGAGCGGAGAAGGTCATCGTCGGAAGCGCGGCGTGGAACCCGAATCCGAAAGCGGGGGAGTCCATCCTGAACGTGCAGTTCCTTGAGGACTTGTGCAAGGCGATTGGAAAGCAGCGCGTGATAATCTCCGTGGATGCGATAAACGGAAAGATAGCGGTCCGCGGCTGGACCGAGACGATAGACGTTTCTTTGATTGACGGCGCGAAAGAGGCGGAGAAGTACTGCTCCGAGCTTCTTTTCACCTGCGTGGAGAAAGAAGGCTGTATGCAGGGCACCGACATGGAGGCCGTGAAGGCTTTGCGCTCCGCAGTGAAGTGCCGCGTCGTCGCCGCAGGCGGCGTGAATTCGCTTGAGCAGGTGGTGGAACTTGAGAGGCTCGGCTGCGATGTTCAGCTCGGAATGGCTTTGTACACGGGCGTCGTGAATTTGAAGGACGCTTTCATCAACTGCCTTGATTTCCAGAAGGTCGGCGGGATGATTCCTGTGATTGCGCAGTCGGTGGCGGGCGAGGTCCTCATGATGGGCTACGCGAACAAGGAAGCGTTCGAGAAGTCGTTCGAGACCGGAAAGCTCACGTTCTTCTCCCGCACAAGAAACACTTTGTGGACGAAGGGAGAGACAAGCGGCCACTTCCTTGAGCTTGTGAAGATGCGCGCCGACTGCGATAGGGACACCGTGCTCGCGACAGTGAAGCCGAACGGTGGAGCCTGCCATACCGGAAGCTTCACCTGCTTCGAAAGCGACCCTGACGCAAAATCAAACATGGAGCGTCTCTACGACGTGATTTCCGAGCGTTTCGCCAATCCGCGCCCGGGAAGCTACACCGCGACACTGGACGACAAGCGCGTGAGGGAGAAGGTGATGGAGGAGGCCGAGGAGCTTACCGACGATGCCGAGACTAAGGACGAGGTAATCTGGGAAGCCGCGGACTTGCTCTATTTCGTGAGCGTCCTCATGTACAAGGAAGGCGTTTCATGGCAGGACGTCTACAACGAACTTGACCGCCGCCACAAGGAAAAATAATTTTTGAATAAAAAAGTGTACCTTCAAAAATTGTCTCCAACTTTTTTGGGTACACTTCATTTTTTTTCAATTATGGCAGGGCAAATGCGGAGTTTTCACAGTGCAATGGCTGAAACAGGCGGAAGCGGGGTTCCTGTTCAAAAAACACTAAACATCGCAAGCGATGTTAACGCCACCGCGAAGCGGTACAGCCGTTTTTTGAACAGGGTTCCCGCTGGGAGCTTGTTTCAGCAACTACGATATGTTCAAACTCTGCGTTTGACATGTGCTTTTATTTCGCGTCGATTGTGTCGGATTTTTCCAGCCTGTCCTGCTTCACCACGATTTGCGAGGCGGCGGGGACTTTCGTGTCGGTCTTGTAGGTGGCCGCAAGAATCCACGAGCCTTTCCTGATTTCATTTATTGAATTGTCGCGCCTCATCGGAGGAGGCTGCATTTTGCCTTTTTCCTTGCCGTCGGAGCTTTTTCCGTCTGTGGCGCGGGCTTCGTCGGAGTCTTTTTCGGCCCTTTTCCCCTTCATCTCTTTCATGTCGCTTGGATTCGGGCGTGTGGCGGGCACGATGTCCACATCAGTGAACGGCGTGACTTTGACTGAAACGTCCTTTCCGTCCGTGTTCGTTATCGTGATGGAAGATTCCTTGGTGTCGACTTTCTTCACCTGGCCGATTATGACTGTCTGGTCTGTCGGGATTTTGCCGCGTCTCGGCTCCATGCGGCGGAATTCCGCCTTCTGCTTGTCGTTGTCTTCGTTTTTGCTCTGCGATGACTGGGCGAAGATGGAGCCGCCCGCGAGAATCGCCGCCATTGTGAATGCCGCAAGTGTCTTTGTAGATTTTGTCATGTGTATGCTCCTTTCAATCTTTTTCATTTCGATTGATTTTTGACTTTTTATGATTGAGAATGTAATGGAGACGGGAGTTTCAATCATAAAATGACGATAAAATATATATAAGTTTTCATTCATGAAAGTCGCTTGTTCGTAAGTCTTTGTTCAGAAAGCTCATTTTTTGAAATTAATCTTGCGATTTTCCATTAGAATTGAGGCCATGAAGACCATGAGAACCAAAATATCATTTTCAATTTTAGCGATTCTATTTTTCTCTTTTTGCGTTTCAGCGTATTCTGAGCCGAAGCAGTCGATGGGGTATCACGGTATGCGCGTCGCGAACGACTCTGTGGAATTCAATCTAGTCTCTACGAAAATGGAAAGGGTCGGGGAGGGAAAAGTCCAGATAGATTTCCTGTTCGATCAAGGAGTGGATCCCCGCTCTGTGAACGGAAAGACGGTGAAACTGAACAACGGAGTCCTGCCGATGGACGACACGAAGTTCCTTTTCAGCAAGGACGGCAAGACGATGCGGCTTTCCATGCCCGTGAAGGGCGGAAGTTTTTCTGTGACGCTTGAGGACATTGTTTCTTTTTCGGGTGTCTCCCTAAAAAAAGTCGAGATTCAGTTTTAGAGTTCCAATTCAGGTCTATTTTTCAGGAGGATTTTTATGGCAAAGGTTTTGATTGTCGAGGACGACGAGGGAATCAGCGAATTCGTCGAGCTTGAGCTTAAGCACGAGGGGTACGAGACCGTGCTCGCAAAGAGCGGCAGGGAGGGGCTTGAGAAATTCGAGAGCGAGAATCCCGACATGGTTTTGCTCGATGTCATGCTCCCCGAAATGAACGGGCTTGAGGTGCTCAGGCGCATACGCTCGAAATCGAACGTTCCCGTAATCCTTGAGACCGCGAGGGGCGAGACGATAGACAAGATAAACGGCTTGAATTCCGGTGCCGACGACTACATTTCAAAGCCGTTCGAAATAGAGGAGCTTCTGGCGAGGATGAACGCGGTCCTGAGGCGCGCCAACGCTCCAAAAGTCGGCGGAAAAATCATAAAGATACGCGATTTGGAGATGAACATAGACAGCATGAGCGTGACCGTGAACGGGAAGCCGGAGAGCGTTTCCAAAACGGAATTCCTCATGCTCAAGCTCTTCATGGAGAATCCTGACAAGGTGATGAGCCGCGACGACATAATCGATTCGATATGGGGCAAGGACCACTACATCGACGTGAATACGGTGGACGTGTACGTCGGCTACATCAGGAGCAAAATCGGAGCCGACTACATAAAGACCGTCCGCGGTTCAGGCTACAAATTCGTTGAGAAATAAATTTCCGAAAGCCTAGCAAGATGAAGAACATTTTCAAATCCATTTCCGTCCGGTTGGCGTTCAGGTTCACCGTGGTGCTCACCGTGGCGGTTCTTTTACTCTCCCTCGCTTTCGTTTGGCTCATAAATTCATTCGTCCGCGACGGACAGGATTGGGAATTGATGCGCGCTGCCGAGTCGATTGAGAAAGAGATAAAGTCGTTCCCCGCGAGCAAACGGCTCAAGTCCAGGTTGGCTGTCGCCTCGAAGAAGGCCGAGCCTGGAGCGAAAAGTGAGAAGGGGGTCGAGCTCGAGCCGGAGGGGGAGCCTTTCGAGGACGACAATTCCTTGAAGAAGGACGATTCGAAGCACGAGCTTGTGAAGGAGTCGAAGGAGGCGAAAAACGCGTTCGACTCCCGTCCGTCCCCGTTCCCGATGATTCCGTATTACATTTCGTTCGTCGTCACGAACAGCGAGGGGAATGTACTCTTCACCAACGACCCGTTCCTTCCAGCTGTCTCGAACACTGCGGGAGAGACAAAAAGGCTCATAAAGAAGAACTACTACATCGATGGCGACTTGAACATCCTCTATTATTCGAAGGAGGTCGATGTCGGCGAGAAAAAGCTCAACATCGCAACGTCGATGGACATGACGAGGGAAGTGTCGTACCAGCTCTACCAGACGCTTCCAAAATCCGTCTTGATGGCGATAATCCCGATTCTCGTCATTTCGTTCTTCATCTCGTACTTGATAACGTCCAGGACAATGAAGCCTGTCGTCAAGGTCACGAGGGCCGCGTCCAAGATTTCGAGCTCCAATCTCGGAACCGAGAGGCTTGAGCGTCCTCGGCACAACGACGAGATAAACGACCTTGTGATGACGTTCAACAATCTCTTCGACAGGCTCAAAGTCGACTTCGACCGGGAGAAACAGTTCACGAGCGATGTCTCCCATGAGCTGAAAACACCGATAGCCGTCATTCTCGGACAGACGAACCTGCTTTTGCGCTGGGGCAGGGAAGACGCCGCCCAGCTTGAGAAGTCGCTCAATTCCATAAAGAAGGAAACGAAGTCGATGGAGGCGATAATCACGAATCTCCTGCAGATTTCGCGTCTTGAGAGGGGGAAAATCAAGCCGAACGTGGAAAAGGTGAACATGAAGGAGATGTTCCTGCGCTTGAAAGAGGAATTCTCGGCTGTGGCTCCGGCAGTCCGCATCGATTTTTCATGCGAAGAGAGCGATTTCTCTTTCGACTCGGATTCGGAACTGCTGCATCAGGTTTTGACTGTCGTGCTTTCGAATTCCGTGAAATATGCGGGGGATTCCTGCCGAATAGAACTGAAGGCGAAAAAATCCGACAAGACCACAATAGAAATCGAGGACGACGGAAGCGGCTTTGCAGAATCGATTCTTCCGCACGTCTTCGAGCGTTTCTTCAGGGGCGACGAGGCGCACACACGCTCTGTCGGTGGAAGCGGGCTTGGGCTTTCAATCGCCAAGGTCATCGTGGAGTCGCTCGGCGGAAGCGTCCGCGCATACAACACGGCTTCCCACGGAGCGGGAATCAGAATCATCTTGTAGGATTCGAAATGCCTGCCTCTCTACTTGATTGGAATCAGCGTTGATTTTGACGTGTGGTAGAGTCCCCTTATCGTAAATCCATTGAGGGCGCCTGATTTGAAAGTGATTTCCATTGTTACAGGGTCCTGGCTGTTGTCGATTTTGTACGCCGCCTTGATTTTCTCCCTCGGATTGCCGGCCTTCAAGAATGTGATTCTTCCTGCGGGCTTTTTGAGGTTGTCGTTCGTCGCGTAGCGGTCTATTTCTGGAGTCCTGCCGTCTTCTCCCTCCCTCACAATCGAGAGGATGCCTTTCGTGATGTAGACGCTGCGGGTTGTTCCGTCCGCTTTCATCTGCAGAAAGACGGTCTGCGCGTCCACGCTTTGTGGCGATTCCGTGAATTTTACGCTGCCGTCTTCTTCTTGCTCGTAGTTGAACGTCATGGAAAAGTCGAACGTGAGCGAGACGGATGCCGAAAGAATCTTCAATTCCATGTCTATGTTTGCGAGCGTCGCCTTCATGGCTCGTGTGAGAAGTTCGATTTCCTTCTCCACGTCCTCCTTTGGCATCTCTTCCTCGTCTGTGTCCATTTCCAGAACCTTCGCCTTGTAGTCCACGCTCTCGTCGTATTCGCTGTCGCCGAAGAATTCGTTGTACAGGAACACGTTCATAACTTTGTCTACTGCGTCTTTCTTGCCGAGCTTTATGTGCGGATTGAAGCCCGTGAGCTCCTCGAACTGCTTGTTGAACACGTCCTCCTTGAAGCCTTCCGCTTTTATCGTGTCTAGCAGCTCTTTTTTGGTCACAAGCCTGTCTTCGATTCCGGGGATTCCGAAAAGGGCCGTCCTGATTTTTTTCGGGCTGAGCTTTATCGTCCTGTTCTTCTCGTCGAGAACGTATTCCAGCTCCATGTGCGTAGTCTCGCCTTCGTCCGTGTCGTTGGAGAAGATTTTCGCGTTCGTGTCGTCGGTGAACTTGTAGAATACTTCGTCGTCTTCCACAGAGAACGTGTTCCCCTTGAATATGTTCTCCGCAGAAAGCGCCGCCGTGAGCAGGAAGGCTGCCGCGATTGCGAGCGTTTTTCTCATGTCTTTCTCCTATTCGCGTGGCGTGAGCGTTTCCGTGGATGTCTTGTATGTGCTTTTGAGTTCGGTGCCCTTCAAGTTTCCTGACGTGATTTTGAGCGTTATCTCTATCTCGTTCTCGCTTCTGCTGATTGAATAGGCCGCCTTGAGCTTGTCCTTCTTGTCGTCGGAGTTCACGAAGGTGACTTTGCCCGAATCTTTTTTGCACTTGTCGCTTGTCGTGAAGAATTTTATTGCGATAGGGTTCCCTGACTCGTCCACGTCCGCTGTGGCGAGGATGCTGGAGTTGATGTAGACGTGCTTCTCTTCGTTCGCCGAATTCATCGAGAGGAAGACCACGTTCGCGCTGACGTTCTCCGCTTCCTCCGTGAGTAGAATGCTGCCGTCTTCGTTCTCCTTGTAGTTGAAGATTATCTCGGTGTCGAAAATCGTGTCGAGCCGGGCTTCGATTTTCTTCTTCATCGATTTGACCTGGGGAATCGTGGTGGATTCGAGTTCCGCCCTTATGGACGCGAGGAATTCTTCAACTTCTTTTATCTGTTCATTCGCCTGCTCCTGGTCCTCGTTCTTCTTGAGCTCCTCCCTGAGTTTTTCCGTGTAGTCCACGCTCTTGTCGTAGGCTTCCTCCGTCTTTGCCTCCTCCCTGTAGTTCACGAAGACTATGCAGTTCAAAATCTGCTCTACTTCGTCCTTGCCTCCGAGTTCGATTTTCGGGTCGAAGCCGCATTCTTCTTCGAGCATTTTGTTGAGTGTGTCGCGCTCGAAATCTTTTTTGTTGATGAAGTCGAGGATTTCTTTTTTCTCGCAGAGCCTGTTTTCGAATCCTATGATTCCGAGGGATGTCGATTCGACTTTTTTGGGGAAAAACTTGATTGTCTTTTTCCTTTCGTCGAGCTTGTAGTTCAATACGGCTCCCACTGTGTTCCCGGAGATGAGTTCCGCCGTGTTGTCGTTGTTGAATTTGTAGTAGACGGACTGGTCTATTCCATCGAACGATTTGCCGGCGAAAATGTCGTTTGCGAAAACGGCGGCTGCAAGTAATGCCGCAGAAACAGCGGCGAGGAATTTCTTCATTGTTTTCTCCTTGATTAATAGGTCGAAAGTCGAGTTTTCACAGTGCAATGGCAGAAACGAGCGGAAGCGGGGGTCCGCCCATCAAAACACTCAGCCACCGCGAAGCGGTACTGCCGTTTTGATGGGCGGGTTCCCGCTGGGAGCTTGTTTCTGCAACTACGGTATGCATAAACTCGACTTTCGACCTAATAATTGATTTGAAAAGTTTATTCCAATCTTCGCTTTAATGAAACAGATTTCGTTTTGTGGTAATTTTGATTTGCAAAAAAGGGACACAGAAAAAACAGAGGTTTGTATGATAAAGATTCAGAAATATTCAGAAGTCGAGGATTCCTTCTTCAACGGCCGGGATTTCGGCGGTTCAATCGATGTCGTGAAGGATGTCCTGAACGATGTGAAAAACCGCGGTGACGAGGCTTTGGCGGAATACGGCGCGAAATTCGACGTTTCCGCGCCCGCTTCAATCGAGATTCCGCGTTCGGAGCTTGAGGCCGCGGCCGAGAAGATGAAGAGGGAGAATCCCAAGCTGTACGACGCGCTTTGCTACAGCCACGACTTGGCTCTCCGCTTCGCGAAGAAGCAGGCGGAGTCTTTCGACAATTTCGAGATGGAGCTTGAGCCTGGCGTTTTCACAGGGCAGAAGAACATTCCAGTCGACAGGGCTGGCGTCTACGTTCCCGCGGGCCGCTTTCCGCTCGTCTCCACAGTCGTCATGACCGTGACCCCTGCGGTGGCCGCTGGCGTGAAGGAGATAATCCTCTGCACTCCGCCTCGCGTCCACCCGGACGACAAGGCCGAGGCGGAGAAGAAAGGGCTTGGCGTTCCCGGAAAAACGTTCGTGGGCGGAAAAGCCTACGCCGACGAGAACATCATGGCGGCCGCCCACATCTGCGGAGTCACAAAGGCGTTCGCGTGCGGTGGAAGCCAGGCAATCGGCGCGCTCGCTTTCGGTACCCAGTCCGTTCCGAGAACCGACGTGATTGTTGGGCCGGGCAACAAATTCGTGGCTGAGGCGAAGAAGCTCGTCTACGGAACAGTCGGAATCGACATGGTGGCGGGCCCCACCGAGGTCTTCATCATCGCCGACAAATCCGCAAACCCGTCTTGGGTCGCCGCCGACTTGCTCGCGCAGGCGGAGCACGACGTTGTGGCGCAGCCCGTCATGGCCACGGATTCAGAGGAGCTCGCCAAGAAGGTCGCCGAGGAAATCGAGAAACAGCTTGCCGTGCTTGAGACGAGGGCCACTGCCGAACAGTCAATAAAGAACTGCGGAAGAATCATCGTCTGCGATAACCTTGAACAGGCGGCCGAGGCTGCGAACAGGAAGGCTCCGGAGCACTTGGAGCTTGCGATGGACGAAGGGGAGGAGCGCGACAGAATTGCTGAACTCTGCCACAACTACGGCTCCCTCTTCATCGGCCACGGAAGCGCGGAAGTCTTCGGCGACTATGCGGCCGGCTTGAACCACACCCTGCCCACGTCCGGGAGCGCAAGGTTCACTGGCGGCCTGAGCGTGAGGGTTTTCCTCAAGACCGTCACGACGCTCCGCACCGTTCCCGGCTCGAAAGGTGCCGTGGCTTCCGCCGTAGCCGCCGGCAACCTTGGCGACGCCGAGGGCTTGGCCGGACACGCGAAAGCCGCCCGAATAAGGCTCGGTTGATTGTTTTTTAAAATAAATTGACGAACGGAAAAAATCCCCGAATAATTTCTGCATGACAAAAGAGAAATCTATCGAAGAATGCATCGTGCGGAATATTCGGGACGAGAACGTCGTTTTTGTCTTCCCAACCGAAGTTTCCTGCAAAAGCTGGGCCGATTGGACTGTCGAGAACAGCGGCATCACAGGTGTCGCCGCCGTTTCCATGGAACGGTTCATCGCTTGGGACAAATTCAAGGGCGACTGCATCAGGACGAAGCAGGAAGACAAGACGACTGTTCCATCGTTGATGAGAAAGATATTCGCTTCGTATTTGATTGAGAAGAACGCTGGAATCAAAAAGAGCAACATCGCAAACGGAAAAAACGAACCGCTTCTGTTCAAATCCCTCATCACCAAGGAATTCGCCGAGAGCGCGTCTTCCTTTTCCGATTGGATTTCAAAAATACTCCCGTCCCTGAAAATCTGGAAGACTTACCACGACACCCAGTCGTACAAAGACATAATCGAAGAAATGAAAAAGCGGGCGTTGGATTCCGGCAAGGATTTTTCGCTTTCCGCCAACGACTCCGAGGACGAGGACTACGAGACGCTCTACAGCGAGTACAAGAAATTCCTCGACGAGAACGACCTGTTCGACCCCGCATGGGAGCAGCCTCCGTTCAAGGGTGCGGACGACAAGACCCGCTATGTGATTGTCTATCCGCAGATTCTGGAGGACTGGACGCAGTATGAATTCCTCCTGAGAATGGCGGAACAGGAGAAGGCGCTCTCGTTCGTCGAGGTTCCGCGCGAAATCGACGTGGGGAACACTTCCTGGTGCCATTTCGACACGTCCGTTGAGGAACTGCACAATGTCGCGTCGTTCTTGCGTAGAATGCACGACGAGGAGAAAATCGCCTGGACCGACATGGCCGTGAGCGTCCCAAACATGGACACATACGGTTCCTACCTTGAGCGCGAGCTGAACCTTTTTGAGATTCCGAACGTGACGAGGTTCAGCCGGATGCTTTCCGAGCACGGTTCCGGAAAAATCTTCTCGCAGATTCAGGAATGCGTCAGGTCGGATTTCTCCTTCGCGAGCGTGAAAGAGCTTCTTTTGAACGACGACATTCCGTGGAAGAACAAGTTCCTGATAGACAAATTCATACAGTTCGGAAAAGAGAACAACTGCGTGTGCTCCTACATCGACGAGGCGACCGGAAAAAAAGTGGACATCTGGACTTCCTCGTTCGACAATCCTGTAAGGAGACTTTCGGACGACAAAATCCCGGAGCGGAAGCGGAAAATGGAAGAATCGATAGCTGAACTCCGCCGCTTCTACGGTTATCTCCGCGCGTCCACGACGAAAATGGTTGGGGCGAAGTCGTTCAAGGCTCTTCTCCGCGCGTACAGGACGTTCAGGAAGCTCTTCATCGACAGGCGCGGCTTCAAGGACATGAAGCAGAGCGACCTGATTCTGAGCCGCTGCATCACGGAATTGACAGGGCTTGTGGAGCTTGAGGGGAAATTCTGCACGGAGGAGAAAAAAGGGAGCGGCGTGCGCGTCGACGGAAAGACCGCCTACAAAATATCGAACGTCTTCGGCTTTTTCGTCTCGCATCTGGAGCAGACGCAGTACCTCGACCAGACGGAGAAGCGCGGAATACAGGTCTATCCGTACCGCGCGGCGGCGGCGGCTCCGTTCAAGGTGCACGTCGTTGTGGATGCGACGCAGGACTCCCTTTCCGTCGGCTCTCTTTTCAAGCAGCTCGATTTCTTGAACGAGACGAAGCGGGATGTGATTCTCAAAATCGACCCTTCGACGAACGACAAATTCTTCAAGTTCACCGATTTCGACCCCAGCGAGAGCTTCATCTCTCTGTACCAGCTTTCCTCTGGAAGCGCGTCCTATTTCACGTCCGCGGAGCACTCTGCCGGGAAGTACGGATTCCCGCACGGATTCCTCAAGAAGGATGCTGAAACCGAGCCTGACGGAAGCGGAAACGTTTTTTCACAGGAGAAGAGCTCTTTCGTGGACAAGGATGTGCGCTTCCCGAATTTCATAATGAGGACGCAGAGAAACGGATTCGGTGTCTGGAAAGAGCAGACTATGACGAGCGGCCGAGGTGGTGGAAGCTTCAGATGGGAAGAGTCGAAGGAAAAAATCAAATCGATAATAGAAAAGAAGTATCTGAACAAGGCGAACGGAAAATACAAGATAAGCCCCTCGAATGTGAAGGCTTTCTACAAATGCCCTAGGCAGTGGCTTTTCGAGCGCGTTCTTTCCCTGAAGCCTTTGAACAACGAAGCCGACTTGATGGACGATTTCGTCGTGGGGCGCATAAACCACGCGGTCTTCGAGGTGTACCTTGGAGTTTTGAAGGACAGGGGCGTGCGTTTTTCAGACACGCTCGACAAGACTGTGGACAAGAAGACGGGAGATTTCAGATATACAACGCTCAATTCCGAATACAGGAAGATACTCGAAGAGAGCATAGAGAAGGCGAACACCCGCTTCACGGAGCCTGACGACGACGACGAATTCGGGGAGACCCTGAGCGAGATGACGAAGACAATCGTCAATTCCCAGAAAGCGGAGCTGTTCACGAAACTCCTTCCGAGCGTGGAGAAGTTCTCGCAGTATTTTTGCGACATGAAAGTCTTCAAGCTTGAGGAGCAGTACGTCTCGCATCCGAAAGACGAGGACGGAAATCCCAAGGAATACTATTTCGACGGAAGAATCGACTGCATTCTCTATTGCGACAGCGCGGACGATTCGGAGACGAAATTCTTCATAATAGATTTCAAGTCAGGCTCCGTTCCGAGTCCGATATTGTACGACGACGCGAAGGAATACGAGGTCCCCGACTTCCAGATGCCTGTCTACAGAAAAATCTTCTCCGATGGCGAAAAATTCAGGAACGGAAAGAGCATAGAGCCGGACGGGTATTTTTTCTTTTCGATACGCGACAGGACGCTGAACGGCAAGACTAGCGTGGAAAGCGCGTCGCTCGGCAAGGATGAGTTCGACAGGACGTGCGAAAAATGCGGCGAGTTTATAGAGAAATTCGTCGAGCGCGTAAAGAATCTGGATTTTTCGATAGACGAGCGCGTCCAGAAAAAGGATTTGTGCACGAACAAGGGTGTCGGCGCGAACTGCAAAGACTACCAGAGCGTTTGCAGAAGGTTTTTCACTGTTTCGGGGGAATGATTTATGGCTGATGTTTTGACAGAGAACCAGAGAAGGGCTGTCGGCGAGAGGAAAAATGTTGTCGTGAGCGCGGGTGCCGGTTCCGGGAAGACGAAGGTGCTTTCCATGCGGTTCGCCGATTTGGTCGAATCTGGAGACACGACTGCCGACAGGATTTTGACGCTGACGTTCATGAACAAGGCTGCCGTGGAGATGAAGGGTAGGATTTTCAGCCAGCTTTCCGCCGACTCGTGCGACATGGGCATTTCGGAGGAGCGGCGCAGGAACGCAAAAAACGCGCTCTCTTCTTTCGACAAAGTGCACATCCAGACTCTCGACAGCTATTTTTCTGAGATTGTCCGCGCGGGCGCGCATTTCTACGGAATATCGCCCAGTTTCAGGATAGACGACGAGAAAATCGAATCGCTCGTTGGTGTGAAGGCTCTGCAGTTCATACTCGCGCGGAACGAGAATAGCGCGGTGCAGGCTCTTACCCGGTCGATGAAGTTCAGCGAGATTGCGGAGAATGTTTTCGCGAAGCCGGTCATCAAAAATTCTTCGATTCTGAAAAAGGACGGAATGTCGTTCTTCGGAGCCTTGGACAAGCAGAAGGCGGAAATCGAGCGAATCTGGACAGAATGCGCCGATTCCGCCGATTCCGCCATATCAAAAATCCGCGGCGCGGAAATTCAGGGAAAGTCCGCCAGCGTCGGAAAAATAAAGGAACTGTCGGCGCTCGATGCGTTGGAGAATCCGCTTTCGTCCGGTGTCCTCAGGAATAGCTTTTGGGAGACGGTCGAGACAGACTTTGCCGGTGTGAAGGAAAAAGTCGAGGATTATCTTCTCTATCTTGGAAAATGGACGGAAATGACAAAGCCGAGGGGGAAGGATGTGGAGGAAATCCTCCCTTGCTTCGACACGCTCTACGAGTCTGTGAACAAGCTCGTCTATGTCTCGGAGTCGCTCTTGACGTTCGACATCACTCTCGAAATCATGCGGCTGCTCGATTTGTTCGATTCGGAAGTCCAGGAGACGAAGCGGACTTCCGGCATCCTCACCTTCAAGGATGTTTCCGACTTGGCTTTCGACATACTCAAAAACCGCGGTGAAATCAGGCACATAGAGCAGCAGCGGTTCGACAAGATAATGATCGACGAATTCCAGGACAACAACGCCATGCAGTGCGACGCCCTTTTCATGCTGAGCGACGATGTGGAGCGGTTCGATTCGGACGGCTCATACATAGTGCCGAATTTCGAGCCGGACTCCGACGACTACATACAAAAGAGGCTGAACCCGGAAAAGCTCTTCTTCGTGGGCGACGAGAAGCAGGGCATATACAGGTTCCGTGGCGCGGACGTGAGCGTGTTCAGGAACCTTCAGACGCATCTCCGCGGCGATAAATTCGACGACGGCAGGAACTTCATCTATCTTGAGACGAATTTCCGCTCGATGCCGAACCTCGTCCGTTCGTTCAACACGATTTTTGGGGGAAACAACACGAAGGGCGAGAAGTCCGCGTTGATGAAGAGGGAGGACGGGCTTCCCATTCCGAACTACGAGGCGGAATATCTCAAAGTCGAATGGGACAGGAAGAAAGTGGACGACGAAGACAGGAAACGCACCCACTTCGCGTTCTTCAAGAAAACCGACGAGACTGTAAACGAAGCGAACGAGTCGGGGGCGGAATTCGAGGCGTCGTACATCGCGCACAAGATAAAGGAGCTGAAAAAGTCCGGCTACAAGTACAGCGACATGGCCGTTCTCTTCCGGTCATCGTCAGTCCTTGGAGAATTGGAAAGCGAATTTCTCAAGGCACGGATTCCGTACTCGACTGAAATCTACAAGGGATTCTTCTCCGACGGGCCTATCAACGACATCGTTTCGTTCCTCAAGGTCTCGGTCTATCCCGGCGACATGAATTCTCTCTCGGTCCTTCTCCGCTCTCCGTTCGTGGGGCTTTCAAAAGAGGAGATGGAGGTCTTTTTGTCCAGTCTCCGGCTGCTCAGGGACGACGGGAGCGTTCCTCGCGTCTATCCGTTCGACGAGTTTTTCATGATTGCTGCCGCCAATGTCTTCGGCGTGGAAAGCGGTCCGTTCTCGACACTCTCGCGCGCCAAGGAAAGGTTCGACGAGATAAAGGAGCTGCTCCACAAGGAGAAGATATCTTCCATAGTCTCGCGCCTTTGGTACGAATTCGGCTACAGATACGAGACTCTGTGGAATTCCGACGTGCAGATGTTCTCCGGCCTCTACGACATCCTCTTCGAGCTTGCGCGGAAGGCCGAGGGGAACACGCAGAGCATAGCGGGCTTTCTGGACGAAATCGAGGAGTACAACTCAAGCACGACGAAAATAGAGAACCTGAACATTCCGTTCGAGACTACGGACAGCGTGAAATTCATCACTGTCCACAAAAGCAAGGGGCTTGAGTACAAGGTCGTCTTCGTCTGCGCGGTCGAGTCCAAGACTTCGGAAAAAAGGGACGCGCTCACGTTCACGAAGAATTTCGGGCCTGTCCTCAAAACGCCTCAGAGCTCCTTGTTCGGAAATGTGAAGACTAAGGACAAGTACCCATTCCATGTCCCTGCCAAAAAAACGAACGTGAACTATTTCCTCGAAGCCGACAAGATTCTCGTGGAGGGCGAGAATTCGGCGGAGCTTCGGAGATTGACCTACGTGGCGTTCACGCGCGCGATAGACGAGCTTTTCATCGTCGGAAAGTACGACCAGCACTACAAGGGCGAGCTGAACTCGGAAGTCGTCCCGACAAATCCCGCCTCGATGTTCGCTTCCGTGGAGAACGTCATCGACAGGTACACTACATTGGTCGAGGAAAGATCCGGGGATTCCGGGACTGTGGATTTCGTGCGGAAGGCGGCTGACGACGCTCCGTTCGATTTCGAGGAATTCTCCAACAAATTCGACTACGAGGACGATTCTTCCGGCTCAAAGGAAAACAACGCGCTCTGCAAAATCGAGTTCGCGGAGGAGCTTGCTTCTTCGTTCGAGAACGCTTCCGTAGTGGAGAAGGACTACATAAAGCCCGTCCATTTGAGTCCGAGCGTCCTTGAGAAAAAGGTTCCGGGCTTGAGGCTGAATCCGGAGCTTGTTCCGATGCGCAGAATCGACGAGATTGTCGAGAGCACAATTCCAGGAAAGGATTGGGTTTTGGAAAAATACAGGAAGTGGAACGAGGAGCATCCCGACGACATCAAAAAGCCCAAATCCATGCGCGCGAGGTTCAGCCATGCCGACTTCGGTTCCATCGCGCACTTGTTCATGCAAGAGAAGGTCGATTCCGTAGTCGAGGGGCGCGAGGCCGACTTCCAGATTCCCGGAAAGTACCTGCTCGGACTCGATGTCGACGTAAGGCGCGACGACGGAGAGAGAATCGACATGTACGAGAGCAACGTCGCGGAAGTGAAGGCAATCTGCATGAAAATGGCTGAGAATTTCTCCAAGACGGCTCTTTTCTCCGAAATCTGCGCTTCTCCGTGGAAAAGGACAGAGTACCAGTTCAGGCTTTCCCTCGGAGCGTTCGGCAGGGATTCCATCGTCAGCGGAATGATGGACTTGGTTTTCAAGGGCGGCGGCTCTTCCGGCTACGAGTACACGATTGTGGACTACAAGACCGACCGTGAGCAGCGTCCTGAAAAATACTACGCCCAGCTCGCAAGCTACCGCCTTGCCATTTCGCAGATGAAGGGCGTGCCTGTGGAGAAGGTGCGCTGCGTCCTCTATTTCCTCCGCTTCGACGAAGACTCGGCGGTGGTGGACGTGACCGGATTCGCGGGCGAAGACGCTCTCCGCTCGTCCGTGGACGATTTCCTCGCGGCCGATTTCGCCCGATACGACGAAAGGAAGGGCGAGGACAATCCTTACGCAAGGGATGCCGAGCGCGACGACGGAGACGACGATGATTTTCTCATTTCGTTCGAGACGGACTTGGACAGCCTGAGCGCGGACGAGGAGAGGGAGCTTTTTGGTGAAGATGCCGTGGAGGAATAGCTTTTCCGACTTGAAAATCCTCGACTTCGCCTTTGCCGCGCTTGTCCTCTCTTCGGGGATTTTCCTTTCGGTTCGCTTTTTTCCCTCGTCGCTCTCTTCTTCGGGGACCGTTCTCGTCAATGCGGCGGAGAACGAGTACGAGTTCGCCCTTTTGGAGGACGGTCTGCACGAAGTCGATGGGAAGCTTGGAAAAACCGTGTTCGAGGTGCGGAACGGGAAGGTTCGTGTCTTGGACTCTCCGTGTCCGAACAAGACGTGCGTGGCCCAGGGCTTTTCAAATGCGGTCGTCTGCCTTCCGAACAAGGTTTCGATACGCGTCGTGGAGGGAAAAAATCCTGAGTCCCATGAAAGTTCCAGTGAGGAATTCGACGCAATATCCAGGTGAGTGGGATTTTTTGGGTGAAAAAAATCTCAAAAATCTCAAAAATCTCAAATTTCACATCGTTTTTTGTGAAAAAAAATGCGCCGAAACTGTATAATCCTAAAATAAACTTTCCGATTCAAAACTGTTCGGAATCTTCAGTTTCCGGGCAGGTCAAGTTGGGATTCGAGCATCATGGAGAAACAAAAATGAAAAAAATTTTTTTTGCCGCCGCTTTTTTCGTTTCCGGAAGCTTGTTCTTTTCAGAGACGGTCGATGAAATCCTGAAAGTGTACTGCGATTTGGACAGGGTTCCAGACTACAACTACTCGTCGATTGCAATCGACAACATTTCGAAGAACGGCTCTGTGGAGCACATGGAGGTGGAGCAGTTCGGAGGCGGAGCGAACGGCCTCAAAAACACTGTTTTCGCGTTCAAAAGCCCTTCTACCGTAAAGGACACGAGAATCCTTCAGGCCGAGAAGATATCGAAAGAGGACGACCAGTGGGTTTTCATGCCTGCTTTGAGGACGACGAGGCGAATCGCCCCCGGCGACAAGGGAAAGCCGTTCGTGGGAACCGAGCTTACATACAACGACTTGTCGCTCAGGAAGGAGCACGACGACAAGAACGAGATAATCTCGCAGTCTGAATCAGTCACCGTGAACGGCGTGACATACGACTGCTGGAAGATGAAGTCCGTTCCCGTCAAAAAGAACACCGTCGAGTACGGCTACAGAATCAGCTGGTTCGACAAGAAATCCTACATCCCTGTCAGAATCGAATTCTACGACAAGAAAAACGCGTCAAAGTTGATAAAGACTTACGAGGTCGAAAAGCTTGAGCAGGTGAAGGGTGCCACTGGAATGACATACTGGCTCAGAAGGCAGAATCTCGTCACGAACATAGAGACCGGAAGAAAGACGCGGGTGACCGTGAAGGAGTATGTCTTCGACAAGAAGATTTCCGACGGATATTTCACCCAGAACTGGCTTACGACTGGAAAGGCAAGGTGACGGAATCTCGGAAGGAAAGAATGGCGTACCTTGGAGCGTTGGCTCTGCTTTTTTCGTATGCGGAGTCCATGCTTCCAAGGTTCGCGCCGTTTTTCAGGCTGGGGCTTTCCAATGTCGCCGTCCTTTCCTCCCTCTCTTTGGACTTTCCCTTGTTCCTCGCCCTCTGCGTTGTGAAGTCGGCTTCTTCTTCGCTCGTTTCGGGGACGCTGTTCTCTCCGTTTTTCATTGTTTCCATTGCGCAGTCGGTCGTTTCCGGCTCTTTCATGTTCGCTTTGCCGAGAATATTCGGAAATCGGATTTCCGTTTACGGTATTTCCGTGTCGGGCGCGGCTGTTTCATCCGCCGTCCAGGTTTTCCTCTGCTCTCTCTATTTGGGAAGCGGGACTTTCGTGTTCTTCGGTCCCATGCTCGTTTTTTCAGTTTTCTCCGGTTTTTCTACGGCTTTCGTCTGTTCCGCCCTGAAAATACGGGATGGGGGACTTTCTCCGGCAGGGGGTTCACCGCTCGTGGAACCTCAAAAGACGGAATGCGGAACTTTTGCGCGTTCGGTTTTGCTTTTGCCGGTCGTTTTTTTCCTTTCCGTGATTGTCTTTTCAACGGACAGGATTTCGCTTCTCGTATCCGTTTTCGCCGTGGCGGCCGCGCTGCAGAAAATGTCGGGGCGCAGGTTCCTTTTTGTTCCGCACTTCGCCATGTGGGTTTTCGTTTTCCTGTCGTCAGTGTTCGTCCCCGACGGAAAAGTCGTTTTCAGAATATGGAAATTCTCCGTGACCGACGGCGCGCTTCTCCTTGCGGCCGAAAAATGCGTCAGGCTTTCGTCTTCGATTTGCCTTTCCCGGTTCGCCTCTTCCGTGCCGCTTCCAAAAAATTCCGTCGTCTCCCTTTCAATCGCCCACTTCCATGCGATGACCGCCAGATTCGAAAGCGGCGGAATGAAGGGAAGGAACTTTGTCGAAAGGCTCCGCTTCGTCGTCAACGGATGATTCCGAGGCTCTTCGGCTTCGTTGTCGCGCTGAATTTTCCCTTCAGCCCCTCCGTGTAGTAGAGTCCGAAATCCTCTGTGACAAGTACCATCTCGAAGTCCCTTTTTCCCCTCCAGAAATCAATCGCCTTCTCGAAGCCCATCACGAACAGCGATGTCGACAGAGCGTCCGCGTAAAGGGCTGAATCCGACACGACCGTGACGGATTCGAGCGTGTTCTCTACGGGTTTCCCTGTCTTGGTGTCGAAGATGTGAATCCGCCTTTTTCCGTCTTTGTCCGTGAAGAACCTCTCGTATCCGCCCGATGTCACGACGGCCTTGTCCTGAAGGAGGAGCTTCGCGACCGGCTCTCCCCCGGACGGATTCTGTATTCCGACCGCCCAGTCCTTTTTTTCGCCGTCCTGCCCAATCTTGCCTCCGAGGACGTAGACGTTTCCGCCGAGGTCGACAATCGATGACTCAACACCGCGCTTTTTGAGGATTTTCACGGCCTCGTCGCAGGCGAAACCTTTTCCGACAGAGCCGAAGTCGAGCATCATTCCGATTTCCTTTTTGATTTCCGCTTTCGGTTTCCTGATGACCGAGATTTTCCTGAAATCGGTGGATTCCAAAAGTTTTTCGATTTCGGAGTCTTCGGGAACCCTGTATTCTCCTGTCGTGAATCCCCAGGCCTTCGTCACCGGGTAGAGGCACGGATTCAAAGCCCCTCCAGTCTCCCCGGCCGCCTTTAGTGAGAATTCCGCTAGGAACGCTGTTTCGTCCGAGACTTCCACGATGTTTTCCCCGGAGTTGTTGATTTTGTACACGTCGCTCGATTCGTCGGTCGTCGAAATCTTCCCCTCTATTTCGCGGATTCTCCTTTCTACTTCGGAGTCCGCCTTTTTCGCGTTCCTTCCGTAGGATTTCACCGTCATGAACGTGTCCATCGCCTCGAACGATGCGACGTCGCTTGTGTTTTTCTCCACGCACGACATGAGCGCGAGCGAGGAGAGCAGCAGAATCAGTTTCTTCATCGCTTTGATTTACCTATAAAACATTTATTTTTTGTGCTAAATTCGATGAACTATGATATTGAAGATTTACAAGTTGGGTGAAGATGTTTTGAGAGAAAAATGCGCACCCGTCGCCCCTGAAGAGATAAACGACGAGATGAGGTCCCTTTTTGAGGATATGTTCGAGACCATGGTGGACGCGAACGGCGTCGGCTTGGCGGCTCCTCAGGTCGGAATCGCAAAGAGGTTCTTTGTCGTGATTTCCGACGACGACGTGAAGCGGGTCTTCATAAACCCGCAGATTGTCGCGACGAGCAAGGAGCTTGTCCCCTACGACGAGGGCTGCCTCTCTCTTCCCGGCTTCGACGAGGAGATTGTCCGCCCTGCCAAGGTCACGATACAGGCGTTGAACGAATTCGGAAAGCCGTTCACCCTTGAGACAGACGGATTGCTCGCGAGAATCGTGCAGCACGAGAACGACCACCTGGACGGAATCGTGTACATCGACCGCGGAGACAAGGAATTCGCCGAGAAAGTGACCGAGAAGATGAGGAACAGGCTGGAGAAGGCGAGGAAGAAGGAAGAGGAGAAGGCGAAGAAGGCCGCCAGCATAGCCGCCAAAAAGGCTGCGAAAGAGGCTTCTAAAGCGAAAAAATAATGGGAAAGTTGAGAATTCTGTACGCGGGAAGTCCGTTGGCTTCCGCAATCGTCCTCGGAAATCTGATAGAGGACTCGAAAGTTGGCGGTTACGAGATAGTCGGCGTTTTGACGAACCCACCGAGCGCGAAGGGAAGGCATTCCGCCCTTGTCCCTACCGAAGTCGCGGAAGTGGCCGCCGGGAACGGAATAGAAGTGCTTTCGTTCGACCACTTGAAGGCCGAGGCGAGGGATGCCGTCGCTCCGTTGAAGGCGGATTTGATGGTCTGCTTCGACTACGGAAAGATATTCGGGCCGAAATTCCTCTCGCTCTTCCCTCTCGGCGGAATCAACCTGCATCCGTCCGCGCTGCCGAAGTACCGTGGATGCACACCGGTTCCCGCCGCGATTCTGAACGGCGACGACAAGCTCGGCGTGTCTGTCCAGACGCTCGCTCTCGAAACCGACGAGGGCGACATCCTCGCTTATGGAGAGATTCCTTTGGACGGCACGGAGACGACGCTTTCCCTTATGGACGGAGACGGAAAAGAGAGCAAGGTCACTTCGCTCGGAACCAAGCTTCTTCTCTCCGTAATCCGCTCGATTGCCGACGGATTCTCGAAGACCGGGGTACTTTCTCTTCCTGCGTCGAAAAAGCAGACGGGAGAGCCTTCCTACACTCCGTTCATAAAGAAGGAGGACGGAATCATCGACTGGAAGAAATCCGCCGTGGAAATAGACAGGATGGTGAGGGCGTACACTCCATGGCCCCTCGCTTCGACTGGATGCGGCGGCGTTAAGCTTCTCATCCTGAAGTCGAAGGTTTCGGAGAATTCCACGAGGAACATGAAGGATGTCGTCATACCCGGCACCGTCCTTCCGTACCGGAAATCGGTCGGCATAGAGATAGCGTGCGGCGACGGTTCGATTCTCGTGGCGACGGAGCTTCAGTGGGAAAAGAAGAAGTCGATGGACTACAAGTCGTTCATGAACGGAGCCAGGAATTTCGTCGGTTCCGTCCTCGACTAGGGGAGCCGCAGAAAATCAAATTCGGAGAAAAAAATGGACAATCAGGAAAACACAGAGAACAAGGAAAGGGAAGCCAAGCCGGGAAAAGCGGGCTTGTTCATTTCTTCCCATGTAGAGAAACTCCAGGCGAGTTCATTTAATCTGCTTTTGACGGTCGCGGCCGCGATTGTCGTCATGTTCATCGTCGCGTTCTGCGTGTTCAATGCGAACTTGAAGGGCGAGGAGCAGGTCATGGTGCCGAACGTGGTGGGACTCGACCTTGGAGACGCGCTTTTGGAGATGCAGCAGAAGGAACTGTACCAGAAAGTGCAGTTCAGGTACACGGATTCCGACGACGCTGGAAAAATCCTGAGCCAGTCGCCGGAGGCCGGGACAATCACCAAGGCCGGGAGAAGAATCAACCTTGTCGTGAGCAAGGGAATGATTCTGAACAAAATCGAGAACTACGTCGGGGAGAATTTCGACGACGTGAAGATAAAGCTCCAGACGATGTTCACCGGCTCCACAAAGCAGCTCATCGTCCTTTCGGACCCCAGCTACAAGACGGACGAGGCGCCGGCCGGAACAATCCTCGCCCAGAATCCTCCAGAGGGCACGCCGATTTCGACTCCGGTCACGCTCAAACTTCTGGTGAGCAAAGGCTCCGAGTACGAGACCACGAAAGTTCCGAACCTTGTGGGGCTTTCCGTGGGGAAAATCTACTCCCAGATGGAATCATCAAAGGTGATTTTCGACTTCTCGACCCATGCCGCGGATTCGTCCAAGGGCGAGAGGGCTGGAACTGTCACGCAGCAGCAGTCGTTCGAGTCGCAGTTCGTAAGGGCTTACACCCACTGCGCGGCGGATTTCGCATTGGAGGAGACTGTCTCGACGGATGGAAAAAAGCCGGTCGTGGGCGTTTTCTCGGCCAGGACGACGAAATTCCCGTTCGCTGTGGACATGGTTCTCATGGCGGAGAAGGACGGAAAGCAGTCCAGGCTCGTGACGTTCAAGCATTTCGGCGGGGCTGTGACTGTTCCGTATGAGGTGGAGCAGGGCACCACAGTTTCCCTCGTCGTGAAAGACAAGGTTGTGGCGAAAGAGCTTGTGAACTAGTGGGAACTTCGGAAAACTATGGAGTTTTTCGAGGTGCCTTAGTATACTTGCGCTTATCATGGTGCTGAAAATATTGAGTTTCGCAGGCAGCTTGTGTTTCCTTCTTTATGGAATGAAGCTGATGAGCGACGGAATCCAAAAGAGCGCGGGGCAGAAACTTCAGGCCGCGCTGTCGATTGTGACGGGCAACAGGTTCGTCGGGCTTCTTACAGGATGCGTCCTGACGATGATTATACAGTCGTCGGGCGCGACGACCGTAATGCTCGTTTCGTTTGTGAATGCGGGACTCCTCACGCTTGAGCAGTCGATAGGCGTCATTTTCGGCGCGAACATAGGAACGACGATAACGGCCTGGATAGTCGCCTTTTTCGGCTTCAACTTCAAGATTTCCTTGTTCGCCGTGCCTCTCTTCGGTTTGGGATACGTCCTTTTGGCCGTCAAGAAGATAAAAAAAGAGGGTATCGGACTTGCGATAATGGGGTTCGGAATGCTGTTCATCGGACTCGACTGGCTTTCCGGTCTTTTCAAGGACAGCTCCGGGCTTACCGATTTCATCCATCTTGTTCAGGGATACGGCGCGTTCAGTCTTGCCCTGGCCGTTTTGGTCGGAATCGTCTTCACCGCCCTAATCCATTCCAGTTCCGCAATGACCGCGATTGTCCTGACCGTCGCGGCCAAGAATCCGGACTTTTGGGAATTCGGAGCGGCCATGGTCATCGGAAGCGAAATCGGCTCCACGATAGATTCGATAATGGCCGCCATGGGCTCTTCCGCGAACGCCAAACGCACCGCATGCGTCCATGTGCTTTTCAACATCGCGACCTGTGTTGTCGCGCTCATTCTTTTCAAACCGTTCCTTTCCTTAATCGACCTAATCGTTCCCGGCACTGTCCAGGAGAACATCATCTACCACATAGCGGCGCTGCACACCTGCTTCAAGCTTCTCGGCACCGTGATTTTCATCCCTTTCGTCAACCAGATAGCAAATCTGACCAGAAAAATCATCAAGGACGACGAAGTTCCTGAGAACAAGACATACAGGCTCGAATTCAGCGAGAAGACTGCCCTCGAAGTGCCGGAGACGATGGTCTTCAACGCCCAGAAGGAAATCGCGGCGTTCGTCGATGTCGTCGTGGACATTTTCGACAGCCTCCAGATTGGAATCAAGATGCTCAAGGACGGCGAGGCTGAGAAATTCGTCACCGAGGAATTCGGGAAAATCGAGAACCTTGAAAACTACACCGACCAGATGCACGAGCAGCTCACCCCGTATCTCGTGCGCTGCTCCGGTTTGAACATATCGGAGGAGTCCAAGTCGAACATCTCCCACATGATGCTCATTTCGGAAGAGCTTGAGAGCATGGCGGACGGCTGCCTTTCGATTGCCGTACAGATACGCAAGACCGTGGAGAAGAAGATGCCGTTCCGCGCGGAAGACTTGGAGCGGCTCATTCCGTATTTCGAGCTTTCAAGGCAGCTTCTGCAGTTCATCTACAAGAACGTGGCGAAAATCCAGAAGCTTTCGAAAGAACAGTTCGACTACGCGAGCGAGCTGGAGAACGAAATCGACGCGGAGCGCAAGGAGCTCAAGAAGGTCGCGAGAAAGCGTCTTGAGAGCGGAGCGGACGTCAAGGCCGAGCTTTTGTATCTCGACATCGTGCGCCAAATCGAAAAACTCGGCGACCGCTGCTTCGACATGGCCGACGAACTTGGAAAATAGAGTCCGCTTTTGATGGAGAAGAAGATGAAATCAATCGATATCGTCAGGGCTTGTGAAAAGGACGTGGCGACGCTCTGCTCTCTCGGCAGTGAAACTTTCTCGGAGACTTTCGCCGGCGAAAACAGCGAAGAGGACATGAGAAAGTACAACGAGGAGCATTTTTCAGAGAAGGCGGTCCTGGGGGAGATTTCTGTCGAGAACTCCGTGTTTTTCATCGCATACGCCGGGAAAGTGCCTGCGGCGTACATGAAGGTGAATTTTTTGTCCGCCCAGACGGAGGAGCAGGGGAGCGATTCCCTTGAGATACAGCGAATCTATGTTCTTTCCGCCTTCAAGGGGATGCGCATAGGAAGCGCGCTGCTCAGGACTGCGGAGGAATTCGCCGTGGAGCTTGGTCTCAAAAAAATCTGGCTCGGCGTGTGGGAGCGCAACGAGAAGGCAAAGGCGTTCTACGCCCACCACGGCTTCGAGCGTTTCGGCGAGCACGTCTTCGTCCTTGGCGACGACAGGCAGACGGACTTCCTCCTCCGTAAATTTCTTTGAGTTGTTGAGAATCCGTTTCCCCGCGCTGGAGAGTGAAAGGAGTTTTGTATGAGGCAGAGAACGTTCTTGTTCCACGACAGCTACGATGCTGTCAGGTTTTTGGACTCTGTGAGGGCGAGCGAGGACTACGGGAACGCCGTCAGCGTGCTGGTCGATGTCTTCACGACTCGCGACGACGCCGATTTCATAGGATATCTTTCCGACATCGTGAGAAAAAAACTGGACAAGGCTCAGATTGCGGGTCTGACGTGCCAGGCCGGATTCGCGCACGGGGACAAGCTCGACAGGACGACCGTGTTCACGATTCTGTTCTTCTTCTCGTCCGAGATAAAAATCCTTGAGTACGACTTCTCGAAAACGCCTGCCGACGAAGTGAAATCCGATTTTCTTTCCGCGGTGAGAAGCCTCGGCGACTTGAAGGGAATCCAGGTCTACACGACCCCGATGAAGAATTCCTGCACCAACGATGTGCTTTCCGCGGTCGCGTTGGAAGCCGAAGGCGTGCCCGTCTTTGGAGCAGGAGCTGGCTACGCCGTGAAGTCGAAAAAACGCGAGCTGTACGTCTTCGGAAGTGAAATCCACAAAAACGGTCTTGTCGCGGTCTTGTTCAGCGGAAAGAATCTTGGAGTCTATGCGGAGTCCACGCTCGGATGGACACCCATCGGAAAAGTGATGGAGGCCACGGACGTTTTTGGCGACCACATTTTGCGGACGGTGGACGGAGAGGTTGCCGGCGATGTCTTCAAGAGATACCTCGGAGTCGTTTCCGGCGACAACTTCATTGAAAACACCTGCGAATTTCCGTTCATGATAAGGCGCGGCGGCAAGTGGATAGCCCGAGTCCCGATGTCCAAGGACGAAGACGGATTCGTCCATTTCGCGGCCGACATTAACAAGGGGGAGAAGCTCGTGTTCTCCTACGGCGCGAAAAAGATAATCCTTCAGCAGTCGTTCAATCTGGCGGAATACATGAGCCGCAAGAATCTTGAGTGCCTTCTGCTGCACGTATGCAGGAACAGGTACGAGTATCTGAAGGAAGAGGAGTTTTTGGAGCTGGAGGCTTTCTTCAATTTCTACAGGGAGACGGCTGGCTGCTTTGCGTTCTCGGAGATTCTCTACAAGGGCGGAAGCGGAGGCGTGCAGAACAGCGCGCTGGTGGCGGTCGGTATGGAAGAGTGCGAAGACGGCGGAAATGCCTCCTCGTCCGACTGCTTCATCGAGGACGGCAGGCACGAGAACAACATGCTCATCGATTTCGACAGGGACGAAGCCGGGTTCCCGCTCGGAAAGAGGGACAGGCGAATACTTCCGTTCGAGGAGCGGCTTGTGAATTTTCTCCATGCGACGAGCCGGGACCTTTCCCTCGCCAACGCGAAACTTGAGGAGGCCGCCATGACCGACGGTTTGACGAAGCTCTTCAACAGAAAGAAAATCGCCGAGTGCATAGAGGCTGAGCTGCAGAAAAGGGATTCCGCGGAAAACGTGTGCCTGATAATGTTCGACATAGACAATTTCAAGCGCATAAACGACACTTACGGGCACGACATGGGCGACGAGGTTCTCGTGAAAATAGCCAAGACCGCGAAGAATTGCGTGCGGAGCGGCGACTCAATCGGCCGTTGGGGCGGCGAGGAATTCATGATACTTGTCGTGGACGCAAAAAAGGACGAGGCCGTGTCGATTGCCGAGCGCATCCGTACCGAAATCAACTCGATCCGCTGGCCTGACATGCCAGCCGTGAGCGTCTCCCTTGGTGTCGCCGGACTCAGAGTCGGAGACGACAGCCAGACGCTCTACAAGCGTGTCGACAACCGCCTGTACTATGCGAAGACCCACGGAAAAAACCGTGTCGCGTACGAAGATTATGAATAGCTGTTGCCCTTGACTATTTTAGGGGCGAAAGCCGGTTCCTCACTTTCAGCCGAAAATCCATGCCAGGAGCCTGTACCACGCGTATAGCGTCAGGAATGCCGCGGCGAACAGGAAGACGACTGCCAGAGTCGAGAGAAGCGCGGATTTTTTCACTTTGCGGATTGTCTCTTTGTCGTCCTCCACATAGCCTACGATGAGCTTGTAGTTCGCGTTGTACGAGCGGATGAAGAAGTCCAGGATGTCGCCCGCGATTGGAATCAAGCCTATGAGGTAGTCGAGCAGGATGTTTTTCAGTATGACGACGGTGAGCGCGTACGACTTTATCTTGAACGCGCTCACGTACAGGTACGGAATGGACATCACGGCCGTTATTGTGTCGCCGGCCTCCGGCAGCAGAAGTCCGATTATCGGGTCAAGACACCAGTCGTCCATGAGGCGCGAGAACAGCTTGACGATTTTGTACGACATCTGTGTCTCCAGAACCGCCTTCGCCTTTTCCTTCTTCTCCCGCCGTTCCCTTTCGTTCTGTATCGATTCGTTCATCGAGTCCCTTTCGCTTTTCGATGTGAACTCGTGCTCTTTCCTCGCCCTTTCTCGTCTTGATTTGAATCCCATTTAAATCTCCAAAGTCCGTTCCCCGCTCAAGAATTCGTCCAGTTCCTCTTTCGTAATCGAAGAACCGCCGTCTCCCAGAAGCTCCAAAAGCGACGATTTTAGCTCCTCGCTTCCGTTCGAGAGGTTTATGCGCCTGATTATCTCGCCCAACGCCTGCGCCTGGTCGTCCAGCTTCGCGATGTTCTCCTTGAATTCGCCCTGCAGCCTTGCGAGTTCCTTTTCGTAGTGCTCGCGGGTGAGCGCGTATTTCTCTCCGTCCTTTTCGATTTGGTTGAACAGCTTGCAGAGCGAGACGCTCTTTTGGAGGACCTCCTCCGAAATCTGCTCGGAAATTTCGTTCCTCCGCTCTTCCGAAACGTCCTCCTTCGTGTACATGGAGTCGATTTCCGCATTCACCTCGTCCTTCACGCCCTGCTTCAGTCCGTCTTTGAGAATCTGGGAGTATTCGCGCTTGAATTTCTCCACCGCGTCCTTCACGTCGCTTGGCAGGTCGATGTCCCTTATTGACGACGCCTTGAAGTCTCCGAGCGTCCGCACCTTCAAAAGGCTTTCGTCGAGCGAGCTTGAAGCGATGTCCTTCGCAATCCGCAAAAGCTTCACGATGTCTTCGATGTTCTCGGCGGCCTTCCTCTTGATTTCGTCGGAAGCGGCGACTTTCTCCATGATTTTCCCCGAAATCTCCTCGATTTCCCTCTTGAGCGCGGTGTGCCTCCGTCTGTTCTCGTCGAGCGACTTCTTTTGGTCGAGGAGGTCCTTCGACTCAAGCTCCACGTCCACCGTCAAATCCTCGTATGTGTCCACCACCGCCGCGCATTTCCCGCTCCAGTCGGAGATGTCCCTGTCGTATTCCTTTCCCGCGCTTCCGAACGTGATGACGTTCTTGATGATTCCGGGCTTTTCCGGCTTTGAGGATTTCGCCTTTTCGTATTCGCCTTTCATGTTCGAAAGCGTCGTCCTGCACTCTTTTATGTGGCTTTCGTAGAACGAGATGTTCTCCTGTCCGTCCACAATCGAATTCTCTAGGCTGTGCAGTTCGTCGAGCAGGGAATCTCGCTTTTCCTTGAGCTTTTTCGCTTCCGGGCTTGAGTATATCTTTTCCGAAAGGCTCTTGAATTCCGAACCGAACACTTCCTCCGCCGCCTTCTTGAAGACCTTCGCTTTCGGGACGAGGATGTCGTTGATTGTCTTGTAGATTTCCAGCAGTCGCGTCTGGTCGGCTTTTATCGACGCGACATCCTTTGTCACGGCCGTTTTCAGCTGCAATGACTTGGAGCGGAGGAGGGCTGCCGAATTCGCCACGTCCATGTAGTGCGACACGAGATTCCACGAGGCGAGTACGAGGGCGGCCTGCTTGTCCTCCTTCAAAAGCGCGAGCTGCCCGATTTTCGTCTTGAAGCTTTCCGAGGCTCCGCCTATGAGTTCCGTGGATTTCGAGCGGAAGTCCGTGTATTCGAGTTCGATTTTCCCCTTCATTTTGTCCACGTCGAGGTATTCTATCGAGGAGAAGTCGAAAACCTCAGGAATCGCCGCCTTTATCCTGTCCCCGAAGATGTCGACCAGTTCCGCCGCGCGTTTCCTGTATGTGTCGCCAACGCTGTCGCGCAGAGCCGAAAAGTCGGACGCGAGAGAATCGATTGAGTCCTTCGCTGTCTTGTAAGTGTCCGTTATCCTCGTGTACTTTTCGAAGACGCTTGATGCTTCGTCCTGTATGGATTTCAGCGCGTTCGTGCCGGACACTATGTTCACAAGTTTCGCGGCTTCCGTGGCGACTGTCTGCATCGCGTTCGAGACCTCCGCTGCGAGCGTCTCAAGATTCACTTTCGAGTCCGAGAGCCGCTCGTCCAGAAATGCGAAAAAGTCTCCGCCGTCTCCGTCTCTCCTTCCCGAATCGAGAATCGAGAGCGCGGTCGCGTCCTCCACAAGCGGGCGGGTCTTCTGGTTGTTCGAGAACGCTTTTCTTACATCGTCGTCTCCCGTTTCCCTGTAGCATTCGTAGACGAGCGCGCCCACTTTCTCCGAATCGTTTTTTATCCCCTCTTTCTTCAATTCCTCCGCTAGGTCGGCTCTCGTCATCTTCTCCGATTCTTCCCTGACGACGCTCTTCGCTATCTCCAAAATCTTCTTGAGTGCCTTTTCCTTGTTCGCTTCCGTCATGTTCAGCTCCTTTTCGCTTGTTTCTTTTTGTATGCCAGCACTCAATTATAACTGCCTTACCCACGGTTGCGTTCGCGTTTTTCCATTTTTTTACAAAAATTTAAAAAAATCTGTATTTTTTAAAATCTGCGTTATGATGTTTAAAAAGCGATGGCTTTTGTTGCATTTTGAGGAAAAGGCAGATTTATGGAAAAGCGAAAAACATTCAGCAAATCCCTTGACATGAATTTACTCTCCGCGCAAAATTCACAGCACAGCACAGCACAGCACAGGCTATAACTCTGCCCGAAACATAATTTCGGGCCATTCGCATTTTAAATCAAACTCACAGACCAGCCGAATGGCTGCAATATTCTCACACAGGAAAAACGCCCATGATGCAGGCCAAATTGCGTCCTGCACATGGGCTTTTCATATTTTAAACCATTTCAGGAGGCATCTCATGCAAAAACTCAAAAAACTCTTCCCGTTGGCGGGCGCGCTTTTTGCGCTCGCATTCGTCTCGTGCGGGTCGGACTCTGACAGCGATTCGGAGACGGCCACACAGCAGAAGACGGCAGGAAGCATCAGCTACGCGACCACGAGCGTAGAAAAGACAACCGCCGACGAGGCTTTCACCAACGCTCTTACAAAGACGGGCGACGGCACGGTGAGCTACGCCTCAAGCAAAACAGATGTAGCCACCGTAAACGCAACGACTGGCGAAGTGACCATCGTGGGAGCGGGAGAGGCGACAATCACGGCAACCGTAGCAGACAGCGAAAGCTACACATACGCTGTAAAAACGGCAAGCTACACGCTTACAATAACACAGGCCACTTATATCGGCGCGAAAAAGCCGACCGAGGCGAAGGCCGTGGGCGACATCGTGTTTACAGACGGCTCTGCTACCCCTTACACGGCAGACCTCACCCTTACCGAGGAGCAGAAATCAAAAGCGGTCGCCGTCATTTTCTACGCTGGAAGTGCAAGCGACACGCTCGGAGCAAAAACACTTGGCGTGGGCTTGAAGAACGCGACAGGAGGTGTCAACACCCTTGCATGGGCGGAAAATGGCGTAAACGGCTGTGGCACGGACATCACCGCGATTCAGTGTACGCCCATCGAATCTGAAAGTGGAGGCGCGGCGACAGCGACATTCACGGGCGACTTGGACGGAAGCAACAACTGGCAGGCTCTCTGTGATGCGGTAAGCGACGAAGAAACAAGCGGAAACTATCCTGCATGGGAGTGGGTGAACGCCTATGCCACGCCCACGACCGCCAATCTTACGGGGAATTACGCGAGCGGTTGGTATCTCCCGACTGTTGCAGAATTAAGTATGCTGTACAGGGCAAAGGTCACGGTGAACGCCGCGCTTGAAAAAGCCGGCGGAATGAAAATCGCTGACGCAGGCTATTGGTCGTCTAGTCAGTACGCTTCCAGCAGTTACGATGCCTGGCATGTGTGGTTCAGCGACGGCTTCTTGTGCAACGACAACAAGACCGCCAACTATTCGGTTTGTACAGTTCGTGCTTTTTAGCGGCGCGGGCGCACAGCCCTCTTAGGCAAACACGGCATGGGAAAGAAAGCCGCCTTCACGGGCGGGGGGCTTTCCCATGGGTGTGTGCAGTCCGGGCTTTCAACTAGAGCAACGAAGTGGAGCGGATTTGACTGTTAAACTATCGCGCGTAAGCGAAACAACGCAGTCAACGGCGGCAAGTCAATTGCCCGAAAGGGAGATTGCCTTTTTTGTGCGGTCTTTGCTTCGCGGAAATTGTAACCCCTATTGCCCGAAAATGTGATTTCCAAGGCGAATTCTTCTTTAAGAGTTCGCCTTTTTTTATCTTAAACCGTAGATATTTTTGTACTGAACAAGGTGGGCGTTCCCCTTCGCTACGCTTCGGGCTACTACATGTTCCGCTATCGCACCTTTGCTTCGCAACGGCTACGCTGCATTCCGTATCCCTAACGCTTTCTCTGACAAGCAATCTTTCGTAAATCAAAACATTTTATTTGCTTGAAAATAGTCTTTTAGTTTTCACATCAACCTATCTTTTAAAATCTAATAAACTTATATCAATCTATACATCTGTAGCAATTCTTTACTGTTCTTAGATGTAATCTCATTGTCGAGTAATATAAAACCTTGTTCTTTGTAGAAATCTATAAGTTTCTGTTCCTTTTCACATTCAAGAAAAACTGTTTTTCCGCTCAGATATGAAAGAGCTGTCTTTACCTGATTCAAGGTAATTGTCATCAAATCATTTCCAGAAACCGATGCAGATTCATCATCAAAATTCCGTCCGAACTGTGCAACAAGAATTGCAGGCACCTTATAAGAGTCTGAATCTTCGTCATAATATCCAAATCTGCTTATTACTTTTTCCTTTGAGCTGGATAATGATGATTTCTTGAGCGTAAGCATTTTCATTGCAAGCGAAAAATAACCGACTAAATCAATTTCTATCGGTGAAATTTCCTTGTAAACAAGATAAGTTGTAGCGGTGTTCAGTTTTGTTGCCTGCATGGCTTTTGTTTTTAAGAAAGTCTCTACACTTTGTTTGGAGATTTAAAAGATTCTGCAATCGAATAAAAATACTGCTCGCCATTTTCCATGGAAAGCAGTTCTGAGATTCGCTGGATTTTGTAATTAGTTTTTTTTACCGAGTCTTGCATTGATAATCTGTGCCATCTGTTCGCGGGATATTGTGCTACATTCAACCTCTTTTATCGGTTTAGGAGGATTTTTTAGAGAATCGGCAAACATTTTTACAAAGGCATCGGCTTCTTTTTTTGAGCTTATTACAAATGATTTTTTCAAACTTGAAGTTGCCATAACTACACCTCCTTGACTTAATCCAAGTAAAATATACTATGATTTTGACGAGCCGTCAATTGATTCATTTGCAAATGCAGAATTAAGGTCAAAATATGCCGGCTTAAAAATGGCGGAAAATTTTTCCAGTTTTTTACAAAAATTTAAAAAAATCTGTATTTCCAAAAATCTGCTGTTCGGACAAAAAACGCCTTCCCAAAAAACGAAAGAAAATAATCGAAATCTGTGATACACTTGTGCTGAGCTGAAAACCAAACGAAAACAGTCATTTGGTGTCATGCGTCTATTTGAATTTGAGGCGGATTCCTCCATTGTTTCTGAGGAATCCAAAAAAATCAGCAAAAAAAAGGAACGAAAAATGTACGAATCTGGTGAAGACTATCTTGAAGCTATCCTGCGTTTGCAACTTGAGAACGGATTCGTCCGTTCCGTGGACATCGCCCACAAGCTCGGCGTTTCCAGACCGAGCGTCAGCCGTGCGATGAACCTTTTGGGGAAGGACGGCTACATCGAATTCTCCATGGGCAACATGATAAAGCTCACCGACAAGGGGATGGCTGTCGCCAGGGACATTTTCGGGCGGCACAAGCTCCTGACGGCTTTCCTGCAGAAAATCACGGGCGTTCCAGAGGACCAGGCCGAGGAGAACGCCTGCCGTGTGGAGCACGACATCGACGCGGACGTGGTCGCCGGAATCCAGAAATGGATGGCTGACAACGCCGTCGAGATGGCGGAGCAGATAAGAGTTCCAGACATGAGCGAAAAGACAGAAAAATGAACATTCTTTCCATCAACAACATTTCGAGGATGGGGCGCGAGGCCCCTCTTTTTTCCGGCGTCACCTTCGGCATGGACGAGGGGGACAAGGCCGCGATAATAGGCCGGAACGGAACCGGAAAGTCCACTCTCCTGAGCGTAATCGCGGGCGCGTTGAATCCCGACGACGGGCAGGTCGTCATCAACAAGTCGGCCGGGGTGAGCTATCTTCCGCAGAACCCAGCCTTCAACGGCGATGACACGATAAAAGAGCACATCTTCAAGTCCAAAAGCCCCAAACTCGCATTGATAAACGAGTACGAGGAATTCTGCTCGAAGATGGCGGCCGGGCTTTCCGAGTCCGAGCAGCAGCGGTTCGACAAGTTGACGCTTGAGATGGACAACGGAAATCTCTGGAACTACGAAGCGCAAATCCGCTCGATTCTGGGAACCCTCGGAATCATCGACCTTTCTCGCAAGATGAAGACGCTTTCGGGCGGAATGCTGAAGAAGGTCGCGCTGGCGCAGGTTCTAGTGGAGGACACGAAGCTCCTTCTTCTTGACGAGCCGACGAACCACTTGGACATTCAGACAATCTACTGGCTGCAGAACTATCTGCACGAGACCGACAGGTGCGTCCTCATGGTCACGCACGACAGGTACTTTTTGGACGCGGTCTGCAACAACATCTACGAGCTTGCGCGCGGAAAACTCAAACTCTACCAGGGAAACTATTCCACCTACCTTGAGAAAAAAGAGGTCGAGGCGGAAATCGAGGAGAACACGGAGCGGAGAATCGAGTCTGTGCTCAGGTTCGAGCGCGACTGGCTCATGAGGGGGCCTTGCGCGCGAGGAACCAAGCAGAAGGCGAGGATGCAGCACGATTTGCAGCTCATCAACCGCGAGAAATTCGCGAAGGACAAGGGCTTCCAGTTCGAGGTCGCGGGAAGGCGGCTTGGCGGAAAAATCCTTGAGCTGCACGGAATCTCCAAGAATTTCCAGAAGGGCTTCGCCGAGAACGCGCGCGATTCTGAAAAGTCGTTCCCTGTCCTGAAAGATTTTTCGTACACGTTCAGCAAGGGCGAGAAAATCGGAATCTTCGGCGGCAACGGCTCTGGAAAGTCCACTCTGCTGAACATCATAACCGGGAACCTCCAGCCCGACTCCGGCGAAATCGTCAAGGGCGAGAACACTTTCTTCGGCTACTACCAGCAGAACCCAGTGTTCGAGGACTTGAGCCTGACGGTGCTTGAATATATAGAAGAAAGAGCGGATGTCATAAAGATGAACGACGGCAAAGTCCTGAGCGCATCCCTTTTCCTGACGAGGTTCGGCTTCGAGGGAAAAATCCAGCACTCCATGCTCTCGACTTTGAGCGGCGGCGAGCGAAAGCGCGTCTTCCTCGTGCGTCTGCTCATCTCCAACCCGAACTTCCTGATTCTCGACGAGCCTACGAACGACTTCGACATCTTCACGATGAACATTCTCGAAGAATTCCTGCTCGGATACGGCGGCTGCCTCCTCCTCGTGAGCCACGACCGCTACTTCTTGGACAAGGTTGCAGACACCATGTTCATCCTTGAGGACGACGGAAGCGTGTCGGGCTTTGTTGGAAAATGCTCGGAGTACCTGGACTATCTCGACGAGAAGGCGAAATCCGAGACGGAAAGTGAAAAGTCCCAGAAACAGACTCAGAAGACGGAATCTCCCTCGAAGGCTTCTGAATCCGCCAAAAACGAGGACTCTCCCAAGAAAAAGAAGCGTTCGTTCAAGGAGCAGAAAGAGTTTGAATCTCTTGAAGTCGAGATTATGGAACTTGAAGAGAAGAAAAGCGAACTTGAGGGAAAGATGGCCTCTTCCGACTTTGAGGAAGCGAGGAAAGCCGGCGACGAATACAAGGCGGTGTCGGAATCTCTTGGGAAAAAATACGCTCGGTGGGAAGAGCTTGCCGAGTTGGGGTGAAAAATGGCATACGAAGTAACAGCGACACGGCGTAGACCGCAGGCGTTCGACGCGTTGGCCGGACAGGAATTTGTTGCGGAGACACTCAAGAACACGATTCAATCTAAGAAAATAGCCCATGCCTATCTTTTCTCCGGGCCGAGGGGATGCGGAAAGACTTCGACAGCCCGAATCTTCGCGAAGGCCTTGAACTGCGAGAACGGCCCGACTGCGACTCCGTGCGGAAAGTGCCAGCACTGCCTTGAGATAACGCAGGGAGCGGCTTTGGACGTGATTGAGATAGACGGAGCGTCGAACACTTCCGTGAACGATGTCAGGCAGATAAAAGAGGAGGTCATGTACGCCCCCCAAAGCTCCCGCTACAAAATCTACATAATCGACGAAGTCCACATGCTCTCCACGTCGGCCTTCAACGCGCTTTTGAAGACGATTGAGGAGCCGCCGGAATACGTCGTGTTCATTTTCGCGACCACGGAGCTGCAGAAGGTTCCTGCCACGATAAAGTCGAGGTGCCAGCAGTTCAACTTCCGCTTGGTTCCGATAGACACCGTGGAGAAGCTCCTTGAGGACGCGGCGAAGGAAATCGGCATCCAGGCGGACGAGGAGGCTTTGTACTGGGTCGCGCGCGAGTCCACAGGCTCCGTCCGCGACGCTTACACTTTGTTCGACCAGGTGGCGGCTTTTTCTGGCGACCACATCACATACGAGAAAATCCGCGACAAGCTTGGGCTTGTGGGCGTGGACAGGCTCAACGTCATTTTCGACGACTGCGTTTCGGGCCGCGTGAACGATGCGATTTTGAAGCTCGACGAATTTTTGCAGAACGGAATCTCCATCGAACAGTTCATCTCGAATTCAACCGACTATCTTCGCTCGCTTCTCCTCATAAAGAGCGGAATAAAAAAGGAGTCGCTTCTCGGACAGTCCGCCGACCGCTTCGCAGTGAATGTCCTGAACGGCTGGAATCCGATTCAGATGGAACGCGCCATTTCGATTTTCCTCCAGCTCTACCGCGACATCCGCTATTCCATAAGCCCCAGGTACGAGCTTGAGCTTGCGCTGTCGCGCCTCTGCTGGCTTTCCGAGTACGTTTCTCCGATGGAGGTGAAGAGGGCAATCGACCAGGCGAGGACGCTCCTTTTGAGCACTCCCACGTCCGTTCCTTCCCCGAACGGAAACAACGCGGCCGTCATGTCCGACCCGAAAATGAAGAGCCAGGCGCAGCTCGCATCGCTCATGAACCCCACTGCATGGAAGCAGGGCGTGAATTCCTCCCCGACCATCGCTCCACAGCCCCTAAAGCCGAAGAACCCTCTTCCGGTCTTGGACGCTTTGAAGAACCTCCCCGAATACCAGAACGCCACGAGCGTCACGTCGAGTATGCAGCAGAGGGAGCAGGAGCAAGCCCAGACAGAGAAGTCGCAGAACCAGAGCGAGAATCAGAATCAGCAGACTCAATTTGGAAATCAGCAATCGAATCAGACGCAGCCGGTTCAGAATCAGCAAGCTCAGTTTGAAAATCCGCAACCGAATCAGACACAGCCGGTTCAGAATCAGCAAGTTCAGTTTGGAAATCCGCAACCGAATTTGAATCAGCAGTTCCAGAATCAGCAGGCGCAAAGCCAGACGACACAGTTCCAGAACATGCAGCCGTACCAGCCGACTTTCGGCGCGCCGGAATCTTCCGACGACATGGAGGCTCCCCTAGAGCCTAGCGCGGCCGTGAACATCGACTCCGTGAACGATTTTTCGAAGGTGGCGGAATCGGACATTCAGGAATTCGTCACGGGAAAACTCTCCCTCAAAAACACTGTGCTCGCGGCTTCCCTCATGGGGACGCGCAACTGGAGGAAAGGGCAGGACAAAATCAGTTTCGAGGTGACGAACGACTTCCAGAAATTCGAGTTCGACAGGAACCGGCAGGCTCTTTTGGGGGAGCTTGAGGCGATTTTCGGACGCAGGATAGATTTCGAAGCCGTCTTGAAGAAAGTGGAGTACGTGGACCCCCGGAAAAACGCGCCGGAGTCCGTCCGGCTCATCCTGTCCACTTTCAGGGGCGAAATCGTCGGAGTCGCTCCGCAGAAGCAGGATGAACAGCCTCCTGCCGCGCAGGTTGAAAAGCCTGCCGCCGCGGAGAGCGATGACGACGAATAGAAAACAACGCAAGGAGAAAGAAAATGGTGAACCCTTTTGAGATGATGAAGAATTTGAAGAATGTGGAGGCGAACGCCGCCAAGATGAAGGAGGAACTCGGCAGGATAAGCGCGACCGGCTCTTCCGGCGGCAACATCGTCAAAGTCACGTTGAACGGAAAATTCGAGATGGTCTCCATCGAAATCGACCCGATAGCCCAGGGCGACGTCCCCATGCTCCAGGATTTGATAGTCGCGGCGCACCACAACGCAATGGAGAAAATCCAGGAGGCAATCAAGGAGAAGTCCGGCTCTCTCTTGAAGGAGATGGGGCTTGATGGAATGAACATTCCGGGATTCAACGCATAATGAACGCGATAGACGAACTTACCGAGTCGTTCTCCCGCTTGCCTGGAATCGGCGTGAAAAGCGCGGGACGGCTCGTGAACCACATATTGAAGGCGGACAAGTCTTGGACAAAGCGTTTCGCCAAGCAGATAGAGACGCTGCAGGACAAAATCAAGGAATGTTCCGTGTGCGGCTCATGGACCGAGAACGACCCGTGCCCAATCTGCTCCGACGCGACCCGCGACCGCTCGACAATCTGCGTCGTTGAGCAGCCGAAGGACGTTTCGACAATCAACGACTTCGGCGAGTACAAGGGGCTTTTCCACGTCCTGGGCGGAGTCATAGCCCCCCTCGAAGGAATCGGCCCCGACAAGCTCCGCCTCTCATCCCTAATAGAACGCTTGAAGGACGGAAGCGTGTCTGAAGTCATCATCGCCACGAATCCCACAGTCGAAGGCGACACGACCGCGCTCTACATCCAGCGCCTTCTCTCTCCGTTCGACATCAAAGTCACCCGGCTCGCGAGCGGAATGCCCGTCGGCGGCGACTTGGAATACGTGGACAAGATAACGTTCATGAGGAGCTTCCGCGGCCGGACGGATTTGTGACGGTTGGAGGGCGGGGGATTTTAAGAGCTGTAGCGTGCCGCCTCGCTTTCGAAATCAAAATCGATGTCGTCCAGAATTTCGTCAAACGACTCTTCGAGTGCATTGTGTTTTTTGTCGAAATGCAGGTTGTTCGTCGTGACGAAACCCGAAGAGTCGATTATCAAATAGGCTTTTTTTATGTTCTCCTGTTTTTCGGTAACAGGATTGTAGCCATCATATTTCTGCACATACTTGTCGAATTCTGATTCCGACAAGGCGTTTTCCTCGGCGAACGGTGTCGTGGGAAGCATCTGCAAAATCTTGAACCGTTTCGGCCGGACGTCATCAAGAAGTCGCTTTATGTCCTCGTTGAAATTCAATTTCGATGCGACGACATTTATTTTGAGCGTTATGCCGCACTCCTTTATGCACCTGCAAATAGCAACGAGCCTTCCGTAATCGAAAACCCTTCCGCCCACGCCTTCGCACCGGCCGAGAATTCTGTTCGTTCCGTCGTTCAGAGAATCGATGCTGAGCCCAATCATCGTAAGTTTGCCGGCATTTTCGCGGACGAATTCTTCTGTCAGAAGAATTCCGTTCGTTATAAGCGAAGCCTTTATTCCTTTCGAGACGACAGCGTCGATTATTTTTTGCAAGTTTTTGCTTGTAGTCGGCTCTCCGCCCGCAATGTTCACGCGCCCATCCGTTATCCCGTGCTTTTCGAAATAACCGGCAATGTTTTCGATGATTTTCTGAATATCGTCGAACGAAAGACAGTTCTTGTCTTTTTTGGCGTAGCAGCAGCGGCAGTTGAAATTGCAGAAATCCGTAAAATGCAAATTGAAAATCTTGTTCATCATGCGCTCCTTAGTTTCTTGAAATCGCAAATGACGGCAGAAAAAATCCGCGCGAATTCCTCGCATTCGGCAAGCGTGTTTTCTTTGCACAGAGAAATCCTCATCGTTTCCCGTGCGCTTTTTTCCGAGCCGGTCATCGAATAAATCACGTGCGAGAATGCGTTTTCGTTGTTCAGGCAGGCAGAGCCGCCAGAAACGCAAACTCCCTTGAAGTCGAGTTCCGAAATCAGATTTTCGCTGTCAAAATCGGGAATTGTGACGCTCAGAATATGCGGAATCGAACAACCAACGCCGTTGAAAGCCGCGTTTGGAACAATTTGTTTGATTTCTCGCTTGAGAAAATCTTTCATCTGCTGGATTTCCGCAAGCCTCATGTCGGAAACAATTTTTTTGACTGCCAAAGAGAACGCATAAAGACCCGAAACATTTTCCGTTCCGCCTCGTATTGCATTTTCTTGTCCGCCACCAAAAATGATTGGAGACAAGGAAACAGACGGACGCAAGAGAAGACAGCCGATACCTTTCGGCCCGCCGATTTTGTGCGCGGTAATCGTAATCAGGTCGAACTGCTCCCACTCAACGTCAACATGCCCGATTGCCTGAACTGCATCCGTGTGGACGGCAATTCCGTTTTCATGCGCGATTTTTACGATTTCGCGCCAGTTTTTCTGAATGATGCCCGTCTCGTTGTTCACGAAGCTGAATGAAAGCAATACGGTGTCATCGCAGATTGCCGAGCGGAATTCATCGATATCGATTTGCCCGTTTGAATCGACATTCAGAAAAGTCGCGTTAAAGCCGTTTTCCGAAAGATATTCGGCAGGCTCAAGAATCGACTTGTGCTCGGTTTTGACCGTGATAAAATGCCCTTTTTTGTGGGTGGCCAGAAAGCCGAAAAGCGCAAGGTTGTTGCTTTCGGTAGCACCGCTCGTTGCAATCAGCTTCCAGCTCGGAAGACCGAGCGAAGAAAGTATGCCGGTTCGGCTTTTTTCAAGCAGCTTTTTCGCTTTCTCGCCGGCAGAATGTTCGCTTGACGGATTCCCCCAACTGTTTTTCATCGAGTTCATCATCGCTTCAAGAATTTCGCCGTCCATTTTTGTCGTCGCAGCATTGTCAAAATAAATCATATTTTCCAAACCTTTTTCTCGCATGTTCCAGACACCGAAGTGTCGATTTCATAAATCTCGCCTTCGCTGAAGCGGTTTTCGTCGATTCCGACAAGCGCGGGAATTCTCTTTTCGCGCAGAAGAACGGAAAGATGGCAGAGAAGCGAGCCTTCCTTGAACAGAAATCCCGCGCAGTTTTTTCCGAGCCGATTTTTCAGGGCAATATCCGGCACATCGCACAAATAAATTTCCTTTCTGCCGGTCTCGCCGTCATCGACAAAAGAATCCTTGAAATGCGAATCGAGCGATGAATCAAGGCTCTGCCGCTCAAGCCTCACGAGAACTCCCGTTCCGCTACCCCGTGAAATGACGCCGTTAAGAATGTCATCTTCTTGGACGTTCGCGGATTTCTGCTCGTCGGTGACATCGATGAGATATGGGATGATTTTTCCGCCCTTTTTCAGGATGCCAATCTCAAGATTCAAAGACTTTTCTTTCGTGAGATAACTGGAGAACGCACTGATGACAGAAGAAATCTCGGAATCGGTCAGGCTGATTTTCTCACCGCATTTCTGCTCGATTTTGCAGCCTTCGATAAGGCGTATGCATTTTTCCTGAACAATCTCGTTTCGGTTCAAGACAGTTTTGTTTTCATCTATTATATAGCGGCTCATCGGAAAAATTCCCTTCGCAACGAAATGCCCGCGTGCAATCTCCAAAATAAAATTATCGCCATTGCGCTGCACTATTCCCGTGTAAAGAGGATCGAAAATTTCCTGAATTATCATCGTGCAAATCCAGGAATTGTCCTTCACTTTTTCGTATAGAGCTTTGAGCGTAGCAAAAACGTTGCCGTGCTCCGGGAACGTGCGGATTCCGTAGCGGTTGCAGGCGATTGCGTTTGAGACATTCTGCTTTTCGCCGGCAAATGAGCGGAGAATTTTTGAATCGGTAAGTTTCGGAAGAATGACGACGACGTTGTATCCCTTGCAAAATTCGCTTCGTTCAAGTTCAGTTTTCTCTATCGGAAATTCATCCGTCAGGCAGTTTACGCACACAACAAAAGCGGGAGAAACCATAACATCGCGTTTTTCGGCAGCCAGGCGCATCGCGATTTTGTCGATCGATTTTATTTTGTTGTTTCCGCCAATCTCCGAAACGGAAACTTTTTTGACGCAGTTCTCGTTGAAAAGGATTCCCGTTGCAGGGCGGCACTGCAGAAAATACAGTTTTCCGCTGCCTTTTTCCACGGCGAATTCCATATCGAGCGGCTTCCCGAATTTCTTTTCCGCCTGAATGCCGATTTCGCACACTTCTTTCAGCCAGTTTTCATTTATTTCCCCGATTTTCTCTTTTTCGACAATCCGATTTTCGCCCTTGTCGGTTCCAGAAACGAGAGCTTCTCCGATTCCATGCCTGAAATTGACTACGCATTCTTTTTTTGAATATGTCAGCGGATTCGACGTGAAAAGCACGCCTGAAATTTCAGCGTCAACCATCTCCTGAAAAACGACGCCCATTTTCTCGCCAGAACGGCTTCCGCTTTGCACGACTTCCCGAACGGCGCCCAAAACCGAATCTTTGTCAAAATCAACGTTGAGTTTCGTTTTGTAATTGCCCGCCTTGCTTTCTTCCGCGCCGTCCTCGGTTATTCCCGAAGAGCGAACGGCGATTCTGTTTTTGCTGAAAGTCGCATTTTCGATAAGCGCGGAAACTGTGGAATTTGCATAACTCTCGAAATCGCTGGAATTTTCACTTGGAAAAACGCGCGCAAAATACGTTTTTGGAACTTTGATTTTGTTGTCGAAAAGCCATTTCAGTCCAAACGCCTTGCCACCGAACTCTTCCTGCGTTATTTCGGATTCAGAACCAAGAATATTATTTTCCATCAGCAATTCTCCCACACAAATCGTGCTCTTTTATGTAATCCGCCACCGAAGAAGGGACGAGGTTCTCCCAATTTCCGCCTTCCGCAATCGTTTTCCTCAAAAAGCTTCCGCTTATCGGCTTTTGTTCCGGTGTGCGCTCCCACATCACTTCGACATTCACCCCCAAATCCGAAAGCGTCTTGAATTTGTCGCGCCCCCAGTCATCGTAAATCGTCATGAAGAACACTGCGTTTTTCGGCACGAAGTTGAAAATCAAATCCGGGGTTTCAATCGGAAACGGCACGATAGTAAATTCGCTTTCGCATATTCCCTCGCCCAAAAGTGCCGCCCGAATCATCTCAAGCCGCTCGAAGAATGTGAACGGATTTGCGGTGGAATCGAGCCTGTGCGTGTCGATTCTGCTGATTCGCTCGTCTTTCGTGTTTCCCGTGTAGTTCGTGATTCCGATTATCAGCCGTTCGCACCGCTTTTTCCCTTCGAGCAGGTATTCAAGATGCCCATTGTGCAATCCCTGAAAACGCCCGTGAATGACGCCGATTTTATGCTTTTCTCTCACATGCTCCTCCTAAAGAAACCATACAAATGCCTCGGCATTTTTGTCAATCTTTTCCCCCGCTTCACATTCTCGCCGTCTTCACAATCTTCGCGACTATGTTCAGCCCGCCGCGCTTGTCGCTACCAGTGGAGCTTATCGGAACCGGTCGCGCTCCAGACGAGCACGGAACGCTCAATACCACGTGGTTCCTGTGCCGGACGACTGGAATCCCCAGCCCCAAAAGGCCTCTCTCTATTTCCGGCGTGAGTCTTTTGTACCCCGTGAAAATGCGCTTCAACCGCTCTCTGAAAATCTTTTCTTGCATGTTTTCCTCCTTGCTAAGTAAATAGTGATGAACCGCCAGAAAGTTGACGGTTCACCGGTGAAAAATTTTCTACCTCAAAACGGATGGCTCGTCAAATGATAGCCGTTTCCTTCGGGGCATTCGTAGACGGAAAGATGGACTCCCGCCTTCGCGCGGATTCCCGCCATTTTTTCCGCTTCTGCCCTCGTCGGGTATGCGTCCTTTGCATTCCCGTTTACGTCACTGCACGAGCATCGCGTGGTTAGTTTTTGAACGAAAAATTCCCTCGGTTTGAGATGAAATTTCCCGCATTTTGGGCATTTGTAGGAAACCAAATCGCAACCGATTCTTTCCCTTTCGTAGTCCGCGCTCGACTGTGCTTCATCAACCGTGTCGTATTCGGTGAGCGGATTTCCAGTGCGAGAAAAGCAAGTCGAGCTTTTTCTTGGTGGCGAAAAATACATGCGAAACCTCCTAGTCTTCCAAATCCGGATTCTGATAATCAAGACCGCGCGAATGCCAATACTCCTCATTGTTTGGGTTCAGCTGGTTCGAGCGGTTGTCGAGCATCGCCTGATAAGCGTCGCTGTTCGGGTTGTTCTGGTTGGCGTAGTCGTCCAACTGCTCCTGCGTGTAGTCGTAGTCTTTCCTGAGCATAAATGCCTCCTTATGATAAACTAAGCGGCAATCTGCCAGAATGTTGACAGATTGCCTTTGAAAAAAAAGCTGATTCCTACTTTTTCCTGTTCGGGTTCAACTGCTTGCCGCGGTTGCCCTGGTTCTGGTCGTACTGGCGGTTCGTGCCGGCTGTTCCCTTGTTTGCGTTCTGCATGTTGGCCGCGTTGTTCGCTGGTGTGATTTGTTTGTTTGGCATAATGTTGCCTTCCTAAAATGATTTATGCCCGTTATACTAAAAAAAATAACACATTCAAGTCTGGGGGAAATATGTATCTTTTTTTTTCATTTTACAAAGCAGAGGAGATTTGCAAAGGAAAGGACGAAAATCAACGATTAGTTTTGTCAAAGTTGAAGCAATGTTTTGTCAAACTTGATGTAATGTTTTGTCAAAGTTGATGCAATGTTGTGTTGAACTTGATGCAATGTTTTATCGAACTTGAAACAATATTAGGGAATAAAAAAAAGGTGATTTCACAATAAGTATGGATATAATTTCTTGTCATTCTGAGTGAAGAGAGTGCAATTTGATGAGAAGTCGAAGAATCTGCTCATACAAAACACAAGTGCTTATGAAAATGAAAGCATAGTAAAAAAAGATATGAAAATCCCCGTTTTTGAAAACTCAACATTCGATAATATATGAATTAGGAGTTTTGAATGGAATACGGAAATATAAGATTGTCTAAAATCATACAGATGAAGATTAACACTTTGGGAAATGATTTTTTTTATGATACTGATTTTATACCATATTCTAAAAACGACCCTGAATGGAAAAACTTTAAACAGAAGATAAAGAACGAAAAGAATATAAATCTTGAAACGACATTGGCTGCAAATGAACGCATCAAAAAGATAAACTTCAAAATTGATGCGCTCATCTTTGAAACTGAAAAAGGTGATGAAATAAAAAGAATACTAGATTCTTTTAATGAAGAGCAAATGCTTGTGGCACAAGGTGATTTTATCCTTAGAGATATAACGAGAAGATTTTTTCTTTTGCTTGAAAAGAACATTTTTAGCTTTTTGCCTTGTGATATACCTCAAGAAAAAATTGCTCACTATTTTTTTGCAAAAGCATATGATAGTAATTTCTATTCAAATCAAGAAAAATCAGAAATGTTTGAAAAAATTTTGCTTTATTTTTATGAGAAGAACAATATGGGGTTTTACGAACCATCTTTAAAAAGAGTAAATAAGGCAATAAAAGAAGCGTTCAAAAAATCGGGCAAAAATCTTGATGAACTGAAAATTCTTGTTGATACGGATAAAGGAAATAACCTAACAAAAGCATCTACTACATGGAATACCTTCAAGAAGGTGCTGTTTAACCAAAATGCAGTATTTGACGGCATCGAAAAAAACGCCATTATCCAGTACAAAACGGGATATTCAACCTATATTCATTTAAGGAATTTTGAAAAAGCAGTGGACAGTCTAATTCCTCAAAATATACGCTCAAAAATAATCGAAGATATTCTTTCAAATATGAATTACCTAAAGTCTTTACGAGATTTGAAATTCGGGGAAGAAGCAGCAAAGAAAAAAATTGCTTCAAGCTCAATGGAGTATCTGCTGTATCACGATGAATCAAGTTTTTCACAATTTTCAGGTTTCTCACCTGACCTTGATTTTTTCTATTATGATAGAAACAGTCCTGATGATATGAAGCCCTTTTTGGATTATGCTTCGCAAGAATCATACATTTCGTGCATTATTGGTGAAAGTGGAAATCTTGTAAGCAAGTACAATTATGAAAAAAAAGAATTTTCAAAAGAAAGAGAATCATATTTTTGCGAAAATCTTTGTTCAGCGCAGATGATAGGAAAAAGCAGTCAGTTCTTCTTTAAATGGTATTCTGCACGAATAAAAAATGCAGAATATCAAAAAGGTCTTTGTTCTGTCAAAGATGTCAGCAATGCATATCTTGAAACTTACGATATAGGTCTTTATTTTGCAGGAACATATACAAAAACTTTTGTTGAGGAAGCGATAAAGATTTTCTTAGAAGAATATAAGCAGACAAAGCGGACGGGCAGAATAAAAGAAATTTATCAATATGCAACAGCATTAGGATTGACAATGCAACTTTATAATGATTTCAAAGAAGCAGGTTTCACAGATTATGTAACAAATCCAAACGAATGGCTAACATCACTATGGGATTCAGGACACGATGTTGCGGATATTGCAGGGCTTTTAGGATTAAGCTGGCAAACTGTACAAAGAATGCTTATTGATTGCGAGAGATTCTTAAAGCGAAATGATAAAACCTCTTTATCAGACCTTCATCGTTATATAACAAAATGGGAATGTGATGAATATGGAATTGATACAGATGAAGAATGGAATGACTAAATTTGGGGGAAACAAAATGAAAAAGGGAAATGTAAATCTAGAAGAAATAGATTCTGTTGTAAACTCATTTAACTTGTCAGAAGAAAAAGCCAAAGAGCTAAGAGAACGATTGAAAAATAATTATACAAGTTTTCTTCCTTGTGATATTCCACAGGAAAAGATAATTTCTCGAGCAATGTGCAGTGAATATTATGGGGATATAATTGACTTTATGTATGCTTCAAAGTCTTCTCCAAAAGATATGGAAACAGCCTTTTTATATAAAAAACATTCTGTAAATATAGATTTCATAGTAAAAAGAATTTCAAAAATCTATTCTGAACCTCAATACTGCGACAGAATAAAAGAACTGTATTATCGCGAATCTTTTTGTAATGAAGATATGATTGGAACATCAACTGGATTCTATTATAAATGGTATTCAGCAGTTATCGAATATTGTAATTTTGTACAAAACAAAGTATCAATAAAAACAGCCTTTGATTTATTCCAAGAACTTCTTCTTTCTGGACTTGAGTTTGCAGGAAATAATATTCACGAAGTATTTTCTCAAATCTTAGACATTGATTTCCTTGAATACGCTGAAAACAAAAATGCACAAATCATAATAGATTTGCTTTCAAATCAATTATTTCAAATCTCAGGAGATTTTTCGTCTGCCTTATACAAAAATATTGTAAAAACAGGTTTTTCAACACCTAATTTGAATCCTGAAAAAATGATTTTGGACGAATGGGATAATTCTGAATATTATTACAATCAGATTACAAGTATTGCGTGTCATTTTGGGATTCAATTCCAAGAAGTAATAGATTTGCTCCTTGAAAAAGGAAGAATAAGTGGAGATACGATTATCGACAGTTGGGACAAAGGCGATGAAGTTGATGAGATTTCATCAGAAACTGGTTTTCGAACAGAAGAAGTACAATATATTCTCAAAAAGAATATTGGCAAATTAAAACGCACAGAAGATTTGTACAAATTGGACTGGGACTATAATTGGGATGATGATTATTAAACATATCTGACGAACATACTCGCCAAGAAAGCAACATACTTTTTTCACTAAAATCTTCTGCTGTTAAAATGCGAACAAATTGAAGTTTTCTTGTAAATTTGTTATACTACAGGTTCTATGAGTAGCGAAAATTTAGAGTTTTCTATTGACCAGCAGATTGTTTACCCGAGTCAGGGTGTTTGAAAAATCACAGACATTTACGAGAAAAAAGTTGACGGCAAGACGGTCACTTATTATGACATTCATATTGATGTTTCGGACATGGATGTTCTCGTTCCCGTGGAAAAAGCAAGCCTTGTCGGAATAAGGGCAATCGTCTCCGCAGAAGAGGCAAAGGCTGTCCTTGAGTCGCTTTCTGACGAAATTGAGCCTGTAACTTCCGACTGGAAGTTGCGCTATCAGATGAACCTTGATTTGCTCAAAAAGGAAGCGTTTCGGACATCGCGAGCATCGTCCGCTGCCTGTACCACCGCTCAAAGGTCAAGGATATCATCGAAAATACGCAAGACAACACGGACGAAGCTTCTCTCTTAAAACCTGGAAAGACATATTGGGAATTCGGATATGCTGTCGGAATTTTTGACGAAGATTCAAAAAAAACATATTTGATAGCGTACTACGCTGAAAAGAATTTTTGGAATAACTTCCCTGCAACAAAATTTACCTATCAAGAAGCTGCTCTCAATCGTTGTGAGAAAGAGGTTCCAGAAGAAGAAATTGTGCTTTCAAAACTCGTCTCCGATTTCAATGATGAAAAGAAAACCGACAATCTGCTTTCAAAGGAAAACAGGCGCATTCGTCAAAAACTGGGGCGGAGAATGTACTCGAATCTTTCTATCGCAATCATGAAAGCGAAATCTGCTGACGATTTTACCCGAATAGATAATTTTATCCGTGTGTCAGATGAAAAATATATATTCGCAAATGATGAGAGTGGAGCAACGCCGCTTATCCGCGCACTCAATGAATACAAAAATTGCGTTTATGGTTTTGGTGCGGAATACAGACAAAAGCGAGATGAAATTTTGTCGATTTTTTTGGAGCACAAAAAATACCTTAGGCAGATTGCAGAAAAATGTCCGAATGCAGGCTTTTACTCCAAAGAAACATTTAATGTATCTGATGAGTTTTTTAAAAAGACTGCATTTTTTGAACATTACTGCCAGCTAAAACATACAGAAAATGATTTTGATGCCGAATATACAGTTTTGAAAAATCGCGAATCCTTGCTGAAAAAACATGTCATTGTTCCGCTCATCAAAAGAGCAAAGAACCACATTACCGATGAAGCGATAAAACTTGAGGTACGCCAATGCGTGAGTGCGTTGCAGCTTGCGATTGATTGCTACGACTCGGAATTGGTGCGTATGATTGTTGACTATTTGCCTTCTGAAAAAAGCAATCTCGCGAACTTGTACATAAGTGAAGAATTTGTCACGCCCTTACAATATGCCATTCGTAAATACGATTATTTCATGCAGATGGCAGAGTGTATTGGTCATAAAAAAGCTGTAGAACCTCTTGAGCGACGGGAAATTCCAAACAGGAAAAATGTAAACTATGGTGTTTTACCTGAAGACAAGGACTTCTACAATGAAAAAGGCTGGAAAAAAATCATATCATCGCTTACGGATTTGGAAGTGGGCTGTGGCGTAATGGGAATTGAAAGAGAAGGGAATATTCTTTACAAGCAGCAGAAAGAATTGTTTGAAATCATCAAATATCTTGCGTCTAAGACAAATCCGATTTCTGTTGATACGATGTACTATCTTGTTGACCAAGTAGACAAAAACAATCCAATCGATAAAAGCAGCTTTGATGATGTTATCGATATTGCGAGACTCCTTCTTGATACAGACAAGGTTGAAGTTGAATCTGTCAATACGGAATGGAGCAGAATGTTTTTTAATCAACCAAATCTTACCTTGCTTGCCCGCTGTATTGAAAACTATAACTGGTCTATGCTGAAACTTGTTCTTTCTCACCCGAACAGTTTAAAGAGAATCAAACCGACTATAAATCGTATTGTTTCAGCTCCAGGAACAGATTCAAAAGGGAATCCAACAATTGTAACATCAACGGATTTGGACTTTTTCTTTGCACGGATGTGTGAAAAAATGCCTCCAAAAGTTGAGGAACAGCAGGCAAACGAGGAAAACAAAATCTACAGCGATTGGTGGAACTCAACTTGCCACGACATAATGCTTTTATTCTGGAAAGCAGGAGCAAGATTCGACATAAAAGAAAATCAAGGAAAGACCACGTTCGACCATATCGAAAAGTGGCGTAAGAATGGCTATATCGCAGATTCCGCTATTCCAAAAGAAATCTTCAAATAGCCCTTATTCTCCGCAAATTCTCATTTCCATGCGACTCTCCTCGCGTCTACCTTCTTATCGTGTACCGCACGTTTTTTCCGCTTCCGACCTTGCTGATTTTTCCTTCGTTCAGCATTTTCCTCAGAATCAGGACGGCGTTTGCCTGTGAAGTCTCCAAAGATGACTCGATGTCTTTTCTGGAGACGAACTGGTTCTGCTCGAAAAGCGACTGGAGGACGGAATCTCGCACCTGGCAATTGCCGCTTTTTGGGATTCCGTAGGAAACTTGGCGGCGTGGAAGCTGCGTCTGCGCGCGCCGGGCGAAGTTTGCGTTCGGCAATGTCACCTTGAACGCATTGCTTGAAACTTGGAAGTTCGGTTTCGCGAATTCTTCGCTGTAGCTTTCTTTGATTTTCAGGATTCCGGTTCCATACGCCTCTATCAAATGCAGGCGGTAGAACAGATTCGCGAGCTTTTGGTTCCTGGCGACAGAGACACCGAGCATGATGTCGTCAAGCGAAACGCCGTCGACAAGACCGCCCACGGAAACGGCCTCCAGCCTGTCGTCGAATATGCTTATGATTGCCGGGCTGAAAACCGAGTAGTCGCGATGGACTATGAGGTTGATGAGAGTTTCCCTGATTGCGTCGCCTGGATAGTCCCTCATGTCGATTCTCTCAAGTCCCCGGATTTCAGAGGCCGTCTGGTTGCACATGTCAAGAAACGCAAACGCTTCGTCGAGCTGCCTTAGTATGGAGCCTGTGAATTCCCTTCTGTTTTGGAACGTCGTCTTCGTGCTTCCTGAAAAACGGGCGATTTTTATGATATGGGGGCACTGGTCGGAAAGCAGAAGGGCAAGGTTAGTGAACATTCCATCGGAAGAGACAAGACCCAGTGTTCTTTTTTGCGCCTCGCTGAATTCCATGGAGCGTGACGAAAACACACCTTCGCAGTATGAAAAAGAAAGTTCCTGGTTCATCGACCTTTCGTTTTCGTATACGAAATCGCTCGACTCCTGAATCATTTTTCGGATTGCCGTGTCGCTGGCAGGAACGGAGGAAGCCCCTTGTCGGACGAAAACGCCCTCCGGCCTCAGCCCCTTTCCGGATATGTAATATGGTCTGGATGTTCCCCTGAAGACTGTCAATCGGATGACATTCCTGTTTTCCATGACAATGTTTTCGCATTTTGTGAAAAGGGAGATGTCGGGTCTGATGGAGTCTCGTACAGCGTTCGTTATTTTCAGCATTGTCGCGTCGATATCAGGGATTCCGCAGATGGAACCGTCGTTGTCTATGCCGAAGAAGATTTCTCCGCCGTCGGTGTTCGCGAAAGCGGCGACGGTATATTTGAAGTTGTCGATGTATTCTCGGTTGTATTCGGTTTTGATTCCCTCGTGTTCCATCTTTGCTGCTCCTGATATTCTGATAATTAGAATAATGGTTTGTTAGAAGAATTGCAAATGCAAAATCATTCGCATCTTGTTGAAAAGTTAAAATAATGTTAAGAAAAAGAATGTAGAATCGGCGCATTATGAAAAAAACGTTAATCACATCTGTTTTCATGTCTCTTTTGGCGATGGCATTGTTCGCCAAAGAATCTGAATCTTCCATCTTGGACAACCTGAAAGCCGACATCTACTTCAAAATCGGAAGCGCGGGATTGGTCGAGGACGATGTTTCCGCCGGGAACGACGCTTCTTTCGGCGGAATGTACATACAGCCGTACGCCAACATCGTCTCGGATTCGTTCCATGTGGGCGCGAAAGCGAAACTGCGCCTCACTTCCGCAGAATGCTGGGACGACCTCGCGACATACGGCGCGTGGGAGAAGGCGTTCGTGGGCGTTTCTCTTCCTGTCTTCAAGTCGCTTTGGGCTTACGGCGGACATGGCTACACGTTCGTTCTTCCAGGCTCCTTCTTCACGATTTTGGACGACTACGCTTCGGGGGCGCGCTACGGAAAGGACGGAGTGGGGCTGCAGTACAAGGGCGGCTTCGTCACGGCGGGAGTGAACTTCAACTCGCCTTACGCTTCGTCTTCTTCAGGGGCTGCCGATTTGGAGGACAAACTCCAGATTGGAAGCGGAATCTCGCTCAACTTCAAGGAGTTCGACATCCCCCTGCAGCTCGGAGCGTCGGTCATCTACGACAACTCGAAGAACTACGAGAAAACAACTGAGAAGACGCTTTCATCGAAAAAATACGAGACCGAGGACGGCTCGAAAGTGCAAATCTACGAGAGCACGGACGTATACGACTACGGAAAACTATTCCGGGACGAACGCGACTACACGGCGTCTTTCTTCGCCCAGTTCAAGCCGAGCGCGGCCGTGTCGCTTTCCGGCGGCTACACGATAAACGGAGTCGCAATGACCACAAGTTCTTCGTTCAAGCACGTCTCGAACTACAGCACCGCGGATTTGAAAAACAGCCACATCCTCACCCTCATCACCCGCTGGCGTATAAGGAACGGCGGATGGCTCAACCTTTCGATAGAGCAGGAGGCGGAGGGCGCGAAGTCGTTCGACAACGGCTACTATTCGGCGTACGGCGCGCTCAGGCTCAAGCAGAGGGTTTCAGGCCCGCTTTCTCTCTATCCGCAAGTCATGTACTATTCGATTTTCAACCGCGAGGACGCTTCCAAGGACAGGAATTCGCTCGTCGTCTATCCGAGATTCTCGCTTGAGAAGGGCAGGCACTATTTTGTGGCCGGTTTCGAGCTTGAGCACAGGGAGATGGAAGAGAATCTGTACCACTGGATTTGGAGCGTTCCGTTCTATTATAAATTCACGCTTTGATGTAAATTCTTTCTGCGATGAAAAAGATAGAGAACCTGATATTCGATTTGGACGACACGATTTATTCCCAAAGTTCGCAGATGAGCCGGGAAATCCACGACAGAATCGTGGGCTACACTGCGAAATTCTTCGGCTATACCACGGAGAAGGTCGAGGAACTGAGGAAGACGGAGCTGAAGAAGCACATCTCCACGCTCGAATGGCTCAAGGCGAACGGGCTGGACGACGACGGCACCGAAGAGTATTTCTCGTTCGTCCATCCTGAGGGGGAGACTAGCGCGCTCTTGCCTGACGAAAAACTTCGTCCGTTTTTGGAGTCGATTTCGCTTCCCAAAGTCATCCTCACGAATTCCCCGCGCGAGCACGCTGAGCACGTCCTCGATTTCTTCGGCATCCGAGACCTTTTCTGCCCGGAAATCTCCGACATCCGCATGAACGACTTGAAGGGCAAGCCGTTCGAGGTCGCTTTCAGAAACGCATTGGCAATTCTGAACAAAAACAGGCCGGATTCCTCCGAAAAAGCCCGCGTCTCCAATTCCCTTTTCTTCGACGACTACGCTCCCTATCTACTCGGCTTCACGAAGCTTGGCGGAAGGGGAGTCCTTGTCGGAAACGCAGAGTCAGGCCCGCAGAAGGTCGGCTTCTTCGATGTGGAAAAGTACAACGCCGAGCGGAAGGCGGGCGAGGGGAAGATGTACCGCATAAAGGACATCTACGAGCTTCTTTCTCTGCTTGAGTCAATAGAATCTGAAAAAGACTGTTGACAAGATTTTTTCGATTCGATATTATTAAAGAATCACTTGGGGGCGTAGCTCATCTGGTAGAGCATTTGGTTCGCAATCAAAGGGTGGTCGGTTCGAGTCCGATCGTCTCCAACTTTCAAACGGGAACTTTTCGGTTCTCGTTTTTTTTTGCCATTTTGAGATTTTGAAGATTTGGAGAACATCATGGACTACATGGACGAAGCCTTGAAGGAAGCGTACGAGGGGATAGAGAACGGCCACGGAGGCCCTTTCGGAAGCGTGATTGTGAAGGACGGAAAGATTGTCGGGCGCGGGCACAACCGCGTGCTTCTGAACCACGACCCGACTTGCCACGGCGAGATGGAGGCGATTCGGGACGCTTGCCGCAATCTTGGAACGCACGACCTCTCCGGCGCGGAACTCTACACCACGGCCGAGCCTTGCCCCATGTGCCTGGGCGGCATTCTCTGGGCGAACATCAAGAAAGTCTATTACGGCTGCAACGTGAAGGACACGAACGACATCGGCTTCCGGGACGACATCTTCTACAAGTACATCGGCGGAACGGAAGATGAAAAAAGCTCGATACTCATGCGCACCGAGCTTGGCCGTGAGAAGTGCCTTGAGCTTTTCAAAAGATTCAAGGCTCTTGACGGGAAGATTTACTGATAGGGCGAAAGTCGAGTTTTCACAGAGCAATGGCAGAAACGAGCGGAAGCGGGGTTCCGTCCATCAAAACACTAAACATCGCAAGCGATGTTAACGCCACCGCGGAGCGGTACTGCCATTTTGGGCAAGACTGCGCGAGCAGGCTGCGGTTCCCGCTGGAAGCTTGTTTTTGCAACTACGGTATGCATAAACTCGACATTCGACCTGATAATCCATGCGAATCAGAGCACGTCGTCGGCGATGAGCGACGGAGAGAGCCTGTTCTTTTCCATAAGCTCCTTGGCGACGTACCTGTCGACGAATTCCTTCTTGAGGCCGTAGTTGAACACTTTCATTCCGCTCGGTCCGTAGAATCTTGCGATTTTCTCGCCGAATCCGCCTTCGATTGAGCCGTCCTCGATTGTGACGACCGTGGTGTGGCTCTTCTTCAGTTCCTCAAGAAGCTTCTCGTCCAGTCCCGTGATGAAGCGCGGGTTTATGAGAGTCGGCTTCACTCCGCTTCTCTCCTCGATTTCCTTGGCGGTGGCCTCTCCGAGCTGGAAGAAGTCTCCGAGCGCGAGTACCGCGATTTTGGAGCCACTCTGGACTGTCTGGTACTTGTTCAAGTCGGAATAATCCTTCTGAACTTCCTTGTCCGTGTGGATTACGCCGTTGCACGGAATCCTCACCGCCACCGGGTATTTGTCCTGTTCGATAGACCAGTCGAGCATGGCGAAGTACTCTTCCGCGTTCGTCGGAGCGAGGTAGACGAGGTTCGGAATGTTCGAGAGCATCGGAATGTCGTAGATTCCGAGGTGGGTCACGTCGTTCATGCCGTAGACAGAGGCCGTGTTGACGAGGAGCGTTGCCGGGTTCGAGTTGATGCAGAGGTCCTGGGCGACCTGGTCGTATGTCCTCTGGAAGAAGCTTGAGTGTGTCGCGAAGACCGGCTTTCCCCCGTTCTTTGCCATTCCCGACGCGAGCGCGACTGCGTGCTCCTCCGCGATTCCCACGTCCACGAACTGCTTTCCGGCCTGCAGCCTGAATTCCCTCGTGAACCCTATGTTCGTCGGGATTCCAGCCGCAATCGTGCAGACCTTCGGGTCGTTCTTCATCTTCTCCAAAAGGAAATCCCTCGTGAGCGAGTCGTAGCCGATTTTGCTCTGCCGTCCCTCTGTCCAGAACTCAAGCCCCTCCTTGAAAGGCGCGCACCAGTGCCACTGTTCCTTGTGCGTCTCGGCAGGCTTGTAGCCTTTTCCCTTCACCGTGTTCAAGTGCACGGCGATTGGGTGGTCGATGTCCTTCACCTTCTGGAAGACTTCGATGAGCTTCTTGAGGTCGTGTCCGTCGGCGACGTAGACGTAATCGAGTCCGAAAGCCTTGAAGATGTTGTTCGGGCATTTTCCGTCGGAGTCCCTCAACTCCTTCAAATTCTTGTAGAGTCCTCCGTGGTTCTCCGCGATTGACATGTCGTTGTCGTTCACCACCATGATGAAATTCGTGTCCTGCTCGCCGATGTAGTCGATTCCCTCAAGGGCCTCTCCTCCTGAAAGCGAGCCGTCCCCGATTATCGCCACGATGTTGCTCTTCTCGCCCTTCAAGTCGCGCGCCTTCGCCAGACCCGAAGCCAGCGACACGGAAGTGGACGTGTGCCCCACGTTGAAGAAGTCGTGCTCGCTCTCGTCCGGGTTCGTGTAGCCGGAGACTTCGTTGAATTTCGCTTCGTCGAGGTACGCGTCCTTTCTGCCGGTGAGCATCTTGTGGCAGTAGGACTGGTGCGACACGTCGAAGACGAACTTGTCGTTCGGAGAGTCGAAAACGTAGTGCAGGGCGATTGTCGCTTCCACGAAGCCGAAATTCGGCCCGAAATGCCCGCCCTTCTTCGTGAGCCTGTTCATCAAGGCCCTTCTCATTTCCACTGCCAAATCCGTCAATTCGTCGATTGAAAGCTTCTTCAAGTCCGACGGCGAGTTGATTTTCTCCAATAGCATTGCGTTCTCCTGTTATTTTGGGAATTTCGAATTGTCTCTGCTCTAAAAATAACACTCTTTGTCGGGGATTCGTCAATTGAAAAATGGCTGGTTGTTGCAACTTTATTCTCATGTTTTTTTCTGTGGTTTTTTGGTTAAGTTATGGTAAAGTAGAGGACGGCTGAGAGTGAATTTTTTTTGAGGTAACTTTGATGAAAAAATCTAGTCTCGTAGTCTCCATCAGCTGGAAGTTGGCGGTCATAGTTGTCGTCGGAATGACGATTTCGGCGTACATAAGCATAGGAAATGTCGCGAAGGACGTGCGCCATACGTTCATGGAAAACCAGAAGAGAGTCTTGGACAGATTGGACACTACGCTGAAATTCAGGAACAACGCCAACATGCAGCAGATGAGGAGCTACACCGTCCTGAACGAGGTCGGACGCACTTCCGGCGACCCCGCCGAAATCCAGAAAATGCTCGTGGAGAACGCCCCCTACAGACAGAAGAATTTCACGAACGTGGCGTATGTGGACTACGCCTCTGGCCTTGCATACTTCGACGACGGCAGGGTGGAGAGCGTCTCTTCGCTTGAGTATTTCCAGACCATGAAGAACGGAAACCTCTCCCAGCATTACGGCGACACGATTGGAAGCCGCGCCTCGGACGTGCTTTTCCCAGTCTGCAAGGCCTCGGAACTCAAAGACGCCGCCGGAGACACAAGCGTCGCCGTGAACGGCATCTCGGAGAAGATTGACGGATTCAAGTTCTGAATTATCCGGTGTTTTCTGACTGAAAAACTGAAGCGTGCTATACTGCCAATGCAGAATGTGGAGGAACCATGGGAATCTACCTTAATCCGGACAACGAGAATTTCGCCCGCACGCTCAAGCGGCCGATTTATGTGGACAAAACTCAGATGATAGCTCAAATCAACGAGTTCATGGAGCAGGACAATACCTATCTTTGCATCTCCCGTCCCCGCCGCTTCGGAAAGACGATTGCGGGGAACATGCTTTCAGCATACTACTCGAAGGGGGCCGACTCGCGGGAACTGTTCGCCCCCTACAAAATCGCCAGCGACCCCAGTTTTGAGACCAATCTGAACAAATTCAATGTGATTCAAATCGACATGAACAGCGAATACCGTAACGAGGTTGAAAAAGATGAGCTTTTGAACAATCTCACCAGGCTGATTCTTGCCGAAATGCGGGAAGTGTTCCCTTCCGTCAAGTTGGAAGAAAATTTGACGCTAGGGCAGGCAATTCTGGCGATTTACGCAAAGACAAAGGAGAAGTTCGTCATTATTTTTGACGAATACGATGTCCTCGTCCGCGAGAACGTGAGCCAGAAGCTGTTCACCCAATACCTTGACTTGTTGAACGGTCTTTTTAAGAGTAACACCCTCCGTCCCGCAATCGCCCTGGCGTATCTTACGGGAATCCTCCCCGTCGTCCGCGACAGAATCCAGTCAAAACTCAACAATTTTGAGGAATACACGATTTTGGATGCAGGAAAGCTGGCCGAATATATCGGTTTTACAAGCCCGGAAGTTCAGGAGCTTTGCCGAAAGTACGGCATGGATTTTCAGGAGTGTAAAAGGTGGTACGACGGGTACAGTCAGCGCGGCTTTGAAATCTACAATCCTGAATCCGTCGTGAAAAGTTTGATGAATGGAGACTGTTCGAACTACTGGAGCAAGACTTCAACATACGCCGTAATTTCTGACAGAATCCGGGAGAATTTCGCGGGGACAAAAGACGATGTAATCAAAATGCTTTCTGGCGAGAGCGTTGATGTGAATGTCCTCATGTTCATGAATACGATGACGGACTTCCACAGCAAGGACGATGTGTTCACATATCTGATTCATCTGGGGTATCTTTCCTACGACAGGGTGGAAAAAACATGCCGCATCCCAAACAAGGAAGTTCAGCAGGAATGGCTCAGCGCGGTTTCCGTGGCCGATGATTATGCCGTGACCAACCGAATCGTACAAGGCTCAAAGGAACTTCTCGCCGAGACAATCCGCGGCAACGGGAAGGCTGTCGCCGCCGCCCTCGACGAAAGCCACATCCATGTGACCTCGAACCGCTCGTACAACAACGAGGACGCCTTGCAGAGCGCAATCTATCTTTCCTACATCTACGCCCTGAACAAGTACACAATCATAAAGGAGATGACGACGGGCAAAGGTTTCGCCGATGTTGTCTTCATTCCCTTCGTTCCCTCTCTTCCCGCGATGGTGATAGAGCTGAAGCGCAACGGCAGCACGGAGTCGGCGCTGGCGCAAATCAAGGAAAAAAAATACTTTTCATCCCTTGAAAACTACAGCGGTGAAATCCTCTTAGTCGGCGTGAACTACGACGAAGAGAAAAAGAGCCACGACTGCATAATAGAGAAGTGGATTAAGTAGATGAAGACAAAAAAGGGATGCCGTAGAGCATCCCTAAATCCGTGTGGCGATTATCCCTGTTTCTCTTTTTTCTCAAGGCTTTCCCTGTACGCTCCGTCCTCGATTTCCCAGAAGCTGTCCACAAGCTGCTTGTAGACGGCGTCCGAATAGTAGGGCTTTATCACGTTCGCCTTGGTCTCTTCCGAAAGGCAGCCGTTCTCCGCGAACTCCCTTCCAGCCGCCTCGTATTTCGTGAGGAATTTCACGAACCTCGGCCTGATTTTCATTGCGATTGCCGTCCGTATCTGCGGCGCGAAAATCGTGGTGTACTCGCCCTTGCCGAAGAGGCAGTCGAACTGCATCTCTATCGGTGCGAAAATGCGCCAGTCGCTCCACGCGCAGCCCGGAATCACGATGAATTTCTTCTTGCTCTGGTCGAAGCTGAACCCGTGGAACGGCCCCTTTTCAGGAACAGGAAGTCCCTCGTAGCGGTGCAGCAGGCTCAAGAGCCTGTCCATGAGCACCTTCAGCTCGCCCGGCAGTCCGAAAATGAAGATTGGGAAGCTCAAGATGATTACGTCGGCCTCAAGAATCTTGTCCTTGACCATCTGCACGTCGTCGCCTTGGATGACGCATTTTCCGTTCGTGCGCCCCCAGCAGCAGAGGCAGCCTTTGCACGGCTTCACGTTCAGCGCGGAGACGTGGATTGTTTCGCTCTTGTATTCGCCTGTGCTCTCAAGCCCTTTTAGAAAGTTGTTCGTCACGAGCATCGTCGTGCTCTCTTCTTTCTTGGGGCTTCCGTTCAAAACTAGTACCTTTTTCATTCTGGGCGTTACTTTCCGAGAGAGTCTTTTGGAATCGTAGTGAAAGTCAAAGCCCCTTTCGCAGTGACTTTTCCGTCGATTTTCACCACGCAGTCGAATCCGACGAGGACTCCGCCGCCCTTCGTCTTCGTGACCGTGATTTCAAGCCTGTCGCCCGGAATGGCCGGCTTCACGAACTTGAACCCGTCGATTTTGAGGAGGACGTAGAGCTTGTCGTCCAAATCCTCCGGCGTCTTTTCGATGACGAGAGAGCAGAGCTGGGCGCAGCTTTCCACCACGAGAACTCCCGGCATTATCGGCGTTCCGGGGAAATGCCCCATGAAGTATGGTTCGTTCACGGAAACGTTCTTGATTCCTGTCGCGCTCACGTTCGGAATCAGTTCCGTCACTTTCTCAATCATCTGGAATGGCGGTCTCTGGGCGATTTTCTCGCTTATCTCGAATATGTTCATCGTTTTTGGAGCGGTTGTCTCCGCCGTGTTCTCAACATTGTCGCTCACAGTGAAAGCCCTCCGTCCAACACGATTGTCTGTCCTGTGACATACGCGAACTCGTCGGATGCCAAGGCCGAAACGACATTCGCCACTTCCTCGGCCGTTCCGAACCTGCCTGCCGGAATCGCCTTCACGTATTCGTCCCTCTTTTCCTGGGGAATCGCGTCAATCATCTCGGTGGCGATGAAGCCTGGGCAAACCGCGTTCACCCTGATTCCCTGTCCGCCGAGTTCCTTCGCCAAAGTCTGCGTCATAGAGTTGACGGCGCCTTTCGTCGCAGAGTAGACGCTCTGTCCTGGAAGGGCGAATTTCGAGCTTACAGAAGACATGTTGATGATGACACCCGACTTCTGCTTGAACATCTTGAGGGCCACGGCCTGGGCGCAGTAGAAGTAACCCTTCACGTTCAGGTCGAAGCATTTGTCGAGCGTGTCCTTCTGGAGCATGAGCAGGAATTCGTCGCGCACGATTCCGGCGTTGTTCACGAGCACGTCGATTCTGCCGTAAGCCTTGTAGACTTCGCGTACCATCGCCTTCACCTGCGCGAGGTCGGAGACGTCTGCCTTGTAGAGCATTCCGTCGCCGCCAGCCAATTTTATTTCGTCCAATGTTTTCTGCGCGGCTTCGTCCGAACTTGAATAGTTCACTACGACCGTGTAGCCGTCCTTCGCGAGGCGCACCGCGCACGCCTTTCCGATTCCTTTTGATGAACCTGTCACAATTGCAACTTTCATTTTGTTTTTTTCCTTTGAAAACCCGGAAAAACGAATCTTCCGGGCGGTCATTTTAAAAAAAACCGGAAAGCCCGCGCGTTCCGGTTCGAGATTTTATTTTCCGATTACAACGGCAGAGTACGAGCCGCCTGTGGCGAACGATGTGACGATAACTTTCTTCAAGTTCTTCGACTCCACATTCTTCTTCTCGACTTTTCCGTCCTTTGAGATGAAGTATGCGCCGTCGCTTCCGATTTCTCCGTCAAGCATCAACGCCGCATGGGCGACCGCCATCGTGGCTGTTCCCGCGCGTCCTTCGCCTGTCCGCTCTTTCACCTGCACGACCGGGAGAGTGCCGATTCTGTCGCCGAAGACCCTGATGTACGACTCTTTCTCAAGGTTGTCGATTTTTTCCATTCCGTTCGCGAATCCGAACACCGCATCGATTTCGTCTATTGAAACACCCGCATTCTTGAGGGCTTCGTTGATTGCGATGTCCAACGCCTCGCCGGAGCCGGAAAGGGTTCCGAACTTGACGTTCTTGCGGCCAGTTCCGTATCCGAGCACGTAGCCGTAGATTTTCGAGCCGCGGCTTTTCGCGTAGTCTTCCGCTTCGAGGAGGAGGGAAACGCTTCCGTCGCCGAGCACGAATCCCTTTGAAGAAGAGTAAGGCTCCACGACCTTGTCGGCTGTGAATCCGAGCTTCTCGTAGAATTCAGAGAGAATCGGGATGTTCTCGTCGCTTCCTGTCGCGAGCATCGCCTTTTCCTGGTTGTCGTGGATGACGTTCATCGCGTATCCGATGCTGCCGAGTCCCGACTGAGGGCCGCTCGTGATTGTGACTCCGTAGCCCTTTATTCCAGAGCAGATTGAGAGGTAGCCGCCAGCCGCGTTGTAGACCGTGTGCGGGAATTTGAACGCGCTTCCCTTCGAGTTGCCCTGCTTTGCAATCAACTCTCCGAAGTCGCAGCTTGAGCCGAGTCCGCCCTCGCTCGTTCCGACGATGATTCCGATTTCCTTCGCGTTGTCGTCCGTGACCGTGAAGTTTCCGTCCTTCAATGCCCTCATTCCAGAGACTGTCTGGAGCTGTCCGAGATTGTCGAGCTTCCTGTAGAACGCCATCTTGATTCCAAGCTCGTTGTAGTCCTCTTCAGTGACTGTGGAGTGGACTGATGTGCTTTCCGGCTTGAAAGAATTCTTCACTGATTCGATGTATTTTTCCTTGCTGTTTCCGAGAACGCTTACGATTCCGATTCCAGTAAGGGCTATTTTCTTGTCCTTCGCTTCCTGGCTCTTCACGTCGCCGGCTTTTTTCGAGAAGATGATGCTGGCGTTCGTTCCTCCGAACGCGAAATTGTTGCTCATCACGCTCGTCAATTCCTTCGACTTCGGCTTGTTCTGCACGAAGTCGAGGTTTCCGGCCTTTTCCTTGAGCTTCTCCGAGTCCTCTTCCGTGTAGTTGAGCGTTGGAAGTACGGTGTTCGTCGTGAGCGCCTTTATGCTGAACACGGCCTCAATCGCGCCCGCGGCTCCGAGACAGTGGCCCGTCATTACTTTTGTGGAGCTTGCGCTGATTGTCGGGTTCTCCTCGTCGAAGACTGTGTGGAGCGAGAGGATTTCCGCGTTGTCGTTCTTCGCCGTTCCCGTTCCGTGTCCGTTGACGTATCCGATGTCGGATTTTGTGAGTCCTGAATTCCTTATCGCCCTGTTGATGGCCTCAATCTGGCAGAGACCGTCCTCGCGTGGGGCCGTTATGTGGTGCGCGTCGCTTGTGACGCTTGAACCGAGCACTTCGCAGTACTGTTTCGCGTTGCGCTTCTTCGCGTGCTCGTATGACTCGACGATTACTATTCCGGCTCCCTCGCCGAGCGTTATTCCCTTGCAGTGGTTGAACGGAGAGCAGCCGTTCTCGTCGAGCGCGTGGAGCGAGAGGAATCCCGAATATGGAATCGACGCGAAAGAGTCCGCGCCTCCCGCTATCACTACGTCTGCCTTTCCCGCGCGAATCAGGTCGCAGGCGTAGGCAACGGAAATCGTTCCAGCCGCGCAGGCGTTGGCCACGTTTGTGACGATTCCGCCGGCATGGCAAGTCTCTGCCACCTGAGAAGCAATCGCCGCGATTGGCATTTTGAGGATGTCGTCAGCCTTTCTGCCGTCGATCGGATAGTTCCCGACGCTGATGGCTCCACCGACGCAGCTTCCGATTATGACGCTGACCCTCTGGTCGTCGCCAAAGTCGCCGAGTCCTGCATCCGCCAAAGCCTCTTTCGCCGCTTTGATGCAGAGTTTCGAGGCTCTGTCCTTTTCTTCTGGATGCTCGACTTCGCTGTCCAATGTGTCGCATTTTACTTCTGCGGCGAGGTCAGCGTAGCAGTTAGTGGTGTCGACGGAAGTCGTCTTGTGAATTCCTGAAACTGAATCCAAAGCGTTCTTCCATGTCTCTTCAACATTATTGCCGATTGCGCAGATGACTCCGAGCCCTGTCACCACGCAGCGTTTGTTTTCAGATGTCATAAATATTTCCGTTTGATTGATTTTTTTTCGCTGCACAATGAAATGTCCTGAAACGGCTGTTCCAGGACATTCCGCTTATGCGTTCGCAACGATGAAAGATGAAATCGACTCGATGCTGAGGAAGTTCTCCTTTGCAACGCCTGTCATTGAGACTCCGAATTCATCATCGACGAAAGAGATGATTTCCAAGGAATCAACTGAGTCGAGACCAATTTCCTCTCCGAAAAGCGGAGTGTCGTCTTTGAGAATCGAGCCGTCGACTCCGAGGTTTGATTCGAAAAATCCCTTGAGCTTTGCTTTTACTTCGTCTTTGTTCATTTTGTTCCTCACTAAAAAAATTTCTATAAAAATAGATAGACTATAGTATCTTTTGATTGTATAGAAAAAACTATTAAAAAAACAGTATCGAACGGTCTTTTAACATATAAAATTGGCTGAAGACAGGACGAACCTGGCCGTGAAAATCTTCAGGTCAGGTCCGTGTTTTTGGCAGATTCGTTGAAATTTCCGCTTCAGGAAAGCTTCGTCTTGAGGTCTCCGATTTTGTCCAGTATGGCCGACTTGTCCTTGCCGTTGTACCTGTCGCAGAGGGATTTGAGCTGCAGAAGCTCGTTCGTCAGTGCCGTGAGTTTCTGCATCGGGAGCTTGGCCGGTTCGTAGCAAATCAGGACGCTTCCCGTTTGGAGATTGTGGTCTATGTTCTTGACCGCTTCGTGCCATTCGATTGCGTTCCTGAGTGCCGTGGAAATCTCCTCGTCCTTGAGCACTCCGTCCCTGAGCCTGATTCTGCCTGGAAAAAAAGATGAGATGTACATTCGTTTCTCCTTTTGTCAGTTCGCTTCGCCGTTTTTTCCGCTTCCAATCAGCGGTCGCATTGCGTTCATCGATATCGCCACCGTGGAGCTGTTGTGGAAGAGGGCCGCCGTGGAAGAACTTACGACTCCCGCGAGTCCGAGCGCGATGAGAGTCGTGTTTATCGCCACAATCGCCGCGTTGTTGCCGCTGATTCTGGACATCAGGTTCAAGCCGATTTGCCTGAGTTCCGGGAGGGATGAAAGTCCGTCGTCCGGGAGGATGATGTCGGCTGTCTGCGCCGCGATTTGGCTCGCCGCGCCCATCGCTATTCCCACGTCCGCCGCCGAGAGTGCCGGAGCGTCGTTGATTCCGTCCCCGACCATGACGACTTTGTGGCCTTCCGCCTGCATCTTCTTGATGAATTCCACTTTCGTGTCCGGCAACGCCTGCGAGATGTACTCGTCTATGCCCGATTTCTTCGCGATGATTCTGGCCGTGTTCTCTCCGTCGCCTGTTATCATCACGATTTTCTTGACTCCGAGTCTCTTCAATTCCGCGACCGCGCGCACGGATTCGTCCCTTATCGGGTCTTGTATGACGATGATTCCGGCCAGCGAATTTCCAATCGAGAAGTAGAGGAGGGAGGAGCCTGTCTCCGCGTATTCGTCGATGACCTTCTGCGCTTCCTTCGTCTTCTTGATTTTCTCGTCGTCGAAGATGAAGTGCGCGCTTCCGATTCTGAGCTTCGTTCCGTCCAGGCTCGATGCGATTCCGTGCGCCAAGACGTATTCGACTTTCGCGTGCTCTTCCATGTGGTCGATTCCCCTGTCGGCCGCCTCCTTGACGACCGCGCGGGCGAGCGAGTGGGGGAAGTGCTCTTCGAGGCACGCCGCCAGCTTGAGGACTTCCTCTTCCTTGTGCTTGCCGAACGGAATGACGTTCGTCACTTTCGGTGTGGATTCCGTGAGCGTTCCGGTCTTGTCGAAGACCACAACGTCCGCCTTCGCAAGCTCCTCAAGGTATTTTCCGCCCTTCGCCATGATTCCTTTCTTCGCAGAGTCGCGCATAGCAGAGAGCACGCAGATTGGAGCCGAGAGCTTCATGGCGCACGAATAGTCCACCAGCAATGTAGAAGCCGCCTTCGTGAAATTCCGTGTGACGAGGTAGGTGAGTCCGGCCAAAAGGAAGTTGTACCTGACGAGCCTGTCGGCGATTCTCTCCGCCCGAACCTGGGACGCCGCCTTGAGCTCCTGCGACTGGTCGATGAGGGCGACGATTTTGTTCACTTTCGTCTCGCCGCCAGCCTGCTTCACTTGTATTCGGATTTCGCCTTCCTCCACGATTGTGGATGCGAACACGCTGGAGTCCTTTTCCTTGTGCACCGGAAGCGACTCTCCCGTCATGGAGGCCTGGTTCACCATCGCTTCTCCAGAGACGACCATGCCGTCCACCGGAATCACGCTTCCCGCCCTTGAAATCACGATGTCGCCGGCTTTTAGGAGCGAGACCGAGACCGCCACTTCCTCGCCGTCGTCCTGCACGACCTGCACCATCTCGTCCGTCGTCAGTAGAGACGATGCCAAGCTGTCGTATGACTTTCTCTTCGTGTAGTCTTCGAGCGTGTCGCCCATGTTCAAGAGCAATGCGATTGAGCCTGCCGTGTTCAAATCCCCTGTCGCGTAGGAAAGGGCGAGGGCGGTCGCGTCGAGCGTGTCGGCCGAGAACACTTTGCCGGTGCAGATTGACTTCGCGCCTTTTAGGATGCGCGGCGCAAGGTTCAGGAGCGAGAGGATTTTCCTCACAGGCAGGGGAAGGAGGAAGCGCTTGACGTAGAATTCCACCACCATCGATATGATGAGCGACGCGAGACTTTCCTGCGCCGCCGGTACCGTCACCTGTCTCAAAAGTTCCTCGTTCTTCAGGTACTTGTCGTCTATCGCCTTCAAAAACGCCAGAGCCTCGAATTCACCAAGCTGTTTTCCGTCGTATTCTATCAGCACGCTGCCGGAGACTGTGTTGACTTCCACATTCGTGATTCCGTCCTGGAAAGCGATGAGCATCTGCACGAGAGACGCCTGCCTTGCGTTCAAAAGTCCCCTGTTGTAGCGCACGCGCACCCTGTTCGGCAAACTGTGAACAATCTTGAAATCCATTTTCCACACTCCAAATGAAAGATTTTGGGTCAAAAAAAACGAGTTACATGAAGGCTAGCCCTTCCTCAGTAACCCGTTTCGTCCAACCGCCCAGAAACTTATGAATTCGCCTGCTGCGCGTTGTTGTACTTCGCCTCGGCCACGATGTCCTCGGCATCCTCTTTCACAGTCTCGACGAAAGCCGCCGCCTCGTCCTTGAGCTTCATTCCGGCTCCGACGACGCCCGCGCAGACTTTCTTGAATCCCGCGGACTTGACGATTGCCACTGTGGCGACACCGACTCCGACACCGATTGCGAACGCTCCAATCTTTGAAATTGTCATATATTCCTCCAAAAAAATGAATTTTTGCCAGTCGGCTGAAAACAACCGAACTTGGAAAAAATTATAAAACTGTGGTTTTTCAAATTCAATTCAAGCACACGCTAAAAAAAATTGCAGCAGCCTAACTATTATTTCTCACGTTTTGTATTGAGAATTTTTCTCACGAGAGGCTTCGATGTCGGCCGCGGTTCCGATTCTGAGGTTCGGGAATTTCCTCTCAAGCTCGCCGATTGTCTTTTCGATTCTGCTCTCCGCGCTCCGCTCCTCCGTGTCGAAAAGCGAAAGCTCCCGCTCGGATTCGTCGTACACGTTCTGCAGTGCGACACCGAGTAGCCGAAGCCCTTTTTGCGGAATGAATTTCCTCCAGAAAAGGGCCGAGGATTTTTCGAACAGGTCTTCTATCGACTTGATTTCGCTCTGGAACGTCTCCCGCGCCGTAATCGTGGAAAAGTCCCCGAACCTGATTTTGACGCAGACGGTGTTGCTCAATGCGTTCTCGCTCCTGGCCCTGAGCATGACCGTCCGGCAGATTTCCTTCATTCCTTTGTCGATTTCTTCTTTTGTTCTCAAGTCGAATTCGAATGTGGTCTCCGAGCTGATTGAATGCGATTTCGCTTCCTTGTTGAAGTGCCCGTACTCCATGCCCCTCACGGCGTTGTAGAGGAATTTCCCGCCCGACTCCCCGAATATGCTCTTGAGGTTCATGAGCGAAAGGCTGTGGATTTCACGAACAGAGCGCAGTCCCTTTGACTGGAGCTTGAGCCTCGTCTTCTCCCCGATGCCCCAGACTTTCTCAAGCGGAAGCGAGAGCATGAATTCTTCCTCTTTGCCTTCTTCCACGACAAAAAATCCGTCCGGCTTCTTCATCCCCGACGCGATTTTCGCGACGTACTTTGTGGAAGCCATGCCGATTGAGACCGTGAGCCCTGTTTTTTCAAGAACTTCCTTTTTGAGCCTTCTCGCGGTCTCCTTCGGGTCTCCGAAAAGCCGCTCCGTCCCCGTCAGGTCTATGAAAGCCTCGTCGATTGAAAGCTGCTGCACGTCCGGCGAGTAGTTCCCGAAAATCGCCATCACTTCCTTCGACTTCTCTTCGTACCGCTTCATCCTCACCGGCACAAAGAATCCGTCCGGGCAGATTCTCTTCGCCATGAAAATCGGCATCGCCGAGTGCACGCCCCTCGCCCGAGCCTCGTAGGAAGCCGTCGACACGACCGACCGCCTGTCGCTTCCGCCCACGATGACGGGCTTTCCCTTGAGTTCCGGGTTGTCCAGCTGCTCGACGGACGCGTAGAAAGCGTCCAAATCCACATGAAGAAAGATTTTTCCCATTCTTTGATTCTACACCGTTTTGATTATGCATCATCTTTAAATTTTTCTCCTGATTTCGTGAGATTTTATCGTAAAAATAAGAGGAACATGGTATAATTCCCTTGTTGGAGAATCAAAATGGCGGAAATACCTGTAAAAGATAAAATTGAGTATACAGTTTCTCTTGTAAGCGATTTTGCGAAAAAACATTCGCTTTCCACCACGCATGCGTTTAATTACCTTGACCGGTTTAATGCTATAGATTTTGTGAATCAGCACTACAATATTACGCACACGCTTCCGTTTGAAGAGATTATTGATGACCTTACACTCTATTGCAAAAAACACGGAGGAAACCTCTGATGTTTTTATATCATGGTTCAACAGTAGAAATAAAGGAAATCGATTTGAATCTTTCCAAGCCCAACAAAGATTTTGGACGAGGTTTTTATCTTTCGGACAATTTTAAGCAGGCTTATGAAATGGCAACCTATAAAGCAGGACTCTTTGGGACTGAGCCTTATGTAACAAAATTTGAATTCGATGAGAATCTATTAAAAAACAGCAGCCTAAAAGTCCTTTCATTTTACGAATACTCAAAAGACTGGGCAGAGTTTGTCTTTAAGAACCGCAGTCAGGAGAATCAGGATTTTTCCCACGACTACGACATCGTAACAGGTCCCATAGCAAACGATAGAGTTGGTGCGCAAATCCGCCGCTTTGTTGAAGGCGATATTTCTTTTGATACTTTCCTTGAAAGGCTTAAATACATGAAAGGTATCACCTTTCAATATTTTTTCGGCACCCCAAAAGCGATTCAAACGCTTGTAAACAAAGGACTCTGCCATGAATGATGTTGAATATCAGATTGAATGTACCACACGAGACCTTGCGACATATCTCGTAAGGGATTTTTCTTTTACCGTGGAGCAGGCCTTGCGTGCCGTGTACAACTCAGAACTCTACCAGAAGCTCTGCGACCCAAAGACAGGACTTTACTTTCAAAGCCCCCTTTATGTGTACGACTATTTAAAAACCGAAATCAAAACAGGAAAACTACAATGAGCGCAAGTTACAAAAAACTCTGGAAAATCCTAATCGACCGCGACATGAACAAAAGCGACCTAATCCGCCAGGCAAAAATCACCAGCAACATCGTAGCAAAAATGGGCAAAGGCGAAGATGTTTCTATGGAAAGCCTCAGGAAAATCTGCATTGCCTTGGGCTGCGAGATTGGGGATATTATGGAAGTGAATGCGGTTGAGGGAGAGTAAAAAATGAGTAAATTATTTTTTGCAAAAATGACTGTACCTGAGCAGTATTCAGGTAAATATTATGAATGCACAGCTGAATGGTTGAATGGTTTATCAAGTGAAGACTATTGTTTTGTTGTTTATGAGCAAAAAGTTCGGGCTTTATGGAAAGCAATAGAAATTCAAAAACTAAATGAAAAGACGAAAGTAATTTTTTCCGAAATTCATAAATTTTCCGACCCTAAGGGAATTAGTATTTTTGTCTCTCTTAAAGATTTTAAATTAGATTTAACAACATTAAATAAATGCCAGAAAAGAACAAATAACAAGGGCTTCCATGAAATAAAGCTGTACAATATTTCTTTGGAAGAATATCTTAAGAAAAATGAGAAAAATTGGGAAAGTTATGTAAATGATTCATCAAACTATAGAAAGATAAAAGTCTTTTCGGAAAAATCAAAAATATCTGTCTCGCCGGAAGATGTGGAAATTTACAGAGTTCCAGAATCCAATAAATTTGATATTAACCAAAAGAGTGACTTTTTTGATCAAGATATTTTAAAAAAATTCACTGATTACAGTGAAGAAATACGAAAATATAAAAACAAGAAGAAAATTCGAACCATAAATCTTCTTTTAGAATCTATTGATGATAATGAAGTTCCACCAGAAAAAATTTCTCTCATTGCTCTCTATGATGCCTTTTTTTGTAAGCCTCATCTAAATAAAAATAGCAATAATTTCTCTAACAACAATAATTTTGAAAGCCTCGAAAATGGCGAAGAATTTGACGATAGTGAGAATGAAACAGAAGCTTTTATAAACGCATTTGATCAAGTTATTTTTTATGGGGTCCCGGGTTCCGGAAAAAGCTTTTCTATTGAAGAAAAAACTAAAAATCTTAATGAAACTCAAAAAATAAGAACAGTTTTTCATCCTGAATATAGCAATGCAGATTTCATAGGTCAAATAATGCCTGTCCTTAGAAATGAAAAAATTGCTTATGAATTTACTCCTGGCCCTTTTTCATGCATATTAAAAAAAGCGTATACAAATCCAACTCTAAATTATTGCCTAATTATAGAGGAAATTAACCGAGGAAATGCTGCAGGAATTTTTGGAGAAATATTCCAACTTCTAGATCGTGAAATGAATTCTGATTCAATAAATTATGGTTGGAGTAAATATCCCGTTAATAATAAATTTATTAATGCATACATACGCGAAGATTCAGAATTAGACTTACCGGATGATTTCTCAGAAGAATCAGGAATCCGTCTGCCGCCAAATCTCTCAATTCTTGCCACAATGAACACAAGCGACCAGAATGTCTTTACTCTCGACAACGCTTTCCAACGCCGTTGGGATATGAAGCTTATAGAAAATGTGTTTGGCGATACAGAAGAAGAAACAAATCAAAGAAATGCATTTGTCGATTCCGCAAAACAGATTACTTGGGAAAAGTTCCAGACTGCAATCAATATAAAAATCGGAAAAATGAGCGAGGATGCAGGACTTTCTAGCATGGAAGATAAGCGTCTTGGCTGCTGGTTTGTTAAGGCTGTAAAACTGGGAAATGACTATATCATTTCTAAAGACTTGTTTGCTGAAAAAGTCTTAAAGTATCTTTGGGATGATGCCTTTAAGTTCTGCCGTGAAAAAGTGTTCAACAACTACACAAATCTTGAAAGCCTTACCCGCGACTTTAAGGGTGATAAAGAATTTTCTGTCTTTAAGGATTTGTTCTCCGAAACTGAAAACTAAGGCGGCTTGTCGTGTCGGTTTTGGAACATAATAACATCAGTTCATTTTCTCTTTTTGATGCCTGCTCATATAATGCAAGTTTGAGCGAAAAGGATTATTTTGTCGGCATAAAATATGAGAATGAGTCTTTAAGAATAAACTTTCCGCTTGGTTATAAAAGGGCTTCAACTGAGGAAGAACTTAAAAAAGATGTTTTGAATCTAATCGGAGTTCTTTCTTCTTTGAGCGATGCAAATGAATCTTTCATTCAAAATCAGAAAATTGCTCATAAAGAAAATGTCGTTTTCCCAATTCATGCGTACCTGTATCTGATAAAGGATTTTTTGACCAACGGCTATTATTTTGAGAAAGAAGTTGTCTACACAAAATCAAGCAATGGAAAAGCAAACTGGGCAAAAACCGCAAGACAGGTAAAACCGCTTTTGCAAGATGACAGTGTATTTTATACAGAATTCATCACAAGAAAAGTAAAGCATAATGAAAATGAGTTGATAAGTCAGATTCATCAATATTGTGTTTGGGAAAGCTTTTCAAAAATCGGCTGGTTATTCTCTTCATTTGTTCCTATAAAACCTCGCATAAAATTCAATAAAAGTCTTTTTCTTTCTATTATCAAGACAAAGCTTTCTCAGACTTTCAATGAAAAAACAATGCTTTTGTTCAATTACATGATTGATGTGATAGAGTTTCTTGACAAATCTAGCGAGACTAAAAACTTTACTTACGGTACGAACGAGTTTGAATACATTTGGGAAAGCATGGTAGATTCCGCTTTCGGTGAAAAGAACAAGACAAAATATTATCCGCATTGTTATTGGGAAATTGACGGTAAAGAATATTCATCCGACCAGCTGGAGTTCAAACAGTTGGAGTTCAAACAGTCCGCTCTCCGTCCTGATACGATAATGATTACCGACAAAGGCACTGAGAATCAGAAAACTTTCGTGCTTGATTCAAAATATTACAGGTACGGTGAATCAAAGCATTTGAATCATCTTCCAATGTCCGGCTCAATCATCAAACAAATCGCCTATGCAGAATATATTGAAAACAAAGAAAACAGCGGAGAACTAAAGCATAAAAGCAAGGCTATTTACAACGCATTTATAATGCCGTATGAAAGCAAAAAAGCTGATGAAAACATGAAGTTTGTCGGTTCTGCAAGAACGGACTATAAGGCAGAAGACAAGCCATATTACAAAATCAAAGCAATTCTTGTTGATACAAAGTGGCTCATGGAGAATTACAACCGTAATGATAAAATGATAAGAGAATTGGCTGAGTTGATTGAGAGAAAATAACGGGAGTAAAAAAGACTTTGGAGAAGATTTTTCCCATGCTTTGATTCTACACCGTTTTTCTTTGATTCACCTTTCTTCTGTCGCAACAATATTTGCTGATTCCGATTCCGATTTTCCGTGTTATATTTTCCTTATGAGTACAAATTCAATTCCTAGATGGAACCTTGATTCCATTTTTCCTTCGTTAAATTCACCAAAATACAAATCCGCCCTTGCCGATGTAAAAAGCGGCATGGAGAACCTTGAGAATTTCATCGCTTCCGCGAAGAAGTTGATGAAGGATTCCCCCGACAATTTCGATTTTCCGATTTGGCTGAAAAGCTACCTCGAATCCGAGGACAAGGTCGCGCGCCTTTTCACTTCCTTGGGTGCCTACGCCTACATAATCTATTCCGTGGACACGACGAACACCGAATATCTGAACAACATGGCAAAAATCGACGAGATTGGACTTCGCGTTGAGCAGATTGACATCGATTTCCAGCAGATTCTGAAGTCGAATTCTTCAAAACTCGACGATTTCTGCTCCCGCTTCCCCGAATTCGCCGAGTACAAGTACATTCTCGAAGAGTCAATCGAGGACACCAAGCACCAGATGACAGCCGCAGAGGAGAATCTCGCCTCCGATTTGCAGAGGACCGGCGGGGACGCGTGGGACAGGCTGCACGAGCAGATAATCTCGAACTTGAAGGATTCGTCCGGCAAGACTTTCAACGAAATCAGAAACGACGCTTATTCCGCAGACGCAGACTTGAGGAAGAAATCGTACGAGACCGAAATCGCCCTTTTGAAGCAGAACGAAATCGCCTTCGCCGCCTGCCTGAACAACTTGAAAGGCGAGACCGTCACGCTGAACAAGCGCCGAAACTGGAAAAATCCAATCGACCGCTCGCTTTCCTCGAGCCGCCTTGGAAAGAAATCGCTCGACGCCCTGGTTGGCGCGATTGAGGATTCCCTTCCTTCATGGCGCGAGTATTTCCAGCTCAAGGCGAAGTATTTGCGGAAGAACGGCCTGACGAAATCCGAGACCGCCGGAACCGATGCCGACAAGGGAATCGCCTTCTACGACTTGTTCGCTCCGATGGCCGCTTCCGCTTCTTCCGACAGCGTTCTTTCCAAGAAATGGACTTTCGCAGAGGCGAGGGACTATGTAATCGAACGCTACGACTCGTTCTCCAAGAACATGGGCGATTTCGCGCGCCACGCATTCGACAGCGGCTGGATTGACGCGGAGTGCCGGCAGGGAAAAGTGGGCGGAGCCTACGACGAGGATTTCGCGCTCAACAACGAGAGCCGCATTATGACGAATTTCACGGGCGCGTTCTCCGACATCATCACGCTCGCGCACGAGCTTGGGCACGCCTACCACTTCTCCTGCATGAAGGGGAAGCCGTGCGCCTTCTACAGCTATCCGATGACGCTCGCCGAGACCGCTTCCACGTTCGCCGAGACAATCGTCAAACAGGACATGATTTCCAAGTGCTCTGGAAACGACAAGCTTCAGATTCTCGATTTTGATTTGCAGGACACGAGCCAGACCCTCGTGGACATTTTGAGCCGCTTCTATTTCGAGTCCAGCGTCTTCGATGAAAGAAAAGAGAACGAGCTGAATTCCGAAGATTTCTGCAGATTGATGAAGGCCGCCCAGGAGAAGTCCTACGGCGACGGACTTTCCAAAAACGCGCGCCACGAGTACATCTGGGCCGTGAAGTCGCACTACTATTCCACGGGCTTGGACTTCTACAATTTCCCATACGCTTTCGGCCAGCTTTTCGGTGCGGGCTTGTACGCGCTCTACCAGAAAGAGGGCAGTGCCTTCGCCGAAAAGTACGCGGAGCTTCTGAGCCACACGGGTTCCATGTCGTGCGAGGACTTGTGCCGCAAGGCCGGATTCGACATCGAGTCGAAAGAATTCTGGAAGAGCGGAATCGAGATGTACCTCAAGGAAATCGAAGAGTTCAAGAAACTCGCGGACTAGAAGAATATGAGTCCGAGGATTCCGAGCGGAACAAGATAGACCGCGAACCATTCGAGCTTGCCCTTGTTGATTATCTTCATCAAAAGGGCGAGCGCGATGTATCCGAAGACGAACGCCGTCGCGAAGCCGATTGCGGCCGGCACGAGACCGACTGTCTTGTTGAACATCTCCAAAACGGATGTTCCGAGCGCGCCGGCCTCCTCGAATGCGTCCTTGAGCGTCAGAACGAACGCTCCGAGAATCGCCGGAATCGACACGATGAACGAATAGTCGCCGGCCGTCTGCCTGTTCACGCCGCAAAGCTGCGCGCCCGCGATTGTGGAGCCGCTCCTTGAGATTCCCGGCAGCGTTCCGATTCCCTGCGCGATTCCGATGACGACGGCCTGCTTGAGCGTTATGGAATTCTCTTGCACGCTGTAGAAGTCGTCCTTCATATCCGTCACAGGCTCCAAATCCCCGTGCTTCTTCTTGGATATGAACGCGGATACGACGAGGAACAGTGCTGTGGCGATGAAGCCGCCCGCCACGAATTTCAGTGGCAGCTCCGGTATGAGCTTTGAGCTTGCGATTCCGAGGACACCCGTGATGAGCGTGGTGACAATTATCATCAGAATCGTCTTGCGTCCGATTTCGTCGTTCGGAGCCAGCGTCTCTATCTTCGTGTCGATTTTCTTGACGCTGTTGATGTTGAACGGCTGTGCCGGTTCCGCGCGCCTCAGAATCATCCTGAAGAGCACCGCGAAAAGCTTCCCTATAACTTTCCTGAAATATATCACGACCGCCGCCAGTGTCGCTATGTGGAGGAGCACATCGAAAATGAGCGGAACGTCGCCTAGCCCGAAAAGATGCTGTGCCACTTTTAGATGCCCGCTTGATGAAATCGGCAGGAATTCCGCGATTCCCTGCAAAATTCCAAGTAAAAAACCTTGAATAGCTGTCATTTTCCTTTCGCCTTCTTTTAATTGTTGATTTCGATTTTCTGGTTCGCGCCCATCTCCCCGTTCATGGCCTTCTGCCGGGCGTCTTCGAACGGTTCCATCTCGTACTTGTATGGAATCTTCCACGGAATCTCGCTCTTGGACTGGACGAAGTGCGCCTTGAAATTCCTTGTCTTCTCGGCTCCGTCCCATTTCACGTCCTTCTCTTCTATCTTCACCGAATTCCCCGACTCGTAGAAGCGAGAGAATGACTTGTCCGACTCCTCCGATTTGTCGAAGTAGCTCACGATGTGTGCGAGGTGCGAGCCGATGTAGTTGTTCTCCACTATGTACATGGAGCCTGTTCCCGGCCCGAACATGTATCCGCCGTTGTTCGGTACTCCGATGTCGTCGTAGACGTTGTTGTAGATGTGCATCTGCGTTCCCCTGGAGCGTGGGAGCCGCTGCGTGACGTTGTGGAAGTAGTTGTGGTGGAGCGTGACCTGCCTTTCCTCCGGTTCCTTGAATTTCTCGCCAGAAGCCACGAGCAGCACTTTGTCGTGGTTCGTGAATTCGCAGTACGAAATCGTGATGTTCTTTCCTCCGCAGATGTCGATGGAGCCGTCGTGGTTGAAATTCCTCTGCATGTCGACGCATTTTCCGTCCGTGAAAGTGCAGTGGTCGATCCAGATGTTCGACGGGAGCGGGCTTTGCTTGTCCCAGATGACAAGCGCGTCCGCGCTCGCCTTGCTCTCCGGCTTCGTCTCCGTCGAATACTCCGTTGAGCCGTGTGCGTCCCAGAAAGTCACGTTCCGAATTATGAGGTTCTTCCCCGTCAGGAAGCTAAGTCCGCCGAACATGATTCTCGCGTTGTCCTTTCCAAGAATCGTCTTGTTGCTTGAAACCGGATACACGATGTCGTCGTGGACACGCTTGTGCGCTCCGTTGTCGAATTTGTCGAAGTACGAATGGTCGTCGTCCGAGATTTTTCCGTCGGACAGGTCGATGTCGCCGCTGACGATTATCGTGGCGGGCGAGCCTGACGCGATTGCTTTCGTGAAAGCCTTTCTTTTGTCGATTGGATTCGGATACGATTTGTCGTCTATCGTTACGATTTTTTTTCCGTATGAGAGTTTTCCCATGTCAGCAAATCCGTTTGTGACAGGCTTTTCGGACAAGTTCACGCCCAGAGTCTCCGCGAAGCTGGCGGAGAGCAGTGCGCATAGGACTGTCGAGAGAATAGCTCTTTTCATTTGAACCTCTTGTTCGTAGAATTTTTTTGTTTCCTTATCGATGATTTTAGTATAGAAACAGATAAAAATCCAAAATTGAGAGATGGAGAAAATGCCATTATGAAAATTCTTTGCGTGTGCCTGAGCGCGACAATCCAGCGGACTTTGAGATTCGGTTCGTTCTCCGTGGGAAAAGTGAACAGGACTTCGGACTTCCGGGAAGACGCGAGCGGAAAGGCCGTGAACAGCGCGCGCGTCTTGAACCAGCTATCCCCAGGCTGCGCCGAAGTCATCTGCCCGGTTGGAAGGGAAAACGCCGACCGTTTCCTGGAGCTTGCAGCGCGCGATTGCATGGTTGTACATGCCGTGGAGGTGGGCGGAAATGTGCGCGAGTGCTGGACGCTTCTTGGAAGGGAAGGGGAGACCACGGAAGTTGTGGCCGACGAGAATGGCTTTTCGGGGAACGCCTCGGAAAACTCTGAGTCGTTCGTGTCGGCTTTTTGCGGCCTGCTCGGCGGGTTCGACGCTGTCCTGTTCTCTGGAAGCCGCCCGGTCTCTTTCGTGTCGGACATCAACAAAAGGATATGCTCGGAGGCGAAGACCAATGGAAAGACCCTTTTCGTTGATTTCACCGGGGAGAGCCTGCTTTCGGTTCTTGAAGACGAATGTTCGAGACCGGATGTCGTGAAGATAAACGATGAGGAATTCCTCGGCACGTTCTATCCTGCTTTGAAGTCCTGTCCTCGTTCGGAAAAAGTCGACATCGCGCCCCTCGTCCTTGAAAAATCCAACTTCTACGGAGCCGCTTTCGTGGTGACTGCCGGAAGCGGCCCGACAATCGCCGCGTCGGACGGAAGATTGTCCAGGTGTGAAAGCGAGAGAATCCCTCCCGAAAAACTTTTGAACACGACCGCCTGCGGCGACAGCTTCGGAGCCGGTTTCCTTTTTGAGTTCGCGGAAAAACGCGGCATGGAAGAGGCTTTGCGGAAGGGAACGTGGTGCGCTTCGAGGAACGCCGAGTCGATGGTGCCCGGAAGCGTCTTGTAGTTTTTTCAGATTCTGTGCGGGAACGACGAGACTTCCATGGAAGAGAAGAGCGTGTCCGTGTCCGCCTCGTCGTCCGGGAAGATGGCGTATCCCACCGACACCTTGACCGGGACTTCCTTGCCGTTCTTGTAGAACACCCGCGACGTTTTCTTCTTGAATTTCTCCAGAAGCTCGTTCAGACCGCTCTCGGTGTCCGGTTTGTATTTGGCTGGCGTTTCGAGGCCGTTACCCCCAAGTTCGTGGATGATGAGGAATTTGTCCCCTTCGACGCGCCCTATTTGAAGCTCCGTGAAGAATTCCTTCATCCTGTGGGTGATTTCCGAAAGCACGTCGTCGCCGAATTTGTGCCCGAATCTCCTGTTCACGTCCTTGAAGTCGTCTATGTCGGCGAGGATGAGTGCTGTCCTCTTCGACTTGTCCGACAGGTTGCTCTGCACCGAGTCCATGATGACCTGCCTTGTGCATACGCCTGTCAGCAAATCCGTCTTGATGGCCCTCTGCGAGATGATGTCGAATCCGTTTTTGCCCGATATGTTCGTGACGGTCATGAACATCCAAAGGTCGTCCGACTTCTCTATCTTGAAGATGTGCATCGTCAGCCGCATCTTCACTTTTCTTCCCCTGTACATCCTCTCGTATTCCATCGAGCGGATTTCGTTGTTTCCGATGGAGCTTTTTATCAAGTAGTCCCTGTCGAGCGCGGCGAGGTACGAGTCTCTGTATTCCGAAAGAATCAAGTTCTCCGCCATGAATTTCGCTTCCTCCGAGAACGTCCTCGACTCCTCGTTGACGGAGCCGCTGAGCCAATCGCTTTCGCCCTTCGTCGTCACGACTGTGTCCTGCGTGAGGTTGACGACATACTCGCAGATTGAGTTGCTTTCTGTCGGAAGTTTCAACTTGCCGATTGTCTTTTCGAGAGACTGGTTCTTGTCGAAGAAGTCGATGACTGTCGAGACGAGCAGGCTCTTCTCGAAATTTTCCGACTGGAGCGGCTTGGAGAAATAGAACCCTTGTATGCTGTCGCAGTTCAGGTTCTTCAAAAAATCCACCTGCTTCTTGTGCTCGACTCCTTCCGCGGTTACGTGTATTCCAAGGTCCTTCGCGAGCGCGATTGTGTGTTCCAGCACTCTCTCTCCGCCGTAGTTCCCGATGAAGTCGACGAGGCTTTTGTCCAGCTTTAGCGTGTCGAAGTGCATCGTGTTGAGCGAGGCCAGCGACGAGTAGCCTGTTCCGAAGTCGTCCATGTGCAGCGGGAATCCGGCCTTGTAGAAGTCGTCGACGATGGACTCTATGTCCTTGTTGCTGACCGCCGCGCTCTCCGTAAGTTCTATCGGGACATAGTTCGGGTCGATTCCGATTCTCTCCGTTATGCACTTGTACTGCCCGACGACGCTTTTGAAATACAGGCTCGTCCTTGAGAGGTTTATCGAAATCGGGATTATGTCCATTCCCTTGTCCAGCCATCTCTTCTGCTGCTCGCAAACGGCCGTGAAAACATATTCGTCGAGCATCCTTATCATTCCGTTCCTTTCAAATAGCGGTATGAACATTCCCGGCGGAATCAGGCTTCCGTCTTCCTTCCTCCATCTGACGAGGGCCTCCGCTCCGACAAGCACCTTCGTGTTCGGGTTGTATTTCGGCTGGTACCAGATTTCGAACCGCTTGTGCCGCAACGCCTCCGAGAAAGCGTCCTCCATCTGCTTCTCCATGACGAGCCGGTCGGTGTCGGCCTTGTTGAAGAACGCGATGTTCACGTCTTTCCTGCCCTTTATCTTGTGTTTTGCCGCCACCGCCTGGTTGTAGCAAAGCTCGATTCTCTCGTTCGGGTTCCAGTACGCTATTCCGAAGTATGGGAGAAGCTGCGGAATGTCCAGCTCGATTGAAAGGAAATTCAGCGTCATCGTGATTTGCGTCAGAGTCCGCTTTATCTCCTCCTCGGCTTCGTCGCATTTGTCGCCCGTAATCAGGAAGACGAATCTGTCGGCGTTTATGTGCCCTGCCGGAGTCTCCTTTTCAAGGACGTTCTTCAGACTTTTCCAGACGATGTTGATTACCTGGTCGCCCTTCGTCACGCCGCACGCGGAATTTATCGTCTTGAACGAGTGTATGTCCATCGCGACTATGTACCCCGGCTTTCCGAGTTCGTGTATGCAGTCCTTGAAGCTTGCGTAGTTCTCTCCGTTCGTTATGGAGTCCGTGTAGACGTAGTATTCTATCTCCCGTCTCTTCGTCTCCTCTTCCTGCAGCCGAATCCTCGTCAAGTCCTTCACGACCGCCAATGCCATGATGTCGCCGTTCTCGGCCTTCGTGAAGAACAGCACCTCCCTCATGTATATCTTCCGTCCGAAAAATTCCGTCGTCCAATATTCCGAAGTCCTTGAGAATTCCTCGTCGTTGAATTTGTTTATGAGCTGCTTCGGGTATTTCGTGTAGTCGAGTTTTTCGCTTTCGGAGAAATCCGTGTCGGAAATGACGTTCTCGCACCAGAGCTTTGTGAACTTGGAGAATTTGCACGGAAACTGGAGTCCGAAAAATTTCGTCACGGAAATCCTGTCCGTGCGTCCGTCCTCGTCGCTGACGGAGATGAAGACTTCCTCTTCTATAGAATCATTTGTGAGATTTATGTTGAACGAGCAGATAGCGTCTGACGTTATCGCCCTTTTGTACTGTGAATCAATCGATGTGCCCATAAAATCCTTGCCGAACAGAACCGCCGAACAGATTCGATTATAACATGGAAATCATGGGCATGGTGAAAATAAAAATGGGCGAATGCCAAGTTTTTACAGTGAGTATTCGTCCTCTGTCGAGTCGAGGTAGAGAATCTTCACCTTCGTGACCCTGATTTCGTCGATTGACGTGTTGTTCCAGAAAACCGGAGTCTCGGCCTTGTACGTCTCCCCGTCCTCAATCAGCTCTCCGATGAACACCGAAGGCTCCTCCTTTCCGTCGTTCGTCCTTGAGACCAGGCTCTTGTCGCTGGCCTTTATCGTGAGCGTGACGTTCTTTATCGTCTTGTTGGAGATGTTCCTGAACGATATTTCGCCCTTCACTCCGAGGATGTCCTTCTTGTTCTCAGGATTCTTCGCGAGCACCGGCTTCGCCTCGATTGAGGCGAGCGGGCGCACCGCGTTGACGTACTCGGCCTTGACCGTGAATGCCTCCCTGTCGTAGTCGAGCGTGAATTTGACTTCGCGCACGGTTTTTGAGGTGGAGTAGGCGAAGTACTTGAAGTCCCTTACGGGCGTGACCTTGTACTTTAGCACTTTGGAGATTGTGTCCAGATCGTTGTAGTCCTTCACCTTCGTCGTTCCGAATTTGAACCAGCCGATAGGCTCCTTCGTCTTCTTGTCCACGTTCGGGTTGTAGGCGTAGATTGTCATCTCGATTTTCTCCGCCGTCTTGTTGAGCATCTGGATTTCCGAATAGTTCTTTCCGTAGTCTCCAGCGTCGAAAATCACCGCCGCCTTGTCTTCCCTTATCATCTCTTCCTGAAGCTTCGCTGGAACCTCGGCCGCCGCAAATGTCGCCGCCACGGCGAAAACAGCCCCTGCGATTATTGATTTTTTCATCGTTGTTCTCCTTATCTTTGCTTGATGGTTTTTCATTTGTGTTTTCAGCCACATGGAAAATTTTCGGCATAAAAAAAAAGAACCTCCACCGAGATTCTTTTTCGCTTTAGAGCCGACTATCGGACTTGAACCAATCACCTGCGCGTTACGAGGGCGCTGCTCTACCGGATGAGCTAAGTCGGCAAAAATTCTTGGGAGGTCTTGGATTTGAACCAAGGACCAAAGGATTATGAGTCCTCTGCTCTAACCGCTGAGCTAATCTCCCAAATAGAAGTGTTGTTATTATAACGGTTTTTTGATTTTTCCGTCAACTGGATTATAATCTTTTTCAATTGTTTTTTCATAAAAATGAGGTTCAAATGAGACAGGAAATTGTACAGACTAAGGAGGGCGACACGGAGAGAGCCGCGGAATCCCTTTGTTCCAAGTTGAAGAAACCGCTTTCTTCATATTCAATCGTGATTTTTTTCGCAAGCTCCAGATACGACTTCAAGATGCTTTCCGACAGCACCGCCAGCCTCTCCAACGCATTGAACCAGAAGATGACGGATTTGCAGTCGCGCATAAAGGATGTCGTAAGCGAGAACGACGCGAACGGCGGCTTCATGGACGCTCTGCAGAAGACGGCGATGGACTCCAACGAGAAGCTCGTGAAAATCAACGCGGACAGCGAGCGGAACGTTAACTTCACCGAGATGATGGTCAAGAGAATCGAGGATAACCAGAACAAAATCATAAAGGCCACGAAGGAGTCTGAGAAGCAGAACATAGAGCAGGTGCGGGACATCGCTTCCAAGGCCGCCGTGAATTCAATACAGCTGGGCGACCAGCTTTCATTCATCTTCGAGCTTGACGCCCTTTTCGACTACATCGAGAAGAACGGAATGCTCAGGGCTTCGGAATGATTGCGCGGAGGCTCTCCTGTCTCGTTTTCGCTTTTCTGCTCTGTTTGCAGCAGCCGATGGCGCATTCGGAAGAGGAGGCGGTCGTGGAAGAATCCAGTCTGGAAGAACCGGAAGCGGCCGCCGATTGGGCTGATGAAGACGGCGGAGGGCTTTCTGACAGGACTCGGATTTTCTCGCTCGACTTTTCCGCCCTCGTCTTCGGACTGAAACGGAACGGCTGGGGCTTCGGCTGTTCGTTCGAGCAGTATCTGGCGTTCCACACGGCTTTCAAGGCGAACATACGGCACTGCACGTTCGTGAGGAACGGTGATCTTTTCCCGTCCGTGAATTTCGGTCTCGCCGCCGAATACTATCCTCTTTCGCTCTCGCTCGACAAGCTCTACCTCTCCCTCGGCGGCGGATTCGACTATCTCGCCTACACCGCCGACGAGTACGGCGAGGACGCCCAGCGTGAATTCGTCTCACTAATCCCCGAACTCGGCTGGAAATGGACGGTGAACGACTACGTTGCCCTCGACATCCACGCGGGTTACAAGTACGTTTTCGAGAAGAGGGGCGCAGTCGTCCCGTCCGACTACGGCGACTACCTCAAGAAAGGCCCGACGGCCGGTGTGGGCGTGAAGGTGCGCTTCCTGAAGCTTTTCCGCGACTTGAGACGGAGGAAGACGGAAGAATAGAAGGTCGAATGTCGAGTTTATGCATACCGTAGTTGCAGAAACAAGCTCCCAGCGGGAACCCGCCAACAAAAACGGCAGTACCGCTCCGCGGTGGCGTTAACATCGCTTGCGATGTTTAGTGTTTTTGTTGACGGAACCCCGC
>JAGBIY010000004.1 GCA_017934745.1 Treponema sp. | reverse complement strand
TGCATCTGTCAATTCTGAAATCTTTGATTGTCATTAGCGATTCTTTCAGTGTCATTTTTTACCACCAGAAAGAATTATAATGTTATTTGAATTCTTTAAATAGTATACGTTTTTAACGTCTTTAAAATGCGTTTGCCCTCCACCATAAGTTGTTTTACCATCATATGGTGGTAATTCTATTTTTTGTTTATTTGCATTTTTCTTTTTTTCGTTATTGGAAGTTAAATTTTCTTCTTCCTCGTCGCCGCCGTCAACCTCAAGCCATTCGTGAGCAATCTCAACCCGCTCGACCGCGAATGTTCTCCTGTCCATGACATTGAGGGCAGGACCTATCCATCGGCACGGAAACGCCCTGAAGAAGTTCCACCTCTTTATCTCTTCTCCCTGAAGGTTGCATAGTACGATGGAGCCTGACTGCCTCTCGACATTGCCTTCGGCGGTCTTCTTGTACCATTTCCAAAGGTCGTCACTGTCAACGATGCCTTTCTCCAAAACGATGTTCGGAAACCGTGTCCTTCCCTTGAAGTTGTGTACCGTTCCGCCGCCTTCTTGATACTCAAAGACCTCTGTCTCTGCTTCCAGTCCCTCGCATTTCTGGAACCTCATCGTCTGGATTCCATCAAGCTCAACTATGAAAAGGTAGGGCGTCAGCCTTGAATTATCCGACTCATAATCTCCCATTTTTCTCCCACGCGCCCCAATGCGGGCGTCCGCATAACAATTGCTTAAACCGCAGGCGGCTTGACCAGTTTGTCGGCTTTGAGCTACTTGTTATGCCTTTATCCGTTTTTTGCATCTATGGGAAAGCCCTTAAATTGCAAAATCATTAATTGGTACTACAACTTCTTTTTTTTCCATTGAAAATTGTAAATCAATTTTCCAAATACTTTGTTTTCAATCATTTCCATAAGAATTATACTCCATTTCGTTTATTTGAAATACCACTCCTATGTCATAACAAGTCTATTGTGAAACCGCCTTGAATTTTGTTACAGTCAAGAACAGCTCTTATTTGTTCAATTAAATTTCTTTTATTAATTCAAGTTCATTGGATTTAAAAGTAGAATCTGTTTTAAAATTCCCATTTTCATCCACGATTTCAACCTCGTATGCTTCATTAGGATATTCAAATGTCATTATTATAACACCGATATCTCCTATATTAATATTTTCATCTTTTTTGCATAAAATTCTAACAGTATCATTTTCTTTAAATTTCATATATTCACCTCAAAATAACTTTTATTTAACATATAAAGTTGTTAAATATGGAATAGAGTCGCCAGATTTTATAATCCAACCAGTACGAACTATTTTTGTATTTCCATTTGGCCCCAAAATTGAAATATCAACAGTATATCTTTGCCCATATTGATCTTCTTTCCCCTTTTCAGACTGCGATAATGGTAATTTCTCATGAATCTGTTTTATTAAATCATCAGAATTTGCTTTATTATAGCCTAAAGTTTTTTCAAAAACTATAGCTTTATTTCCACCTACAGGATGGCTTGGATTTAAAGCATATTCTGTTAATTTAGTAGGGTTAATAGTTGCATTTTCAATATTTGGCAGTAATTTTTTTTCATTCTCCTTTTCTTCCGGCTTTTGCTCGGCTGAACTTGCGGCTGTTGCGACCACATCCTCATTGTCAGCGTAAGGCTCAAGCCATTCGTAAGCAATCTCAATCTTCTCAACTGCATATGTCCTTCTGTCACTTCCGCAGAGGGCTGGACCAATCCAGCGGCAGGGAAAAGCCCTGAAAAAGTTCCATCGCTTTACTTCCTCTCCCTGCAGGTTGCAAAGTACGACAGAACCAGACTTTCGCTCAACTTTGCCCTCATTGGTTTGCTTGTACCATTTCCACAGAACATCATTGTCTACAATGCCTTTTTCTAAGATCAAGTTCGGAAACCGTGTCCTTCCGATGAACCTGTGAACTTCTCCTCCTCCTTCCTCATATTCAAAGACTTCTGTTTCCGCTTCCAGTCCTTCGCATTTCTGAAAGCACATTGTCTGGATTCCGTCGACCTCGACTATGAAAAGGTAGGGCGTCAGTCTTGACTTATCCGACTCATAATTTCCCATTTTCCTCCCATGCGCCCCAGTGCGGGCGTCAGCATAACAATATTTACCACATAACAATATTTAGGTCAAAAGTCGAGTTTTCACAGTGCAATGGCAGAAACAAGCGGAAGCGGGGTTCCACAGTCGAATACACTCAGCCACCGCGAAGCGGTACTGCCGTATTCGGCTGTGGGTTCCCGCTGGGAGCTTGTTTCAGCAACTACGATATGCATAAACTCGACATTCGACCTATTTATTTAAAACCGTTCCGCTGCTGATTCTGATTCAAAATTTGAGCCAGTGGACTAGATTTATGAAAAAACTGGCTAAAGCAGTCTGAACTTGTTCAATACATTTTTTCCAATGTGACCAGCGTGAAATCATTTGAATTTTCTATGACATAATCTGTGAAGCCTGAAAGTGAAAACAGCATTACCTTTTGATTCGCCGCTGGCAAGAAATTCAATTTGTCCATAAAGGTGTCGAATTCTTCCTTGTCGAATTTCTCTGATTTGAACTTGCACTCGCCTGCTAGAACGTAATTTTTGCCGTCCAAGCCAAGCAAGTCGATTTCAACATGCTTAATCTCTTTGCCGACTTTTACGGAATTCTGATATTCAACAACGTCTGTCAAAAAACAAGGGATTTTGTCTGTACCGACATTGGCAAGAATGTAGTCTTTTGCCATCCTCTCAAAGACGCTTCCCATGAATTGATGCAGATTCTGCTTTACCTTCTTTTCATAATAGATTCTTCCTTTGCCGCTGTTTATGAGACTCGCGCCTGGGGCGACAAATTGGAAGTAAAAATTCACCATCGAATCCGAAATGAGATAATATGGCTTTGGAGTCTCACGCCGTTCGACAATTTCCGCCGATATGAGGTTCTTTAGGCAGAAACTGATGTCGGACATTCCCGTGGCGGATTGAATTTCATTGTATTTTGTCTTTCCGTTCGCGATAGCGTCGATTATTGAATTGTAGGCGACTGGATTCGATTTTTCGCCTGTGATGACGGTCTTGATTTGTTCTTCGGAGAAAAAGGCATTCCGTGAAAAAAAGAGTTTCTCTATGTTCTCGTCCAGTGAAATCCTGCTGTCGAACTGTTCGATGTATTTTGCGACGCCACCTGTAAGACCGTAAACGATGGCTTTCTCTTCTGCGCTGTATTCGGGGACAAACAAAGCTGTGTCCTTGTAGTCGAAGGGGCTTATTTTGAATTCAAGATTTGCCCTTCCATGAAGAGGGGCCGATGCGCCAAGCACATCCTCCCGCATGAAGGAAACGAGAGAGCCGAGCAGAATGAATCTTGCTGGAATGTTGTCCACTAGAGTTTACTCTAGTGGAGTCGACTCTAGTGGAGTAAATTGCCCTTGAAAAATACTGAATGGAGAAGCCTCTCTTGTCAAGAAATCCGTCAGACAGCAAGGCTTTTCATGTCGCAGTTGCTGAAAAAAAATGGGTGTCGTCAGACACCCCCAAATCCGTGCGGCAATCCTAGTGAATCAGTCGGCTTCGGCAGGCCACTTGTTCTGCTTTATGCCCGCGAGTCGGCAGACGGCCTCGTGCGTTTTTCGGCGCAGCTCAGCGCAGTAGTCGTTTCTGGACATGTTTTCCGGCTTGTTGATTTCAATCGGCTCTCCAATCTTGAGCGTCACGAGCGGGTGCTTCGTTCCGAAAAGCTTCCAGATGCCGGTCGGCTTTCTGTATGTGAACGCCATCGGCACAATCGGGTATTTGTAGCGGTACGCCATCTTGAACGCGCCGATTTTGAACGGACGGATTGGCTCGTACCAGTCCCAGCGGCAGCTTTCGGGGAAGACGTGCAGCCAGCGTTTTTCCTTTGCTAGAGTGTCGAAAGCCTCGTTGAAGTGCCTTGTCGCCGAAAGCGTGCGCGGAATCGGAATGCCGCCCGCGCCCTTTATCAAAAACGCGTCGCCAGACTCGAAGTTCGATGTGCGCGCCGGAAACCAGCTCCTTCTGTGGCCGAGCGCCTGAAGAACCGTGGGAAAATCCCAGCGGAGGACGTGGTTCGCGATTGTCATGGCTCCGTTCTTCAAAAGCGCCTTGTTCTTTTTGATGTTCTCCCTTCCCTCGATTTTCAGTCCGTATCTGATTCTGTTGAGCGGGTAGACCAGGGCGTAGATTCCCGCGTAAATCAGGAAATTCTGCATTCGGCCCTTGAACGACCTGTCAAGGAAGTTGTATCCGTTCTCGAAATCTATGCTCCGTATCTTCGGCGGAAAAAGCAGCGGCTCGTCGGGCTTGTCCGTGTAGTTTATTCCCATCTGCGGGATGAAAACGCCCTCTTCCACGATGTGCTCTTTTGTTTCGAATGTCTTTGCTTTTGATTCGCTCTTTGCTGAGGATGTTTCTGCGACTTTCTCCGTCTTTATCTCCGGTGAATTTTCCATCTGTGAATTTTCCATTTTGCTGGAACTCCTGTTGATTAAGTCTGTTCGGAAAGTGAGATTCCCGAACAGGTCTATTTGCTGAAATTTCAATTCTACTGCAAAAATCGCTTTATTTCTTCCAGTGTGCGCAAATCTTCCATCGCATTTTTGAGCGGAGACTTCAATTCCGCTTTGCCGTCCAGGAAATCCACTGCGTTCTGAATCATGTTGGAAAAATATCCGGTCTTCTTCGGAAGTTTCACATTCTGCTTTGCGAGCGACTTGAATCCCGTGTAGAGTTTTGATTCCTCCGCCTCGTAGAAATCCGCGTATCCGTTTCCGATTTGGATTCTTCCTGTCGTCCCCAGAATGTCCACCCCGAACGAGAAGAATTTGCTCCGTCCGCTCATGTAGATTTCGATTTCCGGGATTTTTTCCGTCTTGAACTGCGCCGTGAAATTCCTGACGATTCCCTCCTCGTCCTTGAAGATTCCCGTCACCGTCGGGTTCGAAAGCTTTTCGTCCAAAAGAAAGCTCACGATGTCCACAAGATGCGTTCCGTCGTGCAGGAGCGAGTACGAGCCGTCCTCCTCGAACTTTTGCGCGTAGACCCGAAGTCCGGAGCAGAGTTCCGCCCTCACGCTCTGTATCGAGCCGATTCTCTCGATGAAGCTCTTTGCGGCATTGTAGTCGGCTGCGAACCTCCGCTCATGGTTCACCATCACGGGCACACCGCTCTCTTCGGCCGCCGCCCGGATTTTCTCCGCCTCGTCGGTGTTGAGCGCGACCGGCTTTTCCAGAATGACGAGCTTCGGTTTCGCTTTTATGGCGAGCAGGCATTCTTCCATGTGCGAGGATTCGTTCACCGCCACCGTGATTATGTCTGGGATTCTGCCGTCGAATTTTTCGTAGAATTCGGAACTTGAATAGAAGATTTTCGGGCTTTGCTTCTTCTCTTCCATGAACCTCTTCCATTCGTCAGCTTTCTGAATGTCCGTGTCGATTCCTGAGACGAGTTCGATTCTCTTGTTGTTGAGGAACGCCATCGTGTGGCTTGCCGGCTGCTCCCTCTTTTCGTCGAGTCCGAGAGAGAATCCGATTCGCCCAAGCCCCACAAGGGCCGCCGTGTATTTCTGCTTTGAAAACATGCCGAGTATATTCATATTGTGATTATCGGTATTACAAAAAACATTCGATATGTCATAGAATAGACTTGATAGGTTTTAGGGCGAAAGTCGAGTTTTCACAGTGCAATGGCAGAAACGAGCGGAAGCGGGGTTCCGTCAACAAAAACACTCAGCCACCGCGGAGCGGTACTGCCGTTTTTGTTGGCGGGTTCCCGCTGGGAGCTTGTTTCTGCA
>JAGBIY010000022.1 GCA_017934745.1 Treponema sp. | reverse complement strand
GTAGTTGCCGAAACGCGCTCCCAGCGGGAACCCACAGCCGAATGCGGCAGTACCGCTTCGCGGTGGCTGAGTGCATTCGGCTGTGGAACCCCGCTTCCGCTCGTTTCGGCCATTCCACTGTAAAAACTCGACTTTTGACCTATTATACCATCCTTTCAAGAAGCGCGCTAAAAGCCCCCGTCAGCCATGCGCGAGAATTGCCCCTTCTACACGTGCGAGAGAATTGCTCCGCAATTCTCTGCGAGGTTGCCATACATCTCCAAATGCTTTTTTCACCGAGCCTCTAGGCAACCTCCTGCGACGCTGCATCCAACCAGCAATGCCTAGGACACACTCGGCTCTTAGCAGCCAATGCGCGAGAATTGCCCTGCAATTCTCAGCGACGCTGCATCCAACCAGCAAAGCCTAGGACTCACTCGGTTCCTAGCAGCCAATGCGCGAGAATTGCCCCGCAATTCTCAGCGACGCTGCATCCAACCAGCAAAACTTAGGACACACTCGGCTCCTAGCAGCCAATGCGCGAGAATTGCCTTGCAATTCTCGGCGACGCTGCCGCCAACCAGCAAAGACTAGGACTCAAACGGTTCCTAGCAGCGTGTGTATTCATAAGGCGTTTCCTGGTATACGTAATAGTTCAGCCAGTTCGAGAAAAAGAGGTGGGCGGTGCTGCGCCACTTGTTCAGCGGTGGCTTTGTCGGGTCATCGTCTGGAAAATAGTTTATCGGCAGTTCTATCGGCAGGTTCTTTTCCTTGTCGCGCCAGTATTCCTTGGAGAGTGTCTCGGTGTCGTATTCGAGGTGGCCCATCATGTAAATCGAACGGTTGTCCTTCGACTTGCAGAGTGTCACGTCGGCCCATTCGTTCTCGGCTATCATCGTCAAATCGCTTATCTTCTGTATGGCGGATTTTGAGACCGTCGTGTGCCTCGATGTCGGAACCGGGAACAGATCGTCGAAGCCCCTCAGAATCGGCTCCCTCTCTATCAGCTTGTGGTTCATGAAGACTCCGAACATCTTCTTGTCCAGAAGGTGCTTCTTTATTCCGTAGTTGTGGTACAGCCCGGCCTGCGCGCCCCAGCAGATGTGCAGGGTGGAGAAGACGTTCTCTCGCGCGTAGTCCATTATGTCGCAAAGCTCGCTCCAGTAGTCCACGTCCTCGAACGGCATCTGCTCCACCGGCGCGCCCGTTATTATCATTCCGTCGTATTTGTGCCTGAAAATCTCGCTTGAAGGAATGTAGAAGCGGGAAAGATGCTCCTCGCTCGTGTGCGTGGACTCGTGGGCCTCCATTCTGACGAGAGAGATGTCGATTTGCAGAGGCGTGTTTCCAAGCAGGCGCAGAAGCTGCGTCTCCGTCGTCTCCTTGGTCGGCATCAGGTTGATTATCGCTATCTTGAGAGGACGGATGTCCTGCGTGGCGGCCCTGTTCTCCGTCATGACGAAAATGTTCTCGTTTTCGAGTATGCTTCTTGCTGGCAAATCTGACTGAATTTTTATCGGCATAGAACGCTAGTATAGTAAATGGAAGTGAATTTTGCTATATTTTCATTCTATGAGCTCATCAAAAGAAAGACAAAACGCTATAAAAAGACTCAAGAGCTTTCTTTTCTCATCAAAGTCAGATGTAAAATCGTTCAGAGAGAAAATAGACGAAGAGTTTTATGAAGTATACATGCCGAACATGGTCGAACTTGAAGAGAAGACTTATGGAAAAATACCATGCGATATATTGAAGCCTGAGATGTATTCTAAAAAGCGGCTGATGATTTACATCCACGGCGGAGCGTTCATCGGCGGCTCCAGAAAGGCGTACCGCTCGTTCGTGTCATCGTTGGCGAACGCTTGCTCCTGCGTCGCCGTCGTCCCGGAATTCCGGCTCGCCCCAAGCCATCCGTTTCCGTTCTCGGTGAACGACGTGCAGGATGTCTTCACGGGAATCTACAACGAGTATTCGTCCGAGCTTTACGATTTGGACGAATTCGAGACGAACCTGCCTGAGATTATCTTGGCCGCAGATTCGAGCGGAGCGTCAATCGCGTTGGGCTTCATGCTCAATCTCAAGCCCAGTTTCAGGAAGGCTGTGACCAGAATCGTGTTGATAAGCCCCTGGCTCGATGTTTCCGAGGACAATCCCAAGCTCTCCCAGAAAAAAGGCGGCGACGAGGTCTTCACATCCGAGGCCGTCCGCCTCTGCGTGGAAAGCTACGCCACTGTTGAAAAACGCAACACTCCGCTCGTCTCTCCGGCTCTCGCCCGTCCCGACGAATTCAAGAATTTCCCGCCTGTGTACATACAGTCCGGGGAAAAAGAGATGTTCCTTGAAGAGTGCGTTGAATTCGACAGGCTCCTTACAAAGGCCGGGGTGAACTGTATGCTCGACGTTTGGCCTGGCATGATGAGCCTTTTCCAGCTGGCGGACGACTGCCTTTCCGAGTCGCATTTGGCTGTGGAGAAAATCGGAAAAATCATCGTCAACCACATAATCGAAGAGCACGCGCCTCTGGAAAAATCTGGAGAACAGAAGAAACAATAATGGAGGAACTACAATGGAACTTGTGTGTCCAGCCGGAAACGTCGACAAACTAGCCTACGCCTACAATTACGGAGCCGATACCGCCTACATCGGACTCAAGAGGTTCTCGCTCAGAATCAAGGCCGACAACTTCTACGATGACGAGTACAAGAGGGTCATCGACCTCAAAAAGAAGTATCCAGACAAGCGTCTCTTTTGCGCCTTGAACATCGCTTTCCACAATCATGATTTGGAGCAGTTCTACAAGAACATCGACTATTTCCACGAATATCCCATCGACGCGTTCATCGTGCAGGATTTGGGGGTCGTGCGTTTTCTGCAGAAGGAATTCCCCGGAACCCACCTCCATCTTTCGACGCAGGCTTCGTGCATGAACAAGGAAGCCGTCAAGATGTACCGCGACCTCGGCTTCAAGCGCGTCGTCCTCGGCCGCGAGGTCACTCTCGACGAAATCAGGAAGATAAAGGACGAGGTGCCTGACATGGAGCTTGAGTGCTTCGCCCACGGAGCCATGTGCATCGCGTATTCCGGCCGCTGCCTCATGAGCGCGTACCTCACAGGACGCTCCGCCCAGTCGGGTTTCTGCTCGCAGACTTGCAGGTGGGATTTTGACGTTGGCACCCAGAAATCCGCTTCCGACAGACTCCGACTTGCGGAACTGAACGAGAAGGGCGGTGTCCTGAGCGAGTCCGACGCGAAGCTCGTGGCGCAGTCGGGAATCCTCACGCTTGAGGAGCACCAGAGGAGGGGAGAATTCTTCCCTGTCTTCGAGGGCGATGATTTCACGGCAGTTCTCTCTTCAAAAGACTTGTGCATGATAAACAACCTCAAGGACATGAGGGACGCGGGTGTGGACGCGATAAAAGTGGAGGGGCGCATGAAGTCCGTCTACTACGTCGCGATGGTCGCCCGCGCGTACAGGAAGGCCTTGGACGCATTGGACGGAAAAATATCGGAAGAGGAGGCGAGACCCTTCATGGACGCTCTTGGCGAGGTCGCGCACAGGGAAAGCACCACCGGCTTCTACTACAACCGAGGGAACGCCGACAAGACCACAATCGGAGCGTCCGATTCTCCGTACATGCTGGCCGCCACAATCGAGGGCAGTCTCGACTCTGAAAGCGTCCTGGATGCGGGAGAGAAGCTCGTCGCCGATAGAAACGCCGAAATCGAAGCCATGCACCCGAACGCAAGGGCGGCCGTCCTCCGCGACCTTGAGAAGCACCCGGAAAAAGTCGTCAGGACTGTCACTCGAAGAAGCGGCTGGAAAGTCTACAAGCTCAACGCTCTCAACAAAATCGATTCGGGTTCCGACTTGGAAATCATTTCCCCCACAATCCTTTCAAAAATCGTGAGGGGAAGCGAGTACGAATTCGTCAATCCTGTGACCGGCGAGAAGCTCGACTGGGTGAACGCCGACCACGAGTGCGCGATATACACTGACCTTGATTTGGAGGAGGGGACCCTCGTCCGCATGAAGGACCCGGATTTTGTCGAGGGAAAAATCCGTGACACTGGCAGGTGATGATGGCTGACGCGAGAAGAGTTGCGCTTTCTGCCCTGTTCCTGCTTTTTGCCGCTGCGTCGGTTTTCGGTTTGGAGAAGCCCGAGCAGTTCGCGCAGGTGGATTTCACCTACGCCTTCGACCAGGGCTACGAGGGCGGCACCGACATGTTCTCGGCGGAGTACGGCGCGTTCTGGGAACAGACGAAGCTTCTGGCGGGAGTGCAGGCCAATTCGGATGTCTGCGACTTCACGGTTGGTGGCGCGTTTTTTCCGAGCCTCTTCAATCTGGAGTCGGCAAGGAAGAAGTTCTATTTTGGGGTGTGCGGAATCTACCATTTCCAGCGGCAGGGCGCGATTGCGAGTGAGAACGACTTTCTGCTGACAGGCGACTTCAATTTGTTCTGCGAGTGCGGCTTTTCGTTCAAATTCCAGTTCGGCTACGGGTTCAAGGGAACGAAAGTCGATGCCATTTATGATTACGTCGGTTTCATCTGGGACAAGACTTTCGTCATCTCATTGGATTTCCAGAAGGAGTGGGGCGACGGCTGGGAGGCGCACATAAGGGGCGCGTCGCACAGCCTCTACCGCTATCCGCTTTTCGTCTCCCCGATTTACGACTTCGGCTTGTCCAAATCCTTCCCCGACAGCTATGGCAATTCGTTCCGGGTCGGAGGCGATTTCGAGCTTAGAATCACTGACGAATTCACGACGGCTCCTTACATCAACGGAGTCGCCTTGCGCCTTTCCGTCCGCTATTTGTTTTGATTGATGAAGATTTGCTTGATGGAGATTTTTAGGATTGTGAAAAATATTCGGGCCAATTGCTTCTTTCTTTTCCTGCTTGCGTTTTTTTCTCTTTTTTCCGTTTCCTGCAACTACGGCTTCTATCCAGCGTTGTTCAATGAAGAATCCGTCGAGTCCAGAGCCTCTTCAATCGACCTGCTCGACGAGGAATTTTTCCCGGACGTGTCGGCATTCTCTTCCCCAAAAAAATACAGCTTCGTCGTCATGACGGACGTGCACATCGAAAACGCTCTCCACGATGTCGACACCGAGGGCTTCCTTTTCTGGTTTGAAAAGCAGATGCAGGACGAGGACGTGTCCAAGCGGCCTTTGTTCGCTCTTTCTCTCGGCGACAACGCCGACGGCGGCCACGAAAGCGAGTACAAGGCGTTCAACGAGTTCGCCGAGAGCATGAGGGCGATAGCGAAAGAGGCGGGCGTTCCTTCGTTCAGACTCTACTCCACAATCGGAAACCACGACGTTTACAACAACGGCTGGGAGAATTTCAGGGAAATCGTTTTCCCGTACAAGAGCGCGTACCGCTTCGCCGAAAAGAACTCGGACGGAAACGGGTTCAGCTACTACGTCCTCGACAGCGCGAACGGAACTTTGGGCGAGGCGCAGAGGAAGGCCCTGAAAAGCGCGTTCGAAAGCGACCCGAATCCAAAACTCGTCTTCACCCACTATCCGATTTATGCGGGCGGAATAACGGTCTACATAATGCAGGACACGATGGAGAGGAATCTGCTTCTGACTCTTTTCACGAACAACAATGTCGTCCGCTCGTTCGAGGGGCACGCCCACCGCGCGATTTCGTTCGAGTACGGCTCGTGGGGCGAGGACGTTTCCCCCGCGTTCGGTTTCGACGACGAGTGCCGCCTTGTCACGGTGGACAGCGAGAACTTGACGGTCACTTCATCGATAATAGACTTCTAGGTCGAATGTCGAGTTTAAGCATATCGCAGTTGCCGAAACGTGCTTCCAGCGGGAACCCGTCCAAAAAAACGGCAGTACCGCTTTGCGGTGGCTGAATGTTTTTTTGGACGGAACCCCGCTTCCGCTCGTTTCGGCCATTTCACTGTGAAAACTTGACTTTCGCCCTTCTAGTTCTTATCTGTGTTTTTGTCCCTCTCTTCCCATTCGACTTCGACTTTCCTGTTTTCGATGTTCGGGATTCTGAGGAAGGTGAGGCAGTCCGCCCTGTGTATCATGATGCCCTTGTTCTTGCTTGAGTATCCGATTATCACGTCGCCGACTTTCGGCTGGCAGCAGCCCGCGAGGGTGTAGAGGACGTTCTTCGTGTTCTCGATTTTGATTTTTCCTGTGAACTGGCTGGCTGCGGCCTTTGCCGGGTCCAGACCTCCCTTTTTTCTCGGATGCCGCCTCTTCTCCTCCTGGACAGCCTTCGCCTTCTCGTTGTTCGCCGCGATGTCCGCTGCCCTCTGAGCCTCCGCCGCCTTGTCCACGAAATTCGGGTCGTTCGCGACGAGCCACGAGTGTATTTTCTGCCTTGCCTTGGACGTCTTGACGATTTTGAGCTGGCTCTCTGTCGGGTGCGCCTGCGGATTCGTGATGATTTCGATTATCTGCGTGTTCTTGAGCGGAGAGTTTATCGGGATGATTTTTCCGTCCGCCTTCGCGCCCACGATTTTCTCCCCCACCGCCGAATGGACGTGGTAGGCGAAGTCAATCGCGCATGAGCCTGCCGGAAGCTGCACCACGTCGCCCTTGGGGGTGAAGACGAAAATCTCGTCGCCCAGAAGCTCCCCCTTGAGCTGCGCGAAAAAGCTTTCGTCGGTCAGGTTCTCGTCCTTCAAGTTCTGCAGCTGGTTGAAGATTCCGAGAGAGTTCACGTCCACTTTGTCGTGGTTCATGCCCTTCTTGTAGAGCCAGTGCGAGGCGACTCCGTGCTCCGCGTTGTTGTGCATGGCCTCGGTGCGGATTTGGATTTCGAGCGGCTTTCCCTCGCACACGACCGTGGTGTGCAGCGACTGGTAGCCGTTCGACTTCGGCATGGCGATGTAGTCCTTGAACCTTCCGTCCATCGGCTTCCAAAGCCCGTGCACGATTCCGATGAGCGTGTAGCATTCGCTTTTCCTCTGGCAGATTATCCTGAGCGCGAGCAGGTCGTAGAGTTCCTCCGCCGACTTGTTCCTCTTTCTCATCTTCTGGTAAATCGAATAGAAGTGCTTGGCGCGCGACGTGATTTCCACTTTCAGGCCGATTTTCTCCGCCTCGTTCCTTATTTTGCCGACCGCGCTCTCAAGGTAGGCCGCGCGCTCGTCCTTCTTCTGCGAGACGATTTTCTTTATCTGCTGGAAGACGTCTGGGTTCGAATATTTTAGCGACAAGTCCTCCATTTCCGACTTCACCGACTGCATTCCGAGCCTGTCGGCGAGAGGCGCCCAGATGTCCAGCACTTCGGACGCGACGAGGCGCTGCTTCTTCGGTTCGATTGCCTTGAGGTTCCTCATTCGGTCGAGCCTGTCCGCGAGCTTCACGAGGATGACGCGCACGTCGTCAATCATCGCGAAAAGCATCTTCCGAATCGAGTCCGCCTGCTGGATTGTCTTCGAGTTGATTTTTAGGGACGTGATTTTCGATGTGTCCGAGACGATTCTGGTGATTGTCTTTCCGAAAAGCTTTTCGATTTCCTCCGCCTTCACTTTCTGGTTCATCTCTTCGTCGTGGATTTCGAGAATCGAATGGAGGAGACCGCAGACCACACAGTCCATGTCCATGTTCGTGTCCGCTAGCAACGCCGCCACCCTCATCGGATGCAGAAAGTACGGCTTTCCGCAGCTTCTTTTTATGTCGCCCGTCTTTTCTATTAAAAATTTCCAGGCCTTTGAGAACTCGGCTTTCTCCTCTTCGTTGAATCTTGGAAATTCCTTGAAAAATTCCAGTTCAAGGACATCGGGATTGAATTCTGAAATGTTCGTTCTTACGTTGAAAACTTTTGGCTCGCTCATTTTTTTCTTTCTCCCATTGAAAATATATCAAATTTCAATGGATTCGGTTAATCGCTGTGAATCGGCGTTTTTTATCCGTTTTATGAAGGCTGCCGCCACGATTCCCGCCGTAAGCCCGACGAGGGAATTCGATATGAGCATGGCGAGTCCCACCGCGGAAGTTCCGAGCGTGTCGAAAAAGAACGGGACTTTCATGAAAATCAGCAGCGGCGGAATCCGGTAGACGAAAAGCCTGAGGAGATTCAGGAACATAGTAATCTTCGTTTTTCCAAAACCGTACAGGAGCCCCATCACGCTTGAATTGACCGAGACCAGGAGCGTGTCCAGCCTTTCATAGAAGTAGATTTTGTCGATTTCCCCGGCGAAGTTTGAGTCTCCCTTTGCGAACGCTTCGATTATCGGATTTTTGAGCACGCCTGTTATGACGAAGACGACTATCGTGAACGAAAGGTTCAGCAGCAGCGTCCGGTAGAAGAAGCTCAGCGCCCTGTTCAGGTTCCTGTTTCCGAGATTGTTCGAGACCAGGCTGGATTCCGCCTCCTGGAAGCCCGAAATCGGGTTCGTCGCCATTCCGCAGATCCTGTCGCTCACGCCCAAGGCCCCCACGACCGTCGGTCCGAACCCTGCGCAGAGGGCGTTCACGATTGATTTTCCGAACGCCATGATGAATTTTTCGAGGAAGACTGGAAGTCCGAGAGAGAAGAGGGGAAGGAGCAGAGTCTTTTTGAACTCGCAGTTTTTTATGGATATTCTGAACGGATTTTTTTTCGATGTGAAATTCTTCATCGCGATTGTGGTCAGGACGAAGTGGGAGAGGAGCGTGGCGACCGGCAGAAAATAGATTCCGTTCCCGACTTCGATTTTTCCGTTTTTGATGAGAGCCATCGTCAGAATGTTCATCGAAGTCTTCACAAAAAGCACAAGCAGGTTTCCCCACATGATGACCTTGGTGTTGCCCTTCGATTTTTGAATGGAAAAATAGATTGTGTTGATGAACTGGAAGATGACGCTCGCCATGACGAGGCTCGAATAAATCGTCCCCTGCCCGATAAGCTCGTCCGGCATCCGCATGAGCTTGAGGAACGGATACATGAGCGGAACCATGACGAGCAGTATGAGCGAGCCGATTCCGATGCAGATGAAAAATACCGTGGAAATCTGCCGTCTCACTTTTTCCATGTCGCCTTTGCCGTAGCTTCTGGCAATCATGACTCCGCCGGCTATGGAAAGTCCGCTTCCGATGGCCATCACCATCTTGTCCACCTGAGCGACGAACGACACCGTGGACACGACGGCCGCGCTCATGTTCGCCGCTATGTATGTGTCGATTAGTTGAAAGATTTGCCCGATTGAATTGTAGAAGACGAGCGGCAGCGCGATTGTGACGAGGACTTTCATCATGTCCCCGCCAAGCATCATCTCGCGCCTTTCCGCTTCCTTTTCTGTAAGCCTCACTGAATTTTCACTTTCCGACATGCATCAATTCTAGCATAGTTTTTGCACGGCGGAAGGTGAATTTCAGACCTTGAATTTGTCGACTTCGTTCGTCATCTTGTCTATCGCGTCCGTGTTCTGGTGCGTCAGGTCGTTGCACGAATTCATCGATGAGTTGATGCTCTCGATTCCAATCGACATTTCCTGCATGCTCGAAGTGATTTCGCTCGTGAGCCTTGAAAGATTCTGCATCTTGTCGAACACGATGTGGGCGGCGTTCTGCATGTCGTCTCCGCCCTTCTTCACGTTCTCCGTTATCTCGTTGATGTTCTTGATGGCGTCCAAGACCTGCCCGCCACCTTCGCTCTGCTCTTCCATCGCGCTCTTTATCGTCAGTTCCTGCCGCGCGACTTCCTGCGTCAAATCGTAAATCTCGTTGAACTTCTCCTGCATGCTCGATGTGCTGTCCGCGACCTGCTTGATGCTCGCGAGAGCCTCCTTCAGGTTCGTCGTTATCGTCTTTCCCTGCTTGTTGGAGTCCTCCGCGAGTTTCCTGATTTCGTCCGCCACGACAGAGAATCCCTTTCCCGCCTCTCCGGCGTGCGCCGCCTCGATTGCCGCGTTCATCGCTAGGAGATTCGTCTGGCTCGCGATGTTCTGTATGACCTTCGAGGCCTCCAGAAGCGTCTTCGACTGGTCCATGACGCGCTTTGTCGATTCGACCGAGTTGCTTATGCTTTCTTTTCCAGATTCCGCCGACTTTTCAAGGTTTCCGATTGTCTCGGAGTTTTTGAGAAGGATGTTCGTCACCGACCTGATGTTCGCGACCATCTCCTCGATTGCCGAAGACGACTCCACGAGGCTCGCCGACTGCGACTGGATGCTTTTGATGAGCGACTCCACGTTGTCGTGGATGAGCTTCACCGACTCGGAAGAGTCCTTCACGTTCTCGTTCTGCAGAAGCACCTGCCTGTTCACGGAATCGATGTTGGCCGTTATCTCGTTGGCGGCAGCGGCCGTGTCGTTCATGCTGTCGGCGAGCGTCTGCCCGATTCTGTTCATGTCCTCCGAGCCCATCTTGACGCTCTTTATCGAGTTCTGTATTTTCTCCATCGTCTTGTTGAAGTACGTGTACATGAGTCCTATTTCGTTCTCGCGCTTGACCACCATGCGCACTGTCAGGTCTCCGTCGCCCTGCGCTATGTTCTTCATCGCGTCAACGCCCTTGTTTATCTCGTTCGTCGTTCCCTTCACTGTCGCGACTATCGTTATGACTATGATGATGGTGAGAATGATGAACGAGCAGATAAGGATTATTGAGACGAGCTTCGACTCTTTTTCAAGCTCCGCCTCTTCCACGTTCACTTCCAAATACCAGATCTGCTCCGCTATGTCCACTTTGAGCGGAAGTGTTATGGTGAACATTCTCTTTCCGTCTGAAATCTCGTGTCCCTCGAACCTTTTCAGCGTTCGTGCCGATTCCTTGAAAAGACTTGACATGTTTGGGTCCGAAAAGTTCTTGTCTGGTTTTCCTTCGTTCGCTGAATCCTTGTCAACCGCCACAAGTCCAGATGCGGAGATGAGAGAGAGGTAGCCGCTCTTGTAGATTTCCGCCGACTTTAAGAGGTCGGTGAGCGTGGAAAGGGACATGTCGATTCCAACGACTCCAACGCGTTCGCCCCTTGTGTTGACAATCGGAAATGCGACTCCGCAGACCCAGATGAGTTTTCCCGCGACCTCGTATGGGTTCGGGTCGATCAGTATTCCGTACTTGCTTTTGAGCGGCACATCGTACCAAGTTGAGCCTACATAGTCGGTGAGCGCGCAGACGTCGATTTTCCCATCCGAGTTCGTCCAATATGGAATGAAGCGGCCTGTTTCGTCGTGTACGTCCGTGTTCGCGTAAACTCCGTCCATTCCGTCGAGCGCGTCAGGCTCCCAGACTGTCCATGCGTCCACGAGACTCGGATTCGCCTTGAGAGTGTCTTTGAGCAGTGCGTTGTAATAGTCTCTTCTTGACTCTGCCGGGATTGTCTCATAGAGAGAGAACGCACTTTGGAGCTCTGTGCACAGTGAGTACTCCTTCGAGAGAATTTGCTTCGTGCTCTCGGCGTATTTTTCCGCTACTGTCGTTATGTACTTTTTGGAAATGCCCCTGTAGCTGTTCGATATTTTGCCGCTTATGAAAATGGCGGCAATGACAAGAAGAATCACCGATATCGCGCCGATGTTCCACGAAAGCTGCTTCGTCAGTGTTCCATTGAATGTTTTGTTTATCAATTCTCTGCAAGATGTCTTTATGCTCATGTAAGGTTCTCCAAATGTCCTAAAAAAAGAGTCTAAAATATGAATTTTACATATCCAATACAATTTTAATTTTATTTTTTTCAAATCGCAAACATTTTTTTTTGTGGAATATTCGCTCCATTGGATTTGGTCGCCATTTCTTTGTAAATTTGCGGATTTTGGGCGTTCCAGAATAATTGAATAGGGCTTTTTTAAAAGTTATAATTGAGAAAATTTCATTTTTCGCTCAGTGTGCGAATTCCAGGAGAATTAAAAATGTCTGACAATGAAAGCTTGTTCATCGGCCGCCTTTCTGTTTTGGCGGAGAGAAACGATCCAATCGATCCTGCTCTTTACGGAAAATACGATGTTAAACGAGGCCTCCGAAACGCAAATGGAACTGGCGTTCTTGTCGGACTCACGAGCATCGGCGACGTTGTCGGCTACGAAATCCAGGACGGGCAGAAGGTCGCCGTCCCCGGCCGCTTGATTTACCGCGGCTACAACATCGAGGATTTGATAAAGGACGCTGAGAAGCAGAACCAGTTCGCGTACGAGCAGTGCGTCTATCTTCTCCTCTTCGGAGAGCTTCCGACACAGGAGGCTCTCGACAATTTCAGGACGCTCTTGGGCACAAAGCGAACCCTCCCGGACAACTTCACAGAGGACATGATTATGAAGGCTCCTTCTTCCGACATCATGAACAAGCTCGCCCGCGGTGTTTTGGCTTCCTATTCATACGACACGAACCCTGAGGACAGGAGCATCTCGAATGTCCTCCGCCAGTGCATCGAGCTGATTTCAAGATTCTCCACAATCGCGGCCTACGCCTACCAGGCCAAGAGAAGGTTCTTCGAGGGAAAGTCCATGTACATCCACAACCCTCTTCCTGAACTTTCAACCGCAGAGAACTTCCTCCGCCTCATCAGGAACGACAAGCAGTACACGGACGAGGAAGCGAAACTCCTCGACCTTGCCTTGATTCTCCACGCCGAGCACGGCGGCGGAAACAACTCCTCTCTCACTGTCCACGTCATTTCATCCGCCGACACAGACACTTATTCCTCAATCGCAGCCGCCGTCGGTTCTTTGAAGGGACGCAGGCACGGAGGAGCGAACATACAGGTCATGGAGATGATGGACGACATAAAAGAGCACGTCCGCGACTGGTCGAACGAGGAGGAGGTGAGGAAGTACCTCCAGAAAATCGTAAACAAGGAAGCGTTCAACCACACGGGATTGATTTACGGACTTGGACACGCCGTCTACACGATAAACGACCCGCGCGCGTCGCTTTTGCGCGACAAGGCCGCCCACTTGGCGGAGGAGAAAGGGCTTGGCGAGGAATTCAACCTCTACAGGACAATCGAGCGCATAGGCCCTGAGGTGCTTTACGAGAAAATCGGAGACAAGAAGAAAATCTGCGCCAACGTGGACTTGTATTCGGGCTTCGTCTATTCGATGCTCAACATTCCGAGGGAGCTTTTCACGCCTCTCTTCGCTGTTTCAAGAATCGCCGGATGGTCAGCACACAGAATCGAGGAGATTGTCGCTGGCGGAAGAATCTACCGCCCTGCCTACCAGAGCATCTGCCAGGAAAGACAGTACGTTCCGATTGAGCACAGACGCTAGGAATAGAAAATTTGTATGGAAAAAGAGAGAATCGACAAAGTCCTCGCGCACCACGGATTCGGCTCCAGAAGCGACGTGAAGAAGATGATGCGGAAGGACCACTTGACCGTCAACGGAAAAATCGTGCGCGACCCCGGCTTCCTCATCGACATCGGAAGCGACGTTGTTTTTGTGGACGACGAGGAAATAAAGCTCCAGCGCGACTTGTACATAATGATGAACAAGTGCCGCGATGTCGTCTGCGCGAACAAGGACGGGGAACACAAGACAGTCTTCGACCTGCTCGACGATTCACTCCGCCACAAATTCTTGGGCGGCGACTTGCACTGCATGGGCAGGCTCGACATCGACACCGAGGGGCTTTTGATTCTCTCCACCGACGGCCAGTTGACCCATCGCCTGCTCGCGCCAAAGACCCACGTTCCCAAAACCTACGCCGTCGGTCTCCGAGATTCCCTCGACGAAAGCCAGAAAGCGGATTATGTGGAGAAGTTCAAGAAGGAATTTTGGATTGACCGGGAGCAGAACGAGAGCGGATTCGATTGCCAGCCGAGCGAGCTTGAGTTCTTGGAGGACGGCAAGAGCTTGGACGGAAAAACCGATTCGGCTTTCATGCAAAATTCTTCCGGAAAAGTGGACTGCCTGCTCACGATTTACGAGGGCAAATTCCACCAGGTCAAGCGCATGTTCGCCCAGGTCGGCAACGAGGTCGTCTACCTCAAGCGCGTGAAGATGGGTAGCCTCTGCCTCGACTCGTCATTGCCTCTCGGTGGCTACCGTGAGCTTACGGAAGATGAAGTCGAAATCCTCAAAAACTAGCATATTGCCGCGGTTGATTGTCATTCCATTAAATTTTCAAATTCAGTATTCTATTTAAACATAAATCAAAATAGAAAAAAGAGGTTTTTCAAATGGCTAAAGAAATTGATTGGGCTAATTTGCCTTTCGGTTATCAGGAAACTTCAAAAAGCTTCGTTGCTAACTTCAAAGACGGAAAATGGGACGATGGCGAACTCACTTCAAACCACACAATCACAATCTCTGAATGTGCCGGTGTATTGCAGTACGCCCAGACTTGTTTTGAAGGACTCAAGGCCTACACGACTGCGGACGGCAAAATCGTCTGCTTCCGCCCGGACTTGAACGCCGACAGAATGGCCGATTCCTGCAGAAGGCTTGAGATGCCTGTCTTCCCGAAAGAGCGATTCATAAAAGCCGTAATCGATACCGTCAAAGCCAATATCGACTACGTTCCGCCTTACGGAAGCGGAGCCACCCTCTACATCCGCCCGTATATGTTCGGCTCGAACGCGGTAATCGGCGTGAAGCCTGCCGACGAGTACCAGTTCAGGATTCTCGTGACTCCTGTCGGCCCGTATTTCAAGGGCGGCGTGAAGCCTATCAAAGTCCGCATCTCCGACCTCGACCGCGCGGCTCCGCACGGAACTGGCGACATCAAGGCCGGCTTGAACTACGCGATGTCCCTCCACAACATCGTGGACGCGCACAAATGTGGCTACGCCGAGAACATGTACACTGACCCTGCGACCCACACATACATCGAGGAGACTGGCGGAGCCAACATCCTTTTCGTCACGAAGGACGGAAAACTTGTCACTCCAAAGTCGAACTCGATTCTTCCTTCAATCACCCGCCGCTCGCTCCTCATCGTGGCGAAAGACTACCTTGGAATGGAAGTCGAGGAGCGCAAGGTGAACAAGAGCGAGCTTTCAGATTTCGTAGAGGTAGGTCTCTGCGGAACAGCCGCTGTCATCTCCCCAATCGGACAGATTGACGACCACGAGAAGACCATCATGGTTCCAAGCGGAATGGAGAAGTGCGGTCCCGTCCTCCAGAAGCTCCGCGACACACTCACCGGAATCCAGATGGGAACCGAGAAGGCTCCTGAAGGCTGGGTAGTCCAGATTCAGTAGGCTTGTTCGTCCTGTTTGATTTTTGGTTTTCAATGTAGAATTCCATATCGCCGCATGAGTTGAAGATTCATGCGGCGATTTTTTTTCAAATCATTCCGATGACGATGCCCGCTATCACGACCGCCGCGCAGAAGATTTTGTACGCTGTGTCCTTTTCCTTGAATACCAGATACCCGCCCACTATCGTGACGAGGCAGCTGCTCTGCTTTACGAGCGTCATGACCGTGATTCGGCTTTCCGGGATTCCGTTCGCTATGAACAGTGCCTTGTCCCCGATTACGAACGTGACCGCCAGAATCCAAATCCACTTGTTCTTTATTACTGAGAGCGAAATCCTCTCCCTTTTAGCCAGAACGTACAGCGCATAGTAGATGACCATGAAGAGCATGTACCAGAATTGGAGCTGGGAACTTGTGATGTCCTTCATCAGAACTTTGTCAAGGAAGCCCGACACTGCGTTCAGAAAGCAGGAGACGAGGGCCAGTGCCACATAGAGGGGTGGAATGCTCTTGTTTTCAAGCGTTCTGGGAGATACCTCCTCTTTTTTTCCGAACGGAATGCGGAATTTCAGGAGCAGAAGTCCCGCGCACACGATGGCGAGCCCCAGAATCTGCATTGGGCCGAGCGTTTCGCCTAGCGCGAAGACTCCGAATGAGGTCGCGAAAAGAACCCTGCTCAAGTCGAGTATGCCGTAGAGGCTGACGGGAAGGTGCTTTATGGAGTTGAAGCTGCAAATCCACGCGAGAAAGACCGCGAACGCCTTCAATGCTATGAGCAGATAGAACCTGCTTTCCAGTCCGCCTGCGTTTGGTGCCTGCGGAAGCGCGAGCGCGAAAGATATGAAGGTGTACGACACGAGAACTTCCATGACGGTGTTCTTCGTCATTGCCTTTTTCTTCGCTATCTCGCGCAGTCCCTTAAGGATTCCGTAAAGCAGTACGAGCAGAATCCACGCCATTATTGCTTCTTTTCCTTCGGCAGAACCAGATTGAGGACGATTGCCAAAAGAAATACCGTAGCGACGCAGTTCTCGGCGAACACGCTCTGGATGAGCTTGGGAAAGTGGTCGAAAATCTTCGGGACCTGGGTGAAGCCGAGTCCGATTGAAAGCGAGAGTGCCGAGATTGTCACGTTGCGCTCGGAGAAGCCGCATTTGGAGAGCATCTTCACTCCGCTTATGACGATTGTACCGAACATCATTATCGTGCAGCCGCCGAGAACCGCCTGCGGAACTGTCGTCAAGACCGCGCCCACAATCGGGAAGATTCCCGCGATTATCATGATTGCGGCTCCAGTTCCGATTGCGAACCTGTTCACGACTTTCGTCATGGCCACAAGGCCGATGTTCTGGCTGAACGATGTTATCGGAGTGCAGCCGAAGACGGACGCGAGCGATGAAACAAGGCCGTCGCAGGCGAGAGAGCCAGAAAGTTCCTTTTCCGTCACGTCCCTGTCCAAGGCCGTGGAGCAGACCGCGCTTGAGTCGCCGATTGTCTCCGTGGCCGAAACGAGATAGATTACGCTTATGGCCACAATCGCGCTCATGTTGAATTCGAACTTGAACGGCATGATGGCCGGAAGCCCGATTATCTTCGATGACGAAAGCGCGCTGAAATCGACCATGCCGAGGCAGATTGAGAGGACATAGCCCACCACAAGTCCAATCAGGACCGCAATGAGCGAGAGGTAGCCCCTCGCGAAATAGCTGAATCCCAGGCTTACAACGAGCGTGACCGACCCTACAATCCAGTTGTGCGCCGCTCCGAAGTCGGCCGCCCCTTGTCCGCCCGCGAAAGAGTTCGCGCCGACCGAAAGCAGCGAGAAGCCGATTGCGGTGACGACCGTCGCGGCCACCACGGGAGAGATGAGCCTTATCCAGTATTTCGCGAAAAGACCAAGCACGCCCTCTATGAGACCGCCCACGAGGACAGCCCCCATCAGCGCGCCGTATCCGTATGTCGTTCCGATGAATATCGAAATCGAAAGGAAGGTGAAGCTGATTCCCATGACAATCGGAAGTTTCGCTCCGACTCTCCAAATCGGGAAGAGCTGGATGAGCGTTCCTATTCCCGCGACAATCATCGCGTTCTGGACGAGGCGCGCGCTCAAGCCCTGCTCGATTCCGCACACGTTGGCCAAAATGATGATTGGCGTTATGTTGGCGACGAACATCGCGAGGATGTGCTGCAGCCCCATCGGAATGGCCTTTCCGAGCGGAACCCTGCCGTCTGGTGTGTAGATGTTCTGGACGCTTTTTTCTTTGTCTGCGTTCTCGCTCATTTTCCGCTAGCTCCTGAATTCGATTGTGCCTTTCTCGGCGTCCATTTTCTCAACGATTGCTATCGACTCAAGCTTGTAGCCCCTCTCTCGGAGTTCGTCACCGCCGTTCTGGAATCCCTTCTCGATTGCGATGCCTATTCCCTCCACGGTCGCCCCCGCCTGCCTGCAAATCTCGATGAGTCCGAGAGCCGCCTGTCCGTGCGCCATGAAATCGTCGATTATGAGAACCTTGTCTTCTTCGCTCACATATTTCTTCGAGACGAAAACGTGGTTGTTCACCTTGTGCGTGAACGACATCACGTCCGCCATGTACTTGTCGTCGTCCTGAACCACCGTCTGCGTCTTCTTCGCGAAAACGACAGGAACGTTCCCGAAATGCCTTGCGACCAGGCAGGCAAGTCCGATTCCCGACGCTTCAATCGTCAGAATCTTCGTCACTTCGATGCCGTCGAACCTTCTTTTGAATTCCTCCCCGATTTTGTCCATGAGGGAAACGTCGATTTGATGGTTGAGAAAGCTGTCGACTTTGAGGATGTTGCCCGGCTTTATGATGCCGTCTTTTTTGATGCGCTCTTCAAGAAAATTCATTTGTCCACCGGCCATTATTTCTTGAGTTGCTCGCGAATCGCGCCCAAAAGCTCCGAATACTCTGTGAACGCTTTCAGTTCCGGGTAGTCCTTCTTGATTTTGTCTGTGGTGCGGAAGAGGAATCCGGCTTTCGACGCCTGAATCATGCCGAGGTCGTTGTAGCTGTCGCCCGACGCGATTGTGTCGTATCCAATCGACTGCAGCGCCTTCACCGTCGTGAGCTTGGACTTCTCGCACCTCATCTGGTGGCTGACGATGAATCCTTCCTCGTCCACTTTGAGCGAGTTGCAGAAGATTGTCGGCTGTCCGAGCTTCTTCATCAATGGGGCAGCGAACTCGGCGAACGTGTCCGAGATGATTATCGTCTGGCACTCGCTCCTCAGCGCGTCCATGAATTCCTTCGCGCCCGGAAGCGGGTCGATTTTCGCGATTGTGGCCTGGATGTCGGAAAGCTTGAGCCCGCGCTCCTTCAGAACGCCGATTCTCCACTTCATGAGCTTGTCGTAATCAGGTTCGTCCCTCGTCGTCCTTTTGAGTTCTGGAATTCCAGACTCCTCAGCGAAAGCAATCCAAATTTCAGGCACAAGCACGCCTTCCAAATCCAAACAAGTTATGTACATTCTTTTCTCCTAATTATTGTTTAGTCAAATTCATTCTACCGAATCGCCATTTCTTGCGAAACAACCTGTGGGGAGCCTGTTCGCTCTTGTAAAGGAAAATATAAGATTTCGTTCAGAAACGGTTAAAAATAGATTGAAAACAGTTTGTTTTAAGTTATAATTGAGCCGCTCAGCTGAAAAAATACCGAGAGGTGCGTTTTTATAAGAATTAAAAAAGTTTGTCTATTTTCAAAAGTTATTCATTTTTATTCAAAAAAGTTTTCAGGGGACGGTTCGCCGAACCCGCTCGCTTTGGAGAATCCAGAGTGAAGCAACAGCGATTTTGAAACAGTCGCTTCTTAAGGAGAACGAAAATGAACGATGAAATGGAACTTTATAAGACTTACCTCAGGGGAATTCAGCAGTATGAACTTTTGACTTCGGAACAGGAGGAAGAACTTTCAAAGAAAATCGAAGCTGGTGACAAAAAAGCGTTGAAGAGGCTTGTGAATTCGAATTTGCGGCTTGTGGTCAGCATTTCGAAGAAATTCTCTGCGTCGCACAAATTTTCCATCATGGATTTGATTCAGGAGGGAAATCTCGGACTCATGTCCGCGGCTCAGAAATACCACTACTCGTTCAACACCAGATTTTCGACCTACGCGTACACTTGGATTTTCCAGTATATGCTCAGGTTCGTGCACAACAAGACTTCGATGATAGAGATTCCGCACAGGAAAGAGGAGCTTTTGAGGCAGATTTCATCGGCCCAGGCCATTTTCAGCCAGGACAATGGAAGGGACGCTTCGGCCGCCGAACTTGCGGAATTCTTGGAAATCGATGAGCGGGAAATAGCTGACGCGCTCGCTTGTTCGTATTCCTATTCTAGCCTCGATGCCGAGTGCGGTGACGAAGGCGGCGAGACTGTCGGAGAGCTGATTCCTGACAGAACCTACAATCCGGAGGACATCTACTTGAAGTTGGAAGCCCGCGGCGACGTGGCCGACCTCCTCAAGCTCCTCCCGGAAAAAGAGAGAATCGTCATCTTCAACCGGTACAACTTCGCGAGAAAGCAGCACATCGCTACGCTCCGCGAGTTGAGCGAATCGTTGGGAGTTTCAACCGAGACTGTCCGGCAGATTGAGATGAGGGCGGTGAAGCATCTGCAGAAAGTCTGCGCGATGTCGGAACCGCTTGTCGTCTGATTTCTGCTCGTTGAAAAGTTGTCGAAAGCCTACAAAGTGAATAAAATGGATTCACTTTGTAGGCTTTTCATTTTTCTTGGACTTTTTATGACTGAAAAAAACAAAATTTATCTTCTTTCTGGAATCATTGTTTTTGTGTGCGTTTTGATTCTTGGATTGAATTTTTTATTGAACTATATGGACAATCATCCTTCGTCTTCCTCGGACGAGATTGAGAACACTGAAATCGGGGAAGTCGGCGGCATGGAGGAAGAAGATGACTATTCCGCGTTCAAAAGCGAGAAGGGGTTCGACGAGAATCCTTTCGAGAACCTCGGACAGATAGACAAATTCAACGAATCTTCTGTGGCGGACGGAAGGGGAGGCGCGGAGACTGACGGAATGGCGGAAAAGCCAGTTCATGAAGAAAAAACTCCTGAAAAAAAATCCGCCGCTTCCGACAGCGCGTTCGTCGATCCGGATTCAAGAAAAGTCCGGCCGTCTCCGTTCAAAATCCCGGAAGCGAAAAACGGAGCGACCCTTTATTTCGTGTTCGACGACGGCGGGCACAACGTGGAGAACCTCGAAAAATACATGAATCTCCCTTTCCCATTCGCGGTCTCGATTCTTCCGGGAGTCGCCCGCTCGGCAGAGTGCGCGGCCCTCGTCCGCAAAAACGGCAAGGAATTGATGCTCCACCAGCCGATGCAGGCGGAGAACCTTGAGCTTAGCCCAGGCCCCCGCGCCATAACCGCGATGATGGGCACCAAGGAAATCGTCCAGCTCGTCTCCGACAACATAGATTCTCTCGGCGGCGGCGTGATGGGAATCAACAACCACGAAGGCTCGCTCATCACTTCAAACATAATAAAAATCGGAGCCGTCCTTGAAGTGTGCAAGGCGAAGAAAATCTACTTCCTTGATTCAAAGACGACCGCCCGCTCCATGGCCTACCAGGCCGGCCTAGAGCTGGACACTTCCGTCCTTCTCCGCTCGGCTCCGTTCTTGGACAACGACGTTGACAGGGACAGCATCCTTTCGAGAATCTACGAGAGCCTTGATTACGCGAACGTCCACGAAAAGGCGATAATAATCGGCCATGTGGACAAGAGTTCTGAAATACTTCCCCAGCTCCTTTTCGAGATGTATCCTGAACTTCTTCTGGCCGGCTACAAATTCGCCGTTCCGAGCCAGATAAAAGTCAACTAAGGCATCGCTCTGGCCGCCGTTTTTATTGATTTATTATATAGAAGAAATTTTTATCGATTTGTTTTGGAGAAAAAATATGAAAGTTTTGGGCATTGAATCATCCTGCGACGAGACCGCCTGCGCCATTGTCGAGGACGGAAAAAAGATAATATCGAACGTGGTCGCGACTCAGATTCCGTTCCACCAAGTCTACAAGGGCGTCGTTCCTGAGATAGCGTCCAGAAAGCACGCGGAGTGGATTCTTCCGGTCGTCCGCCAGGCACTCAAGGAAGCCGACATGAAACTCGATGATGTGGACGCGGTTGCCGCCACGAACAGGCCGGGCTTGATGGGCTCGCTCCTTGTGGGGCTCACGTTCGGAAAAACTCTGGCGTGGTCCGTCGGAAAGCCGTTCATCGCCGTGAACCACATGCTCGGCCACATGTACGCCGCCCATCTCGCCAACGACATCGCCTATCCGTATCTTGGTTTGCTCGTTTCGGGAGGCCACTCGATAATCGCCAAGGTGAACGGCTTCGACGACTTGGAAGTGCTTGGAACGACAATCGACGATTCTGTTGGCGAGGCTTTCGACAAAGTGTCGAAGTTCTACGGACTTGGGTATCCGGGCGGAGTCGTAATCGACAGGCTTTCTCAGAATGGCGACCCGAAGGCGTTCAACTTCCCGATTCCGAAACTGGACAAGGGGGACGACCACCGCTACGACGTTTCCTTCAGCGGCTTGAAGACCGCCGTCATTCATCAGGCCGATATGTTCCTCAGAAAAGGCTGTGAGAAGACGAACGAGAACATCTGTGCGTCCTTCCAGGAGACCGCCTGCAAAATTCTCACGTCAAGGCTTTTCCGCGCGGTGGAGGACACCGGGCTTACGACTGTCGTGGCCGGTGGCGGTGTCGCCGCAAATTCGAGGCTCCGCGCGCTCCTCGCCGAAAGAAAGGATTTGAACTGCATCTTCCCTCCGCTCAAGCTATGCGGCGACAACGGAGCGATGATTGCCGGTGTCGCCTACCACTTTTTGAAGCGCGGCGACAGGAGCGGCATGGACACAACCGCCTGCGCCCGAATCCCCCAGTTCAAGAGGGGGCTTGCCAATCTTGAATCGTTCGGCCGCAGGTGATGAAAAACGCTCGGATTCGGCTATTTCCAGATTGAGATGTCGAATGCCGCTTCCGAAGCGTCTTCCGCCGTGTCGTCCAAAAGCGAGTAGAAGTCTAGGCCCGTGCGCTTTTCCACTTCGTCTACGCTCACTGCGAAGTCCCAGAATTCTTTTCCGCTGCAAGCCTCGTTCGGCAGTATGAAGCCGAGCGCCGCTATCGATTTCGCGTCGTCGGGAGTCTTCGCGTCGTTTCCGTCGGCGTAGAGCGGAGCCAGAAGGACTTTGTAGTAGTACTGCGGAATGGCGATTTTGTTGTCCTTTCCGATTGATTCGTATTTCGATGCCGGTTTTTCAAGGATTGGTCCCGAAACCACATAGACTTTTCCGAACGTCTTCGCCCATGTCCTCACCTGCGCTTCAAGCTGCTGCCAAATTCCCCTGTTGAACGGACCCGCCTGCGGACTCATGTTGCTCAAGTAGAATGTCTCGCTCATCGCTTTTTCGCTGAACGCCATGTCGGCCGCCGGTGTGAGGTGCCCCCTGTCGTAGCCTGAGCCGCGGTAGTCGTCGAGTGTCGCCGAGCCTGTCGTTATCTCCGGGTCTTCCCTGAAGTCGTTCGTCCTGCCCGATTTCTTGTTGAGTTCGTCTTTCGTCAGCTCGTATGCCGACCATTCGGCCTGCTCGTAGCTTTCCCTGTAGCAGAGCGCGTAATGCTCGAACTGCCTGATTTGGTGGTCCTTGCTGTTTTTCGCTCCAGGGCAGACCGGAATTTCAAGGCCAGAAGGGAGCGCGACATTTCCTTTTGTGTATGTCTTTGTGGACTTCTCTGTCTTTGCTTGTTCAGAGCCGGATTTCGCGGCCCCTGTCGTCTTTTCAGGAGCCTTCTCGGTCTTTTCTGTCTTCTCTGTCTTCTCTGTCTTGGGTTCTGTTGTTTTTGCGGTGGAATCCGCGTTCTCTTTCTGGATTGTCTCGATTGCCTTCTCGACTTCCTGCACGACCGCTCCCGGAACAGAGGCTAGGTCGCCGGTCTCCTTGTATTTCTTGTATCCGACAACCGCAAGCGCAATCACGATTATCAGAACGAGGACTTTTAACGACGAGCCTGATTTTTTTGAATTTTTCTTCTTTGCCATTTGCATCTCCTGTTTTTTAGTAGGGCGAAAGTCGAGTTTATGCATACCGTAGTTGCAGAAACAAGCTCCCAGCGGGAACCCGCCAACAAAAACGGCAGTACCGCTCCGCGGTGGCTGAGTGTTTTTGTTGACGGAACCCCGCTTCCGCTCGTTTCTGCCATTGCACTGTG
>JAGBIY010000003.1 GCA_017934745.1 Treponema sp. | reverse complement strand
GCGAGCTGTCAGCGGAAATCGGGAAGGTGCGCGAGGAACTCTCAGCATCAATCAGGAGCGCGGCGGACAACGCGAGCGCGACGCAGAACGGATTCGAGACGAGAATCGAGGAAGTGCGCAAGACGCTCGCTTCGAGCATAACGGCGATGGAGAGCGAACTGGGAGGCAAGGCCGGGGAAATCCAGCTTGTGTTCGACAACGCGATAACGGACGCGAACACGGCGATAGAGATGGCGAAGAGGGAGTTCGACACGAGGATAGGAGCCGTGGAAGGGGAAATCAGGGACGGAATAAGGAACCTGCAGACCGACACGGCCGGAAAATTCACGGAGATGCAGACGGAACTCACGGACAGGATGGCGACGTTCGGAAGCGAATCGAACGAGCGGCTCGGAAAGCTCGAAGTCGACACGGAGAGACGGCTGAGCAGCCTGGAGACAGGAGCGGACGAGAGGTTCGAGGCGATGAAGGCCGAGCTGTCAGGAAGGATGGAGTCGTTCGAAAGCGAGACCGACGAGAGGCTAGGCGGAATAGAGAGCGGAACGAAAGAGAGGCTAGGCGGACTCGAAAGCGAATTCGCGGAGAGGATAAGGGAAGCCGAGGGCGGACTCGCCGAGAGCGTGGAGAGGATAAGGAGCGAGCTTGAGAGGGCAGTGAGCGAGAACGATGGACTCGCCGAAGAGAGGCGCGCGGAACTCCTCGGAAAAATCAACGCGATGACGGCCGAACTCGGAACGAAGCTCGCGGAAGACCGGGAAATCCTCGGAACAAAACTCGAAACGATGCACTCCGACCTCGACTCGAGAATCAGTGGCACAGAAAACGAACTTGGATCGAAGCTCGAAAAAATGCACTCCGACCTCGACACGAGAATCAGCGGCACAGAAAACGAACTCGGAACGAAGCTCGAAAAAATGCACTCAAGCCTCGATGAGAGAATCGGCGACTCAGAAAACGAACTCGGAACAAAGCTCGAAGAAATGCACTCCGACCTCGACTCGAGAATCGGCAACTCAGAAAACGAACTCGGAACGAGACTCGAAACGATGCGCGCGGAATTCGACGAGAGAATCAGCGGCGTGAGCGGCGAGCTGTCAGCGGAAATCGGGAAGGTGCGCGAGGAACTGTCGGAGTCGCTCAGAAGCGCGGCGGACAACGCAGGAACGGCGCAGAGCGGAATCGAAGCGAGAATCGAGGAAGTGCGCAAGACGCTCGCTTCGAGCATGGCGGAGTTGGAGAGCGAACTGGGAGGCAAGGCCGCTTCGATGAGATCGGACTTGGACAACGCCATTTCCGAAGCGGACGAAACTGTGAAGAACGCCCGCAAAGAATACGAAGACAAAATCGGAATGCTCGAAAACGACATATCCGAGAGACTCAGAAACATCGAATACGAGTCGGACGACAAAGCTGCCGAGCTCCAGGGAAGACTCGACGACAAATTCAACAAGATTGCCGATGAAATCAACGAGAAGACTGTCGACACGTCAGCAATCGCGGAGAGCCTCAAGAACATCTTCGGGGAGCGGATACAGAGCATCCAGGACGAGCTTGAGGACAAAATCAACTCGGCGCAGGACACTCTCGCAGTCAACGTCAAGACGATAAAACAGACGCTGGACGATGCGCTCGCGGAGTCGGATTCGATAGCCGAAAGCGCGAAGAACGAAATCAGCGACAGAATCTCTTCGATGCAGAATGAGCTTTCCGAGCGCATAACAATCGTCGAGAGCGATGCCAAAAACAGAATCGAAACCGTATCGGGCGACGTGGACGGCAGGGTCACTGCGCTTGAGGAGAACGTCGACGAGCGGCTCTCCGCGCTCAAGCGGCAGTTCGACGAGACTGTCGGAACGCTGCAGCAGGACATGGAGAGCGCGACATCTGGCGCGGAATCAATCGCAGGCAGGCTCAGGGAGAGCATCAACTCCACCGTGGACGAACTCCAGAACAGTCTGCAGCTCGCTGTATCCGAAATCGACGAGAAAATCAGGACTGTCACGGAAAACGCCGAGTCTGCCGAGAGTGAACTCAACGAGAGAATCCAGTCGATGGGAGATGCCGTCAACGAAAAAATGGAGAAAATCGGAGCGGAATTCACAGATTCTGCGATGAAAGCCGATGAGACTTCCGCGCAAATCCGCGAGAGAATCCAGACGGCGGCCGATGAACTCGACAAATTCAAGATGGAAAGCGATTCCAAGATGGAGTCCATAAACGCACAGATTTCGGAGATGATGAGGACGCTCTCGAATTCATACGACGAGAGGCAGACAGACCTCCTTGAGAAACTCGACGCGCAGCTTGAGAACTACAGGCAGAATCTGGAATACCGCTTCAAGAACCTCGAAAAGACGGGCGACGATGTGGACGAACTCAACATCGCGCTCCACCAGGCAATCGAGAACACGCAGAAGCAGGTTCTCGACGAATTCGCGTCGTTCGCATCTTCGCAGAGCAAACGAAACGCGGACTTCAAGGACGAGATTGAAAAGCAGTCCGAGGCCATCGAGGGAAAAATCTCAAGTCTCAAGCATGACTTGGACATCGTGAAGGACGCTTCTTCCGACCGTTTGAGCGAGCATCTGCGCGATTTCGAGAAATCTTTCACGGACGACCTCAGACAGCGGAGCGACACAATCGACGAGTCTCTCAAGAACTGGCAGAAGAATTTCAACGAGAAACTCGAAAAATTCACGACGACGTTCGACACTTCCCAGAAGATAATGGAGAAATCGTACCTCGAAAGCATTCAGGAAAAAAGTTCGATGCTCGAAAAGGCAATCTCGGACTGGAAGGACACGTTCGACGGAAAAATCAAGGAATTCTCCGACAAGTACGACAGCGTGCAGAAGGAGATTGCCGGAAGAGTCGACAAGGCCATAACGGACGAGACTGATTCCGCCGAAAGCCGCCTCGCCGGCTGGAAGAGTGAATTCGACTCCAAACTCGGCGAATTCATCGAAAAGTACAGGGGCGCGTACGATGTCCTCGACAAGAACGTCTCTTCCGAGCTTCAGCAGAGGACCGAATCCCTCCGCGACACGCTTTCGAAGTGGAAGGACGAGTTCGACGAGAAAATCGCGGAATTCACGGAAAGCTACGCCGACAAGCAGCGCGCCATGGAGTCTAAGATTTCATCCGACCTCGACGCGAAGGGCAACGAAATCGACAAGGATCTCTCTGTCTGGAAGGAATTCTTCCAGGGCAAACTTGAGGAGCTTTCCCGCTCGTTCGACAACGAGGGCAAGAAAATCAAGTCCGAGTGCGAGTCGAAAATCGCTTCGTTCGCGAGCAAGTCCGAGGCAGACAGGCGGATGCTTGAGTCCAAGTACAACGACGACCTCCAGAAGAGGTTGAATTCCCTCCAGGAGAAGTCGAACGAGCATTCCGAGAAATTCGAGCGCATAATCTCAAAGACACAGGACGAGTTGAACGAGAAAATCAGCAAACTCGAAGCGGATGTCAGGAAAGCCGCCGAAAAGTCCGATTTGGACGTTCGGGACACGCTCGACGCGTACAACTCAAAAATCAACTCCGCAATCGCCGCTTCAATCCAGGACACCGAGACGAAACTTTCGGAATTCGAGAAGAAGGTCGGCGAAAAGCGAACCGAGAGCCTTTCTTCTATTAATTCGATAAAGGGCGACTTCGACAGCTGGCGCGAGAAAATCAGGCAGCAGTTCGAGCAGACGAAATCTATCTACGATACGCAGATAAGCAACATGGAGTCCTCTACGAAGCAGAAGATTGCCGAGATGCAGACGAGTTTCGCCTTCAGCATGGACAACCTCAAGAACGACGCTGACAAGCAGAAAATCGAAATCCAGAACGGAATCGAGTCTTTGAAGAGGCAGTCGGCGGAAGTCGTCTCCGACTACGAAAAGAACACGGAGCGCGTCCTTTCGGAGCAGAAGAACGCCTACGACGGGCTGATTTCCGCCATCGAGGAGAGGCTTTCCGTGTCCGACAAGGAATCCGCCGAGAAGATTTCACAAATGAAGGAAGAAATCCGCAAGTTCTACGAGGAGAATTCCGAGAAGAACCGGAACCTCGTCTCCCAAATGCAGGATGACGCCGCCGCTCTCCGCGCGAGAATGGACGAAATCGGCAAGGAAGTCGACAAGTACGAGGAGAACATCGGCGTGTACCAGAAGGCCGACGAGCTTAGAAGCCAGCTCGACAGCCAGGTTTCAGACTTGCAGAAGGACATCCTCAAAATCGACATGTACCAGGGTAAGATGAATTCCCTCGAAGGCCACTTCAGGAGCATCGAGAAAATCAACGACGAGGTGGAAGGAAAAATCAGGAGGTTCGATGCAGAGAAGAGCAAAATCGAGACTCTCAACCAGAAGTTCGAGAAGCTCGTCAACTTGAGCGATTCGATGGACGACAAAATCAACTCTCTCCATTCCACGAGCGACGATTTGCAGAACATGCAGCTTGAGGTCCGCGCGTTCCAAAACTCTCTCGGCGAGATGTCTGACAAATACGACAGGCTGCAGAAAAAGGCCGACATGATTGAGGCCGTCTCGCAGAATGTCGACAAGACGTTCGACAACTTGAAGGAAATCGAGGGCAGAGTCCAGGATGTTTCCGACAAGGCAGAGAGTCTTCCGGGACAGCTTTCCGAAATCGAGAGCCAGGTCGCTTTCCTCACCGAGAACAAGGACAGCATAACTGATGCCTTGGACAAGGTGAGCGAGATAAAGACGATTCTCAAGGACGCGGAAGAGAAGGCTGAGAAGCTCCAGAGCACACGCGAGGGACTCGGCCGACAGGAGACCAGGCTTGAGAACATGGCGCGCGAAGTGGACGAGAGAATCCACAGCCTCGCCAAGTACAATGGAATAGAGGCCGACATGGACGCTCCTCTGAACCATCCTATCGAGGTTCCTGAGAACGATTTGTCGCCGAAGGACCGCGAGCAGATTGTGAGCCTCAAGCGAAAGGGGTGGACTATCGAAGAAATCGCCAGAAGCATGAAGCGCAGCATGAGCGAAATCGAGATAATCCTTGAGATGGGGCTCGGTCTCGACGATGAGGAGTAGGGCAGAGCTGCCGTTCCTCTGGACATGAAAAAAGCCTTCTGGATGTGCGTTTTTTGAAGCGCATCCGGAAGGCTTTTTTGTGTCATCTGTTCTATTTCTACCTATTTCTATCTTTCCAGAAGGCAAGTGCACCAGACTTCCACGACTTTCCGCTGGCCGACGTCGCCTGTCTTTTCTCCTGTCTTCGCCTTCACGAATACCCTTTCAATGCCGCAGCCGAGTATTTTCGCTATCGAAGCGCGCACTTCATCGCGGTGCGGAAGGAATTTCGGCTTTTCCAAGGCTATCACGCAGTCGATGTTGCCGAGCTTCCACCCCTCTTTTTTCACGTCGTTCCAGCACGTCTCAAGGAGGACTTTCGAGTCCGCGCCCTTCCACTTCATGTCGCTCGGCGGAAAGTACGAGCCTATGTCGCCCAGCGCGCTCGCGCCGAGAAGAGCGTCCGTTATGGCGTGCAAAAGCGCGTCTCCGTCGGAATGCCCGTCCTCGCCTTTGTCGGATGGAATCTCGACCCCTCCGAGCCAAAGCTTTCTTCCAGTCTGCGCGCTGTCCACCAATATGTGCTTGTCGTATCCGATTCCAATCCTGATCATCTTTCTCTCCGCGGCCGTTGGTGCCAAATCGGACTTGTATGTGATTTTTATGTTGTCCGGGTCGCCTTCCACGATTTTCACGGTCTTGAATTTTCCATTTGAGAATGGGACTACGAACCTGTCCCATATCTCCGTGTCGTCGGTGCATTCGGCTCCGCTTTCCTCGGCTCTTCTGTGTCCCTCAAGGATTTCGTCCAGATGGAAGACCTGCGGCGTCTGCACCGCGCTCAATGCCGACCGTACGAGATGCTTCCGTATGAATCCGTCTTCGTCCCTTTCCTTCTGCGTGTCTGTCGGCTGGAGTCCCGGAACTGCGGCTCCGTACTCCAATGCGGCCTCAAGAGTGTCCTCTATCGTCTGAGCTTTCAAAAAGGGGCGCGCTCCGTCGTGTATGAAAACGATTCTCTCTCTTCCTGTTCCCGCCGTTCTCCTTGATATTTCTTCGAGGGCGTTCTTGACCGACTTCTGCCGAGTCTCTCCGCCGGGGACGAAAATCGTTTCTGTCTTCTGTGCTGTTGGGGATGAGAAAAATTCGTCGGAGAACAACGCTTCGCGCGCCGCTTTCTCGTTCTCTTGCTGTTGTTCCTTGTCCGGGGAAGAAGGGTAGGCGATTGCGAGCGTAGAAAAGTCCTTTGCGCGCAAAAAAATCTTGGCGGCCGCGGAAAGAACCGTGCCGCCTTTCGTTCCGTCTGATGTTTCTTCTGTGTCGAGCGGGAGGTATTCCTTCTTGATTCGCTCTTTCCCTCCCGCATTGAACCTTGTCGACGAACCTGCCGCCACAATCACGAGCGCAAGTTCTGCCATGGAATCAGTCCTCGTCGTCTTCGTCATCTTCGTCGTTCGAGTCTGAACTGTCGTCCGAATCCGAGTCGTCGTCCGCGTCGTCAGAATCGTCGGAATCGTTCGAATTCTCGCCGTCCGATGAGAAGTCGTCGTCGTCGTCCTCGTCGTCGAAATTGTTCTGTATGGACTTCTTCGCGACCGAGGCTCCGAGCGGCTCAAGTTTCGCGTGGATCATCGCCTCCACGAGAGACGCTTCCTTTCCGAGCGCGAACGAAATTTCGTCTATGAGAAGCTTCTTCGCGCTGTCGTAGAGTTTCCTCTCCTGGATTGGAAGCTCCTTGACCTTTGAACGCTGGTAGAGGCAGCGGACGATGTTCGCGATGTCGTCGACGCTTCCTTTCTTGAGAAGCTCCATATTCTGCTGGAAGCGGAGTTTCCAGTCGGATGTCACAGGCCCGTTGTCGATTGAGAGCGAGTCGAGGGCCTTCTGGGCGGCTTCCGCCGTGACGATGGCCCTGATTCCCAACTTTTCCGCGCTTGTGACGGGGACCGTCACAACCATGTCGGAAACTTCAAGATATATTCTGTAGTGCTTTACGATTTTACCGGCAAGTTCGCCGTTCCCAAGATACTTCTTGTCGACGATTTCGTTTATCACGCCGACACCCTGGCTTGGGTATACGACCCTCTGGTTTACTTTGAATTCTGTACTTTCTTTGTCCATAGTTTTCCCATTCTAGCAGAAAACGCGCTATTTGTCCAAAATCGTGATTTCCACGCGCCTGTTTTTCTTGCGGCCTTCCTCCGTCGCGTTGTCTCCTATCGGGCGTTTCGAGCCGAATCCTTCGGTGAAGATGTGGTCCTTCGTGCGGAAACGTATCTTCATGAGGAAATTCGCGACAGAATCAGCCCTTTCCTCGCTGAGCACCTGGCACGCTTCCTCGTCGTCGTCTACGCGGGCCGTGTGTCCTGTCACGAGGATGTCGTTCGGGTAGGACTTCAGGATTTTCGCGAGTTCCCTGAGTTTCTTCTGCTCCGTGTACCTTAGAATCGCCGAGTCTGGCTCGAATTGTATGTTTTCGAGAGAAATCTGTAGTCCCCTGTCCGTTTTCGCCACCGACACGTTCTCAAGTCCAAGCTCGTCGACCTTGACCTGCACGCTCTTCACGTTGTCGTCTGTGGCTGTCCTCTGGAATTCCGTCAGCTCCGATGTTGTCGTCCCCCTGAATATGTAGATGTCTCCCCTGTAGGATTCGATGGTGATTCTGAAATTCTCTATCGATTTCGCTATCTGTCCTTTCTCATTGTCCCACCATATCGTCCTGTCCGAAATTCCCATCGTCGAGACGGGCGGATTCGTCGCTATTATGCTGAAGTCGCTGACATCCGACGTGTGCATGAGGCTGTATTTCACCTTTATGATTTGGTATGTCGTTTCGTTTCCGTCCTCGTCCGGGATTTTCTCGTCCCTGACGTATTCGTAATTTGCAGTGAACGGAACTTTCACAGGCTCCTGAATCTTGAAATTTTGCCTGAAATCTTCCGCCTCGTATCCTTCCGCCTCCCATTTGTCCCCGATTCCGACCGGCGTGTCGGGGAATATCGGCATGTCGCGGACTATCGGCATGAAATAGATTTTCGATATGTCGAATTTTCCGTTCCTGTCCCTCCAGTACATGCTTTCGCTCTCGAATTCCTCCCAGTCCACGGAGCGCGCGAAGCCGAATTCAGAAAAGCTTTCCGTCGTCTTGAATGTCGCTTCGTAGAATCCCCTGCCGTTTTCGTCCGTGTTCTTTATCAACATGGAGACCCTGTTCAGGATTGTCATGTGCGGCTGCCTGTGGCCGTTTATGCTCACGTCCTCTTCGACTCTTGAGACGAGGGCGAGCCTGTCGCCTTTCTTGTATTTGAACTGGAGAAGCTTCTTTTCCGTATTCGCCGCGCTCGCTGAATTTTGCGCCTGGGCTGAAATTTGGCTTGAAAACAGTATCAGTCCGAATAGTGCTCCCGCTGCGAGTTTTATGCTTTTTTTCATAAATTCCTCCCTGATTTTATTTGGTGGGGTCTACCTTTGATTATCGGCCAGCGATTTTTGACTTTTACTATACAAAACGAAGAAAATTTGATTAACTAAATTCAAAATTTCATCAACTTGTACCGAAATTATTGATATGGGAAATAGTTACGAGAAGCCAGATTATTGGTCGAGAAAAGCGTTCTCTGAAGGTTATCCAGCCAGGAGCGTGTACAAACTCAAGGAGATTGACGAAAAATTCGGAATGATCAAAAAAGGTTATTCCGTCCTTGACTTGGGCGCGGCTCCGGGAAGTTGGACGACTTTCCTTTTGCGGACGCTCAAGACTCTCGGCTCGTCCGGCAGTTCCGAGGCGCAGAACCTTGGAAAGGTCGTCTCCTGCGACTTGAATCCTCTTGCGAAGGATGTGAGGGCGGAGAATCTGGTTTTCATCCAGGGCGACTTGAACGAAAAGGCGATAGTCGACCGGATTCGCGGCGAAGGCCCTTTCGATTTGGTCGTTTGCGATGCTGCGCCGCTTACGACGGGTAACAGGGTCGTCGACACAGCCAGGTCTCAGGGGCTTGTGAAGATGGCTATATGGTATGCTCAGGTCATGCTGAAGACAGGAGGAAACTTCGCCGTGAAGATTTTCCAGAATGGCGACCAGCAGGCTCTTCTCAAGATGATGCGGGAGATTTTCACGACGGCTAAAGGCTTCAAGCCTGTCGCGTGCAGGTCCGAGTCTTTTGAGACATACTTGATTGGAATAAAAAAGAAATAAAGGATGTCCAAAAAAATGAAGCTTATCGAAAAGATTTCAACGAAGACGGCTGTCAAGTGCGCGTCTTTGACCGCTGCCGCTTGTGCCGCCGTGGTGCTCGGCACTGTCGTCGTAGTCAATTGGCCTGTTGGGGAGGACGGGCAGGGCGGTCTTGATTCCGCGAGCCTGAAAGGTGTCGTCGATAAGGAGTTGATTGAGGATTTGGCCGCCTCTTCGAATTCCGTCCTTGTGGAGACTCCCGCCGATTCCGCGGGCGGCAGGGCTTCAAAAAAACTCTCGGATTCTTCCGCTTCCGTTCAAGCTTCATCATCAATTCAATCGGATTCAAGCGAATACAATCTTTCATATTTCACATACAAAGTAAAAAAAGGAGACATTCCCGGTACAATCGCCGAAAAGTTCGGGGTCACGACGGACTCGATATTGAGCCTGAACAGAATCGCGAACGCCAGGGGACTTCAAATCAACCAGTATCTGAAGATTCCAACGATGTCGGGAATACTTTACACGACGGAGAAGTCTTCCGAGACTGTCGCCGGCATCGCTGAAAAATACAAGGTCGATGCGGCAAAGGTCGCTTCCGCGAACCACCTCTCGCTGAACGCGTCTCTTCCATCGGGATTGACGCTTTTCGTCACGGACGCGGAGATGGACTGGGCGACAAGGCAGGAGATAAACGGAGACTTGTTCAAGAAGCCGATCCATGCCGCGTTCAGGATTTCGTCTTCGTTCGGCTGGAGGTCTAGCCCGTTCTCCGGCGCGCGTTCCCGCCACACTGGCATCGACATGGCGTGTCCGACAGGAACGTCAGTCTTCGCGGCTCTTCCGGGCAAAGTCACGTCCACTGCGTACAGCCCGACATACGGAAACTACGTCATCATCAAGCATCCTTCCGGCTACAGGACTCTCTACGGTCACTTGAGCGCGATTTTGTGCGTCACGGGGCAGCTCGTCGACCAGAACACGAGAATCGGACGCGTCGGAAGCACTGGATTGAGCACCGGCCCGCATCTCCACTTCACCGTGTACAACAAGAACGGCGCGCTTGTGAATCCGGCGTCGCTTTGGTATTAGCGGTCAAGATTCTTCTCGATAAACTAATAGGCCTGTTCGGCGATTTCCTTGTCGCGCAGGTTCATGGACGAGAGCGTGTCTATCTTCTTTATGAAGAAGTCCAGGTTCGTGGCTATGAAAACCGCGCAGTACGCGCAAATCGCCGCCGCGAAGAATATGTAGAAAAGCAGCTGCAATTCCGGTGTCGCGCTTTTCGCCGTCACTCCGAAGAAGAGCAGGAAGATAATCATCGTTGCGCCTCCAACAATCCACTTCGTCATGGAGATTGGGTTCTTGGGGGCTTCCATCTTTTTGGCCGCGTTGCCTTCCGAGAGTTTTTCCTTGAGCGTTTTCGCGGCCGTCCTTTCCGCCAGCGACAGATAGTGGACTTCGGTCCTGCACGATTTGCAGAGCAGAAGATGGAGCGTCACCGAAAGGGGAACGACTTCGTTCTTGTCGAGGAGAAGGTATGTCTCCATGATTTTCTCGCATTTCCGCTCGATTTTTATGTTTTTCGTTGTGCCGATTTCCTTGCTATTTTCCATAAAATCCTCTGAGTTTTTCCCTCAATATTTTCTTCGCCCTGAATATGTGCGACTTCACGGTGTTCATGTTCAGTCCCGTTATCGCGCATATCTCTTCGTATGAGTTGTCGTAGAAAAAATACAGCTCGATGCAGACCGCGTATTTCTCAGGAAGCTCCTTCACAGCCTCTCTCACCGCCGCCTTTGTCGCTTCTCTTATCTGCGCTTCCTCTGGTGTCATTCCTAGCGATGGAAGCGAGTCCTCGTTCGCTATCGGTTCGTAAACCTTCCTCCTTGTCGTTTCGTTTATGGCCGTGTTGTACGCGATTCTTGTGAGCCAAGTCGAAAAACTCGATACCCACTTGAACTGCGGAAGGTTGTTGTACGCCTTGATGAACACGTTTTGGACGAAATCCGCCGTGTCCTCCTCGTTTTTCAGAAAACTCATCCCCATCGCCGCTATCCGTTTCCTGTAGAACGACGACAGAATGGCGAAAGACCTGTCGTCCCCACCCAATACCGACTTGACGAGAAGCTTGTCCCTTGTGTTGGCTATTGTCTGCTCTATTCTTTCAAAACTTTCAAAATTCACTTTCTGCTACTTTTCGTCATTTTCTTCCTTCCCGCTTTTGTAGTTGACTTTGTGGAAAATCAGCAGGCAGATTCCCAGTGAAAGGGGGATGAATCCGCCTAGAAGCGAAGGAAAAGGTCCGTTGAAAAAAAAGACGAAAAGCGTGAAGAAGATGGTCAGTATGCAGCCGAGTCCTGTCAAAAGCAGCCCGAACAGAAGGGAATACGTCTTCATGTCGAACTTCATCTTCGTGTAGTTTCCGGTCTGGATTCGGAGCTTCGTCTCCGTGTGGTGCCAGAGAAGCGCGAAGAAGATGATGATTCCTCCAATGCTGATTCCCACTATCGGAATCAATGAAAGCAGAATCGATGTTGGATTTGACATTCTTTGTTACCTCTCTTTTTTAGACACCGCTTTTCGTCTTTTGTTGCGTTCTTTTTTAGGGCGAATGTCGAGTTTATGCATACCGTAGTTGCCGAAACGCGCTCCCAGCGGGAACCCACAGCCGAATGCGGCAGTACCGCTTCGCGGTGGCGTTAACATCGCGTGCGATGTTTAGTGCATTCGGCTATGGAACCCCGCTTCCGCTCGTTTCTGCCATTGCACTGTGAAAACTCGACATTCGACCTATCTTTTTATTCGACAAGGAACTGGAAGTCGTTGAACAGTATCCTGTCGATTTTTCCCATTATGAGAATCTCGTTTATCTTTCCGGAAAGCTCCCTCTTCATCGCCTCCTCGTTCATGGTTTGCAGCTCCTCCATCGTCCTTTCGGAGAAGAAGTCCGATATTATCGACTTGATTTCCGAGTGCTTCCTGTCCATCTCCTCGTAGAACGTCCTGTCCTCCTTGTATTCGAGCCACGGGGAGACTATCAGCGTGGATTTTTTCTTTCCTTTTTCCTCTTTCAGTTGAATCCACATTTTGCCGATTAGGTTGTACTGCACGTCCTTGCCGAATTTCCCTTTGGAAGCGTCCGGCGGCCGCTCGAATTTCCGCTCAAGCCCCTCTCCCGGAACTGCGTGGTTCTTGACGACCGCTATTGCCGTGAACGCTATGATTCCTACAATCAAAAGAAAGATGACTGCGCCTAGGAATTTGTTGAATCGACTACCCATTTTCGCCTCCGCCGCTTCCATTCTCGTATTCTGCGATGAGGGCTTCAAGTCTCGCGTTCGATGAAAGTCCTCCCGATTTCATCTTGACGTGCACTCCGTCGTCGAGCCAGTTCTCTTCTATTATGAATCCGGTTTTCCTCGCCTCCGAGAGTATTCCCGCCTTGTCCGTGGGGATTATGTAGTCCTTCTCCCTGCCCATGAGAGTTTCGCTTATCTTTTCGGTGAGCGTGCCGAATCCCTCCCTCGTCCTCGCGCTGACCTTCACGTTTCCGGGAAAGAGCGAGTTGAGCTTCGCGAGGACGATTTCTCCGTCGCCGCGCTCAAGAAGCTTGTCGATTTTGTTGAGTACGATGATTCTTGGGGACTTGTCCGCGTTTATCTCTTCGAGGACGCGCGTGACCGTCGAATACTGGAATTCGATTTTCTCGTCGCTGGAATCGAGCACGAGAAGCACGAGATCGGCGCGCTCTGCTTCTTCGAGAGTTGACTTGAAGGCGTTCACGAGCGAGTGGGGGAGGTTCGAGATGAATCCTACCGTGTCCGTGAGGAGTATGTTCGCTCCGTTCTGCAGCTGCATTTTCCTTGTTGTCGGGTCGAGCGTGGCGAAGAGCTTGTCTTCGATGAAAACGTCGGCGCCCGTGAGCGCGTTCAGCAGCGACGACTTTCCCGCGTTCGTGTAGCCGACGAGTGCGCATGTGGGTATCGGGACGCTCTCGCGCCTTTTCCTCTGCGTCTCCCTGTCCTTCACGACCTGCTTGAGCTCCTTCTTTACGAGCCTGATTTTCTCCCTGATTTCGCGCATGTCGAGTTCGAGCTGCGTTTCGCCTGAGCCTTTCGAGCCGAAGTTTCCGCCCCTTTGCCTGGCCATGTCGCCGTAGCTGTGAGCGAGACGCGGAAGCGAGTATTCAAGCCTCGCCAGCTGCACCTGCAGCGTCGCCTCCTTCGTCTGCGCCCTGTCCGCGAATATTCGGAGAATCACTTCCTGCCTGTCGAAGACCGGCCTTTTCGAAAGCTTCTCCCAGTTCCGCTGCTTTCTGGGGTCGATTTCGAAGTCGAAGATGATTACGTCCGCCGAAAGCTCCTCCGCCAGAGCCGAAAGTTCCTCCGCTTTTCCTTTCCCCATTCCGTATGCGGGTGTGATTTCCCTTCTTGTCAGCGACACCGCCCTGACGGTCTCAAGCCCCAGCGTGTCCACCAGCCCCTTGAGTTCTCCGAGGTCGACGCCCGGCTCTCCTATCAGGAGCGCTGTCACTTTTTTGTTTTTCTCTGCTTCCAAATCTATCATGTTGTTCCTTTGGGATTCTTCCTCTAAACGTTCTGAATTTCCCTGAATTCATATTAGCAGAATTTCAGAATTTGATATAAAGCCTGGGAAATTCTACCGAGAATAAAAAGTAAAACTGTCGGGAAATTTCGGAGCGATTTTGACTTCAGGACAAAAAGTTGCCGCGAGTCTTTTGATTTCCGTCGTTCTCTTCGCCGTTTTCACGGTTTTGGCGTTCGCTGGCCTTTTCGAATTTGTAGAGGCGAAATTCTATCAGCCAATGGTCGTGGACGGAATCGAGAGCCGATTGGTCAAGATTTCAGACGCGCAGGAAAGATATGTTGAGAGTCTCTTCAAAAGGTTCGGCTCGTTCGTTTTGGACGAGTCTGTGAGGACCTATGCCGACGCGCGCCCGAACGATTCCGATGTGCAGAAGAGGGAGAAGCTCCGCGTGAATTTGATGATGGACACGAGGGCGTTGGTCGGAATCAGAATCATCGATTCGTCCGGCATAAACATTCTCTACAGCTCCTTCTCGTCCGATGTCATGAGCCGCTCCGCGGGGGCGACGACATACAGGAAATACTCGGACTTGGTCTCTTCAAAACTCTCGCCCGAACTTGAATATGTGGACATAAAGGTTTCCGATGTCCGCGTCTCCAATTTGAATTCGATAAAGCGCAACCGCATTTTCCTTGACGAGGAGAGGAACAGGGTCGTATTCTCCATGCCGTTCCACGATTCGTCCGACAGGTATGCGGGAACAATCGCTTTCTACTGCGACCCGAGCGATTTGAGCAGGTTCCTTTTCGAGGAGAACCTCATCGACATCACGGGATACGGATTCTTGATGACTGATTTCGACGGTTTCGGCGGTTTCGTTTTCGGATTGTCGAATGTCGGGCGCACTTCCCTCAAAAATTTGATACTCGAACAGTGGAACAGCGATTCCACATCGAACTCCGACGTGAAGTCGTCGAAGCCTTCAGTCCGCTACGTCGTCCCGGAAATAAGCGAGCGCATGGTGGAGTCCGGCATTCTCGACGGGAAGAACCTCTCCGAGGAACTGGACATGTTGGACGTCGCGGATGCAGGGGAGGCTTCCGAAAGTGCCTCCGCCGAGCAGGCAAAGCTAGCCGGAAAAAATGCGTCTGCGTCCAAGGATTTCGAGAAGTACAATGACGTGAAAGTGCTTTTGTCGAAGAGGAGCTTCCGCGATGATTTGGGGTTCATTTCGTGGATTTACGACAAGGACATCATGTATTTCTCCCAGACGGTGCGGATTCTCCTGCTTGTCCTCACGTTCGTCACCCTTTTCCTTATTGTGTATCTCGTGTTCAACCTCCGCCACGACGACATGCTGGTCATCCGCAGGCGCATAAAGCAGTTCCAGCTGGCGTTCGTCACCGAGTCCCTTGAAAGCCTCGACGAGAAGGGCGGAAAGCGCCTTGATTTCGAGTCCAGAAAGAAAGAGATAAACGAAGAGATAAAGAGGAGCCTCGGCCGCCGCGGAAGAAAGTATTCAGCTCAGATAGACGAGCTTTTGGATTCGAGCTGGAGCGACATTTTCTCCGCGCTCGGTCTGCGCCCTGACGGAAAGGTTTCCGCCGCAGTGGATTCCGATGAGCTTCGCCGCGTGCTTGAGGAAGTGCTCGGCAGCGGAAAACTCCAGATAAACGCGACCGTCAATCCCCCTCTCCAGCCTGAAAAGTCCGAATTTGTAAAGAATACCGAGCCTTCTGAAAAAATTGAGCAGACAAGGAAATCTGAGCCAGTCGAGGACGTTAAGAAAGCCGAACCAGTCGAGGAAGCAGAGCCGGTTGAGGAAGTTGAGGCGGTTGAAGAAGCAGAGCCGGTCGAGGAAGTTGAAGCGGTTGAAGAAACTGCGGCTGTCGAGGAAGCGGAAACTGTTGAAGAGGCAGAGCCGGTTGAAGAAGTTGCGCCTGTTGAGGACGCTGAGGCTGTTGAGAAAGCAGAAACCGTTGAGGAAGTTGAGCCGGTCGAAGAAGCGGAAGCTGTCGAGGAAGCAGAGCCAGCCGAGGAAGCGGAAACAGTCGAGGACGTTGAAGCGGTTGAAGAAGCTGAGCCGGTTGAGGAAGCGGAGGCTGTAGAGGAAGCTGCGTCTGTCGAGGAAGTTGAGGCGGTTGAAGAAGCAGAGCCAGTCGAAGAGGCAGATGTTGTTGAAGAAGCAGAGCCGGTTGAAGAGGCTGAGCCGGTCGAGGAAGTTGAAGCGGTTGAAGAAACTGCGGCTGTCGAGGAAGCCGAGCCAGTTGAGGAAGCGGAAACTGTTGAAGAAGCCGAGCCAGTCGAAGAGGCTGAGCCTGTAGAGAAAGCAGAGCCAGTCGAGGACGTTGAAGCGGTTGAAGAAGCTGAGCCGGTTGAAGAGGCGGAAGCAGTCGAGAAAGTTGAGGCTGTAGAAGAAGCGGAAACTGTTGAAGAGGCAGAGCCAGTCGAAGAGGCAGAGCCGGTTGAGGAAGCGGAAACTGTTGAAGAGGCAGAGCCGGTTGAAGAGGCAGAGCCTGTAGCGGAAGCAGAGCCAGTCGAGGACGTTGAAGCGGTTGAAGAAGCTGAGCCGGTTGAGGAAGTTGAGTCCGTTGAGGAAGCGGAAACTGTTGAAGAAGCAGAGCCAGTTGAAGAGGCAGAGCCTGTAGCGGAAGCAGAGCCAGTCGAGGAAGTTGAGTCCGTTGAGGAAGCGGAGGCTGTAGAAGAAGCTGAGCCGGTTGAGGACGCTGAGACTGTTGAGGAATCGGAACATGTCGATTTGTCGGAATTTGTCGGTGGCGAGAATGATGACGCGGAGGCGGAGACAATCGAGGAGATTGAGTCTGTCGAGACCCGCGATGAGTATGTCCGTCTTGCCGAGAACGCCGAGGAATCCGAGAAGGATGCCGAAGAGCTTGAGGAACTTGAGGATGTCGACATATCCTACTTCGATTCAGAGAAGAGCCGAAAGACATACAATATAAACGACGACCCATATTTCAAGGAACTGCTTGTGTTCAGTTCCCGCAGCAGAAAAGTCGACGATTCTGTCGGGGACAAGGTGGCGAGGGATTTTGTCGCCTATCCTTTGGATTTGACTTTTGGAAATCCGAAAATCTTCGACGGGAAAAATGTCGCCGAAAATGCCGATGACGGTGAATCGGAGTCGGATTTGATAGAGGAACTTTACGAGGTCGCCGCGCACACAGACGAAGTGCAGTCTCTCGAAGCCGGCTCGAACGGAAGCATGTTCTCGTTCACGAAGTTCTCGACCGGTGACAATGTTTCCGATGTCGTTTCCGACATCTAGCGGGGGGCGTATGAGTTTTTCCACATTCCTTTTGATTGAGACTGTGATTTATCTGTTTTTCGCGCTTCCTTCCTGCTACTCCGATGTCAGAAAACTCCTGATTCCTCTCAAGTTCGTGCTTGTCGGTTTCGCCGTCTTGTTGGGGGCGAAGGTTTTCCTGATCCACCATTTTTCGGGAAGTCCGAGTTTTTTCAACCGCGCTCTCTTGAATCTGCTCATTGCGGTCGCGACGAGCGCGCTTCTTTATTTTTGCGTCCGTGTATTCTCCGCAGGGGGGCTTGGAATCGGCGACATCTTTTTCGGTGTATACACGGCGGTGTACTGCGGCTTCTACAGAAATCTCGTGGCCGCAGCGTTCGCCGCTTTGTCGGGGATATTGTTCTATCTGCTCGCCGCCGTCGTAAAGAAAGTGAGGAAGCGGATTCTTGAGAAAAAAAATCAGGTCGAATACGTCCACACTGGCATATTCGTCATTCCTTTCGTGCCGTTCATCACATTCGGCGCGCTGCTCTCCGTTTTTCTTGTCTAGCGGAAGCTTCCCTCGTTCACACGGACTGCGCTCGGCTGATATAATTCATGCATGAAAACGAAAACAACATTCAAAGTCCGCACTTACGAGTGCGATTCATATGGACACGTCAACAACGCCGTCTATCTCAATTATCTTGAATACGGAAGAATGGACTTCCTCAACCAGATTGGGTTCGACTACAAGGGAATTGTCGCCGAGGGGTATTTCATCTATGTCTCACACGTTGACATCTACTACAAGTCTTCGGCGTATTTCGATGACGATTTGACAATCGAGTCGTATTCCACGAAGCTGAAGTCCGTTTCCGGCACGATTCACCAGACGATTGCGAACCAGAACGGAGTCGTATGCGCCGAAGCGGACGTGACATGGTGCTGCGTGAACAAGGACACCGGCCGCCCGTCAAAAGTGCCGGATAAGTTCATGGTCGAAGGTCTCAAGCCTGAGCCGCCGGAAACTGTTTAGGAGTTCCCTTTAAAATGAAAAACGCTTCACCGTCCGGTTTCCGCCTTTTGGTGAAGCGTTTTTTCTATTTCAGCAGGTTCTGCATCAATGTCACGAGAAGCGCCGTCTTTTTGTATATGTCAACGGCCAAGTCGTTTATCGGGGTCTCGGCGAACCTTTCAAGCTCCTTCCAGTTGGAAATGAGTTCCGGTCTGCCTTTCTTGTGGTCTTCTATGAGGGATTTCGTGCTCTTCGCGAACGAAACGAGGTCCTTCGTCGTCACGACGACCAACTCCTTCGCCACCGCGTTGCAGTCCCTGAGCGTGGTGATGGCCACGTTCTTCGATTCCTTGTCCCTGTCGATTTTAGGGAGGAGATTCTTGAGCTTCTGGCCGTACATTCCGTCGTTCTCGTTGAATTTGCCGTCGAATTCGATTATGGCGGTCGAGTGCTCCATTATCGAGTTGTACGCGTTGCTCATTTGCTGTGAAAGCTCCTGAGTCGTCCATTTTCCCCTTATGAGGACGAGATCCGCGTATTCCCTCACTTCTTTTTTGACGAATTCTACAAGGAACGCCTTCATGTAGTTGAGCGGCTTCGCGTACATGTAGCCGGTCAGCCCTTTCTTCACGAAATTTTCGCTCGCGGCTTCCGTGTAGAATTTTGTCGAAGAGATTGATGTCGTCTTGAAAATCTGGGCCGCTATGCTGTCGATTTTCGAATTCTTCATCTCCGCTTCGAGCTTCCTTATCGCAAGCTGCGCCTGCGTCTTTATCTTCTCGATGTAGGATTCGGCGATGTTTTCCTTCTTCAATTCGACTTTGACTTCGAACTGCGGATCCTTCATGATTAGTTGCGCCATCATCTCGAACGTGCCGGCTGACCTCAGCTGCTTGAGGCGGTTGACGATTTTGTTCCATGTCGTCGGCTTGAGCGGCTCCGCGCCGCGCGTCGCCTTGTACATCTTCATCAAGTCGTCCCACTCTTCGTCCAGGGGAAGGCCCCATGCTATCGACATGAAATTCTGCAGGTCGTCGGCCAAATACGATGCGTCCACCGTGTTGAATTTCGGTGCCTTCGAGAAATCGCCCTCGGTGAGCGACGAATCGAATTTCTTGAGGAGGAAGTAGAAGTCGAACGAGCAGAACTGCTTGAACGCCAAGAGCTTCGTGTAGAGGTTGTCAATCTCCTCAATCTTCTTCTTGTCGATTTCCGAGACTATGACCTTCATGTGGTCTTTGACTTTCTGCTTGAGCTGCTCCACGGACAGCGACGCGGAGAACGTTTTTATCGATTCCTCCGAAAGCTCGTCTAGGACTTTCTTCTGGTTTTCCGACAGAAGGTACTCTATGACCATCATCTTGTACGCGTTTGGATTCTGCTGGTTGTTGAACGCGTACTGGCAAGGGCTTATGACCTTGTAGATTTCATAGAAGAATTTTGCAAAGGCGGGGAGAATTTGGTCTGTGCTCGACTTGTAGAATTTGAATTTTGTCTTTGAGAGATTCTTCGCGATTTGCTTGAGTTTCTTTCTTTTTATTACTTCCGGATCGCTTTTGTTGAACAGCGCATCGAATATTTTTTGTAAAAAAGACGGTTCTGATTTTGTCGACATTCTTGTAGTATATAAAAAACTTTTCTGACTATCAATTAAAGTTAAGTTGAACGGGAGGAACTTTTCCCGTTATTTTGTATTTGCTTTGGACGATGAAATATGGAGAATACTGGCAACAGCGTTGAGGAAAACGGGTGCGTCGCATCTGAAGATGTTGGGGAAAAACGCTCCCAATGGAAAAAGTCGCACTTCTGCTTCATGATTTGCGTGGGAATATTCATCGGAGTGGTTCTGAAACTTTTCGTGGTGGATTTTCTGCACGTTTCTGGCCGCTCGATGATGCCTTCCATAAAGGACGGGGAGACCATCGTCGTGAACAAACTTGCCTACGGAATCGTCAAGCCGTATGGAGATTCCCTCTTGGTTCAATGGAGCGAACCAAAGTCTGGAGATGTGGTCATCTACCTCTACAACGACAAAATCGTGGTGAAGAGGTGCGTCGCTGTCGGAGGGAATTTGCTAGAATATTCGATAAATCCGTTATATACTCTCGAAATCGACGGAGACGGGATTCCCCTCAATGAAGTCCAATATCACAATTTGAAAGATTCGAAATACGTTCCCGACGGCTACATACTCGCGGTCGGCGACAACTATGAAGAGTCTGTCGATTCACGAACATACGGATTCGTCTCCACCAAAAACATTCTTGGAAAAGTCTTATGCAAGTAAACGGATATATAAAAAAGTGGCCGATGTTTTTTGTCCTGGCTTTGACCAGCGTATTCTCCCTCGTCGTAATCGCCAGGTACGCTGTCATTTCGTTCTCCGAGCCGGCTTCCGCTGTTTCCACGTCGACAAGAAGGGAGTTGACGAAAAACACGATTGAGTCTGTACACCGCGGTTCCATCCTCGACAGGAACGGAAAACCGCTCGCGGTGGCGACGAATTTCTACCATTTCGGAGTCACGCCTTCGGCCGTTGAACAGAAGAATTCAAAGCTGTTCGCCCATACCGTCGCCCCAATCCTCAACGAAAAGGAGTCGACAATACTCAGAATATTGGAAGACAACAAGGACGCCAGCTTCGTCTATTTGAAGAAGAAGATAGACCAGTCGACATACGACGAACTCAAGCGCGCCTGCGACAGGAACGGCTACAACTCGTCTGTCGTCCGTTTCGACAGGATTCCGGGCCGTGTTTATCCAGAGAACGGCTTGGCGTCTCAGCTCGTCGGTTTCATGGGGGCGGACGGAAACGGACTTGCCGGAATCGAGTATTCGATGCAGGACACGCTTTCCCCGATGATTGGCGAGAGCGGGGAGGAGGTCCAGGGGAAGAACATCTACCTGACCATAGACGCGAACCTCCAGTCGCAGCTTGAGAAGGTCGCCACGGAAGCGATGGAGTCCACTCAGGCCGCAAGCCTCATGCTCGTGGCAGCGGACGCGAAGAACGGAGAGATTCTTTCGTACATCAGCTATCCGAGTGTCAACCTGAACGACTACACGACCGCCTCGAAAGAGGAGATGATAGACCGCCCGGCCGCCGAAAGCTACGAGCCCGGTTCCGTGTTCAAGATATTCACGGTGGCGTCTTTGTTGGACGAGGGCGTGATAAGTCCCGACGACAAATTCGTCTGCGATGGAATCTATGAGAGGCGCACTTCCTCCGGCGAGCGCGTCCAAATCACCTGTCTCGGAAGCCACGGATCGATAACGGCACGCGACGCCTTGAAGTATTCCTGCAACGACGCCCTCGCGCAGATGAGCGAGCGCGTGGAGTCCGAGGTGTTCCTGAAGAAAATCCGCTCGTTCGGTTTCGGCTCCAAGACCGGAGTGGAGCTTCCAGGCGAGACTGCCGGCTCGGTCCGCGAGACGAACGACAGGTATTGGTCAGCGCGCTCAAAGCCTACAATCGCAATCGGTCAGGAAATTGCCGTGAGCGCGCTTCAGATGATTCAGGCCGCGACCGCCATCGCAAACGGCGGAGTCCCTGTCCAGCTCACGTTCATCCACAAGATAACGGACGAGAAGGACGTGGAGGAATTCTCGCACGAGCCTGTCCTCAAGGAAAGGGTTCTCAAGGAGAGCACTGCCAAGTACCTTTTGAGCTGCATGGAGACGGTCGCCCAGAGCGGAACCGGAACGAAGGCGTCCCTCGGCGACATCTCGATCGGAGTCAAGACGGGAACGGCGCAGATGGCGGACGCGAAGAACGGAGGCTACAGCACAACCGACTTCCTCTCGAACTGCATAGCCGTCTTCCCTGTCGAGAACCCGGAGATAATCCTCTACATCGTCATAGAGAAGGCGAAGGGGGAGACGTATGCGGGACGCATCGTCGCACCTGTCATCAACAAGGCCGCCAACACCATAATAGACCATCTCGGAATGAGCAGGCGAGGTGCTTCGAGCCTTGCGCACTCCGGTAAGATATCGATTCCGAAAGACCCTCCGATAACGTTCAAGGACACAGTCCCGAATTTCAAGGGCTTCTCCAAAAGGCAGATTCTCCCTCTTTTCGACAGGAAGGACATCCACATAAAAATCGTCGGGGACGGCGGCTGGGTCACTGACCAGAAGCCCGCTCCTGGAACTCCGATAACAGGGAACATGGAAATTGAGCTTGTTTTCAAATAACGTATCGCTTTTTTGCGGGAGGTTCTCTCCGCTGCTGGATTTTTTGGGACTGCGCGAATCCGATTTGTACGAGGGCGGAAGAATCGGCGGCGAGCCGAACAGGGAATTCCTCCTTTCAAAAGATGAGATTGAGATTCTTCCGTCAAGGCAGGTCGTCGACGGAAAGAACGTGCCGACGGCCAAATCGAACGGGAAATTCCTGCATTCTCTCTACAGCCCTCTCCGCGAGGCCGACTCTGCGGCCGAGAACATCAAGAAATCAAATCCAGGCTCCTCTGCCTGCGCGTTTTTTGGGTTCGGGCTTGGACATTCTGTTGTCTCGTACGCGAAAAAATATCCTTCCGATTCCCTGCTTTTGGTCGAGCCGAACCCGAAAGCTTTTTTCACGGCCCTCACCTGCGTCGACTGGTCGCCGGTCTTCGCGCTCAAGAACGTCGTGGTGGCGTTGGCGACAGGCGCCGATGTCGTCGTCTCCCTCATAGAGAATTTGGGCGGTCTTGAAAAGTGCGCCATAGTCTCTAATCCGTCGTTCACCCAGCACGCTTCATCCTATTTCTGCGCGCTCGATTCCCAAATCGAACGGAACCGGGAGAAGGACAGAATCAACAAGGCCACTCTGGAAAGATTCTCGAAAATTTGGATTCGGAACATTTCCCGGAACACAAAATCGATAGAAGACATGGAGAATGGAAGAGCCGCCGCCCGCAGAATATCGAGCGTCCGCGACTACGAGGGAAAATTCTCTGGCCGGTCGTTCGTCGTCCTCGCCGCGGGACCGTCCCTTTCGGAAATTCTTCCGCGTCTTGCAAAGATAAAGGAGAAGGCTGTAGTCGTCGCTGTGGACACGGCTCTTCGCGCCTGTCTCCGTTCCGGCGTGGAGCCTGATTTCATCGTCCTGTGCGACCCCCAGTACTACGCGTACCGTCATGTCGCCGGCCTTTCATCTCCGTCGAGCGTCCTCGTAACGGAAATTGCCTCGTACCCTCCTGTGTTCCATTTTCCGTGCAGGGAGATTGCGTTGTCGGCTTCGAACTGCCCGCTTGAAAAACTCGGTTTCGGCGAAACGTTCGTCTCCTCGGACAGAAATCGCGGCGTGCTAAGTTCAGGAGGCTCCGTCTCGACAGCCGCTTGGGATTTCGCCCGTTTGTGCGGAGCCTCGGAAATATACTTCGCGGGCCTTGATTTGGGATTCCCTGGAAACGAGACGCACGCCAGAGGCTCCACGTTCGAGGAAGCCGTGCATTCGTCTTCGTCACGCCTCTTCCCCGCGGAAACTTCCGGTGTCTCGGCCCTTTTCGGCGCGAACATGCTTTGGGATTCCGACTACGAAGGCGAGAGGATTCTCACGGACAACCGCATGAAGATGTTCGCGTGGTGGTTCGAGAGCAAGTGCACGGAATTTCCGAATGTGAAGTCGTATTCGTTCTCTAAAAAATCCCTGAAAATTCCTGGATTCTCCGTCGCCTCGGTGGAAGAATTCCTGAACCCATAATGGGCCTGCTCCGAAACTGAAATTTGCGAACAGTTTTAATTTTTGCCTGCCCTGAAAAATCATCATAAATTCAGGAAAATTCATTTAAAGAATTTCGGTTCCGCTCCGAAATTTATAATGTACCGAGACAATGCAGGACGTTCGTAGACATCCAGACGGCTTGTGTTGTGCCAATGTGGTGTCCGTTCCGTAGCTATGAAATGCGGTTCGGTCAACATTGAGAACGGTTCTCCATGATTAAAAGGTGAAGAGTGTGTAAGACTTTTCGCCTTTTTTTTTGCATGGATACGCAATTGAGAAACGCATAAAAAACCGTTATCCTAAAAATTCAAGTTTTGATTGGTGGAAGTTGAAAATATGGAGCTAGCAGAGAACCTAGAGAGCGAGGAGAGGGATTTCCTCTCTGAAACAGCGTCTGAAAAATTCATAAACACGAAGGGAAAGCTCATAAAGCGGGTTTTCACTGCGGTTTTCCTCATCGCTTTCGTCGCTTTGGGCGTGTTTTTCTTCATACAGTACCGGAACGGCACGTTCAAGGACCCGGACTCTTTCAAGGAGTACATAAACTCCCTCGGCTACCTCGGTCCTGTCGTCCTGACCGTCTTCCAGTGCCTGAAAGTCCTCTACGCGGTCATCCCTGGCACAATCGGCTGCATCGTGGGACCGATGCTCTTCGGACCCGTGGGCGGGTTCGTCTGCAACTACATCGGAATCTGCGCAGGCTCCATCTTGGCGTTCCTTCTTTCAAGAAAACTCGGATTCTCGCTCATGAGGATGATTTTCACGGACAAGAAAATACGTTCCTACAAGAATTGGATGAACCGTTGGACGAAGCACTTCCACATCTTTTTGTGGATCGCGATTTTCCTTCCGATTTCGCCGGACGACTTTCTCTGCTATTTTTCGGGCTTGACTCAGATGAAATTCAAGAGATTCTTGATAATAATCCTGACGTCCAAGCCCATAACGATTCTGGTCTACAGTCTTATTTTTGGAAACATTCTGTAAGGCTCTTGCCTTATGGATTTTTAAGGGGATAAAAAATGTTGCTTGGGGTTTACAATTACACGGTCATCTTGACTTACATTGGAATGCTCTTTTCCTTCGCGGGAATACACTTCGTGTTCTCCAATTCCGACAGAAGCTTCATCCTGGCTCTTCTGTGCTTGATGATTGCTGGCGTCATGGACATGTTCGACGGAAAAGTCGCTTCGACGAAAAAGGACAGGACCGACGACGAAAAGCTTTTCGGAATCCAGATTGATTCCATGGCGGACATTATAAGCTACGGCGTTTTTCCGTCGCTCATCGTCTACAAGCTCGCAATCGGGGACGACTCGTACCCAATCGACCACCCTTGGCAGGCGAGGGGAATCATCTGCATCTGCGCGATTTATCTTTTGTGCGCCCTCATCCGCTTGTCCTACTTCAACGTTGACGAGATGAACAGGCAGAGGATGACGTCCGACTCCAGGCACGAGTACAGGGGACTTCCTGTCACGAGCGTGGCGTTGATTCTGCCGGCAGTCTTCATCATCTCCTATTTCGCGGGAAGCGCGCGCCCGCCAATCGAGCCTGCCGCGATTTTGCTCATCTTCATGGCGTTCGCCTTCATCATGCCGTTCAAGCTTCCGAAGCCCGGCATCGTCGGAAAAATCGTAATGATAGTAATCGGCCTTGTGGAGCTTGTGCTCCTCTTCTTCGGAAAAGCCTACTGCCTCAAGAACAATTCCAAGGAGCTGGCCGCCGAGAAAATCAACTTCCTCACGGAGAAAATAGCGAACCTCGAAGGCGAAATCGAAAGGCTGAACATGAAGATTTCTTCTTCGGAGAACGGCGACGTCTCCGTCATTTTCGAGCCTGGAACCGATTCGGCATCCTCTTCCGACACGACGGACGCCAAGTGAATGAATATGGAAAACATTGACGCAAACAGAGACCACAACGATTCTTCGGTCGAATTCCTCTATGGAACACGGCTTGGAAAAATTCTCCTTGAATTCATCCTTGCTGTGAAAGTCCCGAAACTGCTCGGCGCGTTCCTCCGCTCTCCGCTTTCGCATTTCTACATCAAGAGCTTCATCGCGAAGAACGGAATCGACATGTCCGATTTCAAGGATTATGAAGAGGCCGGATTCGGAGGGACGAAGAGGTTCAAGTCGTTCAACGACTTCTTCACAAGGAAGAAAGAAGCCTCCGCGTTGAAGGTCGATTTTGAGCCGACTCGTCTCGTTTCCCCCTGCGACTCCCTTCTTTCCGTGTACAAAATCACGGAGGACGCGAAATTCCACATAAAGGGCTTCGACTATTCCCTCGAGGACTTCTTCTGCTCGGAGCGCGGTGCTTTCAAGTCGCCGGAACTTCTTTCGCAGATGAAGGCTTTCGCGGGCGGCGACTGCCTCGTTTTCAGGCTGTGCGCGACGGACTACCACAGGTTCTGCTATTTCGACGACGGAAAACATTCCGGGGAGCTTGGCGGGAACCACTTTCTTGAGGGAAAACTCTATTCCGTACAGCCGAAGGCCTGCGAGAATTTCAGGGTCTACACGAAGAACAGAAGGTCTTGGACGATACTCGACACAGCCCACTTCGGCAAGGTCGCGCAGGTGGAGGTTGGGGCGTTCTCTGTCGGCGGCATCGTCAACCATCTTCCGTCGGACGGAAAAAACGAGTTCAAGAGGGGGGACGAGAAGGGCTTTTTCGACCTGCACGGCTCCACAATCGTCCTGCTTTTCGAGAAGGACAGAATAGAGCTTCGGGACGAGATTCTTGAGGCGTGGAAGAGCGGCGAGGTTCGCGTAAGATACGGCGAATACATTGGAAAGACAAAAACAAATTAAGAGGTAAATAAAATGGCAAAAAACGAAAAAAAGCCTGTCGATGAACATGCTTGCACGTTGGACAAAATAATCGCGCTCTGCAAAAGACGCGGTTTCGTTTATCAGGCTTCCGAGATTTACGGCGGCCAGGCCGGAGCGTGGGACTACGGTCCGCTCGGTGTCGATTTCAAGCGCAACATCCAGAACGCTTGGTGGAAGGAGATGACGCAGCTCCACGACGACGTTGTTGGACTCGACTCGGCCATCTTCCAGCACCACACGACTTGGGAGGCTTCCGGCCATGTCGGTCACTTCTCCGACCCGATGATTGACTGCTTGAACCCCAAGTGCAACGCCCGCCACAGGGCCGACAAGCTCATCGAGGAGTTCGTCGCGGCGAACCCGGACAAGGACCCGGGAAAGCCTGTGGACACGATGAGCCACGAGGAGATGGAAGCCTACATCAAGGAGAACATCGACTGCCCGACTTGCCATTCGACAGAGAGGAAGTACACGGCCGTCCGCGAGTTCAACTTGATGTTCAAGACATACCAGGGAGCCATCGCCGACGAGTCGCACCTGATTTATCTCCGCCCGGAGACTTGCCAGGGCATCTTCACCGACTTCAAGTCAATCGTCCAGTCGAACAGGATGAAGGTTCCGTTCGGTGTGGCGCAGGTTGGAAAGTCGTTCAGGAACGAGCTGATTTTCAAGAACTTCATCTTCAGGACCTGCGAGTTCGAGCAGATGGAGATGGAGTACTTCTGCAAGCCGGGAACCGAGGACGAGACTTTCCAGAGATGGAGGGACGACAGGTGGAGATTCTACCTGAAGTACGGCATCCCTGAGAGCCAGCTCAAGTGGCACCACCACGACAAGCTCGCCCATTACGCGAAGGACGCATACGACATCACATACAACTTCCCGATCGGCTTCGAGGAAATCGAGGGAATCCACTCCCGCACCGACTTCGACTTGAGCCAGCACGCCCAGTATTCCAAGAAGGACATGAGCTACGTCGACCAAGAGGACGGAAACAAGAAGTACATTCCGTATGTAATCGAGACTTCCGCCGGCTTGAACAGGAACTTCCTGATGTTCCTCTGCGAGGCCTACGAAGAGCAGAACGTCGGAACCGACGGAAAAGACGACTACAGGGTCGTCCTCCACTTGGATCCGCGCCTGGCTCCAATCACCGTCGCTGTCCTTCCGTTGATGAAGAAGGGCGGACTTGCCGAGAAGGCGAAGGAAATCCAGCACCTCCTCAAAGAGGATTTCGTCACCGACTACGATGTCGCCGGAACTGTCGGAAAACGCTACCGCCGCCAAGACGAGGTTGGAACTCCGTTCTGCGTGACTGTCGACTTCGACACGATTCAGGAGACGAAAGAGGACGGAAGCAAGAACGAATTGTTCGGAACCGTCACTGTCCGCTTCCGCGACTCGATGGAGCAGGAGAGGGTCAAGATTGACGAGCTCATTCCGTTCATCCAGAAGTCAATCAAGAACTACAGCTTCAAGCGTTCTGGGAGATAGCCTCTAAGGTGGACTACGTCATATTGGGAAAATCTAATCTTCTGGTTTCTCGGACGGCGTTCGGCGCGATGACACTCGACCGCGTGGACTCGCAGGAGAGCGTCAACGCGCTTGTGAAGCAGGCGTATGACGACGGCGTGAATTTCTTCGACACGTCCGTCTCCACTTTGGAAAGTGAGAGGCGGCTTGGAGAGGCGATTCAGTCGCTCGGCATACGGAACGATGTCGTTCTGGCTACGAAGACCGCTGCGAGAAGTTCGGATGAGATTGACGAGGACATAAACAGAAGTTTGTGCAACCTGAAAGTCGACTACATCGACCTCTACCAGCTGGAAAATTCCCATAAGCTTCCATTGCTCGATGGTCCCGACCGCATAATGGAAAAACTGCTGAACCTCAAGGAGTCGGGGCTGATAAGGCATTTCGGAATTGTGACGGAGAATCTTGATGTCGCCTTGTCCATGCTGTCTTCGGATGTTCAGTGGGAGACCGTGCAGTTTCCGTTCAACATGCTCTGCCCTGTCGAAATCGAGAATGTCGTGAAGGATTTCTACAACAAAAACATCGGGTTCATAGCGATGAGGCCTTTGTGCGGAGGAATCGTCACGAACATTCCGCTCGCGCTTGGGTATCTGAGGCAGTTCGACAGCGCGGTCCCCGTGTGGGGCGTGGAGAATTCCGAGCAGCTCCAGCAGATTCTTTATTTCACGCAGAATCCGCCGAACATAGATGAGAAATTCATGCGGGAAGTGGAGGAGCAGAGGGACTTCTTCAATTAAAAATCCAATCTTCTAAGCCCTGCCGGCCGCATTCTTCAGTGCTTCTGCCGTTTCTTCTGGTGTCAAGACCCTCGTTATTTTCATGCGTTCGTTGTCGGTCTGTATTGTGACCGGGAATCCCGCTTCGTTCTTTTCTCCGAGAATCTGCACGATTGGCGTTCTTGGGTCGAATTTGTTCGCGTCGACGACCTGTCCGATTTTCCCGTTTGACAGGCAGACATAACCCCCGATGGGGAATAGGGATACGTTCTGGACGAGAATCTTGATGATCGTGTCGTCGTACTGCTTGTCCTCGTTCCTGAGCATCTCTATTATCGCTTCGTGCGTGGACTTGGCGTCCTTGTACTGTCTTGGGGCCGAAATCGCCTCGTAGGAGCAGACGACCGAAAGAATCTTTCCGTACAGTGAAATCTTGGTTCCGTCTATTCTTCTAGGATATCCTTTTCCGTTTTCGCGTTCGTGGTGCTCGAAGATTCCGAACTGTATTGATGTGGGGAAGTTGTTCTCCTTCAGAATCTGCACTCCGTAAATCGTGTGCTTCTCCAAAAGTTTCTTTTCGCCGGGGAGGAGCTTCTTGTTCGTTATGTACAGCTGGGGCGGAAGCTTTATCTGCCCGATTTCGTGGAGAAGCGCCGCCACTCCGAGTTCGACTAGCTTTGTCCTCTGGAGTTTGAGCGTCTGTCCTATCACAATGGCGAATATCGTGGAGCGGATGGAGTGGCTGATTATGAAATTCTTGTTGTCCTTCTCGTCGAGCTGCGGCTGGATTCTGAGCATGTACTTCTTGTTCTCTGCTATGAAGTCGCAGAAATTCTGGACGGCTTCCGAAATCAGCCCGATTTTCAGCTCCCTGTGCGTGACGAACCTCGTGTATATCTTTGTGATGTACTTCATGAACGCGTCGTAGACTTTTTTCACGAGCATCTGCTTCGTGTCCATGTCGGATTCTTCTATTTTTCGGAGCTTTTCCAAATAAGACGCTATCGTTTCGTTGATTTCTTTGTTGTTTTGGAGAGCGACCGCGTTTTTCGCACTTTCCTTTTCTTCGGACGGAGTGTCATTCATCACGTCGTCGATGCTGACTGTCTCGAACGATTTGAGATCCACCGGTTTCGCGGCGGCTGCCTTCGCTATCTGTGCTTCGTTGTCGATGAGAATTGTCTTGAAGTTCCATTCGAGCAAGGTGGACTTGAGCCTCGACGAGAACGGAATTCCATCGTTCATGAGGAAGAATTTGTCATCGATGTAGAGCGAAGCCTTGAAGGTCTCGTCGTTTTTGATATCAGCAACATTTAAAGAATTCATAGTGTCTCCGTCTTACATATCGGCATGTTTCACCCAAGTGTTGAGGACTGCCTGTCTCCGTCGACTCCAAGCCCGAACAAAGCGAAGTCTCCTTTCACGGGGTCGTCGGGGAAGACTTCCGAGAGTTTTTCCGTCAGCTCCACCGCCGTCTTCAAATTCGCCCCCTTCGTCTTGCCCTTCGAATTCGCCTCTATCAGATTGAAGCGCGTCGCCTCCTGCATGACGTGCGTGTCGAGAGGTATGAGGAGCTTCCTCCTGTCGTGCCACGTCCAAAGCCCCAAGTCCACGGGGGAGTCCGTCCTGCACATCCACCTGAGGAACATGTTCACTTTTTTCGCGGCCGAGTCTGCGGAGTGGGGGAGAAGGGTACATTCTTTTGGGAAGAGTCCCGCTACCGCCAAGTGGAGGAATCCGCCGCTTTTTTCCTTTTCGCTCTCCCATGTCCTTCTCGCGTGCTCACCGAGCGTTTCGCTCTCTTCGAGTATTCCCTTGAGCGTTTCAAAAAAGAGAAGCATCGTCTTGTTGGAGTACGTCCTGTAGAATGACTTTTCGTTGTCGGGGAAGAAATCCCTGAATTTTCCGTCGCCTATCCATTTCGCCATGTCGTTTCCCGAACGGTCGAGTATGAGCTGGATGTGGCCGAGAATCTGCTCCCTTTTGCCGAACGCAAGGTTCGCTGATAGGAACGCCACAAGCTCCTGGTTTTTCCGGTCGTCGATTTGGTGCATGAATTTCGATGGGTCCTTGTCGATGAACTCTTCCGTCTCGTATTTTTCCGCGAGCGCGCGCAGCGTCTCTTTGAGTTTTTCGTCCATTGTCATTTTTCCTTGCCCAAGGGGCAAAAGAAAGGCGCGCCCGTCTCCAAGCGCGCCAATCAGTTTAATGCGGTGTCCAGAACAGGCCTATTTTATCAAAATGAATTCCACTCGCCTGTTTTTCCAGTTGTTCGCCTTGTCCGTCCTGTCGACGATTGGCTGGGTTCCGCCCATTCCGACCGCCGAGAGCCTGCTGGAAGAGACCCCGTATTTTACGAGCTGCTTCCGCACGAAGTCCGCGCGCTCTTTCGAGAGCTGCTTGAGACCAGGTCCGTAGAGGGCGACGTTCGTTCCTTCCTCTTCCGCTGCCGTGCCGGACATGCTGTTCGCGTGTCCTTCGACCGTGACCTTGTAGCTCTTGAACTTGTTCAGGACGACCGCGATTCTTTTGAGGATTCTCTCGTTGTTCGCAATCTGCTCCTTGCTCAAGCCCTTGCCCTTAGCGACTCCAGGTTCTCCCTCGCCCTTGAAGTCAGCCGCGTCCGAGCGGAAGATGATTGAAGGGACTGCCATCTTGAGCTTGTCTCCGTCCGGGACCACAAGGATGTCGATTGGGATGATTCCCTCGACCGTGCTCGTCATGCCGAGCGAGTCCGTGACGGTGAACGTGTACGGATAGTCCATCGCCGACTGCACAAGCTCGTTCGATTTGTTGTTCGAGCGGCCGTCCCACTTGATTTGCTCCGTGATTGAAGATTTTCCGCTTGTGCTCCAGAACTTCGCGCCTTTAGGATCGTTTATCTGGAAGCTCCAGCTCTTGAGCGGAAGGAGCGTGTCGGCCTTGAGCTGAATGAACAGGTCGTCGTCCTCGCCGTCGTTGTCCGGGCTGAAGTATTCGGGCTTTGTCTTGACCGCGGCTTTCGGCGGTGTCACGCACGAGATGAACGCTGGGGATACGGTGTCCACTTTGTTGCCCTTCTCGTAATCGATGTTGAGACGCGCCGTGTACACGTTGTCTTCGACCGGCTTTCCATCGTCCCCGGTTCCGTCCCATACGAGCGATGAAGGAATGTCCTTGAGCGTCTCGTTCGTCCATGACTTGACGACTTTTCCGTCAGCCGTGGCGATTGAGAATTTCCAGCTTTCGATTCCGTCGTTGAGTGAATTCTTTATCGTGAACTTCTGCGTGTCGAATTTGCCGTCTCCGTTCGGGCTGAACGCCTGGGATTCTGCCGTGACGTATGCCTTCGCTTCCCTGTTGTCAACGACGACGTTCGGGATTTCCTCCGACGATTTGTTTCCCGCCGCGTCCTCGGACGTGAAGACGATTTTGTATGTTCCGTCAGGAAGTGTGTTTCCCTTTGAGTCGGTTCCGTCGAAGTCGAACGACGGGACTTCGCCCTTCCATGTGTAGGTCTTGACGGATTCGTTCTTTGAGTTGTAGACGCGCGCCGTCCATGACTCCTCTGCCGAAGATTTGACTTCGATAGGAACGGCGTCCTTCTGTCCGTCGCTGTCCGGTGAGAAGTGCGTGAATTTCGGAGCGAGAGAAATCGCTGGAGGAACCGTGTCGATGAGGAACTTCTGCGACTTCACGGAAGAAGAAGAGCCGTTCTCCGATTTCGCGTTGAGGACTGCGGTGTACTGTCCGTCCTTGCATGTGGCGTTGTCGCTGCCCTTTCCTGTCCATGTGAACGAAGCCGGGAGGAACGAGCCTTCCTGCTTCCAAACTTCTTTTCCGCCTTCGTCCATGATTGAGAGCGCGTAGTTCGTGATTTTGCTGGACGACTTGACGACCGGCGTTATCCTGATGTCGGCCGGCCTGTCCGGGTTGAACGCCGTCTTGTTCAGGTTCAGGAGAAGCTCCGTCTTGCTTGTGTCGAGCTTGATGTCGGCCACGGAGATTTCGCTAGTGTTTCCGGCCTTGTCGGACGCGGCGAGCACGTACTTGTATGTTCCGTCCTCCACGAGTTTGCTGTCGTTGTCGAGACCGTCCCATGAGAACGTGGCCGGTGGGAACGCTCCGAAATCGACTTCCTTGACAGTCTCGCCCCTCGCGTTGACGAGCTTTCCTTTCCAGTCCTCGATTGGAGAGCCGAGCGGGTCTTCCGGGAACGTCTGCTCTATTTCCATCGCGTCGAGATTTCCGTCTCCGTCCGGGGAGAACGTGAGGTTCTTCGCGGCGATTTTCGCCTTAGGTTCTGTGTTGTCGAGTGTGAAGAGCGGGGAGGAGAGTGGGGCGGTCTCGTAGCCGTTGAGGTACTTGGCCTTGACCGCTGCCTGGTAGCTGTTTCCTTCCTTGACGAATTCTCCGCTGTCGGTCTTTCCGTTCCATGAAATCTCTTTCGGAGGATTGTCCGTGCCGAAGAAAGTGCGGTAGACCGTTCCCTTGTCGTCTATGATTTTGACAGACCACTCTGTGAGCTTGTTGCCAGAGCGTTCGTCGGGAACCGGAATTTTCACGTCGAATTTGATTTCCTTGGTCGAGCTGTTTCCCTGCGGGGAGAAGTATTTTCCTTCGGTGATTGCGATGTTCGTGGCGGGTTTCTCGGCCGAGTAGATGATGTTGGGAATGGAATCCTCCGAGTAGTTTCCAGCCTTGTCCGTCGAGCTTATCTTGTACGAGTACACTCCGTCGGGGAGCGGTAGACCAGTGTCGTCCGTTCCGTTCCACTCGAATTTGAGCGGCTCGCTCTTCGTCCACTTGATTGTCTTGACCGGGTTCCCGCGCACGTCGAGGAAGACTCCCGTCCACTCCTCTTCGTTGGAGCCTGACTGTTCGACCGGGAACAGCACTTTCGCGCCCTCTCCGAAAATCTTTCCGTCGTCGGAAGGCTTTGCGAGAGCTATTTCCGGCGGAGTGTTGTCGACGACGACCGAAAGCTTGTCTGTCATGCCCGTGTTTCCGTTGTCGTCAGTCGCCGTCATGTAGTACCTGTAGTTTCCGTCCGGCGCGATTTCTCCGTTGTCCATGACTCCGTTCCATGAAACTGTCGACGGAATGGCCACTCCGTTCTTCGGCGTGAAGAGGGCTTTCCAGAATCCCTTGAACGTGAGTTTCGCGTCCCTCTTGTCCTTGTTTTCGACTGTCCTGACGATTTCGCCGCTCTCGTTCTCGATTACGAGGCTCCAGCTTTTGACGTACCTCTTTTCCTTGATTTGGATTGGAATTTCGAGAACGTCTTTAGTTCCGTCGTTGTTCGGGGAGAAATAGACTGTCTCCTTGTCCGCGCCCGTCGCGATTGCGGTTGAGAAGACCGCGAAGGCAAGTGCGGATGTAAATAAAATCTTTTTCATTCGTTCACCTTTTTTATTTTTTTCTTTTCATTACCACATTTCGATTTCAGGCGGCTGCGTGTCCTTGAGTCCGAGGTCGAGGACGACTCCCGCGCTCACCGCGTCGACGTTCTCGTACATGCGCTGCCAGGCCGCTCCCGCGTTGATTTCGCTCTGGTCCCAGTCGCGCTTCCTGAGAGCCTCGCTCTTTGACTTGATTATGATGTTGAAGCTGAGTCCGATTGAAGGCATGAGGTTCGTGTATTCGTATTTGGAGTATTCCTGAAGATCGAATTCCCACGCTGTAGAAAGCTTCACCACGTCGAAGAATTTCATCTGGAGTCCCGCGTCGAAGACTACGTTCTGGAATCCGGGTGTCGCGATGTCCGCCGAGAGTCCGAGCTTGAAGCTGTTCGCGTCGATGAGGTGCGCTGCGGCTCCGACCCTGAGCGTCGCGAGGGCGGGCCACTTGTCGGCGTAGTCGATTGTCGTGTTGCCGTTCGCGTCCACGCTTGCGCTTGAGTCGATTCCGTAAGTCTCCGTGTCGTCGTACATCTTTCCGAGGTTCGTGAGGGCGGCTCCGAATCTGAGATTCTTGAGGAATCCGGCATCGCCTGCGTTGTAGTACGCTCCGAGCGCGCCGCTCAAAGTCCAGTCCGAACCGGCACCCCAAAGGAGTCCGAAGTTTCCGCTGAGTCCTACGGAGAGACTGTCGGTGATTTCCTTGGAATATCCTGCCGTGAAGTTTATCGTGTTTCCGAGGTGCATGTCGTAGTAATCCGAGAAGACACCCTGCACGAGGATTGTCGGGACGCACCATCTCGTCGCTATCTGCAGTCCGAGGTCGAAGGCTCCTCCGAGCGATGTGTCGCTTTCGTCGCTGCTGTCGAAAAGCATTGTCCCCGCGAGTTCAAGGGAGCTTCTCTGGCTGAATCCCGGAAGGGCTGGGTTGTTGACGACCGAATCCGGGAGCACTTCGAGCAACGGGCCTCCAGCCGCTGATTTCGCTCCGACGAGTAGGAACGGGCTTGTTATTCTCAGCAGGTTCTGTCCTCCTGCCGGTGGATTGTAGGCGAATGCGCTTGAGCCGAGCAGGACCGCCGCAGCCGTCGCTATAATCGATTTTTTCATAAAAACCTCCAATTTTGCTCTTATGGTAAATTATACTGCTTTTGTTGTCAAAAAACCGTAAAACAGGAGAGGTGTTTTGCCGATAATGCGTTTATGGTGGGCACATGGAAGTCATAACTGTTTATGGAAAAAAAGCCGCGTCTTTCAGCGCGGGCGGTGATATAAAATCAAAAACTTCTTCGAGGTCGGTTCCTTCGGCGGGCAGGCCTTCGAGGCTGGTTTCTTCTGGCGATTATCCTTCCGGCTACTCGTATGGCGTGAACGGATATTCTCCCAAGAAAAGCTCCCGGACTGCGCGGGGGAGTGGAAAAAGCCTTTTCTCCGGCGTTTCTTCCGCGTTGAACAGCGTCATGTTCTCCCTTCACTCCCTTGTGAACAAGGATACGATAAAGGGTTACCGCGTCCAGGAATCAAGACAGCCGAATTTCGACTACGTTTTTTCAGGGTATTCAGGCGGCGAGCCGCCTTCAAGGAGACCTTCTCCAAAAAAAGACGGCACAGATTCCGGGGTCGACTTGAACCTCGTCGCGCTCAGGATTCTGCATTTCTTCGCGTTCGGCTCAGTCTGCCTGTTCGTTCCGTATTTCATATTCAGCTACCTGAACAAGATGGTCGACCACAGGGACTTCACCGGCATGAACGAGTGGAGCGCGACTTCGCTTGTCGTTCCCCAGGTGACGGAGGTCGACTCCGATTCCGGCGAGGTCGTGACGCGAGATTTGGAGACGCTTGAGTCCTTGTTCGGCTCCAAGGTCGCGGACGCTGAGGATTCCCTCGCATTCTCGTTCAACCAGAACGATGCGGTTTTCGACAACGATGGAAATTTGATATTGGAAAACGGGGAGGCGGCTCCGCTTGAGACGTACACTGTCGTGGAGCCTGTGACTTTCTCGACATACAAGGTCAGGAGCGGGGAAACGATAGAGTCGATAACATCGAAATTCGGGTTGCGCACAATCTCCACGCTGATTGCCTTGAACGACATAAAGAACGTCCGTTCGATAAAGGCCGGGCAGAAGCTGACAGTTCCTTCCATGGACGGAATCTTCCATTCTGTCGTGTCGGGGGACTCGTTGCTGTCGCTTTCCGTGAAGTACCACATTCCCATGGAAGACATATTGGACGTGAACGACATCTCAAGCTCTATCCTTTCGATAGGGCAGAAGATTTTCATACCTGGAGCGAAACTGGACATCGAGACTTTGCGCGACGCCATGGGCGAGACGTTCAAGAGTCCGATATCTGTCCGCTGGAGGTTGACGTCGCACTTCGGCCCCAGGAAAGACCCGATTTCAGGTCTGGCCTCCAACCACACGGGAATCGACATGGCCTGTCCGAAGGGGACTCCGATAAAGGCCGCGATGAGCGGTTCCGTGCTCAAGGCCGGCTGGTCGAACATCTACGGAAACTACGTCGTGATAAAGCATCCTAGCGGCTACCAGACTCTCTACGGTCACATGACGCGCTATTCCGTCAAGCAGGGGCAGTCCGTCGATCAGGGAACGTGCATCGGCTATGTCGGTTCTACCGGATATTCTACGGGACCGCATCTCCATTTCACGGTCTACAAGAACGGAAAGAGAATCGATCCGTTGCCGTTGATAAAGAAGTGACATAGAATCTGATAAATGAATTTCGTAAGTGTTTGCAAGAATTGCGGCCGCACGATTGAGAGTGATTTCTTCTATTGTCCGTGGTGCGGTTTCCAGAAGAAGGAGCCTGCCTTGAAGAGCGAGCTGGAGGACGAAGTGTTCGACAAGCTTGAGTCGCAGCAGGTTGCCGGAATAGAAAAACGGATATGCGAGATGAAGGAGAAGCTCGACGAGCTTGAGCGCGATTTCGCCTCTTTTGTCGCCGATTCTTCCCCTCTTTCAAAAAAGATTGGCGGCTAGTCCTTTTCCGCCTTCGAAGCCTCTTTCGTCAGCTTTATTTTCGCGAGCGTTCCCCAGAACCTGTCCCACGCGCTTCCTGTTTCGAGCGATCTGTCGGAGACGAGGGGGACTTTCTCAAGCGTTATCTCCCCGATTTTGTATGTGATGTATCCGTATGTGTCGCCCTGGCTCACTTTTCCGTATGTGTAGGCTGGAAGCTCCACCGAATACGTTACTGCCGCCGCGCTGTCCTTCGCCGTGTCGCCGAGTATGTGCGGAACTGGAATAGGTGTCGTCCATGCTGGCACGAGGTTCACGAACCTGCCCCTGTTCTCCTTGACCGCCAACGCCGGAACCGGGAACAGAAGCTCGTGCTTCGCTTCTGGAACGTAGTCCGCGAACGTGTCGAACGCCCATTCCATCATCTCCGTTCCATCGTGTATTCTTCCAGCGTTCCCTTCACGAGTTCCCCGTCCCTGTCCCTGCAGCGTTATCGAAAGGAACCTCTGGTCGCCCCTCTTCGCCGTGAGCGCGAGGTTGTAGCCGCTTTCATAGATGAAGCCGGTCTTTATGCCGTCCACTCCGTCCATCAATCCCAAAAGCGGGTTCGTGTTCACCTGGTGTATCGCGAGCGTGTCGCCCATGCTCTTCTGCCAGCTGGGGAGGTTCTCCTTTTTTGGATAGTCGATGTACCTGAGCGAGTGGAAATCCGTGAGGCATTCCGGGTATTTCGTGATGTAGATTCTCGCGAACGTGGCGAGCTCCCGCGCCGTTGTCGTGTTGTTCTCGTCGTAGCCACTTGGCTCCACGAAGCGAGTCTTTGTGAGTCCGAGCTTCTTGCACTCCTCGTTCATTCTTTCCACGAATTTTGCGGGACTTCCGCTTATGTGGTACGCTATGGCCTTTGCCGCGTCGTTTCCGCTGGCTACGGCAAGCCCTTCCATCAGTTCCCGCAGCGTGACCTTCTGTCCCTGCCCAAGGTGCATGAGCGAAGCGTCCCTCGGCTGGTTCACCGCCCATGACATTTCCGGGAGCGGAACTTCGTCGTCCATGGAGAAATTTCCCTTGTCGATTTCCTGATAGACGATGTACATGACGAAAAGCTTTGTTATGGAAGCCGGCGGAATAACTTTGTCAGCGTTTTTCTCGTAGAGCACGCATCCGTTGGAAGCGTCCACGAGTATGGCGGCACCCGCCCTCACGTCCAGCTTTTTCTGCGTGACTTTGTATGGAAGCGGTTTCAGATTCTGCGACCGCTTGTCCTTGTATTTTTCGTCGAGGATTTTTGAAAGTGACGCCAGTTCCTCGTGCGTCGCCCTCGCCGTGAATTCCGTCTGCGTGAATCCCGCCGCCCACGCGCTGAAAACGCCGGCCGCCAAAATCAGCAGCAGAAGCATAGTCGCGATAGCCGAGAGCGCCTTCATCCGCTTTGGAAGTGCCATGTATTTCTCCTTTTTTTCATAGAACACGTCGAGTACCGCTCCGATTATCTTTCCGACCCTGGTGTTCCTGTTTATCTTGATTCTGCGGCTTTTTCCACCGTCTCCGCCTGGGCGGGTGCTGTTTCCGCAAGTGTCCTTTCCCGTTATGAAGTCCAGGCACTTGTTCATCTGCTTTTTTATGCTGATTATGATGTCGCCCGGAAAGTCGTAAGGAACGGCCTCGTTGACGGGATCGTCTTTTGGACTTGCATTTGAATCGCTTTTGCGTGGTTCCGACTCATTTTTCTTTTTGCGGGTCTCGGTCTCCTCCGCGATTTTTTCGAGCTTCTTCCTGAGAATCCTCTCTTTTTCGCTCATGCCCTCGTCAAAATCAGGTGTTCCGCCCGTCTCTTTTTTTTCTCTGATTATGTTTCCGTCCCGGTCGAATTTTACCAATGGTTCAGTGTTCTTCAGTCTTTTTGGTGATTTTTTCTTGAATAGGCTCATGCCGAAAATATTATCAAAAACAGCGACTTTAGTGGAAAAAAAAATCCGCGGCTGCCAAAAAAACATCCGCGGATTCCTGCTTTTTTACGAAACTGCTACTCGACGACCCTGAAATCGTCCACGTACTTGAACGTGATGCGCTTCCTTCCGATTCTCATGTCGGAGTAGGTTCCGTTCGTGTAGAGAATCACCGTGTATGCCGTGTTGTACAGCGGGTCGAGCACGGTCGCCGAGAGGACTTTCGTCCCCGTGTTCTTGTCGTGCTGATAGTCGTAGTCCAGAATCTGATATTTGTTGTCCCTGTTCGGGGTCAGATATTCAATCATCTGGTCCTTGTCGCTTATCGTTATCGAAACTTTTTCGGTCGTTGTCGTTCCGGTGAAGTCGAATTTTGAGACTTGCGCCGCAGTGGCATAGAATACGGAGAAAATGAAGATAGCGAGTGCAGTCGATGACTTTTTCAATATGTTTTTCATAAGCCGCCTCCTTCCGATTCAATTTCATGAATAGCAAAACTGTTCGGAAACTTTCGTCTCCGAACAAGTCTATTATATCTCCAAAATCTCCATTTTTCTACTGCTATTTTGCGTCGATGTATGGGGCACTGTCCGCGCCCGAAAGGGAAGCCCTCTCGTAGTTCGTCCAGTATTCGCTTCCGCAGCTGAAATTGCCTTCCGAGTCCACCGTGAACATGATTGAGCCGTCCGAGTTCTCTCCTATCGCCTTCGCGGGCTTCTTGACGCTTTTTGCAAGCTCTGGAATCTGCTTCTGGATGGCCTTGGCGAATTCGCCCGCTATGATGAAGCCGCCGAGCTTGTTGTTGTGCGTGGAGTCGCCCTTGAACATCAGTTCGCGGGCCGCCGAGTCGTCGCCCTTGTCTGCGTAGGCCTTCTCGTAGAGCGACTTCGTGATTTCAAAGCCGTCGATGAGGATGACGTTCTCCTCTTTCGCGAGCTGCCTGACCGCCTCCACATAGGCGTTGCCGCTCGTGGTGAGCGTTCCCGTGGTGGTGTCGGTCGAGTCGTGGTGCGGCCTGATTTTTCCGTCGCTGAAGTACATGCGGCTCACAGGAGTTACGAGCACCGGAGTCGCCCCAGCTTTCCTCGCCACGTCGATGTACTGCTTGAGGTACCACTTGTAGGTGCCGCCGTTGTCGTACGAGTAGAATTCGTCTCCGTACTTGGCCTTGTAGGAGTCCGGGGTGGCGACTTTCTTTCCTGCCGTCGTCGGATAGATTCCAGCCGCGTCTGGTTCTCCGAGAGGAACGTACCTGTCCTCAAGGTAGCCTGACGAATTTGAAGAGTCGTTGTGCCCGAACTGGATGAAGAGATAGTCGCCCTTTTGGATGTTGCCCTCGATTTTGTCGAGGGAGCCTTCGTTGATGAAGTTCCTTGAAGAGCGTCCGCCGTTCGCGTAGTTCTGTATGGCGACAGTGGAGTTGAAGAAGCACTGGAGGAATTCTCCCCACGCGCCCTCGTTCCTCGTCTGGTTCGACGACCACATTCCCTTCGCGCTGTAGTCCTTGCAAGTCGAGTCCGAAGCCAGGAACACGTTCACGGCTCCGAAAACCCTCGGAACGTCCGCGGCCGCGTTCGACGGAATTGCGTATCCTTCGTTCACCACCGCGTCCAGCTTCGCGATTTCCGTTTCGCCTTCGAGTCCTGTCTCCGTTCTCGCGCTCACGACCGCCTTGATGATGCAACCTGTGTCCTCCGCTTGAATCAGATATGTCTTGTCGCCGAATCCTGTCGACTGCTTCACGAGCGTTTCTGTTCCGCTTCCTCCATTGACCCTGAACCAGCGTATTGATGAATTGTCCACCGAATCCGCGCTTCCGAGGGAGTAGTGGAGCGTTATCGTGTGTCCTGGGTACGGCGTGTTGATGTCGTCGTCCGTTGTGAAGCTCGTTTTTTTCTGGAAGCTCACGACAGTCGACGGTTTCGTCTGCGGAAGCACAATCGCGCTCATCCTGCATCCGAGGTCGTCCTCTGTTGTCTCGTAGATTCTCGCGTCCTTGTCGGCTGCCGTGCCCGACTTAACGAGCGTCTTCTTTCCGAATCTCTCCCTGAACCAGCCGATTATGGAAGCGTCCTCTTCTTTCGTGTCGAGTTCGTAGACGACTTCGAGCACCGCTCCGACGTACGGAATCTCGTATGTCGCGTCTGTCTTTATGTGCGGCTCCGTCTTGAAGTAGGCCTTCTCTGCCTGCATCTCTCCCTTTTTGACCGAGAACGACGGCTTCCAGCTTCCGAGGTAGTTTTCCACGGTGTATGTGCCGTCGTCCTCTTTTACAGTCCCCTCCGTCCTGCTTTCCAGGTCGAGTCCGTTTTTCCAAATCGTGTTGACTTCCTTGAAACGTGCGTCCTCGGGCTTGTTGCTGCTCATCTTCGTCCAGCCCTCGTCGTTTATCGCTTCGTCCGTGGAGAGAGTCGTTTTCACGAATGCCACGGAGGCGTCCGCTCCCCAGGGGCGTCCGAAGAAGCCCGGCGCGTTGTAGACGTTCTCGTCCCTTGAGACGAGGCAGTTGAGGAAGAGGTAGCCCTTGTCGTCTGTCTGCCTTGCCGCCGTTATGTAGCCTGCTGAAGGTTTGTCCGTGTAGCCCGCGAAACGAAGCTCGCAGTTTTCGAAGACGAACGTTCCCGAGCCGAAAATGTAGTCGGTGTTTCCCTCGATGAAGCAGTTCCTCAAGTAGCCCTTGATGTTCGCGCCCGTGTAGAAGGTGTCCTGCGAGCCGAGGAAGCGGCAGCCTATGAATTCGCTTTCGTCCCCCTCTATCAAAATCGCCGCCGAGCGTTCCGTGCCGGCCTTTGAGCGCACGTCCGCGTTGTAGTTCCTGTTGAATTTTATGGAGCCGTCAGACTCCACTCCGTCCGCTATCTCCTCGTCTGTCACATACTTGTTGAAGGAAGTCTCGAACGTGATTCCGATTGCCTTGAACGATTCCGCGCTTGGCATGACGTATGTGGCTCCGCCCCATTTCGCCACGGTCTTCTTGGAGAATTTGTCGTACGCCAAATCCTCGTCGAACCAGCCGTTAGCGTCCGCCGAGTAGTATTTGTAGCCGATTCCGTAGTACCAGGTGAGCTTGACCTCTTTTGAATTCGTGCTGTCCGCGTTCTTGAGGGTGATGAAAGGAACGTCGATTTTTATCTGCTCGCGGTAGATTCCCGGCTCTATTTCGATTGTTATGCGCTCGCTCTCGTTTCTCGGGTGCATTGCGGAAGCCGCTTTCAAAGCCTCTCCCACGGTCTTGAAGTCCCCGCTCTTTCCGACGGTGATGACGCTCTTGAACGGAAGTGTCTCCGCTTTCTTTTCAATTGAAGAAAGCTTGATGTCCTTCTTCACGGCCGCGCCCGATACTACGATGTGGTTCACGGTCTTTACGGTAGCGGATTCCACAGAGACTTCGTAGGAGCCGTCGCGGAGAGATGCCGAGTATTTGCCGTCTTCGATTGTTCCTTCGTATGTGTATGCGTCGTCGAGCCTTGTGAATGTGATTTTTGACGGAAGCTCGTCGGTCTTCCCGAAGAATTTTCCGCCCACGTTCCATGTGGGCTTTTTCGCGACGGCCAAATTCTGCTCCGTGTTCTTCGTGAACGAGAATCTCGCTCCGGATTTGATTTCGTAGTCGTTGGCCCCTTCCAGCTGCGCCGTGTACTCCACTCCAGGCTCAAGCTTTGCGATGAAACTTGGCTGCGTGAATGCCCATCCCAAAGTCGCCTTGACCGGCTGATAGATTCCGAGTGTCGACGGGACGAAAACGACCGCGAAATTTGAGAAGTCGTATGCCGGGTCGAATCCCGCGATTGTTCCTTTCGCGGTGTATGTCTGCGATTCTGCGACCGCTATGTTCACGGATGCGGATTTCCCAGCGAGGTTTCCACTAACCGAGAAGACCCTTGTGTCCGAGGAAATCGAGTATCCCTGCACGCCCTGCAGCAGAGCCGTGAAGTCGTGCCCGGCAGGAAGGTTCGCCGTGTATCTGTCCCCTTGAATCGTGGCTGGAAGTTCCTGGTTCGTCTCCTTCACGATGAATTTGAGGACGGCGTTTTTGTTCAGGAGATTCGAGTTTGCGATTTTTCCTGAGACGTTTGTGGCCGGCTCCCTCTTTATCCTGAAATAGACCGGCTTTCCCACGGCCGAGCCGGGGTAGACTTTGTACGTTCCGTCGTTCTCTGCGATGTACGAGTACATCCTCGCTTCCGACGTGAGTGGGGCTTTTTCAGCCTGCTTTCCGGTGATTTTTCCCTCGCCGTCAATATGCGCGAAGTTTATCACTTCGTCTCCTGAATTCGAGATTCTCGCGTAGAACGTGATGACGTCTCCCGCCTTCACGTTCCTAAGAATCATGCACCGCTTGGTCTCGTTGCCTTTTCCGTTCGCGTAGTAGAGCCCGTTCGACGTGTAGCCGTCGTCGAAGTCCGTAACCGCGTATCCCTGCGAGCCGTAGTTCTTCTTTCCCGCTCCGTCTTCCGAACCGTAGTAGATTCTGTCGTTGTTGTCCACGATGAGCGTCAGGTCTCCGAATTCAATCGAGCCTTTCTTGAACTTTCCGTCCTTTCCGAGAACGTCGTCTGGAAAGTTGTCGAAGGTGGCCGCGCTTATGTTGTCGTTGACTCCCTCGAAGCCGTCCACCGACGCTCCGAAGTCCCAAACATCGACCGGCCTGCCGCTTCCTTCTCCGAAAGCCGCCGCGCCCAGCAGGAGAAACGAGAATACCGTCCCCAAAAATCCGTTACATTTTTTCATAAAAACCTCTGCGTGTGCATCTATAACACGTCTAGGTCGAATGCCGAGTTTATGCATATCGTAGTTGCCGGAACAAGCTCCCAGCGGGAACCCGACCAAAAGAACGGCAGTACCGCTTTGCGGTGGCTGAGTGTTCTTTTGGTCGGAACCCCGCTTCCGCTTGTTTCGGACAAGCATTGTGAAAACTCGACTTTCGCCCGTCTAGTGATAATTTATCAGAGATATAGAAAAGATTTTACATGTTATTCAACTAACAATTTTCAATTTTCCGTTTTCAATTCGCAGTTTTTCGTTTTGGTGGAAGCGTGTTGGCGATGGTGGTAGAATGGGGGCATGGGGTTTTCGAGAGTTTTTCCTGCACTTGCCGTCATGTCGTTTTGCGATTCGCTGGTGTTTTTCGCGCCTGCGGCAATCATGGTGCGCACTCGCTGCGGAATCTCTGTTTCGGATTTTTTTGTTCTGCAGGCTGTTTTGAGTTTGGGAGTTTTCGCGCTCGAAGTTCCGTGCGGTTTTTTGACGGACAGAATCGGCTATAAAAAGTCCATCGTGCTTTCGCAGGTGATTTTTCTTGCCACCAGGTTCATGCTCTTTTTGGGCGGGAGTTTCGCGTTTTTCGTCGCCGAGGCCGTGCTTGAGGCGTTGAGCGCGAGCCTCGCGTCTGGAACGGAGGACGCTTATCTGTACTCCGCCTGCTCCGGGAACGAGGACGAATTTGTGAAGAGGGGAGCAGTCTTGGGGAACTTTGGGGAAGCCGCTTTCATCGCGAGTACGCTTCTTTTCGCTCCCATGAATCATTTTTTCGCCTTGGACGGTCTCCTGCTCGCCACTCTCTTCTCTTCATTTGTCGCGTTTTTCACTTCGCTGTTCATTCCCGACGAAAGAAAATTCACCTGCGCTCTTGAGTCTGAATCGAAGCCGCAGCTTTCTCTTTCCGCCACTTTCAAGCAAATTCCGAAATTCCCTTGCTTCGCCATCTTTGCGTTTTCGAGCGTCATGGCCGTGGCCGGAATAGCCGTGAATTTCCTGTACATCCTCAAAATCCAGTCGATTGGGCTTGATGAGGAGTGGATGACCGCTTTGATTCTAGGCTACACAGCGTTGAACATGCTGACTCCGCTCGCGCTGTCGCTTTCTAAACGCTTGGGAAAGAGAACTGTGGTCTGCGTTTTTTTGGTGGCCGCGGCCGTCCTCTCTTTTTCCATCTCTTTCTGCTCTTCGATTTATGCGTTGGCTCCGATGCTGCTTCTTCCGCTGTCCCTTTCCGTGGTTTCCGCCGTCTTCTCCGGCATCGTGAACCGCTTCGTGGATTCTGTCGGAATGCAGAAGAACCGGGCGACAGTTCTTTCCGTCTTCAACCAAGGTTCGAACGCCCTTCAAGTCGTTTTCCTGTTCGCCGCTTCCTCTTTCGGCAAATCCTCCAGCGTGAATCTGTTCGCCCTGCTTTCCGCCACGCTCCTGCTCTGCGCGCTATTTGTAAAGATGAAAGGTAAAAATTGAAAATTCAGCAGAGTCTTTCGCTGATTGTTTTCGACCAATCTTTGTTCTTCGCTTGAGGTCGCAAATTGCGACCGGTTAGGCTTTTTCTGTTGCCGTGTGGTCTCCGCAGATATTTTTTGCCGCTTTCATTCCCCCACCAGCCAGTCGCTGAGCGTTCTCTCCTCGCTTGAAAAGACCGCGCCGATTTTGATGAGTTTTCTTGAATCAGCCTCGTACGGCTTTGCGTAGCCCTGCGCGTCAATCTGCGAAAGGGCGTTCTCCGCTGTGCCGTCGCGCTTGAACTCGAAGATGTAGACGTACTCTTCCGTTTCAACAATGCAGTCGGCACGTCCTTTCGCGCTGTGCTGCTCCACCTTCACGAACTGCCCGAGAAGCAGGAACACGAGGTAAACGACGTTCTGAAAGTCGCGTTCAAGAACAGAGTCGCTCGGCTTTGCCGGATACGGAAGATTTGCGAACAATGCGGTGAAGCGGTCGCGGAGACTGTCGGTGTTCGCCATGTCGATGTCGCGGCAGAAATTGCGGACGTCGAGCGGCTTGTCGCGGTTGAGATAAACGGGCGTGAGGCTCTGCGTGAAACCGTATTTCACTTCCTCGTTCGGATAGCAGAGCGAGAAACTCTCATACCTCTCGTCGTACTCTTTGAGCGTGAGATAGCCCGATTGGTACAAAAGCGGCACGATGTCGGGGTTGTCAGGCCGGTAGTCGGTGATTTCGTCCTCGCTCGCGTAAAGAGTGCCGTCGCTGAACTGTTGAGGATTGAAGCCCATCTCGTTCAAGCGTTTCACCAAGAATGTCGGCGTGCCGGTTCCGAACCAGAACTTTCCGAACTCGCGCTTTTTGAAGGCGTTGACCAAACTGAACGGATTGTAGATATTTGCCGACTTCTTTGAAAAATGATAGCCGTCGTAGAATCTCTTGAGTTTTTCCAAACATTCTTCGCGCGTCATATTGTTCGCCTCCGCCATCTCGTCGATTTCGGGCGAAAAAGTCGTTTCAAGCTCGCTCTGCGTGATTCCGCAGATTTCGGAAAACTCTTTGTCCATGGAAATGTCCTGTAGTTGGTTCAAGTCGCTGAAAATCGACACCTTGCTGAACTTCGTGACACCGGTGAAAAGCACGAACCGCAAGTATCTATCAAGGCTTTTCAACTGTCCGAACATTCCCTTGAAGGTGGCTCTGTTCTGCTCAATCTGCTCTTCGCTGAGCGTCATGGTTTCCAAAAGCGGCTTATCGTACTCGTCAACAAGAACAACGACGTTGCGTCCTGTTTTTTCGCGAGCGGCTTTTATGATGTCGGCCAGACGCACGCCGAACGACTCGCTCTGCTTTGGACAGTCGTAGCGTTTTTCCCATTCGCGGAGGTGGGCGGCGATAATCTCGTTCAAGCCGTTCGGCTCCGAATAGTTTTGTCCGTTGAAGTCAAAGTGCAGGACAGGATATTCAATCCAGTCCTTTTCGAGTTTTTCGATTGCAAGTCCGTGGAACAGCTCCTTTTTGCCCTCGAAATACGCTTCGATTGTGGAAATCAGAAGGCTCTTTCCGAACCTGCGCGGGCGGCTCAAGAAGTAGGGCTTCCCGTTTGTCACGAGGTCGTATATGAAGGCTGTTTTGTCCACATAAATGTAGCCTTCCTCTCTCAAGTAAGAAAAATCCTGAATGCCAATCGGCAGCTTTCGTGTGTTCATGCTTTTTATTATAGCCGATTTTGCCGCACTTTAGTCTTTTTTCCAATTTTTCATTCCGTCTGATATCTCTTCCAGAGTTTTTGCGGTGATTGTTTTTATGTGAACACCGATTAGACGGACTATGCCGATTGACGCGACGTATTCAGGATTTTTATCAGTCGGAAAGTGGAGCGAACAAAGGAACTGACCTGAGCGGTATATGTGAGCTCGTGAGTCATATATCCATGGCCCAACAGAATAAGGCAGCAGATTGAGATTTTCCTCGCCCAGATGAAGCTCATGTCGCTTTTCAAATAACTCATATTCTTTGTCGGTCACGGGATGATTGAAACTTTTCCCCTCAAGGATAGCCGGTATGTCGTCGTAAAAATTAAGAAGTCGGGAAGACTCCCAATTCTTTTCGATGATTTCCCTAGTTTCTTCTGGATTTCCGAACACGGCAAAATAATCTACAGTTTCTATCTTCGACTTCCGCTTGAAGAAATAGCAATAGCTCAACTGATTTTCGAGTATGATGCCTTTCAGGATGCGAGACCGTTTCGTGTTGCGGCGGTTTTTGTGGTTTGGGTCGTCGTCGAACGCGCAGACGACTACGCAGCCGTCTTTTTCTGCTTTTTCGAGAATGCACTTCTTCAGCAGCTCGTCTTTTTCAAATCCGTCCATGTTTTTCCTCCGAAAAATTATAGCTTAAAAAAATTCTGTCAAGAAAAAGTCACTGTATTCCGACTTCCACTTTGCCGTTCGTCTTGTCGAAGACTGTGCTTTTGAAGCTTTCGAATTCCGCTGCGTGGATTTGGCCGGAAATCGCTATCAGCTCGCCAAAGTCTTCCGTGGTGTCGGAAATTGGATAGCCTTCGAAGATTTTCTTTACGATTTGGTACTGCTGGTAGTCGCATTCGAGAGAGAATGCGCTTTTTTCCACGAGCTCCTCGAACGCCGTTGCCTCAAGCACGTCCTTCGCTCCGTCGCCGTAGGCTTTCACGAGTCCGCCCGTTCCGAGCAGCGTGCCGCCGAACCATCTCGTAACCGTCACGAGGATGTTCGTTACGCCCCTGCCCTTGAGCACGTCGAGCATCGGCCTCCCGGCGGTTCCGCCCGGCTCTCCGTCGTCGCTCATGCCCATTATCTCCGCGTTCTTCCCGCAGATGAAGGCGTGGCAGACGTGGGTCGCGTCGGCGTACTTCTGCTTCTGCTTCTTGATGAGTTCTCTGACTTCCGCCTGGGACGAAATCATGAACGACTCTGAGAGGAATCGCGAGCCTTTTATCACGCTTTCCGTCGATGAATTTGTCGTAGGTACTTTCATTTTTTCAATTTTCCATTTTCGGTTCGACTACGCTCACCGACCGCGGCTCGACATCGCTCACCGACCGCGGTTCGGCTTCGCTCACCGACCGCGGTTCGGCTTCGCTCACCGACCGCGGTTCAACTTCGCTCACCGACCGCGGCTCGACTACGCTCACCGACTGAAGCCGGTTGCTGAGCGTAGTCGAAGCATGGTTGCTGAGCGTAGTCAAAGCATGGTTGCTGAGCGTAGTCGAAGCACAATTTTCCATCAGATTTTCACGTCGATGAGAAGCCCTTTTTCCGTCGCCTGAGTGGCGTCCTGGTAGACTATCGGGACTGCCATCATTATCTGAATCAGGGCGGTGTAGAAATTCAAAAGGAAGAAGAAGTGGAAGACGATTGTGATGAGCGTTCCCCCGGAGATGATGCTGATGAACATCAGCGCCGAAATCGGGAGTGCGAGCAGAATCCGCTTCCACGAGGCTAGGAATGCGAGCGCGATTGTCTTTATGTAGTTGAAGTCGGTGAAGACTGTGGATAGGCTCTTCTTCATCGCCCAGAACACGGATTTCTTCTGGTTGTCCAGCTTGAACTGGAAGGTGAACGCGAACGGAATGAGCGCGAGGAATGTGAACGCCGCCAGAAAAATCAGGGAAGGGTAGACGAGAGCCTTGGACTGCATGACGAGTTCCGTGTTTCCCGCCAAGGCCTCCGCCGACTGAGCCTGCTCCGCTGTATTCAATATTTCCGCAGGCGACTTGGTCGCGACCTCCAGCAATTCCGGAAAGATGAAGGCGAAGAGGAACCTTGAGATGAAAATGACGATGAACGCCATGATTGTGAACGCGGCCGCCGGACCCAGCGAGATTTTCGGGCGGGTGAAGCCGTAGAAGAGGAAGCCGAGCGTGACGAATTCGTTACGAGTCATCCTGAGCAGCATGGAGGCGAAGCCGAACTGCAGCAGGAAGAAGAACAGTGTGCCCAGTGCGAAGAGCGCGTATGAAGCGGTGTCGCCAGCAGATGTCCGAAGAATCGGCCCCAGCAGCATGAGCGACATGAAACTTTCAATAATCGACATCAAAAAGAGCGTGTAGATGAGTTTTCCCAGGTTCTTCTTCGTGACTTTCCTGTGCTTTGCCAAAAGCGCCTTCAGTCCAAGCTTCATTTCAAATCCTCCGCCTCGTCAAAGAGAGTCGCTTCTCCCTTGTTCTCGCCCTCCACGGAAACGCCCTCGCACTCCCTCGCCGAAAGCCTGACTCCGAGCGTCTTCAAGCCCTTCTCCTCGAAGTCGCCCGCGTTGAACTTCTCGGAAAGAATCTGCACCCTCGGCTTCTTCGCGTATTTCAACTCGAAAGTGAAGTTCTCCCTCATGTCCACGTGCAGCACTTCCATTCCGTCGGGGGCGAGGAAGTAGTCCCTGTTCAAAATCCATGTGGGAATTCTCGTGCGCTTTATCGAGGCGATTTTCGTCTCCGGGTCGCGGAAAATGACCGTGAAGAGGATTTTCGAGACCTCCTCCTTGTCCGCGAAGCCGATGAACCACGCGCCCTTGTCGATGAAGACTTTGTTCGGAACGTCCATCGCCGTGAACATTCCGTTCTTCCTCATGCAGATGATTTTGTCGAATTCCGAGACCCTCAAGACTTCCGAGCCGCCTGAGACCTGCGTGCCGAGATAGCCCTTGTCGTCGTACCTCAATGGAATGTCCCTTTTGGCGATTTCCTTCGCGTCGGTCGCCGAGAATTTCTTCACGGTCGTCTTCCTTTTCGTGTCGAATTTGGCGGCCTTCAGTTTCTCTTCTATTGAATCCAGATATTCGATTGCGTAGCCCACGAGGTTCTTGAGAGTCTTGTTGATTTCCTTGAGCCGCTTGTTTATCGAAGTGACTTCCGCCTTGTTCTTGCCCATGTCGTAGAGGGAGATTCTCCTGATTGGAATCGAAAGCAGATGCTCGATGTCCTCCGCCGAAATCGGGCGCACAAGCTCGGCCGCGTGTGGCACGAATCCGTTCCTGACGGCCTTCTCCACCGCCTCCTGCGTCTTTTGCGTCTCTATGCTCTTGTAGATTCTCTCCTCCACGAAAATGCGTTCGAGCGTTCGGAGATGGAGCTTGTCCGTGAGCGCGTTCTTCTCGAATTCGAGTTCGTCCTTCAAAATCGTCTGGAGCTGCTTCGCGTGGTATTCGATGATTTCGGTCGCTGTCATCTGCGTCGGCATGTTGTCCTTGATGACGAGCATGTTGCACGTCACCGACTGCTCGCATTCCGTGTAGGCGTAGAGAGAGTCCACCACGTCCTTCGCGTAGACTCCGCGCGGAAGCTTGAGCTCTATGTTCACGTCCTTCGCCGTGAAGTCGTGTATCGCCGAAATTTTCACCTTGCCGTTCTTCGCCGCGTTCTCGATTGAGTTGATGAGCGTGTTGGAGTTGCTCGGGTAAGCAAGCTCCGTTATGACGATTTTCTTCTCGTCCGACAAATCGAGCTTCGCCCTGGTGATGATTTTTCCAGAGCCGTCCTTGAAATTGGACACGTCGATGAGTCCGCCAGTCTGGAAATCCGGGTTCAGGTGGAATTTCTCTCCGTTCAGGCACTTCTTTTCCGCCTCGATTACTTCCCGTATGTTGTAAGTCGGAATCTTCGTGTTCATTCCGACCGCGATTCCCTCCGCTCCTGTGAGCAGCACCAGCGGAAGCTTCGCGCGGAAGACGGTCGGCTCCTTGCTTCGTCCGTCGTAGCTTGGGACGTAGTTCGTGATGTTGGGGTTGTAGAGGAAATCCTTCGCCAGCGGATTCACCCGGCACTCTATGTATCGCGGCGCGGACGCTCCGTCTCCAGTGTAGATGTTCCCGAAGTTTCCCTGCTTCTCTATGAAGTAGTCCCTGTTCGCGAGCACAACGAGTGCGCCTCCAATCGAAGCGTCTCCGTGCGGATGGTACTTCATGCACCTTCCAACGACTGTCGCGACTTTCTGGAACCTGCCGTCGTCCATTTCGAAGAGCGTGTGCATGATGCGCCTCTGCACCGGCTTGAGCCCGTCCTCGATGTCTGGAATCGCCCTGTCACGAATGACGTAGCTCGCGTATTCAATGAAGTTTTTGTCGAATAGATTTTTTACGTATGCCATGTTTTCCCTTTTTCAGTCTTAGTTTAGCAAAATGCCAATCTGATTTCGATAGACGTTGAGTTTTTAAATGTAGGTTGGATTACGATATTCGCAAACTCGACATTCATGATGTTATACACTAATATTAAGATGGTTTTAACTTTGTTTTAATCAGAGTTGTTCCGAAACAGAAGTTTCCGAACAGGTTTATTAAAAAACGATAGGGGAAAATTATGAAAAAGTTTTGTCTGCTTTTAATTTTGTCGTCCGCCTTGTTGCTCTCCTCCTGCCACAAGACCGAGGAAGCCAGTGGCGCAAAATCCTATGCGGTCTCTCTTTCCGAGCTTGTCGTCCAGCCCGCCGTGGATTGTTCGTACAAGCCTTCCGAGGATGCGGATGCGGTCGCGCTCAAGAAGATTGTCTTCAATTATCCGACTGAGAACGTGGCGGGGGAGAAAGTCACTGCCTCCGCTGCAATCATGATGACTTCCAGCCTGTACGAGAGCAAGTCGAAGGCTCCTTTCATGGTTCTCGTCCACCACGGAGCCATGACCGACAACGCCGAAGCTCCTTCCGTGAGCGAGACGAGCGACTTCCTTCCTTTGATGTCGGCTTCGACAAACGCAATCGCCGTGGAGGCTGATTTGATAGGTTTTGGAGCCTCAAAAGACGAGACGCAGGCGTTCGCCTACGGGGACGTGAACGCGAAGACCGCTTTGCATGCCCTGATTTGCGCTAGGTTGTGGCTTTTGTCAGAGGGCTACACTTGGGAGGACAAACTCGCCAACGTGGGCTTCTCCCAGGGCGGCCAGACCGCAATGCACGTTCAGAAGATTGTGGACACGGATTCTTTCTATGGTTCGAATGTGAACATCACGAAGACTTTCGCCGGCGGCGGCTGCTACGACATCAACACGGTGGTCGACGAGTCAATCGCCAATTACAACCCGCCATTGATGCCCGCCGTCATCTGGCTCGGAATCGCAAGCTACAACGCTTTGACCGGCTTGGGAGTTTCAAACAGCGATGTTTTCGTTGACGAAAGCATACTCGACGAACTTCTGGACAAGTCTCACGACATGCAGGTGAACATGACCGGAAACGCTTGGTCTGCCAGCCTCAAAGACGACATGTTGAACGCCGACAGCGACATCAGAAAAACGATACGGAGCCGCATGGAAGACTACAACTGCTTCTTCACTCCGAAGTCCACTTCAAAAATCCTCATGTTCAGCGACAGCAAAGACGACGTTGTCCCGACAAAAAATTCCGACGAGCTTTTCGATTATTTCAATGCTAACGGCTTTACAATGACAAAAATCGAGGAAGGGGAGGAAATCTCGGATTTCTCAAAAGACAATGTTTACATCCGCTACTCGACAGGTACATACGGACGTGGCTGCCATATGACGGCTAACAACATTTTTATGAATACAGTCGCAAACGAACTTGCAAAAAACTGGTAGGCTGAATATCGAGTTTTACGAACTAAAAATGGAAACAAGCGGAGTCGGGGTTCCGGTCACAAAAACACTCAGCCACCGCGAAGCGGTACTGCCGTTTTTGTGACCGGGTTCCCGACGGGAGCTTGTTTCCATTTTTTACAATCCGCATTAACTCGACATTCAACCTATTTTTTTATTTCGTCGGGTTAAACGAAACTGTTCTAAGGATATCTCCGAAGACTCCGGCAGCCGTGACGCCCGCGCCCGCGCCGTAGCCCCTTACAGTGAGCGGAATCGGCGTGTAGCGCGCTGTCTGGAAGACGAATGCGTTCTCGCCGCCGCGCACTCCGTAGAGCGGGTCCTCAGGTCCCACTTCCAAAAGACCGACAGAGACTTTGCCGTCCTTTATCGAGGCTCCCATCCTGATGACCTTGTTCTCTTTCTTCAACTCCGCCATCTTCTTTTCAAAGTACGAATCGACCTCCGGCAGCCTCTTCATGAATTCGTCCACGGTCCCTTCGATTGAGAATCCTTCCGGGAAAATAGAATTCATCTTTATGTCGTCCAGTTCGATTGGGATTCCGGCCTCGCGCGCTATTATCAACGCTTTTCTGGCGACGTCCGTTCCCTTCAGGTCGTCGCGTGGGTCAGGCTCCGTGTACTTGAGCTCCTTCGCTTCTTTCACCGCCTCCGAGAATTTCTTGCCCTCGTCGAGTTTCCCGAAAATGTACGAGAGGGAACCCGACATGATTCCGTTGAAGCCCGTGAGCGAGTCTCCAGACTTGAAGAGGTTCTGCAGCGTGTCGATGATTGGAAGCCCTGCGCCCACGTTCGTCTCGTAGAGGAAGCGGCAGTGGTTCGCGTTCGCCACGTCCCTGAGCTGCCTGTAGAATTCCATCGTCATCGAGTTCGCCCTCTTGTTCGGGGTGGCGATGCTCATTCCCGCCTTGAAGATGTCGAGGTACCTTTCTGGCAGGTCGTAGCTTGCCGTGCAGTCCACGAAAACCGGGTTCAGCGGCTTGTTCTCTTTCACGAAGTCGAGAATCTCGTCCAGGTTCGTCTTCTTTCCGGATTTCTTTATCTCTTCCCTCCAGTCCTTGCTCAAGTCGATTCCGTTTCCGTCGATTATCATTCCTTCGAGTGTCGAAATCGCGCAGACTTTGATGTCCACGTTCTGGGAGAGGAGCTTGTCGTGCTGGTCGCGGATTTGCTCAAGCAGCGCGCCTCCGATTGTTCCCGCTCCGAACGCGAAAACCTCGATAGGCTGCGCCGTGTTGAAGAAGAAGAGGTGCGCTGCCTTCACGGCGATGTCACCGAATTCTCCGTCGATTACGACCGAAATAGACCTCTCGCTCGAACCCTGGGCGATTGCCTGGATGTTGATGCCCCTGCTTGAGAGCGAGTTGAGGAATTTTCCCGCCACGCCGCAGTTCTTCTTCATGTTGTCGCCGACGATTGAGACGATTGCCGTGTTCTCCGCGACCGAAATCTTGTTGAGGAGGCCGTCCCTTATCTCAAGGGCGAATTCCGCGCTCAACGCCTCTTTCACTTTTTCCGCCTCGCTCTGCTTCACGCAGAACGAAATCGTGTACTCGGAGCTTGACTGGGTGATGAGGAGCATGGAGATTCCCGCCCTCGTGACGGCCTGGAAGATTCTCGCGGCGACTCCGGTCTTTCCCTTCATGCCGCTTCCAGAGACGGAGACGAGAGCCGTGTTCTTCAAGCATGAGATTCCGCGCACTGGACCCGCGTTCTTTTCGGACTCGAACGGGCCTTTTCCGATTCTCGTTCCCCTTGCCGACGGATTGTGCGAGTTCAGGCTCCACGCTTCTATGCCCTTCGCGGCGAGCGGAGCGAGCGTCTTTGGATGGAGCACTTTCGAGCCGAAGAACGAAAGCTCCATCGCCTCTTCGTACGTCATGTCCTCCACGAGAATCGCGTCGGGAACGACGCGCGGGTCCGCGGTGTAGATTCCGTCAACGTCCGTCCAGAATTCGCATTTTGACGAGCCGAGCGCGGAAGCCACAATCGATGCCGAGAAGTCCGAGCCGTTCCTTCCGAGCAAGCCCATCGCGGGTTCCGTCTCCGAGTTCTTCGACCATGCGCAGACGAAACCGGGGAAGAGGAGGATGCGCGCCTGGTTCGGTTCCGCTCCGTCCCTGTATGGCGCGAGGGCGGCCGCCGTGCGCGCGTAGTCCGGGTCGCCTTCCTTCTGGTTTCCTGTCGTGTAGATGTATTTTCTTGAGTCCAGGAGCAGGACGCTCTGCTTTTTAGCGAGGAGGACTTCCTTCACGATTGGGACGCAACAGAGCTCGCCCATTCCCATGATTCTGCAGTGGATTGACTTCGGGCACTCGCCGAACGTGGCGACTCCGCTCAAAAGCTTTTCGAGTTCCACGAAATTCGGCTCGATTTTCTTCATCACGTCTTTTGAATCGAAATCAGCCAACGTCGAATGAATTTCCGCGCAAATTTCCGAATGTATCTTTCTGAGGTTCTCGATTGAAGAGGTAGGGTCGTTGCCTGCCACCGCATTGTCGATGGCCTCCTGCAACGAGTTCGACACTCCAGCCACCGCCGAGACGATGACGCTGGTTCTGTCGTCCTTTGCCCTGCCAATCATTATGTCCGTTGAATCCAGAATCCTTCTGGCATTTCCCATAGAAGTTCCACCGAACTTGAGTGTAAGCATATTCTACTCCTAAATTTTCAATGTTAAGACTCAGATTTTATATGAATTGCCGAATAAATAATAGAAGAGCGTTTTCCATATCCGCGACTTTGCTTCTGTTAATTCTCGAAATGAGAAAAAGTTCCTATAATTCAAAGTTATGACTAATGATTCAAATGAGAAAAAATCAGCTGTGAAAAATCCTGGAAATGCGAAAAGTTCAAAACCCAAGGCTGGCGTGGACGAGAACGGAACATTCCGCGCGTGGGACAAGGCGAAGACGAAGGACGTGAAAGCCGAAAAGAGCGGAAGTCAGCCGGAGAAATTCGTTCCGGGAACGACACTCGAACAGACCGCCAAGAATCTTGAGGAGGCGAAGGCGAAAGACCCCTCCCTCGGACGCAAGAAAAAGGCCGTTGAATACACCGACGACCAGGTGCAGCACTTGGACGCTCTGGAGCACATCCGCCTGCGCTCTGGAATGTACATCGGGCGGCTCGGCGACGGTTCGAACCAGAACGACGGAATCTACATTCTCCTGAAAGAAATCATCGACAACTCGGTGGACGAATTCATAATGGGATTCGGGGGCAGAATCGACGTGACAATCTCTCTTGCCGACAAGCGCGTGACCGTGCGCGACTACGGACGCGGAATCCCGCTCGGAAAGGTGGTGGACTGCGTTTCGCAGATAAACACGGGCGCGAAGTACAACGACGAGGTTTTCCAGTTCTCCGTGGGAATGAACGGTGTCGGAACGAAGGCCGTGAACGCTCTCTCCTCTTACTTCCGTGTCGTCTCCGTGAGGGACGGCGAATGCACTGACGCGGTTTTTGAGCGCGGAAAGCTCAAGAGCCAGAAGACCGGAAAGCTCAAGGTGAAGCAGCCGAACGGAACATATTTCGAGTTCATACCTGACGAGTCGATTTTCGGGAAATATTCGTTCAACATGGAATTCGTGGAGAAGAGGATGTGGAACTACGCCTATCTGAACACGGGACTCACAATCCGGTTGAACGGACGCGACTTCGTTTCGGAGAACGGACTTTTGGATTTGCTGCAGAAGGAGCTTGCCGACAATTCCCTCTACCAGATTGGAAGCTACAGGGGAGAGCATCTGCAGTTCGCGTTCACCCACACGAACGCCTACGGAGAGAACTACTTCTCGTTCGTGAACGGACAGTACACGAGCGACGGAGGCACGCACTTGAACGCGTTCAAGGAAGGGTTCCTCAAGGGCATCAACGACTTCTTCCATTCCAACTACAAGTCGGAGGACGTGCGCGACGGAATAACTGCCGCGGTCCTAGCGAAAGTGCAGAATCCGGTCTTCGAGAGCCAGACCAAGAACAAGCTGGGGAACACCGACATCCGCCAGTGGATTGTGGGCGAGACCCAGTCCGGCCTTGACGATTGGCTCCACAAGCACCCGAAGGAAGCGGAGTTGCTCAAGGGCAAAATCGAGGCGAACGAGAAGCTCAGGACGGAATTGAATGCCGTGAAAAAGGAAGCGAAAGAGGCCGCCAAGAAAATCTCCCTCAAAATCGAAAAGCTCAAGGACTGCCGCTTCCATCTTGAGGACGGGGAGAAGGGCGCGAATTCGATGATTTTCATAACGGAAGGAGACTCTGCGACTGGTTCTATGGTCGGAAGCCGCGACCCGTCGTATCAGGCGATTTTCTCGTTGCGCGGAAAGCCAGAGAACATGTACGGAAAAAAACAGAGCGACATCTACAAGAACCAGGAGCTGTTCAACCTCATGATGGCGTTGGGAATCGAGCAGGACGTGTCGAACCTCCGCTACTCCAAGATTGTTATCGCGACCGATGCCGACAACGACGGCTTCCACATCAGGAACCTCGTTTTGACCTTCCTTTTGGGCTATTTCGAGGAACTGGTGACGAGCGGCCGCGTCTGGATTCTTGAGACCCCGCTTTTCCGCGCGAGGAACAAGAAGGACACAATCTACTGCTATTCCGAGGACGAGCGCGACAAGGCCGTGAAAAAACTCGGAGCGTCTGCGGAAGTCACCCGCTTCAAGGGACTCGGAGAGATTTCCCCCCACGAGTTCAAGCAGTTCATCGACCCCGCGACGATGCACCTGACCCCGGTGGAGGTGGAGGCCCTCAAGAACGTCCCCGCCGTGCTCGAATTCTACATGGGAAAGAACACCCCCGAACGCAGGAATTTCATCGTCCACCACCTCCTGCAGGAAATCGACGCGTAAAAAACAGGGGTGTCGTCAGGCACCCCCAGTCCGTGCTGCAAAAATCCACATGCTCAATCAAAACCTGTGCGTGTACGACAGAGCGATTCTCCTGAAATACCATTCGTAGCCCGTGTAGTTCAGGTACGGCTCCACTGTCGTCTCGTCGTGCTCTTCCTTGAACGCGCGCCTGCTCGAAACGCTCGCGAGTATTGTAAGAGAGTTCTTTTCGTTGAACTTTATCTGTGCGAATGGCGAAATGGATGCCGTCTTGAAATCTCCCTTGTAGTCGTTGTTGTTCAGCACGGCGTAGTCGCTCTTGTCGTAGTGTCCCTCAAGCTCGAACAGAAAGCCGACTCTGCTGACCATCTTCGGCATCTGGTAGGCGATTATCGCGTTCGTGTAGAACTGCCAGCCGTTCGCCTTGTTGTCGCTCGCCTGCCATTCCCAAATTTCGTCGTCGCCCACTTCCGACAACGCCGCATATTTCACCTGGTAGCTTGCGAGGAAGAGGACGTGCGTCCAGTCGCCCGCCCATATTGCGCCCGTGTCGAACTGGAACGTCCCCTGAATCCAAAAATCGTAGTAGAAGTGCCTGAACGGCGCGAGGTCGTCGTATTCCGCTTCGTCCCGGCTCTTTGTCTTGTCCAGGACGCTCATCCCTTCCCAGCCGAAAAGCGTCCAGCCTGTTCCGACGTCGCCGCCTGCCGAAAGGACGAGGAACGGAAGGGGAGTGAAGGACACCGAGAGTTTCGGCTTGACCGTCACGGGGGAAACCTCGATCGCGCCTCCGACTGCCACGTTCGCGTCTTTCAAAAGCCAGTGGCCGCCGAGGGGAGTGGAAAATGCGTATTCGGCTCCGAGCGTGGCCCTGCCCTCAAGTCCGTAGTATGCGCCCGTGAGCTTGGACAAGTGCGCGCTCGATGTCCTGTACTCCGATTCCGGGTAGTAGGCCGCGTCGATTGTCAGGTAGGTTTCGAGGTTCCCTTTTTGTTGGTTCTCTTGTTGATTCGATGATTGATTTTCTTCCGCAAAAAATTTTGGTGAAAGCGAAAGCAGAAGAATTGCCAGTTGAAAAATTCTCTTGATTCTCATTCGCCGATTTTAGCATTTTTGCGGCATTCTTTCCCAATCTTCCTCAAAATCGCACGGAAGCGATATGTTTTCCCTTCCGATAATCAATTCATGTTCTGCAAAAAAATTTTTTCATCGCTTTCAGTTCTGCTTTTCGTCCTGTTTTCGGCCTGCTCTGAGAAGCTCTCGTTCGAAATCGCCAAGGACACGAAAGTCGCGGTAAAATCAGCTTCCGAAAAAGACGGCGGCACCATCGTCACAAGGTTCCTCTTCAACGAGTCCGACCTCAGGCTGCTCAATTCAAAGTTGAAGACTTCGTTCTCCCTCGAATTCGTCTTTGAGAATGGCGGCTCTCCTTCCGGGGCATTCTCTTTCGGCTTCATCGATTCTTCGTCTTCCGAGGTCGAGAAAGTCGTCGGGGATTTTGGCGGCATTCCTTCATCGAAAATCCGCTTTTCCATAGTCGAAAAAAAACTTCCGTCGGGCTTCTTCATTAAAAGCGGATTGGATTCCGGGAAAATATCGTTGAAAAGCCTGAAAGTCCTTCCAGTCAAAATCGGCTTCGATTTCTCTTCGATTCCTTCGTTCTACTTTTCGTCGAAGGGCGGAAAAATCACCGCCGAGGAAATTTCTTCTAAGACAATCGATTTTTCGGATGTCGAGTTCCGTCCGAACATGCTCTTCCGGGCGGGGTTTTCCGATTCCGCCGATTCCACAGGGCGCACGGCGACTGTCATGAGCGTGAACAAGGAGAAATTCTATCTGCGTAAACCGAACGGCTCCTCGTCGATAGAATTCAGCCCGCTCGCCGTCAAGAACCCAAGCGGCGTGGTCTCCTTCATCGAGAACAGGGAGCAGCTCTCGTCGTTCGTCCTTGTTCCGTCGAGCAAATATTCCGAGCCGAAATTCGTGGAAGGCTCTTCCAAAAGATACGTCCTCACGCCGATTGTCACCGACCCCGGCCTCATAATGTGGTGGCCAAAGAAGAACTGGCGCGGCGACGACTACGAGCTTTTCGTGTGGGACCGCTTCCCCGGAGTCGTGATTCTGGACATCGCCGACTACGCGGTTCAGGACGATTTCTTCCGCCGAATCGCTTTCTTCGTGGAGAAGGCCGGTTTCCGCGGAAAACTCTATTCCGATTCGTTCCTTGAGGACAAGCACGGCTACAACGCCCACGACTACCGCGCCGAGAGCCTCGCCGAATTCTACGAGAAGGTGCGGCAGGAGAATTTCCCGATAAACGAGAAGGAAAGGCTTTTGAAGAGGATATTGATAGAGAACGGCGTTCTTGTCGAAAAGCCTGACGGACGCGTGGAAGCGGGGAAGGGTGCGGTCATATCGATTTCCCAGCAGAGCCAGATGTATTTGAGGACGCAGTTCATCGCCCACGAGGGCTGGCACGGAATCTTCTTCCTCGACTCCGATTTCAGGAAGACCGTCTACAAATTCTACGACGAGCTTGACGAGGGGACGAAACGCTATCTTATCCGCTACTTCCAGGTCACTCCGAGCCTGAACTACGACGTGAACGACCCCTACCTTTTGCGCAACGAATTCATGGCGTACATGCTCCAAAAGCCCGTGAGCGACATCGCCGAGTATTTTCTGGACATGGCGGGGAGGCGGCATTCGCAGGACTTGGCCAAAAGGGAGGCGGACTACATAATCGCCACCGGTGCCAGGCATTTCGTGGACGCTTCGAGAAAACTCGACGAGTATGTGAACGGACGCTGGAACCTCGACGCAGGGCGAGTCTGGCTCGTCAACTAGGATTTCCTCGTCTCCGTGTCGATGTTGAACATCCGCTCGGCCCCTATCGAACTCATGGGGCCGTGTCCGGGCATCACAATCGTGTCGTCATGCTGCGAGAGAAGTTTCGTCCTGATGTTCGTGACGAGCGTCTTCTTGGAGTAGTTGCTGTTCGTGGTGCCGATTATCCCAGCCTGCAGTGTGTCCCCTGTGAAAAGCACGTTCCCGATTTTGAAGACGATGGAGTCCGCGCTGTGTCCCGGAACCGAATAGTACGAGACGTTCATCCCCGCGATTGTGAGCGAGCCGTCGCCCTTGAGGACGTGGCTCGGCTTCTCCGCTATTTCCGCGTCGGCCGCGTACACTTCCACGTCGTATATCTTCTTGAGCGTCTTCAATCCGTTCATGTGGCTCATGTGGTTGTGCGTTATCAGTGCTGCGGCGAGTTTCAGATTCCCGTCCTCGACCTGCTTTATTATCTGCTCGTTGATTTTTCCCGGATCGATGATGATGGCCTGCTTTGAAAGTTCGTTGACCACGAAGTAGCAGTTGGAAAAAGATTCCAGATTCAGATGGAAATATACTTTCATTTTTTTTCTCCGCTAAAGTATCCCCGTGTTGTCTATTCCCTGGAAAAGTTGGCTTCCTGCCTTGTCGAAGACCGCTTCCTTCGTGTTCGAAAGCTTGAACGAGACGTTCGTCTGCTGAATCTCGTAGAAAATCGTCTTCTTCACGTTGCAGTTCCTGAACGAAGTGTCAACGAGGTTCGCCTGTATGAAGCTGGAGTTGTACAAGTCCGAGTCGTCGAACGAAGACTGGAGCGCGGACAGCCCTGAGAAGTTGTCGTGTATCATGTCGCTCCCCGTGAAAAGCACATGGATGAATTTCGCCCCCGCGCAGCTCGCGAACTGGATGTTGCTGTTGAGCAGGTTGCAGTCCGTGAAGAGCGCGAAGTCGAACGAACAGACCCTGCTCCTGAGATTCTTCGCCTTGATTCCGATGAAGAAGCAGTGCTGGAAGTTGCAGCCGTAGAATTTCTTGTCGGTCAAGTCGATTCCGGAGAACGTCATTCCGCTTGCGTTCAGCCCCACGATTTTGTCGTGCGTGTAGATGTAGTTGTAGATTTTGACGGCGATTTCGTTCTTCTTCGGATGGTGCGTGAAGCAGTACTCTCCGTTCTCGCGGATTTCTCCGTTGTCGTCGAAGTCCGAGAGCACGCTTTTCATGCAGCCCGGGCATTTGCATAAGTTCATCAAATACATGAAGTTATTTTAGAAGATAAGTGCTAAAGTTGTCACATTGAATTTTTTTGTTTTGATAAAATTTGTTTGCGATATGGAGAAGCGTTTTTTATGGAAGAAGTTGCGGTTGGTGAAGCGGGGAGGGTCGATTTCGCGTTTTTGGATTCTGGCACCGGCGGAATCCCGTACATGATGGCGTTGAAGGAGCGCGTGCCGGAAGCGTCGTGCGTCTACCTCGGCGACACGAAGAATTTTCCGTACGGCGAGAAGACTCCCGAAGAGGTTTCCGTCTGCGCCTCGTCCGCCATCGACTTAATCGTGCGGAAGTGGAACCCCCGGACGCTCGTCATCGCCTGCAACACGATTTCCGTCACGGCCCTGGATTCGCTCAGAAAAAAGTTCCCCTCGTTGCCGATTGTGGGGACTGTGCCCGCGATAAAGTTGGCCGCAAAAATCTCCACGAACAAGAGGATAGGCTTTCTCGCCACGAACGCCACTGTCAACAATCCCTATTCCCAAAAGCTCATAGACGATTTCGCTTCCGATTGCGCCGTCTTCAAGCGCGGCGACCCGGATTTGGTGTCGTTCATCGAGAGAGATTTCTTCACGGCTAGCCAAGCGGAAAAAGAGGCCGCCGTCCGTCCCGCAGTCGGCTTCTTCAAGGAAAACGGCTGCGACACGATAATCCTCGCCTGCACACATTTCACGCACATCGCGGACACCGTGCAGAGCGTCGCCGGAGCGGGCGTTAAGGTCATAGACTCCAGGGACGGCGTGACGCGGCAGGCTCTTTTCGTCAGCGGCTGTTCGTCGAATCCCGAAAAAATCTTCGGTGGTGCCGACCGGCCGTTCTTCGTGACCGCCGCGACCGAATCCCAGGAGAAAGAATACAGAAGACTCTGCGAATACTGCCGAATCGAATACGGCGGAGTCGTCTGAGCCTTTCGCTTTTTGAAAATCACTTCGTCGTGTACTTCGGCTTGATTCTTCCCTCGCAGACGTCCGACGCGAATCCCTCGTAGAAGACCATTGCCTTCTCTTTCGAGTCGAAGTCCGCGAAGTCGATTATCTCCTTCTGCCCACCCTCGCTGTCGTTGAACACGAATTTTAGCGAGTAGATTCCGTAGCTTGAATCCACATAGAAAAATTTCACCAGCGACATGTTTATCACTTTGTCGTCAATCATCGTGAACATGCATCCCTCCGATTCTCTGTCGATGCCGAAAGCCGAGTTTATGCATACTGTAGTTGCTGAAACAAGCTCCCAGCGGGAACCGCAGCCTGCTTGCGCAGTCTTGCCCAAAACGGCAGTACCGCTTCGCGGTGGCGTTAACATCGCTTGCGATGTTTAGTGTTTTTCAATCAGGAACCCCGCTTCCGCTTGTTTCAGTCATTGCACTGTAAAAACTCGACTTTCGGTTCGTGTTTCTTTTTCGATTAGAGTTTCGCTGCGATTCTGTCAATAAAATCCCAGCTGTTCAGAATTTCTTTCGCTTTCGGTTCGGCGAGGCGGGCGAGGTCGCCTGTCATCACTCCGCTTTCGATTACGTCCAGCGTCGCCTTCTCAAGCTTCTTTGCGAATTCCGCAAGCTCCGGCGTTCCGTCGAGTTCCGCGCGTTTCGCGAGCGCGCCAGTCCACGCGAAAATCAGCGCGACAGGGTTCGTGCTCGTCTTCTCTCCGGCCTGGTAGCGGTAGTAGTGCTTCTGCACGGTTCCGTGGCTGGCCTCGTACTCGAATTCTCCGTTCGGGGAGACGAGAATCGAAGTCATCATAGCCAAAGAGCCGCACGCGCTCGCTATCATGTCGCTCATCACGTCGCCGTCGTAGTTCTTGCACGCCCAGAGGAAGCCGCCCTCGCTCTTCATTACGCGGGCCACGGCATCGTCGATGAGCGTGTAGAAGTATTCGATTCCGGCCTTCTCGAATTTCTCCTTGTAGTCCGAGTCGAACACTCTCTGGAAAATCGCCTTGAAGTTTCCGTCGTAAGTCTTGGAGATTGTGTCCTTCGTTCCGAGCCAGACGCTGATTTTCTGGTCGAGAGCGTACTCGAAGCAGCACTTGGCGAACGACTCAATCGAAGAGTCCATGTTGTGGATTCCCTGGAGGATGCCAGGCCCCTTCATCTCCTGAATCACCTTCCTGGTGACGGTGCCGTCCTTCGCGGTGAAGACGAGCTCGGCGGTTCCCGGCCCGTCCACCTTCATCTCGCAGTTCTTGTACACGTCGCCGTAGGCGTGGCGGCCGAGGACAATCGGCTTCTTCCATGAAGTCACGCAGCATTTGATGTTGTTGACGAAAATCGGGGTGCGGAACACCGTGCCGTCAAGTTCCTCGCGGATGATTCCGTTCGGGCTTCTCGTGAGCTGCTTGAGGTTGTACTCCTTCATGCGGGCCGCGTTCGATGTGATTGTCGCGCACTTCACGCCAACCTTGAGCCTCTTTATGGCCGCCGCGGAATCGTACGTCACCTTGTCGTCCGTGTCGTCCCTGTTCTTGAGCCCCAAATCGAAATATTCGGTCTTCAAGTCCACAAACGGTTCGAGAAGCTTCTCTTTGATGACGGCCCAAAGGACTCTTGTCATCTCGTCGCCGTCGAGTTCGGCGATGGCGTTCTTCATCTGGATTTTTGCCATTTTTTTCTCCAAGTAAATGAAATTATGAAATTAGTGAATTATAAATTTTATGATTTCGTTGAACAACGGAAATTGTCAGTTTTTTGAAGAGCCTTGAAATTTAAGTTTACGTAAAATTTATTTTAAGAGTCTACTTCACATCGTGGTGTATCATTGATGCCAGAGAAAAAGTTGACAGAGTTTTTTGAAGTGCCTATGCGAGGAGGAAAACATGAGGATTTTGCTTGTCGAAGATGAAGAAGGACTGTCGAACGCCCTTGTCGAAATTTTCAAGAAAAACAAAATCGGGGTCGATGCCGTTTTGAACGGTACCGATGGATTGAAGTATGCGGAGTCTGGAAGCTACGACGCAGTGCTTCTCGACATAATGCTCCCTGGAATGGACGGAATATCCGTACTTAAAAAACTCCGCGAAGAAAAGAACAATGTTCCTGTTCTTCTTTTGACTGCGAAGGACGAGGTTTCCGACAAAGTTACGGGCCTCGACGCCGGTGCCGACGACTATCTGACGAAGCCGTTCTCGACCGACGAGCTTCTCGCGCGCGTGCGGGCGTTGACCAGAAGAAAGGGCGACATAAAGGACACGTCGATAACATTCGGAGATTTGACGCTGAGCAAGAAGAACTGCGAGCTTCAGACGCAGACTGGAAAGGCCATCAAGCTCTCCCTCAAGGAATTCCAGATTCTTGAGCTTCTTTTCGAGAATCCTCACCAGATTCTCACGAAGGAGAAGCTCATCGAAAAGATTTGGGGCAACGACTCCAACGCAGAGTACAACAATGTCGAGGTCTATCTTTCGTTCATAAGGAAAAAGTTCGAGAACCTGAATGCGACTGTCAGAATCAGGACTGCGCGCGGAATAGGCTATTCGCTTGAGGATGAGACGAGATAGGCCTGTTGAATGAATTTTCTGAAAAAGCTCAGGCTGCAGATTGTGGCCCTTGTCGTCGTGCTTATGACAGTGTTCCTCGCCGTGATGATTACTTCCGTTCTTTATTGGATTTCCTCCAGCGAACGGAAGAAGTCCATGTGCTTCGTCGAGATGCTTGTCGAGAATGGCGGGCATCGTCCGCTGCCTGATTTTCCGCCTGCCGGAAACGAAAAAAAGCCGAGGAGGGGTCCCCCCTATGGAAGTATCCCCGAATTCGGAAGATGCGGCTCTTTCATAATCGAAGTCAAGAGCGACGACGATTTCCGAAATTATTTTTCGGTGCTTCTTTCGTCGAGTGGCGGTGTCATCGAGGTCATAAACGATTTTCCGCTCAACATGACGCGCGACGAGGTTTTCGTCTTCGTCAGGAAGGTGCTCGATGTGGCAAACCAAAGCCCGGAGACTGTGAAGGGCAGAAAGAGAATCGGTCATCTGGACGGTTTTGTCTATTGCGTCCTTGAGAATCTGGACGGAACGCTCCTTGTCGGCGTCGTGAACAGGCGGAGCGAGCTTTCCACGATATTTCTCATGACGAAAGGTGCGTTCTATGTGTTCCTTTTCAGTATCCTTTTCGCCTTGGTCATATCGCTGATTCTTTCCCATGTAATTGTGAAGCCTGTAGGCGGCGCGTTCCAGAAGCAGCGACAGTTCATAGCCGACGCGAGCCACGAGCTGAAAACTCCAATCGCCGTCATTGGCGCGAACTTGGACGTGCTCCTCCCCGACATGCCCGACAACCGCTGGCTCAACTACATCAAGAACGAGAACGAGCGCATGGGGCATCTTGTCAAGAACCTTCTGTATTTGGCGAAGAACGATGCGGACAGAATCGAGATGCAGTGCTCCAAGTTCGACTTCTCGTCTGCCGTCACCAACGCGATTCTTCCGTTCGAGAGTGTCATTTTCGAGCAGCAGAAGCGGCTTGAGATGGACATTCAGGAGAAAATCGAATTTGTCGGAGACGAACACCAGATAAAGCAAATCGCCGTCATCCTTGTCGACAACGCTGTGAAGAATTCCGATGAGCATGCGTTGATAAAGGTTTCGGCTAAGGTCGAGAAGGAGAAGATTGTCTTCAAGGTCTACAATACCGGGCACGGAATAAAAAAAGAGGATTTGAAGAAGATTTTCCTTCGCTTCTACCGCTCGGACGTGAGCCGTGCGCGGAAGACTGGCGGGTACGGGCTTGGATTGCCTATAGCGAAGGCTGTAGCCGTTGCACACCATGGAAGCCTTTATGCGGAAAGCGAATTCGGTCAGTGGGCAGAATTCACGCTTGTTTTGCCGCTGCATTCCGCTCGGCTCAGGCTGTTTTGAGAAAAATATGACTCTTTCGGCGGCTTTTTGTTGTCGAAACGTCATGTTATTTGTGCTAGGATTCTTGCATTATGATAAAGAGAAATACAGGTTTTTCAAATTTGACAGCCGGCTACCTCTTCCCTGAGGTGGCGAGAAGAAGAAGGGAGTATGCGTCCAGCCATCCAGACGCTTCAATCATCAGTCTCGGAATCGGAAACACTACCGAGCCTTTGTCTGCCCATATCGCGAAGGCCATGAGTGATTACGCTCTTGCCCTTGCCACTCCAGAGGGGTATTCCGGATATGGGGACGAGCAGGGAAGCAGCGCGTTGCGCGAGCGCATCGCGGAAGTTTTCTACAAGGGCATGGCCGACGCAAGCGAGGTCTTCATCTCCGACGGCGCGAAGTGCGACATCGCGCGAATTCAGACGCTTTTCGGAAGGGACGTTAAGGTCGCGGTGCAGGATCCCGCATATCCTGTCTATGTGGACGGAAGCGTTGTCGTAGGTGCCGCCACGACTGCAAAAAAAGACGGGACAGGGTACGAGGGGATAACATACCTTCCTTGCACACCGGAAAACGACTTCTTCCCTGACTTGTCAAAAATCGAACCTGACACGCTCATATACATCTGCTCTCCGAACAATCCGACGGGAGCCACGGCGACCCGCGAACAGCTCAAGAATCTCGTTGATTTCGCCAACAAGAACGGATGCGTAATCATCTACGACGCCGCCTATTTCGCTTTCATCCGCGATTCTTCACTTCCTCGCACGATATACGAAATCGAAGGCGCGAGGACATGCGCAATCGAAGTGAACTCTTTCTCGAAGCCTGCCGGATTCACTGGCGTGCGTCTCGGCTGGTCCATCGTTCCGAACGAGTTGAAATTCGCTGACGGAAGCTCTGTCAACAGGGACTGGAACCGCGTCATGACGACTTTGTTCAACGGCGCCTCGAACATCGCCCAGGCTGGCGGTTTGGCGGCTCTCGACGAGCAGGGGCTTAAGGATATGACAGCTTCCGTGGACTACTATCTTGAGAACGGAAAGCTCATAAAGGCTACATTGGACGGCGAGAATTTCAAGAAAATCGGAGTCGAGTCCTACTTCACGGGCAACGGTCCGTATGTTTGGGCAAAATTTCCCGGATACGAGTCTTGGGAGATTTTCGATTTGATTTTGGACAAATGCCATGTCGTTACGACCCCTGGTTCTGGATTCGGTCCTGCCGGAGAGAATTTCTTGAGGTTCTCTTCGTTCGGACACAGAAAGGATGTCGAAGAGGCGTGCAGACGCTTGTCTGAACTCATTCTTGAAAAAAAATAATTTATTTTTTGTTAAAAATCTCCAATAAATAGGAAAAATAAAGCGCAGATTGTTGTTCGAAGTAGTCAAATCTGCGCTTTTTTTCTTGACTTTGAAAAACTAACTGTTAAAATATTTTGTATGAGTGATTATCTTGATGCAAACAATGAAGAGTTGTTGAAAGACTACTTTTCTGAATCGGAACAGATGGTTGACAATCTCGAAAGCAATATTCTTGCTATTGAGCAGGATCCTAATAACCATGATGCCATCGACGAAATTTTCCGCGCGGCTCATACATTGAAAGGAAACTCAGCTACTGTTGAATTTACTGAAATTTCCCATTTTGCTCACACGATGGAAGACCTTCTCGATGAGGTTCGTTCTGACAGGGTGAAGGTCACTGAGGATGTAGTCGATACGCTTCTTACAGCACTCGATGTTATAAAGGACATGCTTGAGGCGCGTACCAATGGCGGCATCTATGATAAGAGTGTCGATGAAATTTCTGAAAAAATCAGGTCGATGATTCCTGATGGTTCTGGAAAGGCTAAAGCAGCTCCGGCTGCGCCCGCCGCTCCTGTGAAACCTGCAGCGGAATCGGCTCCTGCCGCTCCGGCTCAGACTGTCGTCGCTATTCCTGAGTATGAGCTTGCCGAGTTGAAGCAGGATTGTACAGGTGGCCAAAAGCTTTGGTCTGTGACTGTCGTGTTCGACGAGAACAATCCGATGAACTCTGTCGGTGGAATCCAGGTCTATGCGACCCTCAAGAACCATGGAACAGTCTTGAAGACCGTCCCTGATTTCGACGACCTCTACAAGGATGAATTCTACAAAGAAGTTGTATACTATCTCGCTTCGACAAACTCTGCCGAGCAGCTTGAGGATGTAGCATTCATAAGCGATGTAACGCTGAGCGTCGATGCCAAGTGCTTGGACGACGCTGTTTCAAAGGATTCGATATCCTCTTCAAGTTCGTCTGTCTCTCAGCCTGTGGCTCCTGTTTCGGCTCCGGCAAAAGTCGAGACGCCAGCTGCTGCTGCGGCTTCTGCTGCTCCGTCAACTCCAGCCGCTGCCGCAAAACCGGAGCCAGCAAAGACTCCAGCAAAGTCGGCTCCTGCGACAGGACACGCACAGCAAAGTTCCACTTTGCGCGTAGACTCAAAGAGAATCGACTACTTGCTCAACTTGATTTCTGAGACTGTAATCACAAAAGCGTCTTTCAACCAGAGCGCTACACAGTTGGCCGACATGCTCGTCAATTTCCAGACTTTGGACGCTTCCTTCAAAGAGAAGGTCCGCAAAATGTTCGAGCAGTTGCCGCAGTATCTTGATGAGATTCAGAACGGTGTCGCAGTCAAGGATATAAAGAACAATATTACGCAAGAGTTCGGCGATATCGCAAACTACTTTGACTCGTTCGAGACGAAGTTCAAGGATTTGAACTCAAAATTCCATTCTTCCACGCAGAACTTGGGAAGAATCGCCGGCGAGCTTCAGGAAGGCGTCATGAAAATCCGAATGGTTCCTATCAGCCAGATTTTCGACCGCTTCCCACGCGTCGTCCGCGATTTGCAGAAGGACTTGCACAAGAAAGTCACATTGCAGATTGAAGGTGAGGAGACCGAGCTCGACAAGACTGTAATCGATGACTTGATGGATCCTATCATGCACTGCGTGAGAAACTCTGTCGACCACGGAATCGAGTCGCCTGACAAGCGAAAGGCTGCAGGAAAAGACGAGACGGGAACAGTTCTCTTGAAGGCTGCGAACGAAGGCAACATGATTATCATCGATGTTGTCGATGATGGTGGCGGAATCGATGTCGAGAAGGTCAAGGCAAAGGCTGTTTCAAAAGGTTTGATTCATCCAAACAAGGTTTTGAGTGATCAGGAAGCCGCTCAGCTCATTTTCATGCCGGGCTTCTCCACAGCTGAGAAAATCACGAATGTTTCAGGTCGCGGCGTCGGTCTCGATGTCGTGAAGAACATGATCGACAAGCTCAACGGTACTGTCAATGTCACGACTGAAAAAGGAAAAGGCTCGAAGTTCAGCATCAGATTGCCGCTTACGTTGGCCATCATTCAGGGACTTCTTGTTCGCGTCGGTCGCGAGGTTTATTCGATTCCAATCGCGTCGGTCATTGAAAGTGTCCGTGTGAAGAAGTCGGAGATAAACACAATCGACAACTATGAAGTTTTGAACGTCAGAAATGAAGTCATAAGTGTTCTTAGGCTCAGCCGTTTGTTCAATATAAAAACGAACGAGGAAGGCGAGTACTGCTTCGTCGTAATTGTCGGTTCTCAGGAAAAGAAAATCGGAATCATGGTCGATAATTTGATTGGAGAGGAAGATGTCGTAATCAAGCCTCTTCGCGATCAGTTTACCCAGTCGCCAGGAATCGCAGGTGCTTCTATCCTTGGAGATGGTTCTGTTTCCCTCATCATCGATGTCAATCAGCTCCTTGAGCTTGGTGTTCGCCAAGAGAAAGAAGCTCGTCAGGAAAACAGTTTGGCGGACTAGTCTGGAGTACAGGAGAAAGGTATGGCAGAAAATACGAATACAAAACCTTCAATCAATGCTGTTTTGAAGGAAAGCCTTGGAAGTCTACAGAGTCTCGCCGGTCCAGATGCCGCAGGAGATAAAATCGACAATCTTGCAACGATAATCGACTACAAGATGGTGACTTTTTCTCTTGCGGGAAAGGACTATGCCATCGACATCATGAAAGTCAAGGAAATTGCGAAGGCTGGACGTTTCACTTATGTTCCGAATGCGCTTCCTTTTGTTCTCGGAGTCTACAATCTTCGTGGTGAAATTATTCCAATTGTGGATTTGCGTTTGTTCTTCAATATCGAAGTTCCAGAGCGTCAGTATGATGCGATAGAGAATATGCTCATTGTTTCGGTTGGAGAGCAGATTTTTGGAGTTGTCGTCGATGATATCGACAAGGTTGTTGGTATTCAGAAATCGACAATAAACCCTCCTCATCCTCTGTTCGGCGACATAAACATAAAATACATTCAGGGTGTTGTTGAAGTAAACAATAGATTGTACATTTTGCTTGATATCGAGAGGATTTTCGGTTCAAAGCAGGAGAGTGCGGAGCCTGCGAATGCTGATGTTCCAGCAAAAGAAGTCTCTTCCAAAATCGCTATTCAGACTGCGCAGAAATCAGCCGCTCAGAAAGTCGCGGAGACAAAGGCTGCCGTTGCGGCTCCTGCAAAGGCTGCTGAGCCGAAGCCGGAACCTAAGAAGGAAAAGGTCGACTATTCATTCATAATCACTGGGTTGTCTTCCATGCGGAAATTCAACGTTACAGGACTCAATGAGAAGTGGGTGGAAAGTCGCTATTCTGATTGGGAATCGGAAAGGGGAAGCGATAAGACTCAGTTGCAGACCCCGGACGATGCTGATGCGTTCTTGAAGGGATTCTACTCTCCGTGTTCTGGAACATGGTGGAAAAAGGATTATGCCGATGCAGTTTGCAAGGCTCTTCCTGATAATTCTGCGAAACAGATTGTCGTCTGGAATCTTGGCTGTGGAAAAGGTTTCGAAACATATTCGTTCGCTTGTATTTTGAAAAAGCGCTATCCAGATGCTAAAATAAAGATATATGCGCACGAGATTGATTTGTTGAGCATTTCAAATGCTACGATTCTTGCTGTTCCTGCCGATATTGCGACGGATTGGTATTCTCCGTATCTTTCTAAGAAGGCATCGGGCGAGTACACATTCTCGCCTGAGATAAAGGACAGCATAATGTTCGAGTACCACGATTGCTCTAACACGAATGCACTTCCGCCTGTCGACATTGTGTTGGCTCGCGATGTTCTTTCGTTCCTTGCTCCTGATGTTCAGAAAAAGCTTGCTGATGATTTCGGTGAAAAGCTCAAGGGTAATGGAATCGCGATTGTTGGACAAAACGAAGTTCTTTCGAATCTTGATTCTTCTGGAAAATGGTCGGGCCAGGCTGTTGGTTCTGTCACTGTTTTCAATAAAAAATAAAATATATAATACAGGAGTTGAAGCCCATGAGAGTAGAGTATATTAACCCATTTGTTGAAACTTCATATCAGGTTTTGAAAGAAGTTCTCAATGGTGCTACAGTTACACGTGGTGATTTGTATCTAAAATCTACAGCGATGCCTGTTATGGGCGTTGCAGCGTTTGTTGGTCTTGCGGGTGATGTTGAGGGGCGTGTTCTCTTCGATATGACTTTGGAGACGGCATTGAATATCGCTTCCGCCATGAACTTCGGTGAGAAATTCACTGAATTCGATGATATGGCGAAGGCTACGATTAGCGAACTTGCGAATCTTATAACCGCTCAGGCTGTTACGAAGCTCCATGAGCAGGGGTTCAAGTTCGATCTCACGCCACCAGCTTTGTTCGCTGGTGAAAAAATGGAAATTGCTGCGATGGGTGGTAGTACAAGCAATGTCGAGGCATTGATTGTTCCTCTTATTACAGATTGTGGTAAAATTGAAGTAAACGTCGCAATTCGCGAACGCGTATAACAAGGAGTGTCGAAATGAAAACAAAAGGAGATTTCCCTTCAATCAATGAGCGTCCGCCAGAAGGAATTACTGCAGATGGACGAAAAATCCGTGTTCTGGTCGTTGATGATTCAATGTTCGTTGCGAAACAGCTTGGTCAGATTTTGACAAGTGAAGGATATGAAGTCGTAGCGACCGCCGTTGACGGAAAAGACGGAGTTGATAAGTACAAGGATCTCTGCCCTAATGTCGATTTGGTCACTATGGATATTACAATGCCACGCATGGATGGTATTGAAGCTCTTACTCAGATCATGGCTTTCGACAAAAACGCCAAAGTTGTCATGGTAAGTGCTTTGGGAAAAGAGGAACTTGTAAAAAAGTCTCTCCTTCTTGGTGCCAAAAACTACATCATCAAGCCGTTGGATCGCAAAAAGGTTCTTGAGAGAATCGGTGGCATCTTCAAATAATTGGGGCTTATTGGTGGTTGTGAATTCCTCATTGTCCACCTTTTGAGCTTTTCAATTGTTTCGACTCATCGTTTAATCATGGATTAAAATCGCCTTCTTTATGGGGGCGATTTTTTTTGTTTTTAAATTTTTTATTTTATCGACTTCTTTATATTGCAAAAGGAATTCATTTTTGGATAATAAATGCGAAAAATGATTTATAATAAAAAATCATTAATTAAAGGAGTTTCTTTATGAAGAAGGTTTTGGTCTGCAGGGAAAAGAACGAGCGTGAGACGCGCGTTGCTCTTATTCCTGATGACGTGAAAAAGCTTGTCTCGCTTGGCTTTGAAATAAAGGTCGTGAGCAAGGCTGGTGTCAAGAGCGGTTTTTCTGACGATGCTTACAAAGCCGCTGGAGCGACAATCGTTGAGTCTGAAGAGTCCGCATATGCGGATTCGGAAATCATCGTCCGCATCATGAAGCCGGAGAGCATTGATGGGATAAAGAGTGGAACGCTGCACTTGAGCTACATGGATCCTTTCAACAACAAGGATTTGCTCAACCAATTCGCTCAGAACGGGATTCAGGCCGTGTCTTTGGAGATGATTCCAAGAACGACTCTCGCGCAGAAAATGGACGTCCAGTCGTCGCAGACTTCACTTGCCGGATATGTGGCTGTTTTGAACGCCGCCGCCCATCTTCCAAAAATTCTTCCTATGATGGTCACTCCTGCAGGAACCATAAATCCTGCCCGCGTTTTTGTCATCGGTGTAGGTGTTGCTGGCTTGCAGGCAATTGCGACCGCAAAACGCTTGGGCGCGAGGGTCGACGCTTTCGATACCCGTCCTGTCGTTGAGGAGCAGGTAAAGTCTCTCGGTGCTTCTTTCGTGAAGATTGACTTGGGCGAAATGGGACAGACTGCCCAGGGCTATGCAAAAGAGTTGACTCCAGAGCAGATAGCGAAGCAGAAGGAAGCGCAGGCCAAGGTCTGCGAGAAGGCCAACATCGTAATAACGACGGCCAAAGTATTCGGACGCAAGGCTCCTCGCCTTATCGAGAAGAATGTCCTCGACAGGATGCAGCCCGGCTCAATCGTTGTCGACATGGCTTGCTCCACTGGTGGAAATGTCGAAGGCTCAATCCTTTTCGAAAATGTCGTCACGGAGAACGGCGTCACAATCATGTCCGGCGATTTGCTTGAGAGGCAGGTGCCGTATGACGCTTCGAAGATGTTCTCCGGCAACATCACTGCTTTCCTCACTCACGCAGGTTTCTACGACAAGGAAGCGAAAGAGTTCAAGGTCAACATGGAAGACGATATCATGAAGGGCTGCTTGCTCACACAGGGTGGACAGATTGTTCACGAGAGGTTTAAGGCGTAAGAATGAAAAGACATTTTGCTAAGATTCTGTTGATTCTGTTCGTTTTTTTAATTTCTGGTTGTACCATTAATGACTTTGAAAATATTGCATTGGATAACAATTATGGTCAGGACGAAGAAATTAAGAAAGATATTCGAGACAAATATCTAAAAGATTTTGAACAGGATAGATAGACTGGAATCTGGCAAATGCGTTAGGGATTGTAGCACCTGCGAAGCAGTACCGCTTGCGGTATGAAGCGAAAGCGGAAGTGCGAAAAGCCCGACCTCGCGTAGCGGGGGAACGCAAAAAAATAGGAGAAAATTATGGATATAATGCTTATTTTCGTATTTGTAATCGCTGCCTTCCTTGGATTGGAGTTGATTGCAAAGGTTCCTTCACAGCTTCATACTCCGTTGATGAGTGGAACCAACGCTATTTCCGGCATCACTGTTGTTGGTGCCATTTCAATCACGGCTGCCGCTGTCAAAATCGGCGGCAAGATCGGAGCCGTTCTTGGCTTCCTCGCTATCGTTTTTGCGACTATCAACGTAATCGGCGGTTACATGGTCACAGACCGCATGCTTGGTATGTTCAAGAAAAAGGATGCTAAGAAATAAGAGGGGAAGAGAAAATGAACGACACATTGATAAAAATTCTTTACATGATTTCTTGTATCTTCTTCATCCGCGGCATCAAACTGCTCGGAAAGACTGATACAGCCCGCAAGGGAAACGCTTATTCAGCGGTCGGTATGCTGATTGCCTGTGTGACGGTTCTGATTCAGAAGGACGTAATGAGCGCGTTCTCTTCCGACTCTGCGGCATGGGGCGGAAATCCTCTTCTTTCAAACGGCTACTGCTGGATTATCGCGGCAGTCTTGATTGGTACCGTCATCGGTGCAATCTGGTCCAAGAAAGTCCAGATGACAGGAATGCCGGAATTGGTCGCTTTGTTCAACGGCTTCGGCGGTTTGTCTTCGCTTCTCGTCGCTTTGACGCAGTACATCGTTTCTCCAAAAGGCGACTATTTCTCAGCTGTCTCTCTCGGCCTTACAATCGCAATCGGTGCTGTCGCATTCACCGGTTCTTTGGTCGCTTGGGGCAAATTGAGCGGAAAGATGACTTTCAAGGGCTGGGTGATTCCGGCAAAGAACGCTGTGAACGGCGTTTTGTGCGTGCTCGGCTTGGTTTCAATCATCGCCTATGCATTCTTCAACGCTGAAAATCCGTTCGGATTCGCTGAAATCGAGAAATGCGGCGTCATCGCCTGTACGGCAATCTTCCTCCTTTTGGGATTCACGATGGTCATCCCAATCGGCGGTGGCGACATGCCGGTCATCATCTCTTTCTTGAACGCTTTGTCTGGCTTGGCCGCCGCTTTCGCCGGTTTCGCAATCAACAACACGGTTCTCGTCGTTTCCGGCTGTCTCGTCGGCGCTTCAGGCTTGATTTTGACATTGATTATGTGCAAGGCGATGAACCGCACGTTCGGCGCTCTCCTTTTCAAGAGCTTCGGCGGCTCAAAGAAGAAGGGCTCTTCCGGTCCTGCGAAGGAACCGAAGACGATGTCTGTGGAAGACGCCTACATGATTCTGGAAGCCGCAAAGAACGTCGTGTTCGTTCCTGGTTACGGTATGGCGGTCGCGCAGGCTCAGCACGCCGTCAAGGAACTCTGCGACAAGCTTGAGGAGAACGGAGCGGAGGTGAACTTCGCGATTCACCCGGTCGCGGGTCGTATGCCGGGACACATGAACGTTTTGCTCGCCGAAGCTAATGTTCCGTACGAGCAGCTCAAGACTGCCGACGAGATGAACCCTCAGATGAGCAACGTGGACGTCGCAATCGTCATCGGCGCGAACGACGTCGTAAACCCGGATGCCATCCACGACGAAAGCTCACCACTTTATGGTATGCCGATTGTCAACGCGCACGAGGCACGCACAGTCTTCGTGTTGAAGCGCGGAAAGGGTACAGGATTCTCCGGTGTCGAGAACCCGCTCTTCACGAACGACAACACCGTCATGATTTACGGCGACGCGAAGGCTACGGTGAGCGCGCTTGTGAGCGAGTTCAATGAATAGTTTTTTCGGTGGTTGAGCGCAGTCGAAACCACCAAAGTGACGAAAATGTACGCCAGTCTCGGAGAAGGGGCTGGCGTTTTTTTTGTGTTATCACAATTCCTTCTCAATCATTCTTATGATTTTCTGTTTTGCTTCTTCCCTGTTTATGTCTGCATCTTCCAATAAAGTTGATGGGTGGATATTTAATGCTTGAGCAATTTTAAATATGGTCGTTATTGTTGGAACCTTTCTATTGGACTCTACCATTGCCAAAAATCCTTGCGAAATACCAGATTCTAAAGCTAAATCCATTTGGCTCATGTGACGTTTTTGTCGTAACTTCTGGATTCGTTCAGCGACTTTCTGGACTTCGGTATTTATATCAATATCCATAGAAATATCTTAGAAGCTAAGAAAGTTGAAAACAAATATCTAAAGGATTTGTATATATTGCTAAAGAGATGTATATTGTATAAATCTAACTTTTTTGTTCAGGAAAAAAATGAAGAATATTGTGATTTCAATTCTGCTTATAGCAGCGGTTCTCTTTTCAAGTTGTGTTTCTTCGTCCGTTGAAGAATTTCATCCAGAAGACTATGGGGTTTTTGACGTTCCTGAAGATCTAAAAGTTTATAAGTCTACATCTGATGGGATGATTGATAGCACGGGATATTATGCTACATCTTCGTATAACAGTTTTACAAAAATGACTACAACAAATGTTAACAAAACTGGTTGGGCAAGAATGACAACGAAGACTAACATACAAAATGATTGCTTAAAAAATGCCTGTAGGAAAAGCTCAGAACTGGGGTATGAGTACATTCTAATTTTTGACAAATTGGAAGATGTTTATGAAAGCGGGCACGATATAAGGTATTCTTGTCAAATTTTCTTTATCCCATTGAATAAAGAAGATATTACTCCCGACCTTCAGGAATATACGATTTATCAAAACAGCCTTTACTATCAGCCTACGGGACAGCGAAATACTGCATACTCATCTAAAAGCAGAAGCAATTATAAAAAAAATGATAATGGTGCTGCTGCTGTAAAAGCTTCTGACATAGTTTCTGAATATGGGAACAATACATTTGTCGTAAATTTTGCTCACAACAATAGTTCTATTGAATATGTTGCATTCCTATCCAAAACTGATGTGGCTTCATTTGAAGGTTCGCTTTTAAATTCGGGCTATGAAAAGAAAACGACATATTTCAATAATACAAATTTATCAAAAGCAGTTGTTGAAGGCATGCAACATTTTAATGCCATAGGATGTGCAGGAGAAGCAAATAAAAATACATCAGATTGTTATGTAGTTTTAAATTACATTGAAAATGGTGTATACAATACCAGCATTTTTACAAAGCAATAGCTGCTTTCTCAAAAGTCGAGTTTTCATAGAGCAATGGCTGGAACCTCGCAGGGAGCTTGTTTCGGCAACTACAATATGCACAAACTCGACATTCGCCCCATCAATTTGAACAATCTGGCGTTTTTGCTGTCACCAGTCCATGCCGGAATCGAGACCGCTGTTCCTGCCTGTCTGGCAAATCCTCTTTAGTTCGGCTATCTCCATCGAGAGACCCGCGAAGCTGTGCGTCATGCTGTTCATTATCGTGTTCAGAATGACGCTCCTCGTTTTCTCGATTTCCCTTTTCATGTCGCTGCTGGAGCCTCCGAACAAGTCCCCCGGAGACACGTTCAGCTCCTCCGAGATTCTGCCAATCAGCGATGCCGACGCGAACTGTGTGCCGGTCTCTATGATTGACAGATGCTTTTGTGAAACGCCGAGCCGCTCCGAAAGCTGCTCCTGCGTCAAACCCGCCTTTTTTCTGTACGCTTTCACGTTCCTTCCGAAGAGTTGGGGGATTGTCTCCTTCTGTTTTTCCGCGCTGTTCTTTTCGTTCTCTTTGTCCATGAAAAAAATTATGGCAGTCAAACTGTTTTGTGAAACTTTTGACAAGGTTATAAATATACTTTTAAGGTAATAACATTGCGCGGAAAAATCCATTTTTTAAGTGGAGAACATTCCTTGTCAGAGAGAAAATATACTTATTGAGAGGAAAACTCAAGAAAACGTGCGTTCAAGGGGGCGGTCGGCTCTGTCTTTTCGTGATAAAAGATTTGTTTAATGGTACTATTTCCACAACGAATCTAAAATTTTTTTTGAGGTATAGAACATGGCAGACACAATGCATGCTTTGGCGAAGAATCCGAATTGGAAAGGCCGCCGTGGTCCTGTCGTCCTTGTCATCATGGACGGAGTTGGATATGGAAAATACGAGGAAGGGGATGCCGTCAAGGCTTCCAGGATGAAGTACCTGGACTGGTTCACCAAGAACTGCCCGCACACACAGTTGAAGGCCCACGGAACTGCTGTCGGACTCCCGACTGACGACGACATGGGAAACAGCGAGGTCGGCCACAACGCGATGGGATGCGGACGCGTGTTCGCCCAGGGCGCGAAGCTGGTCGCCGAGAGCATCAAGTCGGGCTTGATGTACGACGGCGAGACTTGGAAGAAGCTCATCAAGAACGTGAAGGACAAGAATTCTTCACTCCATTTCATCGGTCTTGTCTCCGACGGAAACGTCCACGCCCACATCGACCACTTGAAGGCGATGGTCGCGCAGGCCAACAAGGAAGGAATCAAGAAAATCCGCGTGCACGCCTTGCTCGACGGACGCGACGTGGATCCGACTTCCGCTTTGAACTATGTCACTCCGCTTGAGGAATACTTGGCTTCGTTCAAGGATGCCGACTACCAGATTGCTTCGGGCGGCGGACGCATGTTCATCACGATGGACCGCTACAACGCCGACTGGCCGATGGTCGAGCGCGGATGGAAAGCCCATGTCTTGGGTGAAGGCCGCCAGTTCGAGTCAGCCACGAAGGCGATTGAGACTTACCGCGCGGAGAACGCGGGCCTTTTGGATCAGGACGTGCACGAATTCGTAATCGCCAAGGACGGAAAGCCAGTTGGAACTGTGGAGGACGGAGATTCCGTAATCCTCTACAACTTCCGCGGAGACCGCGCCCTTGAAATCACGAACTGCTTCGAGGCTGGAAGCGAATTCAACAGGTTCGACAGGAAGAGAGTTCCTGCTTGCGAGTACGCCGGCATGATGGAGTACGACGGCGACGCGCACATTCCTCACCAGTATCTCGTGAACCCGCCGAGCATCGACCGCACGATGGGCGAGTACCTCACTAAGACGGGCGTGAAGCTCCTCGCGATTTCGGAGACCCAGAAGTACGGACACGTCACATACTTCTTCAACGGAAACAAGCAGGGAAAATTCGACGAGAATCTTGAGGACTATGTTGAGGTTCCTTCTGACGTCGTTCCTTTCGAGCAGAGGCCTTGGATGAAGTGCGCCGAAATCACCGACAAGGTAATCGAAGCGATAAAATCCGGAAAGTACGACCACATTCGCCTGAACTATCCGAACGGCGACATGGTCGGACACACGGGCGTGTTCAACGCTGTCGTCTGCTCTATGGAGGGCATGGATTTGCAGCTCGGACGCTTGAAGCAGGCAATCGACGAGGCTGGCGGAATCCTCTGCCTCACAGCCGACCACGGAAACTCGGACGACATGTACGAGCACAACAAGGACGGCTCCGTGAAGATGGACAAGAACGGAGAGCCGAAGGCGAAGACTTCTCACTCTCTGAATCCTGTTCCAGGCATCATCTACGACCCGGAGTACAAGGGCGAGTACGACAACGAGAATCTCAACAGCGGTTTGGGAATCTCTTCTTGGCCTGCCACGCTCATGCAGCTCATGGGATACGTCCCTCCGAGCGACTATGACAAGTCTATTATCAATCTCAAATAGAAAAATCTGATTTTTTGATTGATGATTTTTTTTTTGGCGCGCTTCAACTTTTTGGAGCGCGCCTTTTTTTATGTGCTATAATTTTTAACATGGCGAAAAAAGAAATATTCAAATTACAAAATGGTAGCGACATCAGGGGTGTCGCCGTTGAAGGTGTCGAGGGGGAGCATGTCAATTTGACCGAGGAAGTCGCCCGGAAAATTGGAGCCGCCTTCGCGTTCTGGCTTTCGATAAAGCACAAGGTTCCCACGAGCAAGATTGTTGTCGGCGTGGGGCGGGATTCGAGGATAACAGGCGAAAAGCTGCTCGACGCCGTGTCCGAGGGGCTTTCGTACGAGGGGGCGAAGGTCGTCGACTGCGGAATGGCTACGACTCCCGCCATGTTCATGTCCTGTGTCTTCGAGGAGACGAAATTCACTGGAAGTGTCATGGTGACTGCGAGCCATCTGCCTTTCAACCGCAACGGAATAAAATTTTTTGACATAAACGGAGGACTTGACCACGCCGACATCGCGATAATCTTGGAGATGGCGGCTTCCATTGTCGTGGAAAATGCCGAAGGCACCCATGCCGGGCGTTCAAAATTCGATTTGATAGGGCGTTATTCAAGGCACTTGCGCTCTGCCATCTGCTCTTCCCTTGGCGTGTCCGAATCTGAAAAGCCGCTTTCCGGCCTGAAAATCGTGGTGGACAGCGGAAACGGCGCTTCCGGCTTTTTCGCGACCGACGTTCTGGAGCCGCTTGGGGCCGACACCACCGGAAGCCAGTTCCTTGAGCCGGACGGAATGTTCCCCAACCACATTCCGAACCCGGAGAACGGAGAAGCGATGGAGGCGATTCAGAATGCGACCGTCCGCAACAAGGCCGATTTGGGGCTCATCTTCGACACCGACGTGGACAGGATGAGTGCGGTTCTCCCCGACGGAAGCGAAATCAACAGGGATTCCATAATCGCCTTGATTTCAGCCGTTCTCGCGAAGAAATATCCGGGCAGCACAATCGTCACCGACAGCGTGACTTCCGACAGGCTGACATATTTTCTGGAGGATGTCCTCCACTTGAAGCATTTCAGGTTCAAGAGGGGCTACAAGAACGTAATCGAAAAGCAGATTGAGCTGAACGAGAGCGGAGTCGTCTGCCCGCTTGCGATGGAGACGAGCGGACACGGAGCCTTGAGCGAGAACTACTCGCTTGACGACGGTGCCTTCCTTGCCGTGAAAATCATAATCGCGCTCGCCGAGTCCAAGAAGGATGGGGCTGGGCTTGGAGAATTCCTTGAGGCGTTCCCGAAGGCCGTTCCGGGAGAAGAGGGCGAGTTCAGGCTCAAAATCCGCGAGGAGGATTTCGAAGACTACGGGAAGAAAGTGCTTGAGGAGTTCAAGAAGAGGGCTGTCTCAAAAGGCTACAACCTTCCTGAGAATTTCGAGGGCGTGCGCCTTTCTTTCAAGGGCGGGGACGCGAGGGGCTGGATTCTCCTTCGCTTGAGCCTCCACGACCCTGTGATGCCTATGAACATCGAGGGCGAGCGGAAAGGGGACTTGGCGAAACTCAAGAAAATCGCTCTGGAACTTGTCTCCGGCTTCGACAAACTTGACCTTCAGTCTCTTCAATAGAAGTCGTTTTTCTGCTAGAATCATTAAATCTTATTTAACGAGGTGAGAACATGAGACTTGCACAGCGCTTCAGACCACGCGTAAGCACAAAGCTTACAAGAGCAAACGGAAAGAAATCTGCGGAGAGAATCGCAGCGAACTATGCTTTGCTCAACAAATTGGCAGAGGCTGATTCAAAATCAAAGAAATAAGCTGAATATTTATCTTTGAAAAAATCAAATCCGCCTTCAATTTCGGATTTTTCCAATTGAAGGCGGATTTTTTTTGCCTGTTTGGCTATCTTCTTGCCGCCCGGTTCTGCAGAAGCAGGTCGGCGAGGGTGATTGCAGTCATGGCTTCGATTACCGGCACGATTCTTGGGCAGAGGCAGACGTCGTGCCGTCCGGCGATCACGAGGTCGGTTTCGCTGAAATTCCCGTTTTCGTCCACGCTGATTGTCTTCTGTTCCTTGAAGATGCTCGGCACCGGCTTTACGGCGACCCTGAAGAAGATGTCGTTTCCGTTCGAGATTCCGCCGATTATGCCGCCTGCGTTGTTCGTCTCGAATTCGACTTTTTTTCCGTCCTTGCACCTCATCGTGTCGTTGTCCTCGCTTCCTGTCGAGTCTGCGGCGTCAAAGCCGAGTCCGAATTCGATTCCCTTCACGGCTCCCACCGACAAAATTGCCTTCGCAAGTTCCGCGTCCAGTTTCCCGAAGACCGGTTCTCCAAGTCCTGCCGGGATTCCTGTCACTCTGCAGGCGACGATTCCTCCTGCGCTGTTCCCTTCCTTGCGAAGCTCCTCGATTCTTTCGTTCATCTTCTCGGCCGCTTTCGAGTCCGCCGCCCTCAATGAATTCGACTCAATCTCCGAAAAATCGACTTTCTCGATGGAAATTCCCGCCGCCCTTTCAGTGTAGGCTGTTATCTTGATGTCGCCTAGAATTGACTTGAGCACCTGGTTCGCGATTTCCCCAGCGGCCACGCGCGCCGCCGTCTCCCGGCCGGAGCTTCTTCCGCCACCCCTGTAGTCCCGGAAGCCGTATTTTGAATAGAACGAGAAGTCCGCGTGTCCCGGCCTGAACGTGTTCGCGAGGTTCCCGTAGTCCTTGGAGTGCTGCGACGTGTTCCTGATGACAATCGAAATCGGCGTTCCCTCCGACTTTCCCTCGAATATTCCGCTCAGTATTTCCGCCTTGTCGTCCTCTTTCCTTGCAGTCACGGAGGCGTTGTTCTTTCCTCCGAAGCTCTGGCCAGGCTTTCTCCTGTCCAGCGCCGCCTGGATTTTGCCCGTGTCGATTTCTATTCCGGCTGGAACTCCGTCGACAATGCAGCCGAGTCCCGCTCCGTGGCTTTCTCCGAATGTCGTGACCTTGAAAATAGTTCCGATTGTGTTCTGTGCCATTTTCTTCTCCTGTACCGCAAACAAAAAAACGGCTTGAACCAATTCAAACCGTTTCCGTTTTTCGTTGAATCTGGATTTATTTTACCAGATTTTCGCATTCGTCGCCGTTCATGACTTTCTTGATGTTCGCCAGCGTCACGCTCGCTATGTTCATGAGGTTCTCGGTCGTCAAGTACGCCTGGTGGTGCGTCATGAGCACGTTCGGGAGCCTCAGGAGCTTCTCGAAGTTCTCGTCGCGTATCGGGGATGGCGCCCAGTCGTCACCGTAGAGGTTCTGCTTGTCCTCCTCGAAGATGTCGAACGCGGCTCCCTTGATTCTGCCGGAGTGGAGCGCGTCGAGGAGATTGTTCGTGTCGATGAGGGAGCTTCTTCCGATGTTCACGATGAGGGCTTCCTTCTTCATGAGCGAGATGCACTTGTCGTTGATGATGTGCCGCGTCTCGTACACGAGCGGGCAGAAGAGCATTATGTAGTCCGAGTTCTTGAAGATTTCTTCGAGGTTCACGTATTCCGAGTCGATTTTCTGTCCGAATGAAGGGTCTTGATGGGCCGCGTTCAAAAGCACAGTCGCTCCGTATCCCTTGAAAATTTCCGCGGCGGCCTTTCCAATTTTTCCGGCTCCGATTATTCCGACTGTCTTTCCGTAGATTTCGGTTCCGACAAGTCCGTCGTTCGTGAATATTCCGTCGCGTGTCCTTGCGTAAGCCTTGTAGATTTTCCTGTTGAGTGCCTGGAGCATCGCCACCGCGAATTCAGCCGAAGCGTGCTCCGAATAAGACGGAACATGAACGACCTGCAGCCTGCTGCTTTCCGCGTTGATTTCAGAAATGGCTTTCATGTCCACATTGTTGATGCCGACAGAGCGCAGCGCGATGATTTGGATTCCCTCCGCCACCAAGATTTCCGCAACTTGCTTGGTGACCTGGTCGTTGGCGAATATGCAGACGACATCGTGGTTCTGTGCAAGGGGTGCGGATGTCTCCGTCAAATGCCCTTCGAAAAAGTCGAATTCGAATTTCACCGAATCCTCTGCTTCCGATTCGTCGTTTGCTTTGCCTTCTGCAAGAGTCGCCGCTTTCATGAACGTTTCCTTGTCGTAAGGTTTTGTGTCAAAAAAAGCGATTCTGATTGTTTTCATTATAAATTGCTCCTGTTCCAAAAGTTTAGTTTTTGGAGTTTTTTTAGTATATATTGATTTTTTCTGAATGTGGATATTCTCAAGTAAAATTTATGAACATTTGTTCTCCGCGTCAAAAAAGTGTTGCAATTTTGGCGATTGTTGATAAATTTCGATTCATGCCATCAAAAATCCATTATCTGAAAAACAAGTCAAAAATACGTCTCGATGAATTCCTCCGTGGAGAACTTCCAAAAATCATAAACTCTCAGATATCGAATTCGAAAATCCGCCGGCTGATTGTCGCCGGTTCCGTCTCCGTCGATTCAAGACAGGTCAGGATTCCCGCTTTCGTTCTTTTTCCGAATTCGGCCGTCGCTGTTTCGGTGGATTCCGAAAAACTCTTCTTTGAAAAACAACCTGACGACATAGATTTCGAGCTTTCCGAAAAGGACGTGCTTTTCGAGGACGACTCGATAATCGTCGTGAACAAGCCCGCGTTTTTCCCCACCGAGGCCGGCATGGTCAAAAGCCGCGACAACCTCCACGCCGCTGTCGTCAGGTATCTTTTCGAGCGGCAGAAAATCGAAAGCCCGAACATGAAGAACCCTCCGTATGTCGGAATCATGCACAGACTCGACAGGGAGACAAGCGGAGTGATTCTGTTCACAAAAAAACGTTCTGTCAACACCAAGTGCCACGAGATGTTCGAGTTCCATTCTGCGAGGAAAACGTACAGGGCGGTGGTCACGGACGAAAAGTGCCCGTTCGATGTCTCGGCTTTTCCAAAAGACTTCAGCGTGGAATTTCCGATGGACCGAATCAGCCCGAAAAGCCAGGCCGCGAAGTGGGGCAGGGTGCAGAGCGGCGGACAGGACTCGAAGACCGATTTTTCCATTCTGAACCGGAAGAAAGTGGGCGGCCTCGATGTCCTTTGCGTGGAATGCCGTCCTCTCACAGGGCGCACTCATCAAATCCGCGTCCACCTATCGTCCGTGGGGCTGCCGATAATCGGCGACGAACTGTACGGCGGCGCGGACTTCAGGAGGATAATGCTGCACGCGTCGTCCTTGACATTCCCACATCCCGTCACGGGCGAGACAATGACGGTCGAAGCTCCGCTTCCAGAAGAATTCTAGCTTTCGAACCTCATCTTCGCCTGCATCTTCACGTTCTCCACGCTGTCCTGAATCCTCTCGTAGATTTCAGGCACGGTGTCGTTCAGGGCCTCCACTTTCTTGAGCCACTTCATGAACGCTTCCTTGTTCTTCTTGTGCGCGAGGTTCTTGAGTGTCGCTGGAAGCTTCCTCGCCAGATTGAGCGTGACGTTCCCCTTCTTTATTTTCGCCACAAGCTCGGCAATCTCGTCCTCCTTCGTCTCGCACGCGCACGGAGAAAGGACCGAGTGCATCTCGTCGAGTTCCTCGATTGTCATCTCGATTGCGTCTGCCGGCGGCTCAAGCTCGAAAAAATTCTTCGTCGACACTGAAAATTCCCTGCTTCCGTTGTCGAAGGCGATTTCCTTCTCGTTTTTCTTCGTCCTGCGCTTCCTTTTTGGATCGCTCTCTTCCTTGTCCTTTATGGCGACGGATTTGAAGAACGATTTCTCCTCTTCCTTGCGCTTGTTGAATTTCTTTACGCTTTCCAGAATCTTTTTCTCGGAGAATTTCTGCTTGAAAAGGAGCATCAGCTTCTTCCTCATGAGTATCGCGTCTATCTTCTTGAGCGACTCCTCATCGTTCGTCTTTGCCGTGTCGATGCAGAGGATGAATTCGATGTTCGTGTTCTGCCTTGAGTTGCTTCGCTTTCCTCCTTTGTATGTCGAATATTCGTTCGTCACTATCGAGAGCCTTCCCTTCCGGGTGCAGATGTCCCTCATCTTCGTGAACGGTATTATTCCGTCCGTTGAATAGCTTATGAGTATGTGCTTCGCGTCTATCGAGTCTATGAGTTCAGAGAACGTCTTTTCGGCGATTTCCCTGTAGCAGTAGTCGGACTTCGTGTTCACCCAGTCGTGCCTTATCGCCGCCTTCTCCTTGAGGACTCCCTTCGAGTTGAGGTCGAGCGGCGCGGGGATGTGGTCCCATTTCGCGATTGTGTTCAATAAATGGTAGTTGCTTCCGTATTGGTGCTGGTTGTACGGGGGGTCGAGGTACGCTATGTCGATTCCCTTGATTTTCTTGACGAGTTCGTTCGCGTTCTCCTGGAAAACGTGGACGGGCTGCTCCGAATCGATGAGTATCGGACGGTTCAGTTTGATTCCCGCCATTATCCGCTTGAGCGCGTCCTTTCCGTGCCCGCCGAAGCCTTTGTGGAACGCCTTGAAGACCCCGGATGTGTTCGTGTGGGTCGCGGATTCGTAAATCAGCTCTGAAAGAAGAAGGTTCCTTATCTTCGCGTTCCTTTCGTTCTCGGCTTCTATCTTCTTTGAATTTTTGGGGTTCTGCTTTTCCGAGTATGCCGATTCGATGTAGTTCCTGATTTTGTCGATTGCGAGAGCGTTCTGCCTCGTGTAGAAGAGCCTTTCCGTCTTGAAGTCGACGAGACCCGCGTCGAATTCCTTTGGTGCGTAGTACTTCGCTATGTACTGCTTCTCCGATGTCGGGTTCTTGAGTGAGTTGATTTCGTCCAGTTTCTGAATGAATTTTTCTTCCGAGCCGAAAAGTTCCACGATGTCAGAATCGTTCGTCTCCACATATCCCTTGCTCAATACATTTGCATAGTATTCCCAGTCGTTCGCGTATACCTCGAAGTTCAGGCTCTTCGCCATCCTAGAAACGACCCCGCTTCCCGAAAACACATCGAAAAATTTCAAGCCCGGTTTAAGCTCAAGTCCTGTGTTTTCCATTGCGCTGTATATGAGCGGAAGCAGTTTTCGTTTGTTTCCGATGTACGCTATTATCTGCTCTGTGAGATACGGCGTGGAAAAATCCTTTGTGTCAGATGAAAAATTCATTCGCAAAATATATCACAATAAATTTCGCTAGTGAAGAGAATAATTGACTAAACGACACTAAGAATATATAGTACAAATTCATTTCAAAACTTTGGACTAACAAGGTTTTGATGGAGGAATTTTTATGGTCAAGATTAGACTTAAGAGATTCGGTACAAAGGAACGCCCTACATACCGCATCGTGGTTCAGGATTCACGCAAGCCGCGCGATGGTACGACAATCGAGGAACTCGGTATCTACCAGCCAATCGCGGCAGCTGATTCGCAGATTGCTTTCAACGAGGAGCGCGCCAAGTATTGGATTGGAGTCGGTGCTCAGCCAACAGACACTGTCCGCAGAATTTTCAACAAGAAAGGTTTTGCAGTTAAGTAATTTAACGAGAAAAGCCTAAGGGGTAGCCAGAAATGGAAAAAGACCTGATTGAATATATCGCGAAATCATTGGTCGATGATCCCAGCGCAGTCTCGGTAAATGAAACCGAAGGCGATAGAGGTACAGTTCTTGAACTTCGTGTAGCCCAGGGTGATATTGGTAAGGTCATCGGCAAGTATGGCCGTATAGCAAAAGCTTTGAGGACTGTTCTCAGTGCTTCCGCCAACAGGGATGGAAGGCATTACAGTTTGGAGATTCTTGATTGAAAGACGAATCGGATGAGCTTTTGGAGCAATTTGTTGTAGGTTTCGTCCGTGGGCCGCACGGTCTTTCGGGGGAATTCAAAGTTGAGAGCGCTTCAGGTTATTTCGACCACTTTCTCGACATGACGGAAGTTGCTTTGAGGAATGGTAAGACGGGCGAGTCGAAGCTTTTCAAGGTGGAGACGGTCGATGCCGGAGACCATGACTTGTACATGAAACTCGTTGGGATAAACAGTTCCGAAGAGGCGAAGAAATTCACCAGATGGGAAATTGTCGTTCCTCGCGATAAGGCTTGTCCTCTTGGCGAAAACGAGTGGTATGTCGAAGATTTGAAAAAATGTTCTTTGGTCTATTTTGTTCCGAAGGACGAAGACGGTTTGGAGAAAGAACCTGTTGTAGTTGGAAAAATCACAGACGTAATGGAAGGCGGTTCTAGTGACCTCTTGGAGGTTTCTTTGGCCGAGAACTGTGATCTTCTTACAGATGCGATGCGATTCGGTACGGATGAAGACGGCCGCGTCCTTTACAAGAGGGGCGAGGGCAAGAAGCCGAAGCCGAGGACGGTCTACGTTCCTCTCAAGGCGGAGGCGGGGTTCATCGGAAAAGTCGACATCGAGAATAGGATGGTCCAGTTGATGCACCTCTGGATTCTGGAGTAATTCCATGAAATTTACAGTGCTGACCTTGTTCCCTGAGATTCCGCGAGCGTTTTTTGAAACCTCAATCATGGCGAAAGCGGTTGAAAAGGGGATTATTGCCTACGATTTGGTGAATATCAGGGATTTTGCCTTTGATAAACACAAGACTTGTGATGACAAACCGTATGGAGGCGGAGCCGGACAGCTTTTGATGGCGGAGCCTCTCGGGCGCGCATTGGACAGCGTGAAGGCCTACAAGAAGCATGTGATTTACGTCACTCCTTCTGGAAAGCAGCTAACGCAGGCCAAGGCGCAGGAACTTAGTCGGAAAGACGAACTTGTTTTCGTGTGCGGGCGGTACGAGGGTATCGACCAGCGCATAATTGATTTGTATGTGGACGACGAGATTTCCATTGGAGATTACGTCATGTCCAGCGGAGAGTTGGCGGCGACCGTCATAATCGATTCCGTTTATCGGTTGGTGGAAGATGTCATCACTCCCGAATCACTGGAAGAAGAGAGTTACTCCGACGGACTTTTGGAATATCCCCAGTACACCCACCCGACAGTGTACAAGGGCTTGGAAGTGCCAGATGTTTTGACTTCCGGCAACCATGAGCTTATCCGAAAGTGGCGTCTGAAAAAGCGTCTTGAAAAGACCCTCGCCAACCGGCCGGATTTGGTCGCAAAAGCTAGGCTTACAGGACAGTTGACTGCAGAGGCCGAAAAAATGATTGAGGAGATTACGGAACAGTTTTTCGTCAAGAAATTGCCGGAGAAACTCCGTAGGAAAAGAATCTGGCTTAAAAAGCCTGAATCAGGTGAATAATCTGATTTCAATAAAAAGGAATACAATCATGGATTTGATTAGAACAATTGAAGAGCAGCAGAAGAATGACCATGCTCTTAACTACAAAGTTGGAGACACTGTAAAAGTTCACTTCGAAATCATCGAAGGAAAGACAAAGCGTATCCAGATTTTCGAGGGACTCGTAATCGCAATAAAGGGCAGCGGAGTCCGCAAGACTTTCACTGTCCGCAAGGATTCTTACGGTGTCGGCGTAGAGCGCGTTTTCCCGGTTTACAGCCCACGCGTTATCAAGGTCGAGGTTGTCCGCGTCGGTAAGGTCCGCCGCTCTAAGCTCTACTACATCCGCGACAAGATTGGCAAGGGAGCCAAAGTCAAGGAGCTCGTTGGACAGAAGGCTGTCGCTTACCTCAAGTGGTCAAGGGATTTGGCCAAGGTCGCTGATGCTGCCGAGGCCGCAATCAACGCTGAGGAGAAGGCTGAGAACGCAGCCGCCGCCGCAAAGCCAAAGGCTAAGAAATAATCGTTGAAATGACAAAACAATAGATTCAAGTGATGAAAGACCTGGGATTCGTTTGTCTTCCGGGTCTTTTTTTTGTTTGCGTGTTGAAAGTTTCTGTTCAAAAATGGAGATTTTGGAGTTTAAGAAACCGAATGTTATGTAAAGTCATAAAAAATGTCTTTTTTTTACAAGAAAAAGCACCCAAAACAAAATCCTGTGGTATAATGAAATCATCAAAACTGAAGTGATAGGGGTTGCTTATGAAAAACTTCAATGTGATTGACGCTAGTGAAATCAAACTTGGAATGAGATTCTCCGCACCTATTTTCTTTGACGACGGTGAAAGCATGTTCCTTGCAGAGGACAGGACCGTGAAACAGTATCACATCAGTGCCATCTCTCATTGGAAGATAAAGACTCTGCTGACGTTCGGCCATGCAATAGACGGCAACGAGGTCGATGAGCTTGAGGAACTGGATGAACTCGACGAGGAAGATGTTGTCGATGAGTTGGAGGAGATTTGACGACTCCGTTTTCCATTTCCCCAGAAGATTTTTCCCTTCAGAAAAAGAAAAGCACGAAAGCGATAGGAAGCGATGGCGAAGACAAGGCCGTCGCTTTTCTTGTTTCTGGGGGGTATGAAATTGTTTCCCGCAACTGGCGGACAAAACGGGGGGAAATTGATATAATCGCAAAGAAAGACGGTGTTCTTGTCTTTGTGGAGGTGAAAACCCTGCCGAGCGGGAATCTTGAGACTCTTTCGCACGAACTCGATTTGAGAAAGCAGAAAAGAATTATTGAAACGGCTAAATTTTTTCTGCTAAGTAATCGAAAATATAATGACAGCAAAATCCGGTTTGATGTGTTGGTCGTTGACATGCCCGGTTTTGCTCCTGTCTATCATATTCAAGATGCTTTTGCGGAGTTCGTATGAAGGTTGCCTCGAAGACTGCTTCTTCTACTAGCAGTATCATATCACCACGTGTATTGGAATTGCGGAACAAAATCCAGAGCAAGGATTATCTGGATTTCGCGGTTCAGCGTATAGCGCAGGTTTTGAGTAGAAGAATAGTAGAAGACAATGGACAGCGGACTCAGCGAGGCCTTTATGAATCAAAATGACGCTTCTTATTCAAATGGACGTCGACGCAACCAGCGGCGCAATGACCGCAAGAATGTAAGAAAGAACGAGCACAGAAACGAGCGGGCAAAAAAAGCGAAAGAAAAGCGAAACAGTGCGAAAGAAAACTATTCTGTGAAGCGGAGTTTTTCAAAGAGGATGTCTCCGTTGCAGAAAGAGATAAGGTTGATGCTCCAGCGGGAGCTTGTGGAGACCGAGAACGCCATCCGAGAGTTCCGTTCCGATGTAAGGGTCTGCGAAATTTGTGGAAAGGTGATATCCCCTGAAGACATAGAAAGCGCGGTTTCAAACAGGGAGACAGGGAATCCAGCCCATTTCGACTGCGTTTTGAAGCAGATTTGCGACAGCGAGAAGCCCGGTCCGAACGAGAGGGTGACCTACATCGGCCAAGGAAAATTCGCCGTGCTGCATTTCGAGAATCCTCACGATTTGAGGCATTTTTCAATACGAAGGACAATCGAGTGGGAGGACAGGGACAACCGCCTTGAGTGGAGAAACGAGATGGCGGGTCTGTTCAGCCAGATAAAATAGGGCGGCATGATTGCCCAAAAAAGAAGCGGAGATTTTTGGTCTCCGCTTTTTTGTTTTTCTGACTGTCAATTTCCGAACAGTGTCGAGATTGTGCTTCCGAGTCCCTGTGAAGATGTCGCCGCCGTCTTTTCAGGGCCGTTGTCGTTTTTGTGCACGGTTCCCGGAAGAGTCGGCGCCATGAGGATTTTTCCGCTTCCCCTGTACACGTTCACAAGCCCTTCGCCACCGATGGCCGAACCGAGCAGCGATTTTCCCGATTTTTCCACGGTGAATTCCAATGACGAAGACCACGCTATTGCCATGTTGCCGTCTATCTTCACAACGTCGTTTGAGATTTCGAATTCGATGAGCTCCTCTCTCGGGACCGGGCTTTCAAGGACCGCGTAACCGTTGCCCGAAAGGCAGAGGTTGAACAGTCCTTCCCCTCCAAGTACCGCGGAGGAGATGTTCTTGCGGCTGATTACCCTTTCCGAAACGCTGTCTTCGCAGGCGAGGAACAGCCCGTCGTTAAGCACGATTCCGCTTCCCCATGAAGCGACGTTCTCCAGAAGAAGGAAGTTGTAGGTCGGTTCCAGCATGATGTAGCCTGTTCCCCTGTAGACCGGCTTGATTGCGGATTCTCCTGTGACGGCTCCACCCACGAGCTTTCCTAGAAGGTTTCCGACCCCTTTCACGCCGCTCTCCTGCTGGATGTTTCCCGCCGTCCACTGCATCGCCCCAGCCTGGACCCTCACGGCTCCGTTCTCCAGGTCGCAGAAGACTTGGCGCTTTCGCACGTTCATTTCCTTCATGAAATAGGCGAAAAGCGATTCTCCAGGGCTTACGCTCATGTCGTTCTGGTGCTCGAAAATCGCGAAGGGGCCTCCCTGCGCAATCTGGGCGATGTTCTTGTTGTTGAAAAGGTTGTTGATTCTTACTGAAGTTGAAGACATGGCTTTCCTCCTGGACAAAAAAAATCCCTGGAAAAACCAGGGTTGCCGAGAACCGGACTCGAACCGGCACGACCAGTGCGGTCAGGGGATTTTAAGTCCCCGATGTCTACCATTCCATCATCTCGGCCTGCGCTCTTTTGTGAACACATCGTTAACTCTATCAAAAAATCAGGCTGTTTTCAAGGTGGAAAAGCGTCAAAGAGGAATGTATGTGGCTTTTGAGCCGGGCAGGTGGTCGAGCGTTTTCTCGCAGAAGTCTTCGTATTCCTGCCGGCTGGTGAGAACCCAGAGAATCTTGGCGGCGTATCCGTTGAGCTTTGGAATTTCCGCGTAGCCGTCGGTGAACATTATTAGACCGTCGTACATCGGATGGCTTTCGTAGTAGTCGATTGCCGGCTGGAAGTCCGTTCCGCCTCGCCCTGTTATTTCGACTCTCGACTTCGCTTTTTTGAGCGAGAGGACCTCATCCTTCAATTCCGCGTCGAACTGGATTACGTCGATTGTCTTTATCCCGTATTTGAAGAATCTGTTCACTATCGAAAAGAACTTCTGCAGAGCCTCGTCGGTTATTGAGCCGCTTGTGTCCACGGCCACCAAAAGCCCGGTTGTGAAGTCGCTCTTGCTTCCCATGTACGAAAATCCGTAGCGGCGGTTCGGCTTCATGCGCGTGGGCTTCCTCTTCGACGACAGAATCGACGCCCTGAACATGCTGAGCATTCTTCTGTAGTCCATCTGTATAACCAGGCTGGCTTCGATTATCTGCTTGAGGTTTCCGCCGATGCTTCCCCATGAATTCGCCGCCTGTGCCTTCTCAATCTCCGCGTTCACAGTTTCGGCGGCTTCATCGTTCTCTTCCCACAGTTCCGCCGTCTGGAAACTCGCCATGAGTCCGTTTTCGTCGCTCTCTCCATCCTCTTCGGCGGCTTCTTCATTTTGCAAGACGGCTTTCGAATCTTCTGCGTCTGAATCTTCGGCTTCGCTGTTTTCCATGAGCGTCAGCGAGAAGTCCTTCAGCTGCTCCCGGAGCTTGTTCAGAAGTTTTGCGTAATATTCCTCGTAGCAAAGTCCGTTCGGCAAGTCGAAATCCGCAGGCGAGCGGAGCTTTGTCTTCGGGGAGGAGAAAAAGCTTGCAGAGTCCTTTATCGTCGAGTCCTGGATTGTTATGTCGCTCGCCAATGCCAGTGCCGCGAAATTTGGGCAGACGGGCAGCCTCTGGTACGGATGCTTGAGGATTATCCTTACCACTTCGATTTTGAGGAGGTCCGCAATCTGCTTGCCGTCCATTTCTGCGAGAAGCTCTGGATTGTATTCAATCCGCATTCTTCCGCACCGGAAGGGAATTTTCATTCTCGTGTTCTCCGTCAGCTTGTGCGTGCAATAGACTCCGAAGAGGAGAGGCTCTCTCAAGAACCAGTTTTCCGCGATTTTCGTTATGATTTTTTTCTGCTCTTCGGCAATCTGGTTGTTGTTATCTGATGTTTTCATATTGAATCTACGAACTTGATGATTTTTGTCTGGAGCTTCGGTGCGTTCAGCATTATGAAGGTCACAGCGTGCGGGTACGAGCCGCCTGAGAACAGGTTCGCGAAGTGCCCCATCGCCTCCTGCTTCATCTCAAGTATCAGAAGTCCGAAGTACGAGTCCAGGTTCTTTGCGATTGCCTTCGCCTTCGACTTGTCGTACTTGTCGCTTTCGATGTAGCGGAAGAGGGATTCGTTCACGATGGCCAGGTCCGGTGTGGAGTAGCCCTTTATCGTGTCTTCCATGTCCTTGAAATTCTGGGTGAGTATTTCGACAGGGGAGAGAATCCTGTTTTCGCTGAGGGCGGCGAAGAACTTGGTGGCCGCCTGCATTCCGATTATTCCCGCGGAGATTTTTTTGTAGATGTCGCCACCGGCGTTCGGAGCGTTCTTTATTATTTCGGAGAGCCGCTCCCAGCCGCGCCTGTCAGGGGATTTCTCAAGCCCCATGTCCTCGCGCCTGAGTGTCGTCCCGTCAAGGTAGTCGGGGTTTTCCGAGATGAAGCGGACTATCCTGTTGTCGATTCCGTTTTTTTCCGCCCACAAGAGCCATTCTGGAACCGACGGCAGGAATTCGAAGACGTTGAAGCGCGAGACGAGGGCCGGGTCCAAATCCGTGAGCTGGTATTCGTCGCCCGTGTTCACCGCGCTTATGATTCTGCTGCCTTCCGGGAGTTTCTTTCCCGCGAGGGTCTTGTTCAGCGCGAGGTCCATTATCGTCTGGAGGATTTCCGGGCGCGCCCTGTTCAGCTCGTCGAGGAAGAGGACGATTGGTTTTCCGTCTGTCGGGAACCAGTATGGCGGCATGAAGTCCGTTTTCCCGGTTGACTCGTTCTTGTTCAAAAGTCCTATCAAGTCTCCGGGGTCGCTCATCTGCCCCAGAAAGAGCGGAACGACCTTCATTCCCTTCGACTCGTAGAAATTCGTCAGTATCTGCGATTTGCCGATTCCGTGCTTTCCCGCCAAAAGTATGTTCTGCGAGGGCGGTGTCAAATCAAGTATCTGCTTTAGTTCCGAAGCGGTGATTTTTATCATAATTGACAATTCTAGGGCAGAACTTCCTGTTGGGCAACAAAATGGGCTTTTGTGTGTTGCGCTTTTTCCAGTTTCGCCTAAAAAAATTTGGAATGTTCAGATTTTTCCAAATCGGGTAGAATCGTCGATTATGTTTTCAGATACTCATTTTCATTTCAGGCATTTGGTTCGCGACAGGGGATTGGACGGGACGGAAATCTTGAGGAAGATTTGCGAGAGGGACACTTTCTTCGGGCTGGACATCGGCACGGAGGCCGATGACTTGATTGAAAGGTTCAACTTTGTGGAGGAGGCGAAGGGCGGGCTTTCCGATGGCGACAGGGAGAAAGTCGACGCTTTCCTTCATTATGCCGCTGGAATTTGGCCGTCGACCGGGGAGATTTCCGACAGGTTCGAGAGGATGAAGGTTCTTGAGAGCAAAATTTCCAAATTCGATTCCGGCATCGTCGCCATAGGGGAGTGTGGGCTTGACCACCACTGGAACCCTTCGGGAGCGGACGGGAGGAGCCTCGACGATTTCGACTCGGCGATGTTCGAGGGGGAGAGGGAGCTTTTCGAGATGCAGATTCAGCTCGCCAAGGACATGGAACTTCCGCTTGTCGTGCATTCGAGGGACGCGTTCGAGGACACTGTCTCCGTCTTGAGGAACATGGGCTACCACAACGGAATCATCCACTGCTATTCGTACGGAAAGGACGAGGCGCGCGTGTTTTTGGATTTGGGCTGGCACATCGCCTTCGGGGGCGCGACGACATACACGAAGAAGTCGAAGATGGACGCGATGGTCGATTTGCTCCGCTTCGTCCCGGACGACAGGATTCTGCTTGAGACCGACGCTCCGTATCTCACGCCCGTGCCCTTCCGCGGGCAGACGAACACGCCTGTCTTGGTCGAGTACTGCTACAATTTCGTCGCAAGCGCGAGGAACACCACGCCCAAGGCTTTGAGCAATCTCGTAGACGACAACATAAGGCGGCTTTTCCCTTCTGTCGCTTGAAAACGCCGTGCGTGTCCGTGCGGAGAAATAGCAAAACAGCGCAGTGGCATTTCATCGCTGCGCTGTTTTTTGTGGGATTCTTCAGCGGCCGCTTGGGGGCTACATTTTCACCCAACCGTCGTCGTCGTCGAGCTTTTCGTCCGCCGCGTCTGAGTCGGGTGCGAGGTCGTGCAGGATGTCTTCCGTCTGCTCTTCGTTTTCGGCTTCGTCCTCTTCCTCCTCCTTCGTGTAGCCCTTCGCTCTCATCCACCGGTTGAATTCTTCAAGGATGTCGTCCAGGGTCGTCAGATTGTACTTCGTCGTGTCCCTGCAGTGTTCCTTGAATTTCTCGAACATTTCATCGACTTGTGATTGGTTGGGCATTGTTTCCTCCGTTTTTGCGCTTGTTGTGCGACTGAAATTCCCTCCATAAAAGAACACAATGTCAGATTTTGAGCAAATCCGCGTAGGCCTTGAGCGCGCCGTCCGTGTCGTGCGCGAGGACTTTCTTCGCGAGCTTCTTTCCGAGCTGCACGCCTTCCTGGTCGAACGAGTTGATGTTCCAGACGAATCCCTGGAACATGACCTTGTTCTCGAAGTGGGCGAGTAGCGCGCCGAGGACTTTTGGCGTGAGCTTTTCTCCGTAGATGAGGCTTGAAGGCCTGTCTCCGGCGAACGACTTGTTCGGGTCGTCGTCCTTCTTTCCGCACGCGAACGCCATGATTTGCGCCACGACATTAGCGCAGAGCTTCTTCTGGCTCGTTGAGCCCTCGATTACCACGTCCGTTCCCGCCTGGTTCTCCTTGAACGCGATGAACTGGAGCGGCACGATGTCGGTTCCCTGATGGAGAAGCTGGTAGAAGCTGTGCTGGCCGTTCGTTCCCGGCTCTCCGAAAATCACCGGGCCTGTGACGTAGTTTATCGGCTCTCCGAAGCGGTTCACGCTCTTTCCGTTCGATTCCATGTCGAGCTGCTGCAGGTGCGCCGGGAACCTTGAGAGAGCCTGCGAGTACGGGAGCACCGCCGTGGCCGGGTAGCCCTGCACGTTCCTTTCGTAGACGCCGATGAGAGCGTCGAGGAGGCTCGGGTTCTTGAGGATGTCCTTGTTCGTCGCCGTCTTGTCCTGCTCCGCCGCTCCGTCGAGGAAGTCCGCGAACACGTCGGCTCCGAACGCCAATGAAAGCACGGCCCCTCCGACTCCCGATGTCGAAGAGTAGCGGCCGCCGATGTAGTCGTCCATGTAGAACGCCGCAAGATAGTCCGGGTTGTGTGCGAGCGGAGAAGTCTCCGACGTGACCGCTATCATGTGCTTCGCCGGGTTGAGGCCGGCCTTCTTGAGCGCGTCCTTCACGAAGGACTCGTTCGTGAGCGTCTCAAGCGTCGTTCCCGACTTGGAGACGAGGATGAAGAGCGAGTGGGCGAGGTCGAGCGATTTGAGAACAGCCGCCGCGTCGTCCGGGTCCACGTTCGAGATGAATTTCGCTTCGAGCTTGAACTTTCCGTTCGCCTTCGCCCAGTTCTCAAGCGCGAGGTACATGGCGCGGGGGCCGAGGTCGCTTCCGCCGATTCCAATCTGGACAACCGTGGTGAATTTCTCGCCGTTGGCGTTGGCGATTCTTCCGTCGTGGACTTTCTCTGCGAATTCGGCGATTCTCTTCTGTTCGTTCTTGTAGAATTCCCTCTTGTCCACGTTGTCCGCCGTGACCGCTTTTCCGAGCTGGCCTCTCGTGAGCTGGTGGAGGACGAGCCTCTTCTCTCCCGTGTTTATGACGGCTCCGTTGTACAGCTCCTCGAATTTCTCCGTGAGCTGGGCTTCTGACGCGAGTTCTTTGAGTACCGAGAGAACTTTCTCGTCGACTTGTTTGGCAGCGTAGTTGTAGACGAGGCCAGCGGCCATCGGAACCGAGCATGACGCGACCCGCTCTGCCGCCTTGTCGCCGGAAAGCTCTTTTGCCACCGAGACGGCTCCTTTGAGCGACTGGAGTTTTTTGTAGGATTCAAGTTTGTCCAGGTTTTCCCATGAAATTGCCATTTTTGTTTCTCCTGAAAAATGATTTTGTTGATAGGGACTTCAGAAAATTCTATCGACTTTTGAAGTTCCCTATAGTTTAACACGGAAATCGAACTAAGACGAATTTTGAATTTTTCAGATTTCAACTTTCAATTTTCAACTTTAATTTTTCAATTCCATTTGAGGTCGAAGAATACTTCCAGGTTCGCTTCCGTGAGCGCGTCCACAAAATCCTGCTCCTTCGCAGACTCGTCGAGTGGCTTTATTGCTCGGCTCCTGACGACCCAGTATCTGGCGCGTCTGGCTTCCGGGTGTTCCTGCAGGATGCTGATTGGGTTCTCAAGGCCTTCCGCGTCGATTTTCTTCCGCTTTTTCCTGTCCGCGCCCGTGTTCCTGAGCAGCCTGGAAAATCCGTCCATGTCCACGATTTTCGCGGTCTGCAGCCACTGGTTGTATTCTATCCAGTTGACGAGCGTGAGCGTGTTCAGTGCGTCCGCGTAGGCCTTCCTCGTGTCGAATCTGCCTTTCAGCTCGGCGTCGCGCTTCTCCTCGTATTTCCTTTTCGCGTCCTCTATCTCGTAGCCCGGAAATTCCTTCCTCACCGACCTCTCGTATTCCTTCTCGAACATCGCCTTTGCCGAGGGGGTTAGCTCTTCGCTCGGTTTTCCGAGCATCGCCGTCGCGTGCAGTTCAGTCTGTATCGGAAATTCGCCCATCGAGAAGAGCCTGTCTATCGAATATTCAAGCTGCTTCGTGTCGAGTTTCTTGTCGCTCGTCCGCTCGAAGTTCAGCACCGGGTTTATCGCGTACACTCCGGCCACGCTGTCCGACGTCCTCACGGCTCCAATCGCTTCGAGTTTTTCGCGGTACGTCCAGAGGTTCCCCGTCAAGCCGAGGACGCACGCGTAGCCGCCTCCGAAATTCTCTCCGTAGACGTAGACGGCCCCCGCACCTTCCGGCAGCAGGTCGGAATTCCACTGGATGTATCTGAGGGCGGCCTTGAAGTCGGTGGTGTCCTCTCCGCCCGCGCGTATGACGACCCTCTTGTATTTCGTGTATTCTTCAGAGGCTTCCGAGTATTTCTTGTCCGGGTGCTGCTTCTTCGTCTTTGTGTCGATGTTGAAGACGTATATCGGGGCGAACTTCACTTCTTTTGTGCCGATAACGGTGTACGTTCCGTCCTTGTTCCGCCTGGTTTCGAAGTAGCATTCGGGGACGTAGATTGAAAGCCTCTCGTAGTAGGCGTTCTTCGGTTTTCCGCAGTATTGGATTCCGAGCTGGTAGTAGATTTTCCTCTCGCTGTTGAAGAGCCACTTCGCCATGTCGATTTTCCTGAGTCCGATTCTCGGCTCGACGAATTCCTCCTGTTCCTCGATTTCTTCGATTTGTTCAGTTTTTTCCGTTTGCTTGAATGCCGTGTGCCTCATTTCCGCCGCCGGAAGCAGGCTCTTTCCAGACGCGAAAATCATCGCCGCCAAAAAAAAGATTCCCGAAAGATTCATCTGATTGTTCCTTTTTCTATTCCGTTTATCCATTCGATTGTGTTCTCCTCGATTCCGCCTGAAATCTCCGCGTCCGTCCTGCCGCTCTCCCACACCGCCTTGAAGTCGACTTTCGCGCCCGCTTTCTCCAACGCTTTCTTGAGGGCCGCCGCCGCCTGGAGATTGAAGCCGCTGCTGAAAAGCCCCTCCCGAATCCTGAAGAACCTAGCCGGGGCGGCTCCGCCTTCGAGCATTTTCATGATGTCGGCCGTTGGAATTTGCAGAGCTTCCTCCGATTCCGCTTCGCCATTTTTCATCGAAGTGTAGAATCCTTCGGCTGTAGTGATTTTCGCTTTGCCGCTTTCCTCGTCGAAAATTATCCAGTCGCCGCCGCCGTTCTTTTTTGAGCGATGGTTCAACGCCGCTATGTAGTCGGCAGGTGCCTCGAAGATTCCGTTCAGTTCCCCGTCGCGCTTCTCCTTTTTTCTCTTGTACTCCGCTTCCTCGTCCGGGTTCGGGATTCCGCGCTTCGGCCGCCTCGTCTTTTTTCCGTCGAGTATTCCTCCCGCCGCCTTGAATTCGCCCGGCTTTTCCGGCTCTGGAAGCCTGTCCGACGTGAAGCTCGCCTTGAACGGAAAGACCGCTGCCGAAAGGAAATCGTCGAGGGACTCCTGCAGGATTTTTGTCTGCGCATTTTTTTGCGCCTCGCTCTCGTTTTGCCAGTCAGTTTTTCCGCCTGCCGATGTCGACCAAGACGCGATTCCCGCCACTTCGCCGCTCGTCCTCGCCGCTCCTAGCTCGCTGAATTTCCTCTCGGATTCGCTCCCTCCGCTTTCGAGACCGACCATCGCCGCGAGCGCGCCTGAGCGTCCCTCTCCCATGACGTAGAACCGTTCCGTCGTTCCTGGAAGAAGCTCGCTGTTGTACCTGGCGTACTTCACCGCGCTCTTGAAGTCTTCTACAGATTCGCCTCCAGCCAAAACGTAGACGAACCCCGCTTTCGTGAACGGCCTTGACTTGCGCTCGTAGACAGTGGCGGCTTTCATCGGCTTTTCGATTCTCATGACGTAGGGGACTTCGGCTTCTTCGTCCGCCACCTCGACCGTGTAGAAATCGGCCGAGTTCTTCTTCGCCTTGAAGAGCGTTCCCGGAACGAAAAACGCGATTTTCCTGTACGGAGCGTCCTTCGTTCCAAGGCAGTATTCTATTCCGGTTTGGAAAAACACGCCGTCCTCTTCGTTGTACCTCCATTTCGTCATGTCGATTTTCTTGAGGGCGGTTTCGGTCTCTTCAATCTCTTCTTCGATTTTCTCGATTTTCTCGATTTTCTCGATTTTCTCGATTTTCTCGATTTTTTCTTCTGGTGGGTCTGCCGTCTTTTCTTCCGGCTGCTCTGTCTGTGTTTCGACTGTTTCAACGTTAGTCGTTTTGCAGGAGTTCAATGCTATTGCCGCGATTGGCAGAATCAAAAAAAGGCGTGTGGGTTTCATTCCTCCATTTTACCATTTATGACGATTTTTTTTAGAGTGGGGTATAATTTTGCGATGAGAAAATTCCGCTTTGCTACGCTTTTGTTTTTTTTGGACGTTTTTCTTTGCGGTTCCGCTTTTTCCGCGCCTTTGTGTCGGGAGAAGATTCCTGAGCCGTCTTCGTTCACCGTGCATTTTTCCACGGAGGATTTCGGTTCGTGCCTTGAGAAGATTGTCGTCGCGCTTCAGGATGATGTCGCACAGGAGCGTGTTTCAGCCTCCGACTTTTTGGTGACGAAGAAGACCAGGAAGTCGGGGAAGCGCGTTTACCTTGAGAAGGTCTATTCCACTCTCGTCCCTGACAGGGCCTATGTCTCCGACGGGAACGGATTTTTCGCCGGTGGGCGCGGAAGGTTCGTGACGCTTGAATTCGACGTGCGCCCTGAGAATTTCTCGAAGCTGGACGTTCTGACAGCGGGTCTTCCGAAGAAAATGGCGAATGTCGACGATTTCTTCTATTATTCGGTGAAGAATGACGCGCTCGGTCTTTCGGTCGACAAGTGTTCCGCCTTCGTGAACAGTGCCGCCGCCCGCTTTTCGTTCGATGTGTTCGATGGAAGCGCGGCAGTCTATGACGACGATGGCGATTTCGAAGACTACGATGAAGTTCCGATGGGCTTCGCGTATTACGAGCCGGAGTCCGCCTCCCTGAATCCTGACGCTGGCGAGAAGATTCCTCTCGTTGTTTGGTTCCACGGTTTGGGCGAGGGCGGAAAGAACAGGTACGCTCCGATTTTGAACGCGAAAGTGACGAACCTTGTTTCCGATGAAATCCAGTCGAAATTCCCCTCCGGCTTCTATCTGCTGGTTCCTCAGTGTCCGACGGCGTGGCTCATGGTGGGGGAGAGGACTGTGGGGGGAGTCCACTATTGGGCGCCCGTGGACAAGGACGGGGTGAAGGAAAAGATTTCAAGCGGCATTTCCACCGCAAAGAACGCCGTGAAGGGCACCGTCCGCCTTCCGTTCCGCTTCGTCAGGAACCGCTTCCGCTCCGCTTTGGGAAAGGAGCCTCTTCCGTATTATGGGGACGAAGAAGACGAAGATGATGATGAAGAAGAGTATGAAGAGGACGGCGAAGATGAAGACGAAGATGCTGTCGTGGACAAGTACCACGAGTACAGGCTTGGAATGGAGAATCTTCCGTTCGCTTCCGTTTCGTATTTCACTTTCGTCGTGAAGGACTTGATAGACTCGTTCGTCGCCGGGCATCCCGATGTCGACCCTTCCAGAATCTTCGTGGGCGGCTGCTCCGCCGGCGGCTACATGACGATGAACATGGTTTTGCAGTTCCGTGGTTTCTTCCGCGCCGCCTTCCCGACTTGCGAATTCTATTTGGACTCCAAGATAACGGACGAGCAGATTGAATTCCTTTCAGGCTATCCGATTTTCTTCACATACGCAGAGAACGACACGACTGTGAATCCCAAAAAGTCGTCAGAGGCGACAATCGCGCGGATAAGGGAGCTAGGTTCGGACAATCTCCGTGCCTCGGTCTATCCTGACGTTCACGACAAGAGCGGCCGTTTCTTCGGCAATGACGGAGGAGCGCACCAATACGACGGGCATGAGAGCTGGATTTACGTCCTGAACAACGACAACGGCGTTTTCGACTGGCTCTCGTCTTTTTCGCCGTCGTCCGGTGTCCTTGAAAAAGACCGTCAGGCCGAGTAGAACGCCTCCGCCGCCTTCGAAAGAAATTCCGCGTCCTCGGCTCCGGCCGATTCGAGCGGCGAGTGCATGGCCCACTGGGCGAGGCCGATGTCCACAGAGCGCAGCGAGACGTGCGACGTGGATATGTTTCCGAGGGTGGAGCCTCCAGCCACGTTCGAGTTGTTCGTGAAAATCTGGAAGGGAACGCCGGCCTTCGCGCATATCCTTTTGAAGATTCCCGCAGAAACAGCGTCGCTAGTGTATTTCTGTGCCGCATTGTACTTTATGACGATTCCTTCGTTCACGTGCGGCCTGTTCGACAGGTCTGACTTGTCCGCGAAATTCGGGTGGACCGCGTGCGCGTTGTCCGCGCTTATGAGGAAGCTCTCCGCTATCGCCGAGAGATAGTCCTCGTCGTCCCTTCCCATCGCTCCGTTTATCCGCCTGAGCGTGTCTTCCAGGAACGTGGAGTCCGCGCCCTGCCTCGTTCCGCTTCCGACTTCCTCGTTGTCGAAGACCGCGTGCACGTTCACCGAGTCTGCGGCCGCTTTTTTTGCGCTATTCAAGAACCCAATAAAAGTCGCGTAGACGCACTCAAGGTCGTCGAGCTTTGCCGAGGAGATGAATTCGTCGTCCGTTCCCCAGAAAGAGCCTTTGCAGTTGTTGTACAGGAAAAGGTCATGCGAGAGGATTTTTCCCTTTTCCACACCGATTTCCTTGGCCACGGTTGCCAGAAAGTCGAATTCCGTGTCGGTTGAGACAATCGGCATCATCTCTGCTTGCGTGTTTATCTTGTGTCCGTCGTTCGCGTCCCTCGCGAAGTGTATGGCGAGCGACGGAATCATGGCCACGCTCTTCTTGAAGTCGAAAAGGACTGTCTCCACGTCGAACGCTCCGCCTCCGTTCTCCACGCAGACCCTTCCGGCTATGGAAAGCGGCCTGTCGAACCACGGATTCATCAGCATCCCGCCGTACTTCTCTACGTTCAGCCTCACGCAGCCGTGGCCTTTCATCTCCGGGTTCTCCTTCACCTTGAAGCACGGTGAGTCGGAATGCGACGCTGTTATCCTGAACATCCTGAAATCCTTTTTTGGAATCGTGAACGAGATTATCGAGGAGCCGTTCCTCGTCACGAAATATTTTCCGTTTTCTTCGAGCGTCCACCGTCCGCTTTCTTTCAGCTCGGCGAATCCGTTCTCCCTTAGCTCGTCTGCGAGGTTCTTCACCGCATGGAAGCAGCTTGGGCTTCTTTCTATGTAGTCGAGTATTTTCCCGGCTGTTTCGTTCATCATTTTTTCCTCCGTTTTTGTTTTTTTTTCAGTTTCTTGTTTTTTCCATTATAGAATTTTGTGCTGATTCTTTTCTCATTTGGACAAAAAAAAGAGCCTGCACCGTTTGTGCAAGCTCTTTCGTTCGTTTCCCAGACAGTTTCTCGCGCGCCTGGATTACTTGTATGACTTGAAGACCCACAATGCGTCTGTCTCGGCATCGTACCAGAACGTGTAGAGATAGATTGTGGTCGTGTCCTTGTTTGTGGACTTGAAAGTCGTCAAAGCGTACTTGTAGCCGTTCTCCTTCATGATTGGCTTGAGCTCCTCGTCGAAGAGGACTGTCTTCTCGCCGCCTTCGAAGTTGAAGAATTCCGTGAGGGTCTCCGACTTCTCGTTGAATCCCCAGCCGTTCTTGTTGAGAATCTGCGGGGCGCGGTTGTTCCTCTGGGCATCGGTCTTGAAGGCGAAGAACTTCATCGGCTTTCCGAACTGCTTGGCCTTGAACTCGTACCACTTGTAGTCGTCCGAATTCGCGTCCTCGGTCTTCGTCTGTGCTGTGTATCCGAAAACAGATGCCGATGTGAGCGCGAAAAGAATTGCGATTGCTGAAATCAATTTCTTGAACATGATAAAACCTCCTGTGTTTTATTCCTTGGTATTGAATGAAATTGTAACACGCTTTCTCTCATTCTTCAAAAATATCGGTTCATTTGCCGCTTTTGCCCCATTTTTTTTGATTCGCTCAATCTCCAAAATCCCTTCATTTTATTGTTTGAAAGAGCCATTTCGATTAAAATTGATAAATTGAATCTTTTTTATTTTTGCAATAGAGGAACAAAATGGAAAACATCAAAGAAGTGCGTGTCCGCTACGCACCATCACCGACGGGAATGCAGCACATCGGAGGAGTCCGCACTGCATTGTTCAACTATCTCTACGCCCGCTCGAAAGGGGGAAAATTCATCCTCCGTTTGGAAGACACCGACAGAACAAGATACGACGAAAAATACGTCCAGAACCTCTACGATACAATGGCCTGGCTCGGAATCGACTGGGACGAGGGCGGCGACAAGGGCGGCGAGTACGGCCCCTACGTCCAGAGCGAGCGTTTCGCCTTGTACAAGGAATACGCCCAGAAGCTCATCGAGAACGGCGAGGCGTACTACTGCTTCTGCGACGCCGAGAGGTTGGACAGAATCAGGAAAATCCAGCAGGAGAACAAGATGGCCCCAGGCTACGACAGGAACTGCCGCCACCTCACTCCAGAGGAAGTAAAGGCGAACATGGACGCTGGAAAGCCTTATGTAATCAGGCTCAAGGTGCCGCTTGAGGGAAAGACAGTCTTCCACGACCACCTTTTGGGCGACATCGAGTGGGAGAACGAGGCGATTTCCCCGGACCCGGTTCTCTTGAAGTCAGACGGCTTCCCGACATACCACTTGGCAAACATCGTGGACGACCACTTGATGAAGATTTCGCACGTCATGCGCGCGCAGGAGTGGATTCCTTCGACTCCGCTCCACGTCCAGATGTACCGCTCGTTCGGCTGGGAGCACCCTGAATTCTGCCACCTTCCGATGGTGAACGGCGCTGACGGAAAGAAGCTTTCAAAGAGGCACGGCTCCACATCTTTGAACGAATTCCGCGCGAGGGGCTACCTCCCGCAGGCAATCGTGAACTATGTGGCTTTGCTCGGCTGTTCCTACGAGGAAGGAAAGGAATTCTACACGCTCGAAGAACTCGCCAAGGCCTTCAAGCTTGAGCACTTGAACAAGTCTCCTGCCGTCTTCGACTACAAGAAGCTCGAATTCTACAACTCCAACTACATCCGTATGCTCTCGGACGAGGAACTCTACAAGTGGACTCTTCCGTTCATCACGGGAACAGGGGACGCGACTCTCGAAATCAACCCGGAGAACCCGCAGCCGAAGCCGAAGGTGGGACCTGAATACTCAGGCGTCCGCTTGAACGACAAGGGCGAGCCTGAGTGCGTGGATGCGAGCATGAACATGACGAGCGAGGACGTGAAGAAGACTTTGATGGGCCTCATGCCGCTCATCAAGGAACGCCTCAAGTTCCTCACGGAGGCCGCGGAGATGGTCCACTTCATGTTCACTGAGCCTGCCGTTCCTCCGGCTGAGCAGATAATCCCGAAAAAGCTCGACGCGGCGAAGACGAAAGAGGTCTTGGAGAACGCCAAGTCCTTCGTGGAGAAGATTTTCGAGACGAACCACGAGGAGGCCGAGAATTTCGCGAAGGCGAAGGCTGAGGAGCTTGGCGTGAAATTGGGCGACTTCATGATGCCTATCCGCATGGCCGTCACCGGAAGCCGCGTCTCGCCACCGCTCATCGGCTCAATCGCCGTCCTCGGAAAGGAGAAGTCGCTCGCCCGCATCGACAGGACGCTCGCAGCTCTCTAATCCTGACGGTTTTGTGATTTTTGTGAATCCACGGGTTTGGGTTTTTCCATTTCCGTGGATTTTTTTTTGTTTCTTTGTATGATATTCAATTATGGATTGGAACGATTTTAAATTCATAGACTTGTTTGCTGGAATTGGAGGAATTCGCCTTGGCTTTGAGTCTGTCGGAGGAAGATGTGTTTTTTCTTCTGAGTTCGACGAGGATGCCTGCAAGACATATGAGGCTAATTTTCATGAGCATCCCTCCGGTGACATCACAAAAATAGCGGCAAGTGACATTCCTGATTTTGATATTCTGCTAGGCGGCTTTCCGTGTCAGGCTTTTTCGATAATTGGAAAAAAAGAGGGTTTTTCCAACGAAACGTGTGGAACTCTTTTCTTTGAAATCGAGCGGATACTGAAGGAGAAAAAGCCTAGGGCTTTTCTTTTGGAAAACGTAAAAAACCTAAAATCGCATGACAACGGAAACACCTATAAAGTCATACGGACGCATCTGCAATGTTTGGGGTACAACGTCTATGAATCCGTGCTCAATTCCCTCGACTATGGAGTTCCTCAAAAACGCGAAAGAATATACATTGTGGGTTTTATGGACAATGTTTCATTTCGCTTTCCTGAAGCAATTCCAGTTGCTGAGAGAAAGTCTCTTTCTGATATTCTTGAGCCGAATGTCGCAGAGAAATATTATGTTAGGCCAAAAATAAGGGAATCGAGATTGCAGAGGATAAAAGACAAGAATTATCCTAAACCATACATATCTCATGAGAATATGGCAGGCTCCATAACCCCCCATCCGTACTCTTCTTGTCTACGGGCAGGCGCATCTGCGAACTACATATTGATAAATGACGAACGTCGCCCGACAGAAAGGGAAATGCTCAGGCTTCAAGGTTTTCCTGATAGCTATAAAATTGTTCTTCCGTATGGGAAAGTAAAAAAGCAGTGTGGAAATTCTGTTTCCGTTCCTGTTATCGCCGCAATAGCAAGACAAATGATAATGGCGTTGAAGCGTTTTGAGATGTTCGGTGAAGAATCACCTGTAGATATCGATGGGCAACCGTTGTTGTTCGCATGAGAAAAATATATGGCTACAAAAGAAGAAGCGAAAAAGGCTCTTGACAAAGTTATCGAAAAATCTCGCATCCATTTGTACAAGCCGATTCAGATAGCGGAAATTCTGTATAGGGCAAGAATGGATAATTCCATTGATTTGCTGGATTTGGAGCAGTACCGCACAAAGAGCAAGAGATGGAGAGACGAGATTTCGTTGCCGCTTTTGGGACGTGTCTGCACAAGCAGTGCGAAATTTCAGGACAACCTTTTTGATGAAAACGCAATTCCTCCAATATTGCTCAACGCACTTGGAAAGGAGAATGTCAGAACAGGTGGAGCTGTTGAGGCGTATATTTACAACTTGTTTTTTGCGAAGCATTCCCAGCTCTCTATGGCATTGGACTATTGCACGAAATCAACTTCTGCAGATTTCTTCGTTAAGAAATTCATCGATTTGTTTTGGAACGAGCCGGGGTTGCGGCGAAGTCTTGATAAAATTTACGAAATAATAGTCTATTCGCTTTTTTCTACAATAGTGGAAGCTGTGCATTTCAAAGTGACTCTCTCAATCGATGCGGAAAAAATGGGAATATTGGAGGAGTTTGACGATTTTGCAAGCAAGGTGATGTGCATAGACAGCAGAAACACAGCTTTTGTGCAGGACGCAAAAATGTATAGAGTCGGTGTAACGAATGCTGCAGACAGGGGGCTTGATATGTATTCAAACTGGGGACCTGCCATTCAGATAAAACACTTGAGTTTGGATGTTGAACTTGCTGAGAATATTGTCTCCGGGATTTCCAGTGACAGGATTGTTATTGTTTGCAAAGATGCCGAGAAAAATACGATTTTTTCCTTGCTGTCTCAAATAGGCTGGCGAAGCCGAATCCAAAGCATTGTTACGGAATCTGATTTGATTAATTGGTATGAGAAAGCGTTGAGGGGTGTCTATGCTTCTGAAATTGGGAATAGGCTTCTTGATGTTTTGAAATATGAGATAGCCGAGGAATTTCCATCTGTCAATTCTTTCCCATCTGTTTTGAAGGAACGGCACTATGAACGCATAAAAGACGATTTTTGGAAATGAGCGTTCTCCCTTTCTTTGCTATGTTTTTTAACGCGCCTGCTTTAGGATTTATGTGGCTCCAAGACGGAGTTTTTTATGGAGGTGTACAATGAAAAAGATTTTTATGCTGCCGTGCGCATTGTTGCTTGCGCTGTCGTTTTTCTCCTGCTCGGATGATGATGGAACTGAGGAAACGGATTATTCTGCGTTGACAGAGACGACGTACAGCGAGTCAGTCTGGAACACTGATGAATTGGACACCGCTCGCTCCGTTTCTGGAATCCTCGATTTTGAAAAAGATGCTATTCTCGAACTGAACAAGGCTCGGAACAATCCAAAGGCGTATGCCGCTCTTTACATTCTTCCGATGAAGGACACCTACAAAGGGACTGAAGGAAATGCCGCCCTCATTGAATGTCTTTCTGAGATGTCAAAACTTGATTCACTTGGCACGCTGAATTTTGCCCAAGGTCTGTACGAATGCGCTAAAGAACACGCTGATTCCTCCGCTGTGGCAGGGGCATTCTCCCATACGCGGGTTGACGGGACGGAGACGTTCGACGCATTCGGAAAATACGGAACGTATTCGGCTGCGGGGGAGAACATAGCGGCAGGGCAGAGGACTGTGAGGGATGTCGTTGTAGATTTGCTCATCGATGATGGAATCGAAAACCGTGGACACAGAAAAAACATCCTTTCATCCAGCTTCGATTCTGTCGGTGTCGGTTATTCTGACCAGCATACGAGATACACCACCATGTGGGTGTTCGATTTTGCATCCAACTGGGTTGACAAGTAGAATTTTCAATTAGGTCGAAAGTCGAGTTTTCACAGTGCGATGGCAGAAACGAGCGGAAGCGGGGTTCTGCAACTACGATATGCATAAACTCGACATTCTGTCCAATTAGCTTTTTTCAATAAATCTCAATAAATCCGCAGACCGGGCTTTTTTCCGTCCGCGGATTTTTCGTCTTCGGGTAGCCAGTCGTAATTCTCTTCGTCGATTTTGTCTTTGTTCTTTATGAGCCGCATGAAGGCCGTGTAGATTGTGTAGAACGACTCTTTGTGCCCGAATGGATAGCAGCCTGACACCAACGCCCACAACGTCACCGCATTGAGCTCGTAGAGGGTCTTTTCCTCCAGCGTCATCTTCGACAAGGGCGAATTCGGCTTGAACACTTTGGCGAGATGCAGTTTCGTCATGTACTCAGAAATATACCCGCCGTTTATGAGCGAGAAAAGGATGCAACCGTTGAAGCCCTGGCAATACCATTTTTTTGGGGCTGTGTCTGAATTGAAAAGAACCATGTTGAATTTCTATAGGGGAAATCTGCCGCGCTGTCAATGGATTGAAAGCGGTTCTCAGAAACTTCCGCTTGACAATTCAAAAAATTCGCTTAAATTCATTACTTGAAAAGTATATTTATGTATTTTTAAGGGGTATTTTATGCGCAATTTTTCAAAAATCATTCTCGTGTCGCTTCTGCTTGTCATGGGCAGTGGTGTTTTCGCGTTGGGGAAATCGTTGGGAGTCGATTTTGGTGAAAAAATTCACTGGAACGAGGGAAATCCTTATAACGCCCATGCAGTCGCCTTGGATTTTGATGTTCATGGCGAAAACTTTGGCGTAAAGCCGTTTTTCGGCTTTTCGTTTTCAAAAAGCCAGTCCAGCAATCTCAACAACAATGCTGTGACGTACAACTACACTCAGAAAAGCTTTGCGGAAACATTGGGAGTCAAGCCTTACTTCATGTTCCGAAAAACTGAGAAGTCGACCAGCTACATCGGGCTGCTGCTCGCTTTGAATTTCCACCAGACATCGAGGGAGACGACAAAAGTCACGGTTGACGGCGTGGACAACAAGTTGAACTATACTGCCGGAGAATTTGGTCTTTTCGTGGGCAACAGGTGGCTCGCCTCTGAACGCTTGAACATATTCGCGGAATGCGATTTCTCGTCCCGCTTTTTTTCAAAGACAACAACGTATGAGCTTGGAGGAAAATCTGTCGAAAATTATCAATCGGCCATGCTTGGCGGAGGCGGAACAAATTCATGGACACTGTATGTGACACCAAGAGTTGGAATTTCATGGAATCTGTAGAGATTTTCCAGGGAGCATAGATGAAGCGGCTTTTCACTGCGCTTTTCTTCGCGGTTGCCTCGTTCGGGGCGATTGCGGAGATGCGGTACATCGAAATCGAATCCTTGTCCAATGCGGCTGTAGTCAAATTGAAGAAACTTGAGGACTTGGAATTCCTCATCGGCAAGAACAACGTTTCTGTTGCGTTCTTCCAAAGTTCGTCGGGCGATTTGCTCATCAACGCTAACGGAACATATTTCTCTTTTCCCCTGAACGGATATTGGACGATTGACGACTACAAGAAAGGCGAGTCGGCTGGCTTCAAGAACGGCTCGGACTTTTCGGACGCTGAATTCCACTGCATAGAGTCTTCTGAACTCTACTACTTTTTCAAGAGCAACAGTTTTTTGTCGGTTGCGGACTGCACTGACGCGAAGAAGAACGGTTTTCCATCGTCTGGGCAATACTATTCCGCGAAGGAGAAGGGCTTTTCCAAATTCAGCGACTATGACGAATACCTGAAATACAACAGGCTCGGCTACAAGACGAAGGACGACTGGAAAAAAGCCGAGAAGAAAGGCTTTGCATACGCGTCTTCGTTCTACGATGCCCAGTCGAAGGGCTTCGACACGAATTCGGACTACCAGAAAGCCAAATCGTACAATCTTCAGGACGAATCTTCCTTCAAAAAATTCACCGAAATCGAGGACAGCATCGAGCGGATTGTTTCCGCCAAAGCCGCCGACAAACGCCAGGCATTCGTCTTCCATTTCATCGCCCGGCTTCCGAAAGGAGAGTCCGCGCTCTCCGTGCTGTCGAAGTCTCTGAAAAACCTCTACGACTCGACACCTCCCGACGTGAAAAACGCCCTTTCCATGTACGTCAACAACACCGACGCGTCCCGCAACAGGGATAGATACTCTGGCTACAATTCCTACGGTAGCCTCGATTCCCTCTTCGAGCAGGATTCCCTCAGGCGTTTCTTCGCTTCCGTGGAAACTAGCGAACTCGGAACGTATTCAAGCCATACCGAAATCTTCAAGCGCAACGGAAGCAAGGTGAACTTTCCGGCGGTGAAGAAAGATGGTAGGGAAGACAATGAAAATGGTACGGTGAAAGTGAAGCAAAAGGAAGCTGTCTTGAAAAAGGCTATGGCGGACGGGAAGAGACTTGGAGGACAGGCTGCGGATGCGTCGTCGGATGCGAAGTGAGGTTCTTAGAACATGTTCACCCTTTTCGGTTAAAAAAATGCAATTGCCTTTCATTGTATTTTTAACCGAACTCGGTCTGTCAGTTTTTTCATTTTGGCTTCATACTGAAATTGAAATGAGTTTGGAGAAAAAAATGGTAAAGACTTTTAACTACAAAACGGCACTTCTTTCTTTGTTCATAAAAAGCATGGGAGATGGTTTTTCAAAAGTAATTTGCAAGTATTATGTCATTGGCAAAAAAATGTCTCCGAATAATTTTAAACAAAAAAAATCGGCAATGAATTCTGGCGATTATAGAGCATATTGGGAAATCTCATATTCACTAATAAATTGTTTGAATGTTTTTACACTGTCTTGGTATAAAAACTACAATAAAAATTTTGGTGGTAATTATGACAAAAAAATTATCGATGATACCTCTTTCTGTCCAAAATATGTAACAGAAAAGTATTACCATAATTTTAACGAGTTTTTTGACATTTTTAAGTGGGGAGCTGATATAAATGATGACTTTTTTTATGAGTCGTTTGAAAGAGCTCTTTCGTATTTGATTGCACGAAAATTTTACTCTGACCAATCATGTGACGAGTATTTTTCTAGTGTTGACAATAGTGATGCAGAAAGTGCGATAAATGAAATAGATAGACAATATAGAAAAGGGTGGCTCACTAAAGAAGAATATGAGCATAAAAAATGGATGACTCCGCAAGTGTTTCGCTCCGAATACGCCTCATCTATAAACTATGTTCGGTTCTGTAAAAAAGAGAACAAGACTTTTTTCAAATGGGTGATTGATGAATTTTTCAAAAGCATAAATGACATTTCAAAAGCAGAAGAAATAATCAAATACGTTTTTGGCGAAAATGAGGGATTGATACCGACAACTTTTGACAAGTTGAAGTATGAGCCTGGAAAGCACAACTGGGAAACCTTTGAAAAACTCTTTAAGAATGAACACAACGATAAAAAACTTATGGAATTGCTAAAAGATGGTTCGCATCTGGCGGCGTATCAAATTTTCCAGTCGCGAATGTTCGTGGCATATTTTTTAGAAAACTTGTGTGCAGAATTGCCGCGTTTTGTTGGCAAAAAAAATGCGGATGAATTAAACAAAATAATCAGTGGTTCTCCTTCTCGAAAAAAGCCTGAAGATTTTTTGGTTGAAAATCACAAAGAAAAAACAGAATCCTATCGAAATGCTGTCTATGAAATTTTGAATTCAAATTGCTCATATAGCGAACTGATTCAGAAATTAGAAACTCTCGATAAAAACTGCCCTGCGACGGATACTGTCAAGGCGTATTCAATTTTGATGAACTGGCAATTTTATTCGCAAGTGGAAAAGGGAATGTTGCAAAGTGGTAGCTATAGCAAGTATTTTGAAATTTGCAGAAAAAAGCCGTGGTGTTTAGAACGCTTCGCAAAATTGGGGAGCTGGATTGCTTATGGAGATTTTACCATAACAGCAAATTTAGGCTTTTTATGGACAGCGGATGATAGTCTGTATTTATAAGGTATATATATGTTAGATGAAGCAATGAAAATTCCTATCGCCATTTATTTTGATTTGGAAAATATTGATAAATCTTTCAATGTTGAAAAATTAATGGACTCGATTTCGGAAAATCTCAAAGATATTGGTTCGCCAAATTTTGCAATAAAATTGGCATGTGGCGATAAAGCTGCAATTGATAAATTTGAAGAGCAATTGAAAGATTTGAATTTTACAATTCAGGATACACCTCATGTTGCAAAATCGAATTTGAAAAATAGAGCAGATCTTATTCTTTCTCTTTCTGCATTTGAAAATTTTTATTTAAATACCCCTGAGATAAAACTTTATATTTTTATCACTTCCGATTCTGATTTTACGGTTATTGCAGACATACTTCGCAAGTATGGAAAAGATGTGTGGCTTGTTACAAAAAAGGAATATAGTGAAAAAAAATTGTTTTCTAGTTGTGCTGATAAAATTCTGGCTATTGAAAACTTTTTTGATACGAAAAGCTCAGATGAAGAAAAAAGTGAATCTAATTTACAAGAAGAAGTAATGAAAATTGTTGAACATTATAAAACACTACCAGGAAAGAAGCCAACTAAAGAAAAAACTTTGAGAACCTCAATTTTTAGGTTCATTACTAATACTTTTCCAGATTTGAAAGATAAAAAAGAAGAACTTAAAAATGAAGTTTTGAATAATGATGAAATGAAATCTATTTTTTCTTTTTTATAGTCGATTAACTTGATTTGTCATTCTGAACTTGTTTCAGAATCTGTAATACAAGAGATGCCAAAACTGGTTCGGCATGACAATGAGCTGACTTCGACTACGCTCAGTCAACTTATTAGCATAACGTTCGTAACACTACCTAAAATCAAACAAAAGGAGACCCAAAAATGAAAAAATCCCTATTCCCTACATTCTTAATCCTTGCCGCTTCCGCGCTTTTTTTCAGTTGCGCGGCGGTGGACAAGCTCAATGAATTTTCCGCGAACATGAACAGGAAGTCGGAGGAATCGGCTTCGAAGAAAAACATGGACGCGGAAAACTGGGACATCGCGAAACTCGATACGGCGCGTAATGTCGATTATCTTTCCACGGTGGAAAAGGACGTGGTTTTGGAGATGAACAAGGCGAGGTCAAATCCTTCGCTGTACGCAGAACTCTATATCGCGCCGAGAGCGAAGAAATTCGACGGAAAACTCTACAACGGCTCGCTTTTGACGAGTGAGGGAGCCGCCGTCGTGAACGAATGCGTCTCGTACATGAAAAAATTGCAGCCGCTTTCAGTTCTCTCGTCGGAGAAGGGGCTTTCGCTTGCGGCCCAGCAGCATTCGAGCACGCAATGCGAGACCGCACAGACAGGGCACACGGGAGTCGACGGAAGCACTCCTTTCACGAGAATCGAAAAGTACGGAAGCTACAGGACGGCCGGGGAAAACATCTCGTACGGCTCGAAATCCGGGCGGGAAATCGTGGTGCAGCTTCTTGTCGACGATGGGGTTTCGAACCGTGGACACAGGAAGAACATCTTGAACAAGGATTTTTCCTCGACCGGTGTCGGCTATGCGAACAAGCACAAGGCCTACGGCTCCGTCTGCGTCATCACGTTCGCCGGCGGCTACGCGGAAAAGTGATGACGCACTCTATTTTTCAATCTTCAGGACGCTCGCCCATGCCGCCTGGTAGAAGTCGTGCAGCTCCTTCACGCAGCGGAGGCCGTCTTCCTTTGGAACGTCGTGGATAATCAGCTCGAAGAACGCCGAAAATTCCCCGCTTATTATCATGTGTTCGAGCGTCGGGTCGAACGCGAAAGGCTTGTACTCTTCCTTTTCGATTTCCCTGTAGAAGATGTGGGTCATCTCGACTTCCACTTCAACTATCTTGTGTATGAAATTCTCCCATTTTGTGCCTTCCGAGGCGGAGAGAATCAGGCGGAATGCGTCCTTGTTCTCGTACGCGTACTCGTAAATTTCCCTCATTCCCCTGTCGGAGTATTCGAACATGTTCTCTGCCCATTGGGATTTGGGGATTTCCATGAACTCGGAGACCATGCCCTTGAATATGCCGAGAACATGGTCGCCGTGTTGGGACACTAGCGCGTCGAAAAGCTCTTCCTTGCTCTTGTAGTATCCGTAGAAGGCTCCCGTCGTCACTCCCGCCTTTTTCACGATTTCCCTGAGAGACGCTCCCCGGAATCCTTTTTCCAGAAATTCGTCTGCCGCGATTCGCTGGATTTTCTGTACAGTGGAATTTTCTGCCATGTGGGCGATTATAATATAACACTGCTATCTTGACAATCATAACACTGTTACATAGTATGTTAGCGTTAAGTAACGAATGTGAGGCTTTGCTTATGAATATTTCAAGTGTGAACAAAATCTTTTTGAAAATCGGAGAGATTCAGCTTCGGTGGCGGTGGCTGATTCTCGGCGCGATAATTCTTTTCACGGCTTTCTGTTTTTCTGGTCTTCCGAAACTCAAAATGGCGAACAACGAGGAAGAGTGGTTCGAGGACTGGGAGCAGGTAAAAATCGACTCCGACCGCTTCAAGGAGATTTTCGGAAGCGACGACGCCATCATGGTCATGGTGCAGGCGGATGATGTCTTTGCGCCGGAAGTGCTGGCCGGAATCGAGAGACTGGGGCAGCGGCTTGAAGAAGAGGTTCCCTATGCGGACAAGGCAACTTCCATTGTGACTGTGGAAATTCCAATCGGAAGCGAAGAGAGCATCGAAATCAAAAGCCCCTTTGAGGACGGAATCCCCTCCGACCCGGCTGAACTCAAGGCGAAAAAAGACTTTATCCTGAGCCGGGAATCCCTTGTGAACAACATTGTAAGCGATGACTCAAAGGAAAGCTGGGTAATCCTCTCGCTGGAGAATTATGACGGCGGCGTGGAATTTGCGGCGGAGAACATCGCCCGCCCGGCGCAGAAAGTGATTCTTGAAGAAAACGAAAAGGCCGCTGGAGCCTACACATTGAAGCCCACAGGCATGTCCTACAGCGAAATGGAAGAAAACGATGTGGTCGCCCAGGAGTGCAAGACCAGAGTTTTGAGCGGATTTTTCGTCATGCTGCTCTGTCTCGTGATTTTCGTGCGTTCCCTCCGCGGCGTGATTGTTCCATTGGTGGCAACGGTGGCTGGCATTGGAAGCGTACTTGGCTTGAGCGCGCATCTGGGCATCGTGGCCGACTCCAACATGATTACCCTGCCCATTCTGCTGGGCATGGCTCTTTCTGTGGGCTACTCGGTGCATTTCGTCAATTCCTTCCGTATGCATTTCAGGCGCACGGGTCTGCGTCGTGATTCAGTCATCAAGGCTGTGGGCGAAACCGGCTGGCCAATTCTCTTTACCGTGATTACGACGATTGCCTCTTTGATTTCATTTTTGTTTTCTGGCATCGGCCCAATCCGCTGGGTGGGAGGCATTTCCGCGTCCATCGTCTTTTCGGTCTACCTTTATGTCATAGTCTTTATCCCTATTCTCATGTGCTTTGGAAAAGATTTAGAGCGAGTCTCTGCGAAGACTGTGCCTGAGCCGTTCTCCCTTCGAACTGGCGCAACATCTGCCGATAACGCTTTTGCCCGCTTTGGAGAAAAAGTCACCCGCCATTCAAAAATCGTCGCTTTGCTTTCGGCTTTCATCATTCTTGCCATGGTTCCGGGAATCTTCAAAATCAGCGTGAACATGGACTATGTGGAGATGATGGGAAACAAAGTGCCTTATGTGGAGCGGCTTTTGTCCGTGCTTTCGGGAAAACTTGGCAGTCTTTACAGCTACGATGTGATGATTAGCTACGACGACAGCGATGCCTTTAAGTCTGCGGAAAAAATGAAAAATCTTGAGGCTCTTGAAGAGAAGCTTGGAAAACTCAAGCTGACCAAGATTTCAGGCGGAAAACCCAGGGTCACTTCGGCCTGCCAGATGCTCAAAGAAATAAACCGCATGTTCAATGACGACGACCTGGCTTTTTACGCCCTGAGCGATGATGACGCGGTGACGGCGCAAAACCTTGTTTTCTACAGCGACAGCTTTGAGGACTGGTTCGACACCGAAAGCGACGACTACGGCACAACCCACATTCATGTGGAACTGGCAGGTTACGATGCAAATGTGATTGTAAGCGACATTGAAGGCGCAAAGAGTTCGGCAAAAGAGCTTTTCCCCGACGCGAAAATCAGCATCGTGGGCGAAGTTGTGGAATACGCGGAGATGAACCACAAGCTGGTCTCGGCGGAATTGAAGTCTTTCAGCCTTTCCTTTGTGATTATCGCCATTCTTTTGATTCTCGCCTTCTCAAGTTTAGGAACCGGCCTTATCGGTATGATTCCAAACCTTGCTCCCGTCATCGTGGTGGGCGGCGTTATGGGCTATGCGGGCTATTCTCTGGACATGCTGACCATGACAATCATGCCGATGATTCTGGGAATCGCCGTCGACGACACGATTCACCTGATAAACCACATAAAATTACAGCTGGAAAAAAACGGCGATTACAAAGAAGCGGTCGTCGTCTCGTTCAGGGAAATCGGAAAAACCATGGGCATGACTACCTTTATTCTCTGCGCCATGTTCTTCATGTACACATTCAGTCCTATGGGCTGCCTTTTCAGAATCGGAATGCTGGCCATGATAGGACTTGCAAGCGCGCTTCTGGCGGACTACACCCTTACCCCGGCCTTAATTGCGCTGACTAAACCATTTGGAAAGAAAATCAAATAGGTCGAATGTCGAGTTTATGCATACTGTAGTTGCAGAAACAAGCTCCCAGCGGGAACCCGCCCATCAAAACGGCAGTACCGCTTTGCGGTGGCTGAGTGTTTTGATGGACGGAACCCCGCTTCCGCTTGTTTCTGCCATTGCACTGTGAAAACTCGACATTCGCCCAAATAAAAAAATGGAGGATTTTATATGAAGAGAAGATTATTTTTGATTGCAGGTATGATTTTTGCTTCCTCGCTTTTTGCCCAGGAATTGACTGGATATGAAATTGCGAAGAGGGCGGATGAGGTTGATGACGGAAAAACTTCTTCCTATACGGCCACGATGACGCTTACAAACAAAAAAGGCGCGAAACGGACGAGGGAGATTTTCATGCGGAAAAAAGATTACGGCGATGTGGAAAAATCCGTGATTGTCTTCACTGTTCCTAAAGATGTCAAAGGAGTCGCCTATCTTTCGTTTGACTACCCGGACAAGGCTGACGGTTCAAAAGATGAGAGCGACAGCTGGCTTTATATGCCCGCCATGAAAAAAGTACGCAGGATTTCAGGCAGTGGAAAGGACGATGAATTCATGGGTTCGGATTTCACTTACGCTGACATGGGGGAGCGCGGTCTTTCCAAAGACACCTTCACTTTGCTGGCATCCGAGAATGTGGACGGAGCGGACTGCTGGAAAGTCGAGGCGAAGGCGAAAGACAAGAGCGAGAAGACCCAGCGGCGGATTTTGTGGTTCAGGAAGGACAATTACATTCTCGCGAAGGGCGAATTCTATGACAGGACGGATAAACTCGAAAGGGAACTCTCATGTTTCGACATCAAGCAGATAGACGGAATCTGGACGACTGGCAAAATGTTCATGAAAAATGTAAAAAGCGGACACTCGACCCTTCTGGAAACAAAAGATGTCAAATACAACATTGAGTTGAGCGACAGCCTCTTTACAGTGAGTGCGATTGAGCGGGGGAATGTCCGTTGATGAGTCGCTTTCGCCTTGTGCTTCTTTTTCAGTTTTCATTTCTCATTTTTCACTTTTTTCCCCAGGAAAAGAACTTCTCAGGCAGTCTTTCAACGCTTGCGGGGGCGGCTCTTCCCTATACTGAAAATTCAGGGGATTTCGTGTTGGGCGAAGCAAAAGCTGAAGGGGAACTTTCCGTGTACACAGAAGAAAGTTCCCTGTATGCGAGCGGTTTCCTTCTTTATGATGCGCTAAGAAACCACGCAGACGCTCTGGATTTTGTCAGCGGAAGAGAAAATTCAGGTGTTTCGCTAAAAGAAGCCTGGTTCGACTATACTGCGGATTTTTGGGCTGTCAGAGTTGGAAGGCAGATAAGCGCATGGGGAAAAGCCGATGGCCTTTCCGTTACTGATGTGCTTTGTCCTCAGAATGAAACGCAGTTTGCGGCAAGCACCTACGCAGAAAGCCGCCTGGGAATCAATGCCGTGCGTTTTTCGCTAAAAAGTGGAAGCTACGCCCTTGACGCATATTGCATTCCTTTTTTCACGCCGGCAGCCCTTCCTTTAAGCGAGGAAAGCCCCCTAAAAAAAGTGATTTTTGGAGACGCTGCGTTCAGCAAAGATGACATCATTCTCCCGGAAGTTGCGGTCAAAAACTGCGAGTATGGGGCAAAAATCAGTGCCTATTGGACTCTTTTTGATTTGTCGCTCTACGCTTTCTACGGTTTTGACGACGAGCCGCTCGTTTCTTATTCGCTTTCAGATGACAATTCTCTGAAGCTGTCTGGTGAATACGAAAAAATGCTCATGTTCGGCACGGACACGGCAATTCCCATCGGAGAAACTGTTCTTCGCATGGAAGCGGCTTTTTTCCCTGAGCGAAAATTCGCCGTGAGCGCGGAAAAACAAATCGAGGCGATAACGCAAGGCATGGACAGCGAAAAACTGATAGGGCTCAATCAACTCAAAGCCCTTGCTGGAATAGACTGGATGCCTTCTTCGTGGACGATTACAGCGCAGTATTATGCGGATGTGGTTTTTGGCGAAATCGAAAAGATTGAGAGACGGAGCTATGAGCACTGCGCGACGCTCTCCTTGTCCCGCTCTCTGTTCAACGAGAGTCTTGAGCTTTCTTTGAACGGAATCTTGTCTCTGAACGATTTTGACAGCGTAATCAAGGGAAAGGCCGAATACAAGTTGAGCGACCAGATTACGCTCAACATCGAGGGGGATTTTTTCAACAAGGGAAAAGACGGTAAGACAGGCAGTTACGGAAAATTCAGGGATTTGAGCTGCCTTATTATCGGTGGAAAATATACTTTTTAGAAAAATGGAGAAATAAAAAATGACTTTACAACTTGGAGATGTTCAGACGACAGCCCTTATTCCGGTTGCGATAAAAGCGAGCGAAACACTCAGAAAAAATGCCCGGATTAAGGACGATGTGGCGGTGGAGATTGTCAGGCATCTTGAAATGGACACAAAGCCTTTCGATAAATTCCTCTCCCACGAGGGCGTTGTCGCGCGTACGGTCATGCTCGACCGCATGGTAAAAGATTTTGTGGCGAAAAATCCCGATGCTGTCATAGCGAATCTGGGCGCGGGCTTCGACAACAGGTTTGCCAGGGTGGACAACGGCAGAATCAGCTGGTTCGATGTGGACTTGAGCGATTCCATTGCGGCCCGGAAGAAAGTCTTTGATGAGCGGGAGCGGGTGACCATGATTGCGGGAAGCGTGCTTGAAGACGAGTGGTGCGCTCTCGTCAAGGCGGAAGCCCAGAAGAAAAACGCGCCCGTCCTTTTCCTTGCCGAAGGGCTTTTCATGTATTTTTCCATGGAAGAAATCCGCGCATTTCTTTCTATATTAAAAGCGAATTTCTCCCACGGAACCCTTATTGCCGAGCAGAACAATCCTATGATGGTGAAGAATCAGAAATATCACGACACGGTAAAAAACACAAATGCCGTCTTTAAAAGCGGCACCTGGAGTGGTCAGGAAATCGCCGACTTGTGCGACGGAATCAACTTTGTGGAAGAGCACAGCTTCAACGAAGAGATGAAAAAGCACTCAATCCGAGGCTGGCTCTTCGCAAAAATCCTGCCAAAGATGAACGACCGCTGGGCGATGTTTACTTGGTAGTGCGAAATGGAGGAATAAAAAATGACAAATAGTTCACCAAAACAAAAATCCCCCATTAGTCGTCTTTTGGACTTTGCGGGGGCTTATCGGTCGCTCACATTCATTGGGCTTTTTCTCTCGGCGGTGGCGCAAATCTGCGGCATGGTTCCATATCTGTGCGTTTATCTTGTGCTGAAAGATTTGATTTTTGCCGCTCCCCGTTTTTCCGATGCCGCAAATATCGCGCGCTACGGCTGGATTGCCTTTGCTTTTGCCACTGGCGGAATCCTTATTTACTTTGGGGCTCTCATGTGCACTCATCTTGCGGCCTTCAAGACGGCATCCAACATCAGAAAGCGGGGCATGGCACATCTGATGAAAACTTCCCTGGGCTTTTTCGACTCCAACGGCTCAGGACTTTTGCGGAACAGGCTGGACAATGCCGCCTCGGAAACGGAAACCCTTCTTGCCCACAATCTGGCCGACATCGTGGGGACGGCCGCCATGTTCATCGCCATGCTCATTCTCATGTTCCTTTTCGACTGGCGGATGGGAAGCGCCTGCCTCTTTGCGGTGGTCATCTCCATCGCCATGCTCTGCACGATGATGGGCGGAAAAAACGCGAAACTCATGACGATTTACCAGGGAGCGCAGGACGAAATGGCAAAGGCCGGAACTGAATATGTGCGCCTGATTCCAGTGGTCAAGGTTTTCCAGCAGACTGTCTATTCATTCAAGGCTTTCAAAGACGCAATCGAAAACTACAGCAGGCGGGCGGAAGAATATACTGACGGCGTTTGCCGCCTTCCCCAGTCGGTCAATCTTACCGTGACAGAGGGAGCCTTCATCTTCCTCGTGCCGGTGGCTTTGCTGCTCGCTCCCCGCGCTTTTTCTGATGGAAACATCGCCTTGTTCGTGACGGATTTTGCTTTTTATGCCGTTTTCAGCGCAATCATTTCTACAGCCCTTGCAAAAATCATGTTCGCTTCAAGCGGAACTCTCCTTGCCAAGACAGCCATAAAGAGAATCGACACGGTGATGACGGCTCCTGTTCTCAGTCAGAGCGAAAACCCGAAAATCCCCGACGGAAACAAGGTTGAATTCAATTCTGTCACTTTCACCTACGACGGAGCGAAAATCCCTGCTTTAAGTGGCGTCTCATTCACGGCGGAAAGCGGAGAGACTCTGGCTCTTGTGGGACCAAGCGGCGGCGGAAAGACTACGGCGGCAAGTTTGATTCCCCGCTTTTGGGATGTGGACGAGGGAGAAGTGAAAATCGGCGGCGTGAATGTGAAGGACATTCCGCAAAAAGTTTTGATGGAAAAAATCGCATTCGTCTTCCAGAACACGAGGCTTTTTAAGACATCAATTTTGGAAAATGTCCGCGCAGCCCGCCCAAGCGCAAGCCGGGAAGAAGTCCTCTCGGCTCTCCACGAAGCCCAGTGTGACGACATCATCGAAAAGCTTCCCGACGGAATCGACACTCAGATTGGAAGCAAAGGCACTTATCTTTCTGGCGGAGAACAGCAGAGAATCGCCCTTGCCCGCTCAATCCTCAAAGACGCGCCCATCGTCCTTCTTGACGAGGCCACCGCATTCGCCGACCCGGAAAACGAATCCCTGATACACGCGGCCCTTCACCGCCTTTGCAAGGGAAAAACCGTGATTATGATTGCCCACCGGCTTTCCACTGTCACTGGCGCGGACAAAATCATAGTGCTCTCTGGCGGGCGGATTGCGGAAAGCGGAACTCATGAAGAGCTTAAAAAGGCGGGCGGACTCTACGCGAAAATGTGGGCCGACTACAACAAGGCCGCTGAATGGAAGATTTCAAAAGGGGAGGAAAGATAATGTTCACCAAAAACTTCAAGCGAAAATACGCCCTCTCGGACAGGGGCGTTTCAAACACAAAAAAAGGCACTTTCTGGACTGTCATCGTGAATCTCGTGGTGATGGGAGGCATGGGAATCCTCTACTTTTTGATGGAAGCCTTTATGAAAAGCCGCACGGAGGGAGAGAACTTGCCCCCTGCATGGATTTTTCTTTCGGCGGTGGGTGGATTCGTCATCCTTTCTCTTGTGACCCACTTGCAGCAGTACCGCTCGACTTACGGCCTTGTCTACGGCGAAGTTAAACACATGCGGATTTCCCTTGCTGAGCGGCTCAGGCAGCTTCCCCTTTCGTTTTTTGGAAAGCGGGATTTGGCGGATTTGACGGAAACGATTATGAGCGATGTGAACCGCATGGAACATGTCTGGTCTCATGTCTTGGGCTACATGTACGGTTCTTATATTTCCACGGCCATTATCGCCCTTATGCTTGCTTTTTATGACTGGCGGCTAGCCATTGCCTGTCTCTGGGGCGTTCCCGTGGCTTTCGCTCTTCTGTTCGCAAGCCGGAAGATGGCAGAGAAAAATGCGGCGGATGCGAAAATGGCCAGTCTTGTGGTTTCGGACGGAATGCAGGAGACAATCGAAAACATCCGTGAAATCCATGCGACGAATCAGGAAGAGAAATATCTTTCGGAACTGGACAGAAAAATCGACCTGCAGGAAAAATCTTTGATTCACGGGGAACTTGCCACAGGAATCTTCGTGAATGCGGCCAGCGTCATCATGCGTCTGGGTGTGGCCACCACGATTCTTACGGGAGCGACGCTTATCCTTTCGGGCGGAATCGATTTTATGACGCTTTTCATGTTCCTTCTGGTGATTACGAGAATCTACGCGCCCTTTGACCAGAGCCTCGCCTTGATTGCGGAAGTCTTTTTGTCGGAAGTTTCGGCAGAACGGCTCATGGAAATTCAGGACTCGAAATCAGCTTCAGGAAGTGAAGAATTCAAGCCTGAAGGACACGACATTGTTTTTGAGAATGTTTCTTTTTCCTATGATGACGGAAAAGTTCTTGACGGCGTGACTTTTACCGCGAAAGAGGGGGAAGTTACAGCCCTTGTAGGCCCAAGCGGAAGCGGAAAAAGCACCTGCGCAAGGCTTGCGGCCCGGCTCTGGGATGCGACGGCGGGAACAATCAAAGTGGGCGGAATCGATATTTCTACCGTTGAGCCTGAAACTCTCCTCACGGATTATGCAATGGTCTTTCAGGATGTGGTTCTCTTTGACGACACGGTGATGGAAAACATCCGGCTGGGAAAGCACGGCGCCAGCGATGAGGAAGTCATTCAGGCGGCAAAGGCTGCCAATTGCGATGATTTTGTCTCAAAACTTCCCGACGGCTACGGCACAAAAATCGGCGAGAACGGAGCGAAACTTTCAGGCGGCGAGCGGCAGCGCATTTCCATTGCCCGCGCCCTTCTTAAAAACGCTCCCATCGTGCTCTTGGACGAAGCCACTGCTTCCCTTGATGTGGAAAACGAAAGCGAGGTCCAGGGCGCGCTCTCAAGGCTTTTGCAGGGAAAAACCGTCCTTGTGATTGCCCACCGCCTGCGCACCGTGGAGGCGGCGGACAAAATCATTGTCTTGAAAGACGGCAAGGTGGCCGAGGAAGGCTCGCCAAATGCCTTGCGGAACAAAAAGGATTCGCTCTTTGCCCAGATGCTCCGCCTCCAGACAGAAGAAGCGGCCTGGAGCGTGTGAAAAAATATCCTGCCAGTTCGTGGAGATTCGGTTCAGGTAGCGCGCCGCAGTGGAATCCGCACCGAAAAATTCTCGTCGGTCTCGCAGAAGATTCTCGCGCCGTTTTTCTGCATTACGCGGAGCGATGCGGGATTGTCTTTTCTGCAGAACAAAATCGCTTCTTTGTCGGACGTTTTTTCCTGCAGAACGGCGAGGGCGAGACGCAAACCGTATGTGGCGAGTCCCTTTCCTCGAAATTCCCGCTTTATTCCATAGCCGATATGGCCGCCGTCCACATTGCGGAGAAAGTCGTTCAACTCCGCTCTGATTCTGAAAATTCCCGCAATTGCGTCGTCTGCCCACAAAAGATAATCCGCCTGTCTCACAAGTCCTTCTTCCAACGATTCTCCCGTCAGAAACTGGATTCGCCTCGGAATGTATTTTCCTAAAAATTCGTCCCAGCCTATTCCGTGCGCCGCATTTGTAAAACCGTTCTCGTTTTCCGGCAAGTCTCTGATGAATTCCCATTCCTTGCGGAGAACAGCCTCGTCTTTTAGCTCGAATTCCTTCAGTTCCAACATTTTTCTCTCCGTTTTTTATTTTTGTTCAGTCGTTGTTCATGAAAACTCCAGCTCCATGTCGAAATGGGGAATGCCCTCTTCAAGGTATTCCTCCGACGTGGTTCTGAATCCCAGCCGCTGGTAGAATGGAACGGCGTGCTTCTGTGCGTCCATGATGATTTTCCTGCATTTTGGCTTGAGTTCATCGATGGCGTATTTCATCAGTCTAGTGCCGATGCCCTTTCCATGGACGAGAGTCAGGACTCGGCCGATTTTTACGGTGTCTTCGCCTTCCTTGAACGCCCTCATGTACGCACAGACCCTTCCGTTTTCCGTCGCGAATATGTGCCAGCTCCTGTAGTCCACATCGTCTTGGTCGACGTAGATGATTCGCTGTTCCTTCACGAAAATTTCCGCCCGTGATTTGAGGATTTCGTAGATTTCTCTTGCTGTAAGTTCGTCGAAAGTTTTTATAGTCCAATCCATAGTTTTTTCGATGTTGATTCTACAGTGGTTTGGGCGGAAATCTCAATTGAAAAATGTATTAGGGCGAAAGTCGAGTTTTCACAGTGCAATGGCAGAAACGAGCGGAAGCGGGGTTCCGTCCATCAAAACACTCAGCCACCGCGAAGCGGTACTGCCGTTTTGATGGCCGGGTTCCCGCTGGGAGCTTGTTTCTGCAACTACGATATGCATAAACTCGACATTCGACCTATTCTATCTCGCGCCACCATTTCTCCTGGAATTGCGAAAGGTTTTCCTGCGTCAAATCGACTGTCTCCCCGATTTTTGGTGTGATGAAATTCAGCCCTGTCTCCTCGGCGTGGCGCGAAAAACGCTCCACCGAGTCGTCCCACGCGTGCCTTGCGAGGACGAACGCTCCCCAGTGTATCGGCATGGCAAGGTGCGCGCCCAAGATTTTCATCGCGTCGCCGCCTTCTTCGGGGAACGAGTGGATGCTGGCCCATCTTTTGTTGTACTGTCCGCATTCCATCAAGGCGAAATCGAAGTCGCCGTATTTTTCGTGGATTCTCTCGTAGTGGGACGCGAAACCTGAGTCGCCGTTGTAGAAAATCTGCTTTCCGCCCGCCTTCAAAACCCAGCTCGCCCAGAGTGTCTGGTTTCGTCCTGTGAGCCAGCGGCCGGAAAAGTGCTGGGCCGGGGTGCAGGCGACCGTCAGTCCGTCTTCGCCCACGCTTTCTTCCCACCAGGCAAGGTTCTCCACCTTGTCCATGTCGAATTTCCATTTCCGAAGGTGCGCTTCAACTCCGAGCGGGACTATCACGCGCTTCACTTTCGCTGAAATCTCCTTCATCACCTTGTAGTCGAGGTGGTCGTAGTGGTCGTGTGAGAGAATCATCAAATCGATTTCCGGCAGGTCTGAGACGGTGACCGGGCACGGTGTGAATCTGCCGATTCCAATCCATGAAACAGGGGAGAGCTTTTCGCTGAAAACGGGGTCCAAAAGAATGTTCTTTCCCGCGACCTGCACTAGAAGCGACGAGTGTCCGAACCATGTGACGGTGAAATCATCTTCCGCCGGTGTCGCCGAAAAAGTCGGCTCCATGACAGGGAGGGCGGTCTTCGGGCGGACGTCCTTCGTGGAGGCCGTGTTCTCGTCCTCTCCTGCGTCCTTCACCATCACGGCCACTTCCTCTTCGTTGTGGAAGGCCTTTCCGTCGAAATTCGGAGCGCGTCGCGCGTAGTCGGCCCTGTCCTCTTTCGTGGGCTTTCCTCCTACACCGGGCAGAAAGAACACAGCGTACAGCGGAAAAGTCACGACAAGCAAAACTGCGATAATCAAAATCATAATCTTCTTCATCTGGAAAATTTACGAAAACTTAAAAAAAACGGCAATGGGGGCTTGCTGCGACTACGGCTTGTTGTTGCGAAAAATGCTCAATAGTGTTTTTCCTTTATTGACAGTTTGCAACGACTAATTTAAGTTAGCATACTAAAACTTTGGGGAAATTCTAATGATGAAACTGATTCAATTCATAAATCTCGGCGGGCCGATAAACTGGGTGCTTGCGGCTCTTCTCTGCTTCTGCTTCTGCCAGTGCCTTGAACGCGCGATTTATTTTTTTCAGACGCGGAAGGGGAGCGAGCGCGATGTCCTTGCCCGGCTCAAGAAGAAAATGTCGGACTATGAAAACGTCGATGAAAAGGAAAAAACGAAAAGATTCAATTCCGAATGCTCGATTCTGTACTACGAGATGAACCGCGGACTCTGGTTCTTGAACTTCATCAGCTCGGTCGCACCGTCGCTTGGGCTTTTGGGAACGGTCACGGGACTCATCGGCGCCTTCTCCAAACTTTCGCAGGCGGGCGCGAACGTGAACATCCAGGAATTGTCGGGCGGAATCTGGGAAGCCATGCTCACAACGGCTTTCGGCATGGTCATTTCGATTCCGTCGCTTTTGTGTTACCGCACTTTCAAGCGAATCATCGAAAAGCGGATTTTGGCGATGAGTTTGTACGAGGAGGGGGAGAGTTGAGAGTTGAGAATGGGGAATTATGGTGAATTTGGAATTTTTGAAACACTCGGAGGAGGAGCTTTCAATCAACATCACTTCGATGATTGATGTGATTTTCATTCTGCTGATTTTTTTCATGGTTTCCACGCAGTTCAAAAAGGCTTCGCTGCCGCTTGATTTGCCTCGGAGCGAGGAGACTGCCGAGAGCGAGCAGCAGGATTCAACAAAAGTCCTCGCCGTGAACGCAAATCAAATGGAGCTCGACGGAAAAATCGTCAGTCTGGAAGAACTTGAGCCGATTTTGGAAAAAATGTACTCGGAAAACCAGAATCTCGCTCTTTCCCTTGAATGCGAGCGCACTGTGGAATTTGAGCGCATTGTCCAAATTCTCACAAAAATCCAGAATGCCGGAATCAGCCGGATAGGAATCGTCCATGACTCGATTGAAGATTGAATTGAACCGCGGGCGGAACCGCTGGATTTTCTCTGCTTTCTGCACGTTCGCTCTTTTTTTTACGATTCTCGCCGTTCCCTTGTGGAATTTTCAAAATCAGGGAAATGCTTCCGAACCGGCAGTTGAAAAATCAGTTTCGCTTGTGAGCGTGGCAAAGAGAAAGAAGAAAGCCGTTCCGGTTCAAAAAACTGCGCCTGCCAAGAAAGTCGAAAAAAAACTGAACGTGCCGAAAAAAGATGTGATTCCGAGAAAGCCTAAAGTCGAAGAAAAAATCGAAGCGACAGAAGAAAAAATCGTGGAGAATGTTTCGGAAGCCGCTCCTGTCGAAGACGTTGAATCAAGCGCGGAAAATGCAGAATCCTCTTCAGAAAACGCTTTGCCTGGGTCAGCTCTTTCTGATTCCGAAAAAAAAGCGCTTGCTTCATACAAGTCCTACGCTCTCGGCCGGATTGCTTCTAAAAAGGTTTATCCGTATCCCGCCCGCTCGAAAGGCTTGGAAGGAAAAGTGCGCGTCCGCATCGTCATAAATCCTGACGGAAATGTTTCGGAAACTGAAATCCTTGAAAAAAGCGAGCACGAAATCCTGAACGAAGCCTGCCTTGCCGCCGTAAAAAAAGCGTCTCCCTTCAAAAAAATGAAAAAAGGACAGAATGCGATGACGCTCACGTTCACGATGGATTTTTCGCTTGAAAAAAAATGAGCCCCACAAACGCAACGTCTGTGGGGCTTTGTTTCGTATTTTTCCATTCGCTGAATTTTCCTATACAAATCCTCAAGTGCATGATATAAAATAGGCATCAAAAACCTTGCTCATTAAAATCGACTGTAAATTATTGTAAGTGTTGCTTAAATCGGAGGCCTTTATGAAAAATCTTGCGAAATGTGCGGCTGCCTTTTTTGCTGCGTTTTTTGCCGTTTCTTTGTTGCTGACCTCGTGCTCCCACGCCGGCTCAGAGGACTGTGCGTCTCTGCGCTTTGTGATGGACGAATCCATTGTTCAAAAAATTTCTGCCGAGGCGGATGTGCGGAACTGTCCAAGTTCATCGCGTTCGATTTCGGCGGAGGAGATGGACGGGCTTTTCTTTGAAGTGAATTTGAGGGGCGCTGAAAAAAGGACAAAGACTGTTCCTGTCGTAAAGAACGCCGAAATCCGCTTCGAGAACATTCCTGTAGGCTCTGTTTTGTATGCCGAGGCTGTTGCCTACAGTGTCGATGACGGAAAAAAGACAGTTTTGTATGAAGGAAAGTCTGATTCAGTAAGAATCGAGGGAGGGGAGAACTTCCTTGCAATCTCTTTGAGGAAAGTTTCAATAAAAATCTATGTTTCCGCGACCGGAAGCGATGAGAGTGGAGACGGAACACAGGAAAATCCACTCGCAAGCATTGCTGCCGCAGTCGCTTTGATGGACAATGAGAACGAGGACTACACGATTTTTGTGGACGGAATGCTCGGAAGGTCTTTCAATTCCGAAAAACTATGCGCCGGTCAGTTCATCGCCGAAGTTGAGGCTGTCGAGACGGAGTATTGGTCATACAAGAAAAAATCTCCGATTCTCGCCAAGTCCATCACTTTACGGGGAAAGAACCCGCTTGTGGGTGGCGAGGCGGTTGACGGAATCAATGCGAATTTTTCGGCAGAGACGAATGGAAAAAGCACACCTGTTCTCCTTGTTGCGACTTCCGTTCCAGTAATTTTGAAGAACATAAAGCTCACAGGCGGATTTTCGAAAAGTGGAGAAGCCTTGGCTGTTGGAGTGAGCTATACCGATTCGGAGACTGAAAATTCTGTTTCAATTCCAGCGAACGTAACAATAAAGGACGGTGTTCTCATAGCTGGAAACAATAATGATGTTGAACATTCCATGTCCATTTACAATCCTGTCGTCAGGATTACAAATGGTTCCACTCTCAAAATGGAAGGCGGGCGCATAACGGACAATGTGGCAGGTCTGGGAGTCGTCTCTGTTGGCAAGAATACGACGTTTGAGATGACAGGCGGCTACATCGGCGAAAACCATTCGTATCCTTATTACGAATCTGATTACGATTATGGGCAGACAGTAAGTACCTGTGGTGTGTTAGTCGCCGCTCCCGCTGAAGACAGTGGTATGGCCGGTGGTACATTCAGAATTTCAGGAGATGCGGTTGTCGATGAAATCTACATCGAAAAAGAAGCGTTGGTTACTGTTGCGGGAAAATTCGCAAACTCCTCCCAGATTCAGCTTGTCCCTGCCGAGTACGAAGTGGGGCTTGTGGTCGTCGGAACCGCTTCCGGCTCCGGTGTTTCCCTGTCGGACGCGTGCGCGAAATTCTCTCTGAAACCACCTGCCGACGGTTCGTTCTGGTGCGTTTCAGATTCCGGCGCCTTGCGAAAAGGCTATGAAACATCTTCCGAGAATCTTTCCTCTCTTATTGCGGAGCTAGGCAACAATACCGCCACTTCTCCATACGAAATCATCATCACCGACGCTGCTTCTGACTTTTCCACAATCAACGCTTCGATTGCCGCTGCTCTTGAATCGGCAAAGGCTTACGCTTCAATCTCTTTCAAGAACGCTTCGTTCACGGAAATTTCTGGAGAGTTGAGCTCGTTCATAACAAAATTGACGATTCCGCCTTCCGTCACGGAAGTCGGCTTCATTGACTTGGGCTGGAACTTCACGGCCTTCGCTGTCGCAGTCGGAAACAGCACGTTCAGCGCAGCCGATGGCATTTTGTACGCCAACAACGGCAATAAAATCGTCCGCTACCCGACGGCTTATCCAGAAACAACGGCAACAATCGCTTCGAACATCACAGACATCGCCGACGGAGCTTTCGCTGGATGTACGAATATCGCCTCGTTCAACGTGGCAAGCGGAAACACGAGCTTCAAGGCAATTCCTACAACGTGGGCTTCATCGTATTCGGGTCTCTGCGCATATCTGGAGTTGTTGTATTTCGAGGCTGACCCTACATTGGGAGATGCGCCTGATATTTCAAACCAAGCAGAATGGACTGCTTGGGATAATCAGCGATCTCTTCAATATGGACACACCTCTTACGCTCCTCTTCCTGTCCTCACTTCTTACGATGGAACCACTTTGTTTGCATGTCCTCCAGCACTCAAACTTGTTACAAAAGAGGAGTTGATTGCTAAATATCCAGGAGAAGAAGACAATGGCTACAACTACGTAGTGTATTCTCCATGCTTCTCTTTTGAGTCTGTTCGCCCTTATGCGTTTGCGGGCTGCCATACAATGGATAGCCTTGCTCTTAGTCTTACGTCAGCTTCTTCCTCAAGTTCTACAAACGGCTACACTTTCTACAAGTGCGATGGGCTCAACTCTGTCGAGCTTTATGCTGGAAGAACTATCTCTGCCTATACATTCAAAGATTGTACGTCTCTTACGAGTGTACGTTTCACAAACAGTCTTACATGGTCTGTAAAATCAAATGCCTTTGCAGGGTGTACGGCTTTGAACTATCTCTGGTTCATGGCTGGAGAATCAACGGGAGCAAGTGCTTGTGAAGCAGGGGCGTATCCGTCTACCTGCACTGTCAACATTTCTGGTCAGGTGAACTAGCCGCTAGTGGGACGGATGCTGTTCCTTTTGACGGAAGACGCTTTTCTACACGCTCCACTTTGCTTCTTTTGCCTGCAAGTCGTGCATTTTTACGAAGAGTGAGCCTTCTTTTGCTTTCAATTGGCTAGGGCTTCCTTCTTCGTAGGCTTTTCCGTCTTTCAAAACTACGATTTTGTCCGCGTTTTCCACGGTGCGCATTCGGTGGGCGATGACGAGGACGGTTTTGCCTTTCAAAAGGCGGGAAAGGGCCGACTGCACTTTGCTTTCGTTTTCCACATCAAGGGAGGCGGCACACGCCGTCTGTGTATTCTTCCGCGCGTTTGCTGTATTTTTCGATTGATTCCTTAAAAGAGCGGAACGAATAAACGGTCTGCTGGAAGACTTTTACGACTGGAATTCCCCGAACATATTCGGTTCCGGCCTTTGCCATTTCGTCCTGCGCGCCTTGGTAAATCAGCATGAGCTTTGCGTTTTTTCCGCCCATCATCGTGCAGAGCATGAGAATCGAAATCACCACCGAAAGAAGGCAGGCAGCTCCCATTTTCCAGTCGAAGACGAACATTAAAACAACCGTGGAAATGAACATTGCCGCCGTTCCGGAGATGTCCGCAAGATTGTGCGCAAGAAGCGTTTCCGTTTCGCTCGCTCCATTGTCGAGCTTGTTGCGCAAAAGCCCGGAACCGTTGGAGTCGAAAAAGCCGAACGAAGTCTTCATCAAATGGGCGATTCCCTGCTTTCTGATGTTCGAGGCAGTTCTGAACGCCGCAAGATGAGTGCACATGAGCGCAAGAAAATAGATGAGAATTCCGCCGGTTGCGGACACGAATGCAATCCAGCCGTAGCGGATAATGTCGTGTGCTTCGCCAAAATTTGGGCCACGCTGATTAAGTCCCGCACGACCAGCCACACACAGATGAAGGGCACCATTCCGGCAACCTGCGCCACCGCCGAAAGGAAAAGCCCGATAACGGGGAGAGCCTTGTATTTTCCAGCATAGTCCAAAAGCCTAGAGAGGGGGGATTTTTGTTTTTGTGGCATTTATGCTCCTCCTTTTGTTGTTAGTTTTAGCCAACTTTATAACAGTGTTATATTATTGTCAATAAAAGCCAACCTTCTCCATTTTTTTCATTTTTGCGCGAAAAACTCGCTGGAAAGAGTGGCAAAAAATTCGTGTGTCAAACCCTTCGTTTATGAGAAAATTTTATCATTAAGAAAAATCTACTTTTGTTAAAAGTCAAAAATTCTTATTATCAATCTGCTATTTTTTTTGTTAGTTGTAACTAACTAAAGTTAGGTTGTTCTATGTTCGGCTTTATTGATGTTGAAAACAGGTTCGTTGTTTCGCTTCTTTCGTTTTCGGTGATTTTTTCTTTGCCCGTGTTTTCAGACACGGATGACGCAGTAATCGAAGTCTCTGCCCAGAAACTTGAGCAGGAAATCAGCGAGTCTGTTGAGCAGAAATCTGTGATTGGCGAAGAGCAGATTCAAAAGTCGGGGGCGAAGACTGTCGGCGACGCCCTCAAAACTCTTCCAGAAATCACAGTGAGCGGTGCGACTGCTGGAAACGCCAATGAGTCTGTTTCGATGCAGGGTCTTGGAAACGGCTATGTAAAAATCATGATTGACGGCGTGGCGGTTTCTTCGGACTTTGACGGTTCAACGCCGATTTTTCAGATTCCAGTGGAAAACATAGAGAGAATTGAGGTGACGAAGGGCGCGGATTCCGTTTTGTACGGAAGCGACGCAATGGGCGGCACGATAAACATCATCACGAAAAAGAATGCTGAGTCCGGCGAAGAGAAAATCAAGCTCTCCGCAAATTTGACGGAAGAAATCGGATTCTCTCCTTCAATCGCGAACTGGAAGAATTACACGGCGGGAACTTTCTTCGCTGGTGGAAAGAATCTTTCAAACTCGCTTGCGGCGTGCCTCAATTATGTTCCGGGAAAAGAGAAGACGACATTTGACGCGCTGGCTGGAAACATCACCTATTTTGAAAACACTCAGAAAATCCTCGGCTTTGCACGCGACACTCTTTCGTACAAAGACGAGTGGGGAAATCTCTCGCTCTACGGTCTCTACGCTGATTCCGACCAGAAAAGCAACTTTACGAAAACCGGCTACGACAAAGGGGCGGAAATGGAATACCGCTCTTTGAGGGGAGAAGGCGGGCTGACCGGAAAATACATTTTTGGAGATGATTTTTACGTCGACGGATTTTCTGCTGGTAAATTCTACTACATGGACACGACCTACAATGTGAAAGCGGGTGCCTATTCTTCTTCGACGAGCACGGAATCCAATTCTTTCGACTGGGAAAGCGACCTCCGCGCCCACTGGAAACTGAACGATGTGAACGATGCCGTTCTTTGCTTGAACGCGGATTTGGAATCGATAAACGGCTCTTCCTTTGACGAGCGGAAATACGCGCTGGAAACTGCCTTTTTCGCCCAGGACACGATTTCTCTTTTTGACGAAAAACTTTCACTCGTTCCTGGCTTCCGCCTTGACTATTCGCCGGAGGTTCAGGGAAGCGGCGTGAGTTTCATGGCGACCCCGAAACTTGCCCTCAAATACACTCCGACTGAATACACGGCGTTCCGGCTTTCCTACGGAATGGGCTACAAAATGCCGTCTCTCAAGGAAAAATACTGGATTTTCCGCCACAGCTACGCGCCAGGAGCCGGAAACTTCATTCTCTACGGAAACCCGGACTTGAAAAGCGAAAAATCCCACAGCTTCAACGCGGAAATCGAAAAGAACGTGGCGAATTACTTCAAAGTCAATCTCGGCGGCTACTTCAACTACATAATCGACTTGATTGACAGCGTTGTGACTGACGCGAGTTCCTCTCCGCAAATCCGCGAGTATCAGAACGTGGACAAGGCCCTTACCTACGGAGGCGAGTTTTCTTTGACCACGGAGCTCGACCGCTTCAAGGGAAGAATCGGCTATGCCTACACTCAGGCGAAGTCTTTTGACGAATCAAGCGACGATTGGCAGGAACTGGCTCTTCGGGTTCGCTACAGACTTACGGCGAGCGCGGAATATCTGATTCCTGTGCTCGAATCTGCAATTTCTTTGAATGCCCAGTGGAATTCAAAACAGCTCGTGAGCACTGGAACGGAATACTATTCGCCGGATTACTTGATGCTCAATGCAACGCTCTCGAAAAAATTCTGGGACGAAAAATTGGAACTGTATCTTGGCGCGGACAACATTCTGAACAACATGCACTTCAAAAAAGGCACGAACGGCGAAAGCCAGAAATCCTACTACGGTCTTGAAGAAGGCGTGACGCTGAGACTGGGAGGAAAATTGAGAATTGAGAATTGAAAACGGTCATTGAGCAAAGTCGAAAACGGTCATTGAGCGAAGCCGAAATCGGTCATTGAGCGTAGTCGAAATCGGTCATTGAGCGAAGTCGAAATCGGTCATTGAGCGAAGTCGAAATTGGTCATTGAGCGTAGTCGAAATTGGTCATTGAGCGTAGTCGAAATGAACAGTTCTTGTATGACAATGAGCTGGCTTCGACTACGCTCAGCCAACTTTGTCAGTATATCTTTCGTAATAACTCTGGAGTAAAAAAAATGAACAAAATCAACACACAAAATCAATTTGGAAAAATCGGGAAGGGGGTGGTTTTATCCTTGCTTGTCCTCTTTGCTTCACTTGCTTTCGTTTCCTGTTCCGACGACGATGAAACAGAGGCGACCGACTACGAGATTTCCGAGATTTACGGCTACACCTACTACGGAAACATCACGGCTTCAAGCGGAAACACGCTGATTCCTTCCATCATTCTCTACAACGACGAACGCTGCGACTGGAACATGAGCGTGAACGGAATGAACAACAATCAGTTCTACTACTACAGCGAAAAAAACAGCAGCGCAAACTACACGCTCTACTGGTACAGCGCGGAAAACGTTTCCTACTGCAAATCCAAGGATTCTTCAAAGGCTTCAATGGTCGTTCAGCTTGGAATCAACAGCACGAGCGAAATCGTCATTCTTCTCACCGGCGACAATCTGACAGGCGTTTCTGGCATGACGAACACCCGCGTGACGATGACGAAGCAGACGGATATCGAAAGAAACACGAATCCGAGCGCGATTGAATATGACGAAGAAGTCGAGGACATTTCGATTGAGATTCCAGAGAGCGCGGTAGAAGCTGCCTGGGGCGGAGACTCAACCTACAACGGAAGCTTTGTCTTCATGGTGGGCGAGGGCGGCTCTCTTGCAAAGGGGCAGGGAACGAGCGGAACTGACGAAAGCGGAAACACAATCACTCCAACCGTGACGATAACGGACACGAGTTCAACTGCTGTAGCCATCGTCACTGTGAAAGTTCCTCGCTTTGCCTACACGGAGGCGATGACGATTGAGCCTTACGAGATTGCGGGCGTGAAAGTCTTCAAGGACGGAGAAGTCTACTATCTTTCCTACGAGGCTTCTTCCGAATCCACGGTAACGGCGCAAAAAGCCGACGAAACGACAATCAACATCAATTCACTTACGCTCACTGGAAAACTGGAAAACGGCGTTTTGACGCTCAGGACTTCTTTCTATCCGGGAAAAATGCCTTTCCCGATTATCCAGATTTTCACAAGCGGAAGCGGTGATTGAGCGAGTCGAAATCACCATGACTATGAGTGGTATCGATAAATCATTTTGATTACTTACGCGGCAGACCGGTAGCCGTGTTGTGATAGAAAGGCGGGCGTATGCCTGTCTTATAGAAAAAAGTGGGAGCTTCTCCCCAAAAGGATTTTATATGCTCAAGAAAGCATTTTTAGGTTTTATGGCATTTTGCGCCATCAGTTTTGGTTTCGTTTCGTGCTCGAACGATAGCGATGATGAAGAAAGCACTGCGATTGAAAATTCAAGCACCAGCACGCAAGGCGAAAACTCTTCCTCATCGTCACAAGAGGATGTCGATGAGACGGAACAGCCGCAGTCGAAGGTCGATTATTCATCATATTACGGAAGCTACGAAGGCACTGTAATGAACCAGTCGGTAACTTTGACTGTTTCTGAATCTTCCATTGACCAGGGCGGAAATTACGGAGCCTACACAAAAGTTCTCTGGCTCACCGACAGCGACGGTAAAGCGGTTGTAGCGGCTCAGAGCGACAGCACCAACACAAAAAACGGTGATTTGACAGCAGAAAACTACACCACAGCTTCTTCATGCTACATCGTGTTCGGCACAGACGGCTCGGCAACCTACTATGTTCCTGCAATGGCGACAATGATGCCGAACGGAGCTACATTCTACCGCGTTGAAACTTTGTCTGTAGACGCAAGTTTGAGCTGCTATGTAAGCGCAATGGGCGGTGTTGAGTTCGGAACTCCAATCTACAGGAGCACCACAATCACAAAAAAAGCCGACGGAACTGTTAAGGCAACGCTCAATCTTGGAACTGGAACCGGCACTATCTACACTGTTAATTTTGTAGAATTCGTTGACCCTAGAAATTCTACACCTGGCTATTACGATGCAGACGGAGTTGTTCAGAATGCCGTATACACAGTAAGCGAAGATGATACAGCAACACCTCCTTCAACTGATGAAGATTATGAAACTGGTGTTAACTACGTTACTTCAATGACATTCCCGGTTTCAGAAGAGACTTCCGAATACAACCTTTGGATTTACATCAACTCCAATGTAATGGGCGTTCAGTTTTGCGACGGAAGCGGCTCGTCTTCTTCAAATCACCCGAACGAAGCGACTCCTTATGTTGGAAAACTCACAATCGACTGGTCTTCTTTGAACTAGCCGACTGTTTTTGTTGAATAAACAAATCCCCCGCCGTTTCAAAAGTGTGCGTTCAGAAGCGGCGGGTTTTATCTTTTTTTAGCGTGATTTTTTATGATGATAGACAAACGGCTCGTGAATCTCGTTCCTGAGTCAAAAAAATATGTTTTCTTTACAGTTTTACTGCGATTTTTCTCTCTTTTGGCAAACACGGCTTTTATTTTCTCCGTGGCGGCTGTCTTGAAAAACGGAACTTTTCAAATCTCTTCCATATTGATAATGATTCTTTGCCTTCTTGCAAGCCTCTCGTCGAACCTGCTTTCTTCACATACGGCTTTTCTCGCCTCCTCAAAAGTCAAAATCAAGCTCCGAACCAGCATTTACGAAAAACTTCTTTCTCTGGGCACGGATTATCAGGAATCTTCTTCCACCGCAAAAATAATCCAGACGGCAACCGAGGGCGTTGAACAGATTGAAACATGGTTCTCCGCATTCTTGCCCCAGTTTTACTACGCGATGATTGCCTCCCTTTTTACGTTCGGCACAATCGCTTTCTTCAATTTGAAAATGGCGCTTATTCTGTTCGCCTGCCTTCCCCTCATTCCCATTTCCATGGCGGTGGTTCAGGGAATCGCGAAAAAAATCCTGGGGAAATACTGGGCGCAGTATGGCTCTCTTGCCGACAACTTTCTTGAAAATCTTGAAGGTCTTACGACGCTGCAAATATACGAGGCTGACGAATTCAAGGCGTCTCAAATGGCCCGCGAAGCCGAAAACTTCCGCCGGGTTACGATGAAAGTCCTTTCCATGCAGTTGAACTCAATCATCATCATGGATGTTGTGGCTTACGGCGGCGCGGCTTTGGGAATCTGCACAGCGCTCTCTTCTTTTTATGAAGGACAGATGGATTTTTACAGCGCATTCGCCTGCATTTTGCTTTCTGCGGATTTTTTCATTCCTCTCCGAAGGCTTGGCTCGGCTTTTCACGTTGCCATGAACGGAGTTGCCGCAAGCAAGAACATCTGGGAACTTCTGGATTTTGATTCTGAAAATTTATCGCACGGATTCGACTCGGCTTCCTCCGCCTCTTTAAATGGAGATTCCGTAGGAATCTTTAATCCGTGTGGCAATCCTCTTTTCTCTGCCGAAAATCTTTCCGTCTCTTTTGGCGAGCGCGTAGCTCTCAAAAGCTGCTCGCTTTCAATCGAAAAAGGAACTTTCGTCGCCTTCGTTGGAAAAAGCGGCTCCGGAAAATCTACGCTGGCAAAAATCCTTTCGGGCATCTACGGCTCGTATTCTGGAAATGCAAAAATCTCGGGCGTTGAAATCAAGAACATTCCAAAAAAGGAACTGCATTCTTTCGTGACCTACATTTCACACCGCGACTGGATTTTTGCAGGAACTGTGCGCGACTGTCTTTTGGAAGGAAAACCGAGCGCACCCGATGAAGAACTCTGGGCTTCCCTTGAAAAAGTGAATCTTTCTGACTTCGTTCGTGAAAACGGCGGACTTGAAATGTCTCTTCGGGAGGGCGGCTCCAATCTTTCTGGCGGACAAAAACAGCGGCTTTCCATTGCCCGTTCTCTTTTGCGCGACAGTCCTGTCATGATTTTTGACGAAGCCACCAGCAACATCGATGTGGAGAGCGAGGAATTGATTTTGAATCTGATTCGCTCGCTAAAAGGTCAAAAAACGGTGATTATGATAAGCCACCGGAAAGAAAACTCTCTGGGCGCGGATAAAGTTTTTGAATTTGAAAACGGCTCGGTCATTGAGCCTGTCGAATCGGTCATTGAGCCTGTCGAATCGGTCATTGAGCCTGTCAAATCGGTCATTGAGCCTGTCGAATTGGTCATTGAGCCTGTCGAAATGAAATCAGGAGCAACTTTATGAAAACACTTTTAAGGCTTTCCCGCCTGATTCTGCCCCTTTTTCCCGTGATGGCTCTTGCCGTCATCTTGGGCACGCTGGGCTTTTTCACTGCGATTTCGATTCCTGTTCTTGGGATTCTTGCGCTTTTCTCTTCGATTCCGGTTGAATTTCTTGTTCTTGCCGGAGTCCTTCGCGGTGTGCTTCATTATGCCGAGCAGTATTGCAATCACTTTATCGCTTTCACGCTCCTTGCCAGAATCCGCTCCCTTGTCTTTGAAAAACTCCGCTCGTTAGGGCCTGCAAAACTCGACGGAAAGCAGAAGGGCGGTCTGATTTCACTTCTCACCGGCGATATCGAGCTTCTTGAGCTTTTCTACGCCCACACGGTTTCTCCTGTCTGCATCGCGTTTCTTGTGAGCGCGGGGGTAATCGCGTTTTTGTGGCAGTTTCATTGGGCATTTGCAGCTTTCGCGCTCTTTTCGTTCGCCCTCGTCGGGATTTTCGTTCCGTCTTTTGTACAGCATTTTTCCGTAAAGAGTGGTCAAGAAAACCGCGAAAAGTTTTCACAGATGAACGCCTTTCTCCTCGACTGCCTTCGAGGACTTTCCCAGACGATTCTGTTCGGAACTGGCGAAAAACGGCTCTCGATGATTAAACGAAAAAGCGAAGAGCTTTCTGCCGTCCAGAAAAAAATGGCAGCGAACGAAGGGCTTTCAGCAGCCTTGATTGAAGGCTCGGTTTTACTTTGCGACATTCTCATGCTTTTTGTGGCGATTTTCTTGTATAAAAAGAATCTCGTCACTTTCGATTCCGCCGTGATTTCCGTCGCAGCCCTTTTCAGTTCGTTTGGTCCGGTGGTCGCGGTTGCCCGGCTCGGCTCTTCGCTTTCAAAAACAATCGCTTCAGGAAAACGCGTCCTCGACCTTCTGGACGAAAAGGCTCTTGTGCCTGCCGTAAAAAATGGCGAAAAAATCACAGACTTCACAGGAGCAGAATGCGAAAACGTGACTTTTGGCTATGATGAAGAAAAAATCCTTTCAGGCATTTCACTTTCTTTCCCAAAAAACAGAATCATCGGCATTCAGGGAAAAAGCGGAAGCGGAAAATCCACGCTCTTAAAACTCCTCATGCGCTTCTGGGATGCAGATTCTGGAAGCGTAAAAATCAGCGGAAAGTTGATTCAAAAAATCAACACTGCTGACTTACGGAAAACCGAAAGCTATGTGACGCAGGAAACAATGCTTTTCCACGACACAATCGAAAACAATCTCCGAATCGCAAAACTCGATGCCAGCCGCGAGGAAATTGTCGCCGCCTGCAAAAAAGCGTCGGTTCATGATTTTATCCAAAGCCTCCCGAACGGCTACGAAACAAAAGTTTCTGAACTTGGGGAAAATTTTTCGGGCGGGGAGAGGCAGCGGCTTGGGCTTGCAAGAAGTTTCTTGCACGGAAGTTCATTCATTCTTTTGGACGAACCGACGAGCAACCTTGATTCCTTCAACGAAAAAATCATTCTGGAATCGGTAAAGGCGGAAGCAAAAGAAAAAACTGTGGTGCTGGTTTCCCACCGCGAATCCACGCTGAAAATCTGCGATGAAATACACAAAATCGAAAACGGAAGAAAATGCTAGAAAACGAGGAATTAGAAATGAAAATATCAAAACCTTTTTGGATTGCGCTTGGTTTTATTGCGCTTGCCCTGGGCGCAATCGGTGTTCCCTTGCCGCTTTTGCCGACGACGCCCTTTCTGCTTCTTGCGGCGTTCTGTTTTGCCAAAGGCTCTGCTCGGCTGGACGCTTGGTTCAAGTCAACGAAGCTCTACAAAAATCACCTTGAAAGCTTCGCCACAAACCGCGCCATGACATTGAAGACAAAACTCTGCATCCTTTTGCCGGCGACTCTCATGCTTGCCCTGGCATTTTTTGGAATGAGCCAGAAGGACACAACTGGAACAAGAATCGGCCGGGTCACAATCGTCATTCTTTTGATTCTGAAATACCTGTATTTTTTCACGAGAATCAAAACGATTAGGAAAATTGAAAATGAAAAATTGAACCCGGTCATTGAGCGAAGTCGAAACCAGTCATTGAGCGAAGACGAAATCGGTCATTGAGCGAAGTCGAAATCGGTCATTGAGCGAAGTCGAAATTGGTCATTGAGCGTAGTCGAAATTGGTCATTGAGCGTAGTCGAAATGACCAATTCTTGCATGACGTTGAGAATTGAAAACTAAAAATCAGGATGAAAAAGACAGATGACAATCGAAGAAAAGCGTGCAGATGAATGGCGGACGGTGCTTTTTATGATTCAGCTTTACTGTAAAGGGAAGCACAAAAATCGTCTCGCGCTCAAAAATCCCGAAAAACTCTGCGACGACTGCAAACGCCTTTCGGATTATGTTTACGAGCGGGTAAAAAAATGCCCTTTCATGGAGACGAAGACATTCTGCTCGGCCTGCCGCGTCCACTGCTACAAGGCTGAAATGCGGCAGAAAATCCGCGAAGTCATGCGCTTTTCAGGTCCGCGAATGCTCTTCTACCACCCGTTTCTTGCCATAAAGCATGTGCTTGTCACAATCATGCAGCATCGATGACAGGGGGCGTTGGACTCCCCGAATCCGTGTGGCAAAAAAAACGCGTGGCAATCAAACGCGCTTCCCAAAAACAACTTCAGAACGGACTTTTGCATTCTATCGTCATCATCTCGCCCGTGGTCGGGTGGGGAAAAGTGATTTTCTGCGCGTGGAGCATGAGCCGCTCGCCGTCTGCGCATTTGCCGTAGAGCGTGTCGCCGATTATGGGGACGCCGAAGCCGTGCGGGTCTGCAGATGCGAGCCTTAGCTGATGCGTGCGTCCCGTGTGCGGTTTGAAGAGGACCCTCGTCGCGTTCCTTGTGGAGCCGTCGGGGGTTTTGTACCGCTCAACGTCCAGAATCTCCCATTCGGTCACGGCTTTTTTTCCGTTCTCTTCGTCCCAAATCTGGTGCGGTCTGTTCTCGATGTCGAGCCTGAAAAAAAGTTCCATAAAACCGTGGAATTTTCTTCTATTAATTTCTTCATCATTCATAGAAAAATATTTGTCGGTTCTCGGCTTTTCCATGAGCGTCTTCATGAGGTTCCCGTCGAGCAGGGCGACGTATTCCTTCTGCACATCGCCTTTTTCGAACATCATGTTCATCTTTTTGTGGGCTTCCTTGTTCATCGCGAGAATCATTACTCCGCTCGTCTCCATGTCCAGCCTGTGCACTGCCGGCTGCTTGGGAACGGACGGAAAGAGCCTTCTGAACCGCTCCTCCACGCTGTCGCTCGTGATTCTTCCGGGCACGGACAAAAGCCCGCTCTGCTTGTTCACGACCGCGATGTCGCTGTCTTGGTAGATGATTTCAAGACCGAGCATGGCAGGAAGCAGGATGCCGCATCTTGAGTCGCACGGCGGAATCGGTTTTGAATCGCCGTCCTGCAAAAGAATTTCGCACATGGAGATTGGGGTGAGCGAGTTCTTGATTGCGTAGTCCAGCATTTTCGGCGCGCAGCATTCGCCTGTTCCCGTGGGTGGCAGACGGAAGGCTTCCATTCTGCTCCGGCTTCGCTCCATGCAGATTTCCTTGAGCGTGCGGACTTTCGCTTCTGGATTCGCGGACAGGCAGTTGAATCTGTAGAGCGAGTGGACGTTTGAAAGCGACTCTTCGCAAAGTGACTTTCGCCTGTGCTTGATTTCTTCGATTTTTGAATCGGCTTTCGCTTGCTCAAGGTCTTTCAAGCTGGCCGTCAAATCGTGGATTTCCTTGTCGTTTTTTGTCAGCGCCTTTTCGATTTCGCTTGGAGAAACGATTGGCGGAGCGTAGGTGAAGGGGAGGCTTCCGTCGATTTTCAGCCGCTTGCTTATGCCCGAATTCGTGACGATGGAGATTTCCCTTCCGTTTTGGTCGAGGCAGACGAGTGCGCCAATCATCAAGCCCTGGTTTTTGCGCTCTTCGCTCTCTTTCGTGACCTGCTCGATTCCGATTTCTCCCGATTCGATTCTTCTTTTCAATTCTTCGCAGATTTTCTCTGCTTTTTCTTGTGGAAATGGTGGAAACATGCGCTAATTATTGATTAATAATTGATGATTATCAAACGATTATTATATTGGAGGAAATATGAAAATCACGATAACAATCGATAGCGATGTCGTCATGAAATACGCAAGGAGAATTTCCCTTGCCTTGTGCGCTTTTGCCTTGCTTCTCTTTCTGATTCTTTCCGGGGTCGTCTTCAAGTTCAGTGTGAACCGGCCGGACAGGTACTTCTGGAACTACCAGCAGATGACCGCCCCTGGCCAGACAGTTGTCTCTTCGATGAGAAAAACCGGCGAAGTCGAGGATTCCGTGCTCAACAACAAGAACGCTTTCAGGAACACCAAGAAGAATTCCAAGAAGAACGCGTTTTTCGATTCCGTCTCCAACAACCACAGGAACGACAACAAGCCTGTGGAAGAGTAGGTTTGCCCGTGGGCGTAAAAATTCCAGGGCATTTCTAATATTGTGCATGGCTTTTTAATTTCCTATAATTTTTTCCATATTTTTAAACGAGGTGAATATCGTGCAGTTTTCATTCATCGATGGCGGCGTTGCCGCGGCGGAAGGCTTCACTGCCAGTGGAGTTTTGAACAAAATCAAGGCGAGCAGGACGACTTACGACACCGCTCTTATCTATAGCGACACAATCTGCAACGCGGCTGGAGTTTTCACACAGAACCGCGTGAAGGCCGAGTGCGTCAAGTTCACGAAGAAGCAGATTGAGAACGGAAAGGCGCAGGCCGTCATCATGAACTCTGGAAACGCGAACGCTTGCACTGGCAGCGAGGGCTACGAGAACGCGAAAAAAGAGGCGAAGGCTGTTTCGGAGAAGCTCAAGGTTTCCGAGAACGATGTCCTCGTCTGTTCCACGGGCGTAATCGGCCAGCAGCTTCCAGTCCAGAAAATCCTAGACGGCTTGGACGAGTCTGTGGCGAAGCTTTCAAAGACTGGAAACGTTGAGGCGCGCCAGGCAATCATGACCACAGACACCAAGTACAAGGAAGTCGCCCTTGAGACTGTAATCGGCGGAAAGAAAGTGAAGATGGGTACGATGGCGAAAGGTTCCGGCATGATTCACATCAACCTCGGAACGATGCTCTCAGTTGTCACGACGGACGCCGCGATTTCCTCTGAGATGCTTGAGAAGGCTTTGAGAATCAGCGTCGCCGGAACTTACAACTGCGTCTCAGTCGACGGCGACACGTCCACGAACGACACCCTGCTCATCTTGGCGAACGGAAAGGCCGGAAACGCAGAAATCACTTCCGAGGGCGCTGCCTTCGACGAATTCGTTGAAGCGTTGAACACGCTGAACACGCAGATGGCCATGAAAATCGCCGCTGACGGAGAGGGAGCCACAAGGCTCGTAACCTGCAATGTCGTTGGAGCCGACACCGTGGAGAACGCGCGCGGCTTGGCGAAGGCCGTCATCTGCTCGAACCTCGTGAAGGCCGCTTTCTTCGGTGCAGACGCGAACTGGGGCAGAATCCTCGACGCGATGGGCTATTCAGGCTATTTCTTCACGCCGGAGAAGACTTCTGTCTCGTTCCTTTCGAGAGCCGGTTCGAAGCGGTATTTCGAGAACGGAAAGCAGAACGGCGGCGACGAGAAGTCAATCAAGGTCTTCGACCACGGAGTTCCGCTCGACTTCGACGAGGATTTGGCGAAGAAGATTCTTCTGGAAGAGGCCGTGGACATCCTCGTGGAGCTTGAGGACGGTTCAGCCAAGGGAACGGCGTGGGGGTGCGACCTCACGTATGACTATGTGAAAATCAACGGCGACTATAGAACGTAAACGTGCAAGAATTTGCATATCGAAGTTTTAGAAACATGCTCCCAGCGGGAACCGCAGCCTGCTTGCGCAGTCTTGCCCAAAACGGCTGTACCGCTTTGCGGTGGCGTTAACATCGCTTGCGATGTTTAGTGTTTTTTGAACAGGAACCCCGCTTCCGCATGTTTCTATCTTTTCTCTAAAAATCGACTTGCAAGTTTAGAGGTTGTTTTTTTATAAGAATAGGGGTGTTTTTTTATGGATGATATAAGGCTTGACAACGATCATTGGTCGGAGGTTTTGGTTCAGGCGTTGCCGTATTTCAGGCATTGGGTTGGGAAGACTGTCGTCGTGAAGTACGGCGGGAACGCTATGCTCAACGAGGATTTGAAATCTGCTGTGATGAAGGACATCGTTTTGTTGAACACTATCGGAATCAAGGTAGTGCTCGTGCACGGCGGCGGTCCTGAAATCAACAAGATGCTCGACAGGGTGGGGAAGGAATCGAAATTCGTGAACGGGCTCCGCTACACCGATTCCGAGACGATGGAAATCGTGCAGATGGTTTTGACCGGAAAGCTCAACAAGGACATCGTCGGAATTCTTCTGCAGGAGGGCGGAAAAGCCGTCGGACTTTCGGGCGTGGATTCGGGTCTCCTCCGCGCAAAGAAAATCGACAAGGACGGAGCGGATTTGGGCTTCGTGGGCGAGGTGACGGAAGTTCACCCAGAAATCGTCCAGTCCCTTTTGGACACGGGCTTCATTCCTGTAATCTCGACAGTGGCTTTGGGCGAGAACGGCGACACGAACCGCTACAACATCAACGCCGACACCGCCGCCGCCAAGATTGCTGTCGCCCTCAAGGCCGAGAAATTCGTGCAGCTCACGAACGTACCCGGCGTCTTGAAGGACGTGAACGACCCGTACAGCCTGATTCAGCGAATCAAAATCGACGAGGTGCAGAAGTACTTCGACGACGGAACGATTGCCGGCGGCATGATTCCAAAAATCGAATGCTGCATGATGGCGCGCGAGGGCGGTGTCCCGCGAACTCACATCATCGACGGCCGTGTTCCGCATTCGCTCCTCATCGAGATGTTCAGCGACCGCGGTATCGGAACGATGATTTACTAAAGTTTGCATGAATGAAGAACGCTTCGGAACGGAATCAGCTTTTTTCCGCTTCCGAAGCGTTCTTTTTGCTATAATTTTCATCATGGAAGAATTGCAGCAGTTGCCGCTTGGCGTGCAGGATTTTAAGAAACTCCGCGAAGAGAACAAACTTTACGCGGATAAGACAAGCCTTGTTTATGATTTGACTCATTCCAATTCCGCAGTTTTCTTGAGCCGCCCCCGGCGTTTCGGAAAAAGCCTTCTTCTTTCGACCATAAAATATTATTTTCTTGGATTCAGAAATTTGTTCGCAGGTCTTGCGATTGACGGACTTGAAAAAGACTGGATTGAATACCCTGTTCTTTACTTCGATTTCAACGGTCAAAATTACAGCGAAGAAAACGGTCTGAACGACATAATCGAAAATCATCTGCGGACTTGGGAAAAAGAATATGGCTGCGATTGGATTTCCGAGACAGCCGCAGTCCGCTTTGAGAACGTGATAAAAGCCGCCAGCGAGAAAACGGGAAGACGGGTGGTTGTCCTTGTCGACGAGTATGACAAGCCGCTTCTTGACACGATGAACGACAATGCCGAAATCGAGGAAAAAAACAGGGCTGTTTTCAAGGGCGTTTTCGGTGTCTTGAAAAAAATGGATGCATACCTGCGATTCTGCATGTTCACCGGCGTGACAAAATTCAGCAAAGTGAGCATCTTCAGCGATTTGAACCAGTTGACGGATATTTCCTTGAACGAAAGATACAACAACATTTGCGGAATATCCGATTCGGAAATAGAGGGTGAGTTTTTTCCATATGTGAAACGGCTTGCCTCTGTTTCAGGAAGTTCCGAGCAAAAAGTTCGCGATGAGCTGAGGCGTATGTATGACGGGTATCATTTTTCAAAGTCTGGCGATGGAATGTATAATCCGTTCAGCCTGTTCCATTGTTTCGATGAGAATGATTTTGGAAGCTACTGGTTTGAGAGCGCGACGCCGACTTTTTTGATAAGCAAATTGAACGATTCAAATTATGACATCAGGAGTCTCGCATCGGAGGTTAAGGCAAACGAAAACGAACTGAAGGATTATAGACCCGAGAATTTGAATCTGATTCCTCTCTTCTATCAGTCCGGCTATCTGACAATAAAAGGGTGGAACCAGAGGCAGCGTTCTTTCACGCTTGCTTTCCCGAATGCCGAAGTCAGGTACGGTTTTTTGAATTCCCTTGCTCCAAGTTTTCTCCATGTCGAGCACAAAGCGAATCCCTTCAATATCGATTTGCTTGACGACGCGGTTGAGGCAGGCAATACAGACGGAATGAAGAAGTGGTTCGTATCTCTGTTTGCGATTTTGCCGTATTCGGCAGGAAAGGAAAGCGATTCCATTACGGAGCAGAATTTTCAGAATGTGATTTTCATGGCCCTCACCATGATGGGCAAGTATGCACGCACGGAAGTTCACTCGGCAAAAGGTAGGGCAGACTGCATTCTTGAAACAGCTGATTATGTCTATATTTTCGAATTCAAGCGTGATGTTCCTGCAAAAATGGCCCTAAAGCAAATTGAAGAGCAGGGCTACGCAAAGCCGTATTCCGCCGACAACCGTACTCTGTTCAAGATTGGTGTTAATTTCTCAAGCTCCGAGCGCAATATCGCCGAATGGGAAGTCAGTTCGTGAATCGTTTTTGCCCACTCACTGCCGCCTGAGCAGCGACTGCGTGAGTTCCTGAATCGTCTGCTTGTTGAATTCCGTGAGCCTGTTGTACTGCTCCATGAGCGTCCTGTTCTCGCTCGAAAGCTCGCAGCCCCTCGTCGCTTCGGAGACGCACACGCCTTTCACGAGGTATTCGACGGAAACTCCCAGCGTCTCCGCGATTTTCACTGCATTTTCAACATTCGGTTGGGATTTGTTGCCGGAAAGATACTTGTCAAGGGTGCTTTTCTTTATTCCTGTCCGAACCGACAACTCTTTTATCTGAATATTCTGAAACACAAGCTCATTGTGCAAATTTTCACCGAAACCCATGCCTGCCATCATAGTAAAATTTGGAGCAGTCTTGATTGACCGACATAAAATGTTATGTTAGGGTTTTGTTAAGCATAAAATATTATGTTCGATGAGCATAATATTTGGAAAAATGAGGATTGAATTTTCCAAACTCGATTTTCGTAAGTCAGAATTTCATTCGTTTTGCGAAAAAGTGAGCTGCGATAAGCCGTGTACAAGGAGATTTGTTTATGGCATTTAAAGACTTTGTTGAAATTTTGGTGCTTATCGCATTAATTGCGCTTTCTGTTTTGGCACTTTGGGTTGTTACAAAACTAAAAATTTCTGACTTCATAAATCGAATATAACAATGAAACTTTACTCTATATGCAGAAGTTCCTTGATGAAATGAATGTTAATCATTCTGTTCTTTTTGAAAATATGGAAGGCATCTGCCACAACATAAATGCAAAAGTCCGCATCCCTGGGGACGCAATCACTGTTCCTCGTAATGTACAGTAGATTGTATTTACAAGGATGTTGGAAATGTAAATTACCCTCAGCCAAGAGGTAAAAATGGCAAGGAGTTTTTTATGAAAAAAATACTTTTGGCACTTACTGTTATGGCGACAGTCGTGGGCGGAGTTTTTGCAACTGAAAAATTGTCTCCGCTTGCATCAGGTGAAATGGTTTTGATTGCTCAGTTTACAGAACAAGAGTATACCGTTACTGTTAAAATAACAAAAGAAGATGGAAGCAACGGTGGTTCAAAATCGTACAAGGTTATAGCAACCAGTTCTTCAGAAGCAGAAGCAAAAGCAGAGAGACTGGCAGCAGCAGACTGTTCTTGGGGTTCCAAATTCACGGCAATATCATGTTCTCCAACACGGAAATCATGCTGGTAATAATCAATACTTTTGAAGTGCACCCCAATTGTTGGCCACTTTAACAAGGCAGATTTTAAGGACTGATTCCTGAATTGTAAAGGAGTCAGTCCTTTTAATTTGACCTTAATTCTCTTTTCGTTGTACCAAGACAAATATTCAAACAGTTCATTTGTGGACACTGATGATGCTGTAGGTGAAGTTTTTCATGGAGAACTTTCTGAAGTGACTAGGAAGTCGCATATGATTTCCTTTTAAAGCCGTTTGGTTGTTCCCATAAAGACGTTGCCTATGTTTCTACTCAAGAAAACTATGGGGCGACAATACCCGATTTGGTTATCCACTTGAATAATGGTGCGGGCATCAAGATTGAGGTAAAGATAAATGATGCTCCATTAACAGAGTCGGAGAAGAGTCCGTATACTAGAGATTTGTTTATCGTTCCTGCAAACTACACCGATATGGGGGCTATACCTGCTTCTGTCAAGAAAACAACATGGACGGAGTTTTTCCGCTATTGCGACAGACGTAATTGCGAAATGCAGGGGCTGAATGCGTTCCGGTTCGCTTTGGGACTTTAGGAGTTGGCTATGGTTCATATTTCTATTCATAATGGCAGTTACAGCATTGACGGAGACGTACCGTACACTGATTCGTTTGTTGAGTTTGAAACTTGTATATCGATTGATATTAATGTCGGCTATTCACAGTTTGAAAACTGTTATTTCAATCAAAGTGGCGTTTTTCTTACTTTTTCAAAGTGGTATGGACATGAGGAATTCCTTTTGCAAAATGGTCTGAGCAATTATGGCGAAAATATATTCTACATAACGGTGTCCGATGACAAACGCGTGATTCCAAACACCGCACTGCTGGAGAAAAAGCTTAACGCCGCCGTCAACAAATATAGAAGGCTGTTGAGTCAGATACATAAATAGACATATCACACTTCTTCAAAACGCTTCGGCACCTCGGAACTCCCCGTTCCCCTGCCGGAGCGTTTTTTCTCGAACATATTTTTTCTTCATGTTAAAATTGCGACGGAGAAAATTATGCTTGATATCCCGTATAAAAAAACAGGTGCACAAAACGCTTATATCTCTTACGAAAAATTGGAAAGCCGGTTGAAGGCAATTCCTCAGGAATTTTTTGCTGATGTTCTGAATTTCTTTGATTTGCTTGAGTACAAAATCGATGTCGTGAAGTCTGAAAAGAAAAACGAAAAAAAACGCTCGGTTCAAGAAGGCTTGGACTTGCTGGAGAAAATCGCGGGCTGCGTTCCTGAGTCAATTTCTTTGGAAGACGCAAAAACAGAATACTTCGCGGAAAAATACGGAGTCGATAAATGAATGTTTTGATAGACACGAATATCATTCTTGATGTCATTCAAAAGAGACAGCCATTTTTTGATGATGCGAATCAGATTTTTCAGCAGTGCATTGGAAACGTCCACAATGGTTTTGTGACGGCTCATTCGATTTCGGATGTTTTCTTTATTACACGAAAATCGCATTCATTGGAAGATAGGAAAAATGTGATAAAGCTTTTTTGCAATTTTTTTACAATAATTTCGGAAGGGAAAAATGATTTCCTTTCATTTCTAGACAATGGCGATTGGAATGATTTGGAGGATGCTCTTCAAATGACATGTGCGGAAAAATTGAATCTTGATTACATAATCACCAGAGATAAGGAAAATGGTTTCAAAAATTCTCCCGTAAAAACCATTTCGCCAGTGGATTTTTTGCAGATAAAATAGTTTTCAATGATTCCACACCCGCTTCGGCTCCTCGGAACTCCCCGTTCCCCTGCCGGAGCGTTTTTTTGCGTGGAGCGCAGCGAATGCGGCTTACGTCAGCGGACTTCGTATGTGAAGAGGCCTGCGTAGTTGCTCTTGTCCTTTGACGCGTAGATTCCGATTTTGTCGGCCGAGTCCGGGATTGTGAATTCGGCTTCGAATATGCCCTTAGCGTTCTTCTTCAGCTCCGCCTGTAGTTCGCCGTTCATGACGATTGCGAGCGACGAGAACGATTTTGCGTCGATTTCGAACTTCTGGCTTGCGCCTTTTTCGAGGCGGCCTTTGAGCGGCGAGATGATTCTGATGTTGGAGCTTTCGAGGTAGGTCTTGTACGCGGTCGGGAACCTTGGAGAGTCCGCTCCGAAGCCTTCGTAGCCCTCGTCGGGGACGACTTCGAACGAGATGACTTCCTCGTAGCTCGTGTCCTCCCCCAAAAGCTTCAAGACCTTCAAGACCGCGCTGTTCCGCTGCCTGTCGAACAAATCTTCCCTGTAGTAGCAGAGCCTGTTCTCCTCGACTTCGAAGTATGAGCCGAGGAAAAACTCCAGCTCCTTCTCAGTGATTTTCTTCTGCCCAAGAAGCGCGCGGGCCTGTCCCTCTATCCTTCCCTTGAACTCGTCGGTCGGGCAGAACGCCGTTATGCTTGAGCTTCCCGTGTTTTTCGCCATGACGTATGCGATGTGCTTTTTCGCGCTGGGAATGTCCACCATCGTCGAGAAGACCTGCCCGTTCTTTTCCATCCAGACTGCGTTCCTCACGGTTCCGCTTTCGCGGTCGAAAAGGTAGCTGTTGGCCGCCACTGCGCTCTTTGAAATCTTGAAGTCGAACTTTGCGGCTTCCTTTATTTTGTTCGTGTAGTCGGGCGCATTCTTTCCGAAAGAGAATCCGTACTCGAAGAATTTTCCGGGAACGTAAGGCTCCTTCACGAATTCCTCTTTCGTCTTGATTTTTGAAAGGTACTGGTGTTCGTCCTTGACCGGAAGATGCGAGTAGATGAACTGCTCCGGCGTCCTATAGAGCCATTCCGTCGAGTAGTGCTTGATGTATGTCTTGTAGTCCACGAATCCGGCGTCCCACGTCACGTCCACGAGCTGCCATCTGTTCCCGATTTTGATTGCGTTCCAGGCGTGGTTCGGCTCGTCTTCCAGGTAGCCCATGTAGGCGAAGCCCTTTGAGTGCCCCTCTATTCCAATCGCTTCTATTCCTGCGAGCCGGCACATCTTCGTCATCAGGTTCGTGTATCCGGCGCAGACAGCCTTTCCGCTTTTGAGCACGTCGGCGTATCCCTGTTTTCCGGCCGTTCCCGTGAAGATTCCCGTGTCGTATTCTATGTTGTCGCAAATCCAGTCGTGCAGGACCTTCACTTTCGCGCCTGTTCCGCTGGCTCCCTTCACCAGGAAATCGACGAGAGACTGGATGTTCTGCTCCGGTTCCGCCTTGACGTTTTCCGCAATCTGTTTCGGAACCGCCCTGACCCTGCTTTCCATAGTGGCCGAAAAAAGTCCCGAAAACAATGAAAAGAAAAGAACTACCGCCGCCGCTTTTTTCATAATGCCTCCTCGCCTTGAAAAATTCGATGTCCTCAATATTTATTTTAAGGTTCAATTCTGCGTTTTACAATGAAAAACAGGAGAAAGAGCTGGCTTGTGACAATAAAATTAGCTTGTTATTTACAAATGTTAAGAGGTATCTTATAATACTCTTATGAATTTTGAATCATCTGCAAAAAAGTTCAATTTCTCTTCAAAAACACTTGACATGCAAGTCTCGGCTTGTATAATTCGCAGATTCGCAGATTCGCAGATTCGCAGATTCGCAGATTGTCGCTCGCTGTCGCGAGCTTACGAGTTTGCGACAGCAAACTCGCGTAGATTCGCGCAGTAGGTCGCTAAAAAATCTTTCTGACATAACTAATTTTCTCAAAAAACATCCGTGCGGGATTTGTGTTCTTCAAGGCGCAAATTCACACGGATTTTTTTATATCAAAAATCTGACTGCAAAAAATGGCAGTCAAAGGAGTTCATTGTGAAAAAGTTTTCACGAACAATTTTCGGTTTGCTCGCTTCGGCGATGCTCGTTGCTGGCTCGGTCTCGTTTGTTTCATGCTCGGACGATGACGACACTAATAGCTCAAACTCAAGTTCGGACGCAAATGGTTCTGGATCAGGTAGCAGCAGCTCTGGCTCAAGCGAGTCTGGTTCAGGCAGCAGCGGCTCTGGCTCAAGCGAGTCTGGTTCAGGCAGCAGCGGCTCTGGCTCAAGCGAGTCTGGCTCAGGCAGCAGCGGTTCGGGTTCAAGCGAGTCTGGTTCAGGCAGCAGCGGTTCCGGTTCTTCAGGCAGCACAGTTTCTGAAGCAACAGCTTCAGTGACAGAGCTTGCCTATGACAGCGACACACTCAACAACAAAGTTTTCAGCTACGACGACGACGACGAAATACGCTATCTCACATTTACCGACGGAAAGTGTTATAAGTCAGACTCATCACTTACTGACCTTCTAAACAAAGAAAAGGATTATCTATTCATCAGCTGTAACAACAAGATTTATCGTTCTCAGAAAGCTACACGCACCAGCGGAAGCGGTCTTTTTGCGACATTCGATGACGGCGATGAATGCAAATATACATTAAACTCTGACGGAACAGGAATCATTAATTTTACTGATGGTGATTCAATGTCCTTCACCTTTACAAACAATGCGGGACTTATAACAATGTCTTGTACATACGAAGGTGAGACTTTTACAGGTGCCATGTATTACAACGGAGAGTATCTCTACAACCAGAAAGAGGAGCTTACTTTTGTTAAAAACTACTCGGCTAACTAGAGCAAGATTGTAGCAAAGCAAATCCGCTAAAAAAAGCGATGATTCTCAATCCCGACGGGAAATTTCCTGCCGGGCTTTTTTTGCGTGGCGCGATGTGCATTGCCGCATTTCTCTAAGAGGACTTCGCTCGTTTCAGCGTTCCAAGAGCCATTTCCAGAGCGGGCGGACTTCGATTGTGATTCCGGCGAGTTCAATCACTTTTTCTTCCTCGTAGGTGACAATCAAAAAACGTTTCGCTTCTTTTACGGATTTTGCGGCTTGGATTAAAGAGTCCGTTTCTCTGGTCGAAGAGATGTTTGAGACGGAATATGCCACCTGCACGGCAAGCCCTTCCTGTTCGACAAAGAAATCGACATCGAGATTCTGGGATTTCAAGTAATACAAGCCCTCTTTGTAGCGGTTTTTCAAGGTGAGCGCGACGAGGTTTTCCAAAAGTCGAGGCTCTTCCTTTGTCAAAAAAAGGTTTATGAGTCCGTTGTCGTTGTAATAATACTTTGAGGTGGTCTCTTTTTCCACGAACTTTGAAAAATAATTTTTGACGGCGAAAATGAGATAGCTTTCTTTTGCGTAGCGGATATAGTCGATTACGGAATCTTTGCTCACAGGCACGCCGATTGTCTTGAGTATGTTGTGCAGTTTTGTGTATGAAAGCTCGTCTTTTACGGCTTCCGCAATCTTTTTCATCATGATTCTCAGTGCGTTCGGATTTCGGATGTTGTTCCGTGTGGCGATGTCGCCCAAGAGAATTTTTTGGTAGATGCTTGAGACATAGCCCCTCTTGTCCAAACGGTTGAGGCTTTCGGGAAATCCTCCGTAGTAGAAATACTCCTCGACGGCAGCCCTGATTTTTCCGCTTTCTTTTGTCGCGAGAGTGGCGGGTTCTGAAAAATCCACATTCTTTGCGGTGAGAAATTCCGCGAAATTGTAGGGAGTGATGTACTTTGTGAGGTAGCGGCCTCCCAACCGCTCCTCAATCTCGCTCGAAAGCATTTTTGCGTTGCTTCCTGTTATGAACGCGTGCTCTTTGAAGTCTGCGAGCCGCCGCGCGAATTTTTCCCAGCCAAGAACGTTCTGTACTTCGTCCAAAAAGAACCAGCCTTCTTTGTCAGAAAGTTCCGCCTGAACGGAGAGAATGTCATTGAAGTCCGCCATTGTGAATTCATCAAGGCGTTCGTCTTCAAAATTGATGTATATTATTTGCTTCCAGTCGACTCCGCTTGCTATAAGCTCCTGCACGAGCTTGTATAGGATTGTTGTTTTTCCTGCTCTCCGCAAGCCAACAACGACATAGTTTGCGTCAAGGTCGAAATTGCATTTTCTGTCGACTATTTCAAAATTGCGTATGAAACTGTGCTGGTCGAAAATGACCTGCTTCAAAAGTTCATGGTTCATTCATCACTCCTCATGCCTTGTAGGTCGAATGTCGAGTTTATGCATACCGTAGTTGCCGAAACGCGCTCCCAGCGGGAACCCACAGCCGAATACGGCAGTACCGCTTTGCGGTGGCTGATTGTATTCGACTGTGGAACCCCGCTTCCGCTCGTTTCGGCCATTT
>JAGBIY010000048.1 GCA_017934745.1 Treponema sp. | reverse complement strand
TAGTTGCAGAAACAAGCTCCCAGCGGGAACCCGCCAACAAAAACGGCAGTACCGCTCCGCGGTGGCTGAGTGTTTTTGTTGACGGAACCCCGCTTCCGCTCGTTTCTGCCATTGCACTGTGAAAACTCGACATTCGACCTAGTAGAATTTCAATCGATTCTATCACTTTGGCGGTCTCTTTTCTCCCCAAAAAATTGGTCAATTGTAAAAACGACCCAAAAGAATTAGACTAGGAAAATAGTGGTTACAGAGGAAAACTATGAGTAAACTTTACATTCCAGACATTTATGAAAGCATCCTCGGCGAAAGAGAGACCGAGCATGCCATTACGATGGTCAAAGAATTCTTCCAGAATGAGCTTTCGACCGAATTGAATCTGACGAGGGTCACGGCTCCTCTTTTTGTTCCGAGCGGAACAGGTTTGAACGACAATTTGAACGGCGTTGAAGTGCCGGTTTCTTTTAACGTAAAGGATTTGAACGGACAGGGAATGGAAATCGTGCACTCCCTCGCCAAATGGAAGCGCGTCAAGGTCACGAAGATGGGGCTCATGCCGGACTTCGGAATCTACACTGACATGAACGCCATCCGTCCCGACGAGGAGCTGGACAACATCCACTCGCTCTACGTCGACCAGTGGGACTGGGAGATGGCAATCGACGAGAACGACAGGACAGTGATGCACTTGAAGGAAATCGTCGAGAAAATCTACAGATGTCTGAAACGCCTTGAATTCTTCATTTACGACAGATGGGACAAAATCAAGCCTTTCCTTCCACAGAAAATCACTTTCATATACGCCGACGATTTGCAGAGAAAATATCCTGAACTCACGCCGAAGCAGCGTGAATTCGAGGTGTGCAGGAAGTACGGCGCGGTCTTCATCATCGGCATCGGCGGGAAACTGCCGGACGGCACAATCCACGACGGACGTTCGCCCGACTACGACGACTGGATCAGCGAGACGGGCGACGGCCACAGGGGCTTGAACGGAGACCTGCTCGTCTGGAATCCTGTCCTCCAGAACTCGTTCGAGATTTCTTCGATGGGAATCCGCGTGAACCCGGAGAGCCTGCACTTGCAGCTTGAGGAGCGCGGCTGCCTCGACAGGGAGAAGCTTCCGTTCCACAAGGATTTGCTCGCGGGAAAACTCGCCCTCACGATGGGTGGCGGAATCGGACAGAGCCGCCTCTGCATGTTCTTTTTGAGGAAGGCCCACATCGGCGAGATTCAGGTCTCGATGTGGTCCGAAGAGGACAGGGCCGAGTGCAAGAAGCACGGAATCAACCTTTTGTAAAAAAGCGGTTTACTTTTGCGAACTGTCCGATTTTTTTCGGGCAGTTTTTTTGTATCTTTTCATAGAAAAACAAGGTGGAAAATGGAGCAATTCAACGAGACTTTTCTGAACGACAGCAAAATCACTTCGCACAAGGGAAACCTCCTCAAGTACATAAGGGATTTTTCGAAAAAGAATCCGGACGGCTTCCTCAATTTGACCGTCAAGGCCGACGTGCTTGATTTGGACGTGTGCTCTTCTCTTTCCCAAATCTACTGTTCGCTGAACATTGAATTTTCCGGCGAGTCGAAAAACGGCTCCTACCTCTTCGACAAGAAATTCTTTTCAAAGCGGGCGCAGACTCTGAACAACATAGCCCTCGTCTTCGGCTTCGACATGGATTTCGCCTTGAAGGGCGGCGATTCGGTGAAGCTCTTCCGCGACCGTCTGGACTTCGCCCTTTCGCTCTACCCGAACCACGTCTACTTTCCTCAGCTCGTTTCTGGCGGCGGCGCGCCCACGGCCACGTTCTCCACGCAGGACATCAGAAAATGCTCCGAAATTGCGAACGCCGTGGAGACCTTCTACAGTTACGGACGGAGCGTCACTTGGTTTTTGGCTGTGTTGAAGCCGCTCAAGATGCCGCCTAGCAAATTCTTCCAGGACTTTTCCGAATGGCAGGAAATCAACAACTGCGGACTCAAGACCGGATGGAAGCCTTCCGAGGCCAAGCATTCGGAAATCGAGAGGATGCAGCTGGAATTCCTCAAGTTCAAGTACGAGGAGAAGGGCAGGGCGGAGCTTTTCGAGGTGGTCTCCAACATCGTCAGGTTGAACGGCGCGCTTTCCCGCTGCTACGGAGAGGGCGAGGAGTCTGTGGTGGAGCTTTCCTACAACCCCGACGAGCTTTTGGGCTACGGCGCGATGGAAATCCAGAAATTCTTCGAGAATTCCATTCAGGAAAACAGCCATGTTAAAATCTTCATGGGCGACGAGGGGCCTGACTACAAATATTGCTGATGCGAGGTTTTGCCGTGTTTTCGATTTTGAAGAAAAATTCTTTTGTTTCGTTAGTGCCTTTGCTTTTGACTTTGGTTTTCGCCGCTTCCTTCTCTTTTTTCTCCTGCGCTTCGTCTTCCGTGGAGCCTGTGGACAATGCTGCTGGAAATTCTTCGGACGGCGCAAAAAAAGAGGAGACCGCCGAAATCTGGCGGAAGGCGGCTTCCATAGCTGATTTGACCGGTTCGTGGAAGGCTTCCGACGGCAGTTTGTACGAGTATCCGTTTGAATTGAACGGAAAAGTCTACCTCCGCTGCGCCTATCCCACCGAGGACGACACCGGAAAATGGGAGGACTGCGCGAAATACCACTTCACTTCGATAGACGACCTGTGGGCGAAAAAATTCTCCTATGTGAACGAAATCTACGGAAAAAACTATCCGCTCTCAGATTCCAACGGAACCCAGACCGGCTACAAATTCTCCTGCGAGAAGGACCTGTTCGGAAAAATCTCCAGAATCAATTCGAGAAGGGAATGGCTCATTCCGGCCTTCATTGTGGAGAGGAACGTTTCGTTCTTCCAAATCTCGAACAAGGGGAACCTCAAGGAGAAGGGCAGTTTCAGGATGAATTCCGACATCTTCGACGACCTTGATTCGGACGGCCTTGTCTATTCAAAATTCGTGGACTACTGGAAATGAGAAAGTTCCTTCCGCTTTTGTTTTCTTTTCTTCTTTCTCTTTTTCCGCTTTCCTCGCTTTCGTCGCAGGAGCTTGGGCTTGTCCTCGCGGGCGGCGGCGGCAAGGGCGCGTACGAGGTCGGAGTCTGGAAGGCTTTCGTGGAATACGGTGTCGCGCAGAAAGTCACTTACATGTCTGGAACCAGCGTTGGCGGCTTGAACGCCGGGCTTTTCGCGAGCGAGTGCGTGGACCGCGTGGTGGGCTTCTGGCAGGTTTTCGTGCCGGAGGAGCTTTGGAACAACACCTACGAAGTCATCGACCAAAAGGGGCTTGAGCGCATCATAAACCAGGCCGACTTGTCGAAGATGCAGAAGAATCCCTATCCGAAAGTGTTCGTCACGACCACGAGGGCGAGGTTCCTGCTCGGAAAGTTTTTGACAAAGATTTTGGGATTCGACTACGCCCACCGCTTTCTCTTGAACGAGGAACCTGATTTGGAAGAGATAAAGAAGATGATGCTTGCGACTTCCGCGGTTCCCCTCCTCACAAACTCGATAGAGCTGAAGGACGGATACAGGCATGTGGACGGAGGAGTCGCCGACAACGTGCCGATTTCCCCGCTTTTGGACAACGAAAAAATCAGCGCGGACCTTTCCACGGTTTTTGTCGTCCATCTTGGGCAGGACTCGAAGCTTTCAGACGATTACCCGGACGGCAGGGTTGTCGACATTTTCCCGTCCGAGGACATAGGCTCCTGGGGCGCGATGGTCGATTTTTCCCAGGAAAAGGTGAACTACCTGATTGAGCTCGGCTACCAAGATGCCTGCAAGGTTCTTTCCGGGCAAAATCTGTATCCCGTGGAAGGTTACTGGTTCGAGTGAAATTTATTGAAAAAAAATGTTGACGAATTTTATTTGCAATTAGTATTTTCAAAGTAACAAAAGAAAATCAGGAAGCGGGATATGAGCGAAGAGACAGCAAAAGAAACAGAACAGACTGAGAATCAGAACGAGAACGCTGAGAATCAGGCTGAGAATAGTGGAAAAACTGAGAGTCAGACCGAGGAAACAACCGAATCGGCTGAGACTGAGGAGAAAAAAGAAGAGACTGCCGAAGAGAAAATCTCCCGCCTTGAGAAAGAGGTCGAGGATTTGAAGAAGCAGATTGAGGATTCCAAGAAGGAAGCCCTCTACAAGGCCGCCGAGAACGAGAACTGGCGGAAAAGGATGATGCAGCAGAAAGAGGACGCGGTGGCATACGCCAACTCAAGCCTTCTTTCCGACTTGCTTGAGAGCCTGGACAACTTCGACAGGACTGTGGAGTCCGCCGCCACCGCGACAGACCCGAAGACAATCGCCGACGGCGTGAAGATGATAAACAGCTCCCTCGTGAGTATGCTTGAGAGCAAGTACAACCTTGTGGGCTACGGAGCCGTGGGCGACGCTTTCGACCCGGACATCCACGAGGCGATTGGAATGCAGGAGGGCGACGTTCAGGAGGAGCAGCTCGCGGCTGTCTACCTCAAGGGCTACAAGCTCAAGGACAAGGTAATCCGGCACGCGAAGGTCATGGTCGTGAAGCCGAAGGCCTGATGAAACTGTAAAAATCGATTGGGCGTTTTCGTCCAGTCTTGCAATCAATAGTTAAGTGAATATTTTAAGGAGACAATAAAATGGGAAAGATTATCGGTATCGATTTGGGAACAACAAACTCTTGTGTTTCTGTAATGGAAAATGGAAAGCCTGTGGTTATCCAGAATTCTGAGGGAGGAAGAACAACACCTTCAATCGTTGGATTCACTGCCAAGGGTGAGAGAATCGTCGGTCTTCCTGCAAAGAACCAGATGGTCACGAACCCGAAGAACACTGTCTATTCTATCAAGCGTTTCATCGGACACAGATATTCAGAATTGACTGGAGAAGCCACTCGCGTTCCATACACTGTCGTTGACAACGGCCAGGACGTCCGCGTTGAGGTCACAGAGAACGGCGAGCTGAAGAAGTTCTCTCCGCAGGAAATCTCCGCTTTCATCTTGCAGAAGATGAAGAAGACTGCCGAGGACTATCTTGGCGAGCCTGTCACAGAGGCCGTCATCACGGTTCCTGCGTACTTCAACGACTCTCAGAGGCAGGCTACAAAGGACGCTGGAAAAATCGCGGGCCTCGACGTGAAGAGAATCATCAACGAGCCGACAGCGGCCGCTTTGGCTTTCGGTTTCGAGAAGGACCAGTCGAAAGAGAAGACAATCGCAGTCTACGATTTGGGCGGCGGTACATTCGATATTTCAATCCTTGAATTGGCCGACGGCGTTTTCGAGGTAAAATCAACAAACGGCGACACCCACTTGGGTGGAGACGACTGGGACCGCAAGGTCGTCAACTGGCTCATCGACGGCTTCAAGGCCGACACAGGAATCGACTTGAGCGGCGACTCAATGGCTTTGCAGAGACTCCGCGAGGCGGCCGAGAACGCTAAAATCTCTCTCTCGAACCAGGCTTCAGTCGACATCAACCTTCCGTTCATCACTGCCGACGCTACAGGCCCGAAGCACTTGCAGAAGACTTTGACACGCGCCCAGTTCGAGCAGATGACAGACGACTTGTTCGAGCGCACGAAGGCTCCTTGTATCACAGCAATGAAGGACGCTGGTATCACAGCTGACCAGATTGACGAGGTTCTCTTGGTCGGTGGTTCTTCAAGAATGCCGAAAGTTCAGGAAATCGTAAAATCCATCTTCGGAAAGGAAGGCTCAAAGTCCGTCAACCCTGACGAGGCTGTCGCTGTCGGTGCCGCTGTTCAGGGCGGAGTCATCAAGGGCGATGTGAAGGACGTTCTCCTTCTCGACGTAACTCCACTTTCACTCGGTATCGAGACTATGGGCGGCGTGTTCACGAAACTCATCGAGAAGAACACCACGATTCCTACAAAGAAGAGCCAGGTCTTCTCTACAGCCGCTGATGGCCAGACAGCCGTCACAATCCACGTTCTCCAGGGCGAGCGCCCGATGGCGAAGGACAACAGGACTCTCGGAAACTTCAACCTTGAGGGAATCCCTGCCGCTCCACGCGGAGTTCCACAGATTGAGGTCACATTCGACATCGATGCCAACGGTATCGTCCACGTTTCCGCACAGGACAAGGGAACTGGAAAAGAGACACACATCCAGATTACTTCTTCTTCTGGTTTGTCAGAGGAGGAAATCAACAGGATGGTCAAGGACGCAGAGGCTCACGCAGACGAGGACAAGAAGGCCAAGGAGGCTGTGGACGCGCGCAACGAGGCCGACTCCCTCATCAACGCTACTGAGAAGAGCGTGAACGAGCTTGGCGACAAGATTTCAGGAGCCGACAAGCAGGCCATCGACGACGCGAAGGCGGCATTGAAGAAGGCTCTCGAAGGAAGCGACATCGCTGACATCAAGGCGAAGACTGAGGCTTTGAAGCAGGCTTCATACAAGATTGCCGAGCAGCTCTACAAGCAGCAGGGCGCGGCAGGAGCCGGAGCCGGCCCACAGCCGGGAGCCGACGCTGGTGCCGGAGCTGGTTCGTCAGGCGAGAATTTCAAGAGCGCGGGCTCTGGAAAGACCGACGACGCTCAGTTCGAGGTTCATGACAACTAATATTGCTTTCATTTAGATTGCAGATTCACCCCTTCAATGGAACGAAGGGGTGAATTTTTTGGGGAAGAAAATGGCTAACAAACGTGATTACTACGAAGTGCTTGGCGTGGAAAAGAGCGCGAGCAAAGAGGACATAAAGAGGGCTTACAGAAAACTCGCAATAAAATATCATCCGGACAAGAATCCGGGCGACAAGGAAGCCGAGGAGAAATTCAAGGAAGCGACGGAGGCCTACGAAGTCTTGTCCGACGACCAGAAGAAGGCCGCCTACGACCAGTACGGATTCGAGGGCGTCGACGGAATGGGCGGCGGCGGCGGATACAGCCACGCGTACGAGGATTTCAGCGACTTGTTCAGCGGCAGCGGATTCGGCGACATCTTCGACAGGATTTTCGGGAACGGAAGGGGCGGCTTCGGCGGTCGTTCGGCTTACTCAGGCCCTGTCCAGGGGGATTCGCTCAGGTACGACCTTTCGATTTCGTTCAAGGAAGCCGTTTTCGGAACCAAGGCCGACATAAAGTTCAAGCACGAGGAGAAGTGCTCTTCCTGCAACGGTTCTGGCGCGGCTCCGGACGGAAAGAAAGTCACCTGTAGGACTTGCGGCGGAGTGGGGCAGGTGAGGCGTTCATCAGGATTCTTCTCGATTCAGCAGACTTGTCCGACCTGCCGCGGTTCAGGCTCTTCAATCGACAAGCCGTGCACGAAATGCCGAGGCACAGGCTCCGAGACCGTCCTCAAGCACATCACTCTCACGATTCCGGCCGGCGTGGAGAACGGAAGGAGAATGGTTCTCCGCGGAATGGGCAACGTCGGAGAGAACGGCGCGAACCCCGGCGATTTGGTCGTCTTCCTCCATGTGGAGTCCCACAAGTATTTCGAGAGGCACGAGAACGACCTGTACTGCGCCGTTCCATTGACCTGCGCCCAGGCGATGCTCGGAACGACTTTGAACATAACGACTTTGGACGGAAAGAAGGTTCCGCTCAAGGTTCCGGCAGGTTCCCAGCACGGAGAGCTGCTCTCTCTGAGGGGCGAGGGCGTTCCGTATCCGAACTCGTCTTCAAGGGGCGACTTGCGCGTGAAGCTCGTCGTGAAAGTCCCGACCCGTCTTTCAGGCGAACAGAAGCGTCTCATGGAGCAGTTCGCGAAAATCGAGGACGCGACCACGGCGCCTGAGTGCATTTCGATAGATTCACTGTCATAAAATTTCAAGCAGTTTGTATTATCAAACGAATTGGGGATGCCTGACGGCATCCCCTTTTTTTTAGCATTGCGCAGAGTCCCGCAGTGAAAAAAGAGTCTTTAACTCGTTTTTTAGTGTTCGTAAAATCAAGGCACATCTATAGAAAACGAAGAGGAAGACGAAGATGAGGAAAATGAAGAGGAAATGTGAAAAAAGAATGAAAAGATATGGAATTTGCAAAGTACGTTGATTTGAGCGAGGCGCGGAAGGCGGAGTTTCTTGAGTTTGCAGAAGTCCTCGTCGCTTGCTCTACATAAGGAGCGTAACGAGGGATTTTTTGCACTCGACGATTATTCGGCGGATGTTTGTTTCATTTTGAGAGCGTGTCGACTAGTTGTTTTACGGCTGTTTGCTCCTTTTTTGATAAATTTTCTAGCTGATTTAAAATGACATTGTATTTTCTGTAGAGTTTCATCACCTTTTGGATATCCAAAGCTTCCTTTTTTTGCAATGTGTCTTCATTTTCTGGCATGTCGAGAAGATATTCAAGCGAAACTTCCAAAACCTTTGCGATTCGGACGGCCGTGTCTGCGCTTGGAATGCTGTCGCGTTCCATTCCTTTGTGTATTGTGGACATGGGGACATTGCTTTTGTACGACAAATCCTTCCTCTCAAGTCCTTTGTATTCTAATTCAATCGCAACATTCTTCCAAAATGACATATCTTACACTATCGATTATTGTCCACGACAACTTGTTGAAATAGACAAAAATCGATATGCTCTTCTTGTGGACATAAGTCGATTCAAACAAAAGACGTTTGTCGACAAGGAGGATTCGATGAAGAAAAAATTTGGTTTTATGTTGAGTCTTTTTGCAGTTATGGCGGCATTGTTCCTCATGGCCTGCTCTGGGAGCGACGGCGACGATTCGTCGGTTGATGATGGAAAAACTTCTGAAGAGCTTGTTACTGAGGCGAATGATGCGATTTCCGACGGCGATTATGATTCAGCTGTCGAAAAATTTGAAAAAGCGTATGAGCGGAATCCAAGCGATGAGAACAAAATCTACTATGCGCTTGCCGAAATCGCTACAATAAGCACCGACAAGGACATTGCAGACATCATGAGAAACAAACTCGGCGCTGCAAATTATCCTGCGACCCTCAATGCCCTGTTCAGCAAAGATTGGCTTAAGGAATATCCTCTCTATGGGACTCGTTGGGCCATAAAAGTTGAAAAAAGCGAAACTGGAGATTGTATTCGTGTTTCCGGTACCCCTGTCGATGGCGATGTCGATTCTTATACAGCGTATGCTCGTTATGTCTTGCGCGATGGGGAATGGGATTGGTCACGGTCGTCCATTCGTCTTTCTGATGTTCAACTGGACGATAATGGCGATTATTTGATTTGGGAATCCAACTACTATCCAGATATTTCAGGAACTTCCTATGAAGAAGAAGCGATGAATGTTGTAGAGGGGTATTTGTATGAATATAGCTGGTCTGATGGTACAGTTACGAAATCGGATGACGGTTACTATGTGCGATTGACAGGCACTGAAACTGATTCTGATTCTTATTCTTCCAATACATTATACTGTCCGTTTAAATACAGTAATGGGGATTGGACGGATTCAGGTGTTCGATTGATCGATTTCTCCCCTTCGAATGATGGCGACTATCTGGTCAGTAAATATGAGTTTGTTAACCAATACGCCCGCAATCTGGCCGTTGCCGCATACAGATACGACGCTGATTGGTATGAAAAAACTGTTCTTGAAGAAGTCGTTTCGTTGCCCGGCTTGATTGTTCCTGATTGGGCAAAAAACGGCAACTCCCTTTACGATGATACACTTTTTGGAACTGCGCAGACGTATGACACATGGTGGTGGCTTCTTTATGCGAATGCGGTCGCAAATCACGAATCCGGCTTCAACGACACTGTTGATACGCTTTTGTCTGTGATTCACAAAAAGAGCGAGTCTGTGAAGGCTGTTGTCGACTCGATTGGAAGTGGAACTGCCTTGTTGGATTCTCAATTCATAGAGCGGCTGAACTTGACGGAAATTCTTGGAGAGGACAGCTTCGAAGTTGGCAAGGTGGAAATGAATGTTCTTGTTTCCGCTTTGGAAAGCATAGATGCGCTGTTGAATTTTATGGCCTCGTATGATTTGAGCGGGAATTTCAAGTATGCCGAAATAAGCTCTGCACCTACAGACGAGGAACTTGTCGACATCATCAACAATTGCGTGACGGCGAAAACTCTTGCTGTCCGTGATGAATCAAAAATGGCCATGTCGAAGAGTCTGTTCGCCGACGCTTTCGGTCGCCTTGCCGAAAGTTACGAGTCCATCAGAAATTCCGAAAAATATCCGCAAGTCGTGAAAGACACCCTTGATGAATATTCCCTCTACTACGATGGCGCAAAAAAGGCGAAATCTGCAATCGAAAACGGTTCTGTCCTGTACATTCCTGAATCTGAGGATGCGGCCAGCTTCCCCTCGTCAGCAGATGGTGCGTTGTTTGGTATAGACTTTGGAAAGATTTTCACACCGGGGTATTTCACAAAACTCATTGAGCGCAGTGGAGATATGGAAAAAGTTAGGCTCTATTACATTCGGTGTGAGCACGAATATGGGGCTAACGACGATGCGGAAAGCGAGCCAGTGGAGATTGACGACATTTCGACATTCTTGGACACGACTGCAAGCGACGCAGGCGACACAGAACTCTCTGAAGTTTGGTATGACGTCGGAATCCTTGCGAACAGAAAAATTTTGGTTGATGCATTGCCTGGGGCTGATTCTTCTGACGTGGATGAGTGGCGGTTTATTAGCTTGTTCCGTGTAAGGTAGTGTTCGCTCCAAATACAATGCAAAAACTCTTTTTTGCAGTTCCCGCATTCATTTTGTTTGCGGGAACGATTTTCTCTGAAACAACTTTTTCTCCTTCGCTTGATTTTCGCTCCGGCATATTGATGTACGAAGCTGGTCGCTCAAGTTTTTTCCATACCGCCCGTTTTGATGCCGATTTTGATTCGGAGGAAAACGCATATTCGCTGGGTGCCCGTTATCTGTATGGCAAGTTTCCGCATTCTGTATTTTGCGGAAATGTTCATGCAGGCCTGTTGATTTTTCATTCACCCGCGATTTTTACTCGGTCAGAGCCGGTGGAGGCGCATTTTCTTTTCCTGATGAAGTGCGCGTCCTCAATGGAAAACCGCATTTCATATTGTCGGGATTGAGCGGATTCGGGGTGACACTCGGCGGAACTGTCGATTTTTTCATTTTGAAAAAGAAATTCAAATTGGATGCGGATTTTTTTTGGGGAAAATCAAACGTCGATAGCGGCGACATGTACTATTTTTACGGGAAACCGACGGATGCGATTCTCTGGGGAGGAAAAACGATGGTTTCGATTCCTCATGACTTTGAGTTTTTTTTCATTGGCGGAAGTTTCTCAATGGATTTGGACACTGCTAAAAATATATCGGTTGGAGAATTTGGAGCGTCTGTTTGTGCTTTGCTTGTCGCAAGAAAATTTGAACTTTCGTGTCTTGACGCATTTTCCATAAAGCCATTTTTTGGATATGCATATTTTTCTGCTTTCGGAGATGCCTCACTTACGTCGGAATCTCAAACTTATTCTTTTTTTCCATATAAACATGTTAGTGGCAATTTTGAAGGAAATCTTCATTTCATTTCGGCTGGAAATTTTTTGGAATTCAAAAAAAATGGATGGGGTTTTTCCTTCAATCTGATTTGGCTTTTCTGCTTTGGGAACTCCATTTTTGGGGAATATTCGTATCAATTTAAGAAAAATTTATTTTTTGACGGAAGTTCCGATGGCGGAAATCTACCACTTCCAGACGCATCGGGGACGCATCTTTTTGCAGGAAAGATGGAAGTTTCGTATAAATTTTTGGTGGGCAAAAATTTTTCACCGACAGTTCGGGTGACAAAAACAGTCGGCGCTGTCGTTCTTAATCGAGAAGTCAAGGATTTCTTGGCTGCAGCATCTTCGTCATATTCTACTGTTTCGTCATCATCAGCCGATTCATCCACCGATTCATCATCTACATCTGAAATCCTTAAAAAGGCTCTTCTTTCTGGTACAAGCATCTCGCTGAAAATAAATTTTTGATGAAAAAGTTTTTCCGTTTGCTGCAAACCGGCCTATGCTTTTTGTATGCAGTTTGAGAATGATGATTCAGCCGATATCGAGGCGGCGAAGAGGGCGAAGGTAAAGCAGATAAAGAAGGCTGCGAGAAGCGCGGTCTTGAAGGGCATCGCGGACGAGGTTCTGCTGCCTTGTTCTGTCGAGGAAATCGGGGGCGCGGACTCGGCTGTCTTCTGCGTCGATTTCGGCTCTCTCGGAGAACTCCAGGTCGTTGTTCCCGCGAACGTGAAGGGGTGCCTGGGGGAGCTTCTTTCGATAAAGGATGCGCTTTCAAAGGCACGGCCGGACGACGAGAAGAGCATGAGAATTGCCGTAAACTCCGCCTTGCATGTGGGTGGCTCCCTCTTTAAGCATTGGGACAGGGACAGGCATTTTTCGGCCGCGAGGATGCCTGCTTGGCAAAAAGGGCCGCGCTTCGACTCGGTGTATTTGTCGTTCGTGAAGGCGTGCAGCATCGCGAGGAAGATTTCCGGCATGCTTTCGAAAAGCGGAATTTCCGTCGACTTTTTCTTCCGTGCCCATTCATGGTGCCTCGAATTCGATTCCGATGACGGGTGGCTGCTCGTGAAAATCGAGCCGAGAAAGGGATTAGCCTCTTTGGGCGGGTGCTTGCCTTTTGTGCAGGAACTTTCGCGGATTGGAAGCCCCTCTTTCTCCGACATCGCATCTGCCGCCCGCTTGTTCCTTCAAGAAACGACATACTCGACACCTGCTTCTGGACACGGAGCTTTCGTCCATGTCTTCGGTGGAAAAAAAAGTATTGATAAAGGCTGCCTCGATTTTGCCATTCTCAGGAAAAGAACTCAGGTTCGTGAAATCGAGTTCGCCGAGGGGGTCGAGCGCATAGCCCATTGGGCGTTCGGAACAATGCATCTCGTGAGGGTCGCTTTGCCGAAAAGCGTCCGTGTCGTCGGGGAGTTGGCTTTCGCGCATTGCAGCAAGCTTTCGACTGTCTCTTTCGCGGGCACGATGGAGGAATGGCGCGGCGTTTCCAAGGGGCGTTGCGCCTTCCACTGCATCGACACAAAGAGCGTTGAATGTTCGGACGGCACGACCTCAATCTCATAGAATCTCCAAAATCTCCAAAAAAAATCGGAAAATGTATTTGCCAAAATGACAAAAAAGGTCAAAATGTCATTCTGAAATTTTATGGAGACAGAAAGAGAATGAAAAAATCGTCAAGAATCATTTCAATGGCGGCGGTGGCGTTCCTCTCGGCGGGCGCGGTTTTCGCGAGCGGAGTCGAGAACAAGACGAACATGAGCACCGGCTACCTCAGGAATCCAAGCCGGAACTCAGAGGCGAAGCGGCCAGAGGCTTCGTACTACAACATCGCCGGCACCGCGTTCATGGAAGACGGGCTTTTTGTGGAGGCTGGAAACCAGTTCGTCTTCAAGGAATACGGAAACGAGCTTGATACGGGCGACAAATACGCTTCGAACGGGCTTTCAGATTATTATTCGAACGACGAGACGACAGTCTGGCTCTACCCGGACTTCGATTTCGTCTACAAGCGCGACAAGTTCGCCGTGTTCGGAAATTTCGGTGTGTACGCTGGCGGCGGCTCTCTGAGCTTTTCCGAGGGAACGAGCGCGACTTCGCTTCTTTTCGCGGGCGCGGCTTCCGATTACATGGAAAAGTCCGCACAGGCCTATGCAGCCGCATCTGGTGCAACAGACGAAGATAAGAAAAAGGCTTACCAGAGCGCAGCGGAAACTGCCAGCACAGCCGCTTCTTATCTCATGAAGACGGCGCGGGAGGGCGGACATTCTCTCGACGTGACTTCGATAACATACGGCGGCCAGCTCGGACTCGCCTATTCAATCCTCGAAAACCTTTCCTTCGCCGCGGGACTCCGCTATGTGCACGGAAAACAGGTCATGTCGATTTACAGCGGCTACTTCAATGAGCTTGGAAACGGCGGGGACGAGATTTCCTACAAGGCGAACGGCTGGACTGTGAGCGGCGTTTTCGGACTCCACTACAGGCCGATTGAGACTGTCGATTTGGCGGTGCAGTACCAGGCCAAGTCCTCCGTGAAATACAAGGTGAAGGATGTTGAGGGGGAACTCGCAGACGACTTTGGAATCTACAACGGAAAAACGTTCCACACGGATTTGCCTGCCGCGTTGAATCTGGGCGCGGGCTGGCAGGTTTTGGAGCCTTTGTATCTGAGCGCGAGCTTCAACTACTACTTCAACTACTTCGCCGACCAGAATTCCATTCTTGGCGAGACTGACTACGACAACTCGTGGGAAGTCGCTCTCGGTGCGGACTACAAATTCTGCAAGTGGGTTTCTGCGAGCCTTGGGTTCCAGTACGGAAACCAGGGGACGAACGACAGCTCGAACAGCTCGTTCAACCCGGTTCTCGACAGCTTCTGCGTGGGAACGGGCGTCGAGTTCTATCCGGTCGAGAATCTCACTGTCACGCTTTCAGGGCTTTTCGCGACCTATTTCGACACGGACTACTACCTGAGCGGAAACAAGACCACTCTCAGCAAGGACGTGACGAACCTCAGCATCGGTGTCACCTACCACTTTCCGTCGCTCTAGCTTTTGATTCTTTTTAAGGAGAATTTCTGTATGTTTCTCAAATTGACTGGCAAAATGAAAAAATCGGCGCTTCCTGTCTTGGCGGTCGCCTTCGCTTTCGCGTTTTTCTCATGCTCCAACGACGATGGGGCGGACTACGACTACGAATCGAACAACGCGGTCGTCAATTTCACGCTCGGCTCGAACGTTTTGAGTTTCGACACCTCGTTCGCCTATGACGATTCCCTGCTCGTGGGCGCGGACAACAGCGCGTACTCTCCGGCTCTCGCCCGTTTCGCATACGCCCTCGCGTTCGACTGCTACGACACGACGAAGGTTTCACTAAAGACAAGCGCGAAGAATCCCTCAAGCTCTTACGACAACACGGCTCTCTACGAGAATTTCGGCTTCGAGGACGCTGAATACGTTGAGCTTTCCGCTTCCGATTACCTTGCGGACACACGCGACCTCACGAACGCGGTCTTCGCGCACAAAACCGTGGAGTCGGGCGGCAAAAAATACCAGATTTTCACTGTCGCCGTGCAAGGCTCTTCCGGCATGGACCAATGGTTCAGCAACTTCGACGTTGGCGACTTTTCCGATGCGGCGACTACAAAAACTTACGCCACACTCTCTGCGACTCACTCGGTGGCTGCCGCGGTTGCTGCTGGGAACACCGACCAGGCTTCTGTTCAGGCAGAATCGATTACAAACTACACAAGTCTCGCCGCTTCATTTGCGACCGAACACAAAGGATTCGCCCTCGCTTCCCTCCGCTTGAAGGAAAAATTCGAAGCGTATGTCGCAGAACATGAAGTTTCAGGTTCGGAGAAAATCGTTCTCCTGACAGGGCACTCGCGCGGCGCGGCAATCGCGAACATTCTCGGAAAAGTGTACGAGGACGATCCCGGCTGGACTTCTTTCACTTATGGATTCGCGACTCCGAGGACGACCACGAACGAAAACGCGTCGTCCTACAAGACAATCTTCAACATCGTGAACACGGACGATTTGGTGACGGAACTCCCGCTCAAAAACTGGGGCTTCACCCGCTACGGAACGGACAAGGCGGCGAGCATCAGTTCCACCTACCTTTCCGAATGGAAAAAGACTCTCCCTCTCGCATCTGCCTACGTCAGCGCGAACGGCGAGGACACGAGCTATCTTGACAACGTCGCGTCCGACCGCGCTGACTTGTACAAGCTCAGCGACGCTTCCGCCGCCCAAAGCAACACGTTCAACCTGACCTTCGACACGGAGGCCGAGGCGATTGAAATGTTCAAATATCTTCGCTCTTACGGATTCGGAATCGCTTCATACGACCCGTACAGCTTGTTCAATGCGACTGCTACGACAAACGCCGACGGCTCGACCACATATTCTGTTCCTGCCGACGATGACGGAAAATACACGCTTTCCGCAACGTTCCGCCCGCAGTTCTTCCTGAACACGCTTGTGATGTCGATTTGCCTTGCCTCTTCGGACACGACGGCCGCGGCGAAGTTCGTCACGACAATGTGCGGCGGCTTCACTGACTTGCACAAGAACGCTCTCTACACGATGTCGCAGAAAATCACGGGCTTCGCGTACTCGCACTCGGCTCCCTGCTACGCTATTTTGGCGGAGAATTTGAAATAGCCGCATTTGAATTTTTGCAATCGGAGCCGTTCCACGCGGATGTGCGGGCGGCTCCGATTTTTTTTGCATATATGATGCCGAAAGTTGAGTTTTTTGTTGCCTGACTACTTTTTTTTTATATAGTGTTTTTAGTTGAAATTATCATAAAACCAGTTCTGGAATGCGATGACGAAGTTGTCGAACAGGTCTGGTGTTTTCAGCCGTAGAAAATTTCAAGGAGGAACCACTATGAAACTTTCAAAAAAACTTTTGGCGGCACTTTCCGCCACGGCTCTCATTGCCACGGCGGCGTTCTTCACGTCTTGTGGAGACGACGACGATTCGGAAAACTCTGGCGACGGCGGCGGCTCAATTTCGTTCTCTGGAAGCTCTTACAAGTGTTCATTGTTTGAATTTGTTGGAACTGAAGAAATTGATGAGGATACGGGCTATAAAAGCTCGGTTAAAGAGTCTATCACTCCAACTTCAAAGACGCTGACCGCTGAATTTACTATCGACTCTGTAAAAAGTGTCTATGTCGCTTCCTACACGAATCCGAAGACGGAGAGCAACGGCACAATCACCTACCAAACGCTCTCCTCCCTCACTGAAGATGGTGTAGAAGCGACGGCCGAAAAAAAAGCCTCTTACATGGCAAGCTTCCACCTTAGCGAGACTGAAAGCGATGACGGCAAGGTGTCGAGTGTGCTGGTGTTCACGGATGCGACGAATGCGACAGTAACCAGCCTTGAGGAAAACAATGGCGATGACACCACAACATACGAGAGAACTACCATGTCGTACACCTACACAGTGGACAGCGAGAAAAAAACTGTCACGCTGGTGCCGGTGGAGTCGTCTGATGATGGTCCGAAATCGATAGTCTTGTCATATTCCAGCGACGTCAATACACTTTCCTATGAAGGAGAGGAAGAAGGTGGGACATTGAAGATGACATTCGACAAGCAGTAGTCTTCAAGCAAAAACTTTGTGCAAACAGCCCAGAAATTCCGCCATGGAGTCTGGGCTGTTTTTTTTGCTTGTTTTTCAGCTGCAGTATTCCTTTTTCGCGATGTATGTGTTTTCCGGCGCCTTGCTGAACGTCGTGGTGAATGGATTTTGCATCATCTCCGAATCTCCTCTTTATAACTTTTTAGGGCGAATGTCGAGTTTATGCATACCGTAGTTGCCGAAACGCGTTCCCAGCGGGAACCCACAGCCGAATGCGGCAGTACCGCTTCGCGGTGGCGTTAACATCGCGTGCGATGTTTAGTGCATTCGGCTATGGAACCCCGCTTCCGCTCGTTTCGGCCATTCCACTGTAAGAACTCGACTTTTGACCTTTTATACTTTTTTACAATTCTCAAAAACAATGCAGAGCGGGTGTAAATTCCTCAAAAAACATGGATTTTGTAGTTCAATGCGGGTAAGATGTTCTTGGAGGTACGAATATGTCTTATGATTCTGTTGCAAGCGCAATCCCTTCCATGACCTATGACGAGCAGATAAATTTGCTTTCCATATTGATAGATGCCGTGAAGAAGGGCATACACAGCATCCCTGAAAAAAAATCGGAAGCAAAAGACCACAGGGACTCCTATCCTGATGGCTATTTCGACTTGTTTGGAAGCGATCCTGACTACCCAGAAGAGCCTGAAGAACTTTCATGGGAATTGGAAGAAAAGAAGGAGTTTTTCTGATGTATTATTTGGATTCAAATGTAGTTATTGACGTAATCAGGGGTAAATATCCTGTTCTCATGGAACATTTTCAGAAATTAAAATCTTTTGAAATTGCAATTCCATCGATTGTTGTTGCAGAATTAGAATTTGGGGCGGCTTACAGCGATGATTATGCAAAAAGAAGAAAACAATATCTGGAAGTAATCGCACCGTACAAAATCATAGTTTTTTCAGAAAAAGAAGCTGTTGCCTACGGAAAAATCCGGGAGCAGCTTACAAAAAATGGAAAGTTGATTGGCCCGAACGATATGCTTATTGCGGCGACTGCCCTTGCGAACAATGCGGTTCTTGTAACGCACAATACAGATGAATTTTCCAGGGTCGAGGGGCTGATGATTGAAGACTGGAGAAAATAAAAAGGGGCGCGTAATGTTCGCCAAAGAGCAGGATTCGGATTTTGAAAAAGTGATTTCCCTCCTTGAGGGCGACGGGGACATGCTTTATTTTCTAAGCTATTGCAGAAAGCGAATCGACGGGCTTAGGAAAGAGGCACTTTCCGATTTGGACAAGTTCATAGATTCGTTCGCCAATCGCGATTTCGAGCGCAGACGGCGTTTCACAAAAATCATTCTGGATTCCGCTGATTCCTCGTGCGATTCTCCGAGGACGATGAGCCACAATCTGAACGAGCGGATAATAAAGCCGACCCTAGACGAATGGGCAAAGACCGAAAGAGCGAATTTCCTTCCGTTTTATTGGAAGGCGAAATATTTTCATGACCACGAAGCCCTTGAGTACGCAGTAAAGACCTTTCCGAATGAGCAGAAGCCGCTTGTGCTTTCGATTGAGCGGGACATATGGTATCTGTACTATGCGACCCACCACCTGCCGGAGGGCTACATCGGATACGTTGACGAGGACCTGCCTATCGTGGAAGAAGTCGAAAAGAGAATCGTCCGTGTGGAAGATGAAAAGACAAGAGATGAATTGAACGCCGATTTCCAATTCTACAAGGAGCTTGTTCTGAACTATCGCGAATGGAGGATGTCCGGCGAGCCGAACCTTGAGGAGTGGGGCAGGAAAAACGGAAAAAATGTAGATAGCGGGGTGCGGGCGTATTATTATCGAAGATGATGGCGCGGGAAAGTTTGGTTTCGTAGAAGGGGATGAAAACGCCCTGCTCAAAAACAGGTGCGCAGGGCGTTTTCTGCAAGGGAAAGTCAAACCTTGCGTTTGTCTTCAAGACTCGGAAATGGAGTCCCTTTTCCGAGCATTTTTGACATATCGTTTGCACTGTGTTTCAACTCATAATCCATTTTTTTTCCTGTATCAGTTGATTTTACCGCAGCACCGATAATTCCCCCTAGAATAGCACCGCCAACTACAAATAGACCTACTAACATAAGCACCTCCTCGTATATTAATGTTATTGAATTATCTTATTCGATTTGGGATAGTATACCCGTGATATATGACCCGATAACCCGCCACCTCCTTGGGGCTTTCCCCGTAACTAAGACTGGGTTTCTTGCTCTGGCTGGCAGTA
>JAGBIY010000021.1 GCA_017934745.1 Treponema sp. | reverse complement strand
CCTCGTATATTAATGTTATTGAATTATCTTATTCGATTTGGGATAGTATACCCGTGATATATGACCCGATAACCCGCCACCTCCTTGGGGCTTTCCCCGTAACTAAGACTGGGTTTCTTGCTCTGGCTGGCAGTACACAGATTAGCAGGATGGGGTCTTCCCCGAATCTCCAACGAGGATGTGAGCCACCAGAGATAAGATAGTTCATATTTCACAAATCCACTTTCACAAAAGGAATTAAGATTTATGTACATTGTTGGAATTGACATCGCCAAGAAAACTCACATGGGAGGAGTCACTGACGACAAAGGAAAACATATCGGGAAATCCTTCAAAATCGACAATTCCGTTGAAGGCTTTGAAAACCTTCTGAAAAAGCTGGCAGAAATCAACGCTGACATCTCCCAGTTTGTTTTTGGTATGGAAGCCACTGGCCATTACTGGCTCAACCTCTATACCTGGCTTTGTGACAGAAACTTTACGGTTCATGTCATAAATCCGATTCAGTCTGATGCCCTCCGTAAACTTGAAATACGCCAGACAAAGACTGACTCCATTGATTCGTATCTCATTGCTGACTGTATCCGGCTGGGAAAGTACTGCGATACAAATCTCGCTGATGACGATATGCTTGCGCTTCGTGATTTAACACGCCAGCGTTTCTATCTGGTCGACATGACCTCTGACATCAAGAAAAAGGTCATTGCCATGATGGACCGTATTTTTCCCGAATATGAATCACTTTTCAGCGACATGTTCGGAAAAACCTCCCGCGATTTGCTCAAGGAATGCACAACCCCGGAAGAAATACTTGCCCTTGATACAACTCACCTTGCTGAAATCCTTCGAAAATCCAGCAAGGGGCGCTTTAAGCAGGAAAAAGCTGAGGAACTCCAGAAAACTGCAAGAAACTCTTTTGCAGTACTTCTTTCGTCGCAGACAAATTCGCTGCTCGTAAAACAGATGATTGAGCAGATTGAACTTCTCGAATCTCAGATTTCTGAAATCGAAAAAATCATTGAACAGCTCTACTCTAAATTTGACTGCAAACTCACAAAGATTCCCGGAATGGGAATTACTCTAGCAGCTGTCATTCTCAGTGAAATCGGAGATATTTCACGTTTCCCTGATCCAAAACAGCTGACTGCATTTGCAGGCCTTGATCCAGTCCTTAAGCAATCTGGCATGAATAAAGGTCTTGGTTATCACATGTCCAAACGTGGTTCCCCGTATCTTCGTCGTGCCCTGTGGCTTGCTGCAAACAGCATCAAAAAATGGGACCCTTCTTTTGCTTATGCTTACCAGAAAAAACTTGATTCTGGCAAGAACAAAAGTCAGGCTCTCGGTTTTATTTCTCACAAACTCCTCAATGTTGTTTTCACTGTTCTTAAAAACAATATTGATTACGTTCCAGTTTTTCCTCCTGACGTTGACGTCTCAAAACTTGCTGAAAAAGCATTGAAAAATGCTTCGTCAAATGATTGACATTTCATAGCAGGTCTTATCATTCTTCTGCAAAAGATAGCTGATGATGTTCGTGTCGAGAAAGTATTTCATGAGAGTTCCACCGTCTTGAAGCGCAGATGCGTTTTCATTTCTTCCCCGAATGCCTTTGCCTCGTCATCAGAAAGCAAATTAAAAAGGTCGTCCACCGCTTTTTTCTGCCGAGTTTTTCGAGCCGATTCCTCTTCTTCGTGGATTTCTTCCGCGTGGTCTGCAAGGTCTTGGAGAAATGCACGTTGTTTCTTTTTACGCTCTTCTACATCTTCCTGCTGCTCTGGAATATCGATAAACACTTTCTGCTGAGGCTTCAAATCAACAGGCTCAAGAGGTCTGACTGCCGTTCCGTCAAAATATCCTTCGATTGTCATAAACGCACCTCCAGCTCAACAAATCTATGCAAAGTATACATCGTCGCTCTCGTGCTCTCAAGCGACGGAAAAGGGCTTTTGCTCTGGAAACTGCGATAGATGATGAAACTGTGTCTTCACCGCGCAAAGCCTTGATGAAAAAAAATCCGTGGGACAATCACAAACATCACTTTGGACTATCCCACGGAAATTCATCAAGACAGAATTCAGCCGCTCAAACGACCTTCGTCTCTTCGATGCACTTTTGCAGCCGCATCAAGTCGCTATCGTTCATTGAGTAGCCGTGGCGTTCCTGCTTTTTTGGGTCGTAGGGGCGGATGTTTCCGGCTGAATCCTTTATTTTCGTGCCGTACTCCCTCCATCCCACAAGCGCGCTGCCCTTCTCCGGGTAGACGGCGCGGCTTCCGTCCTCGTCGGTCCAAAGCGCGCTGTCGTACAAATCGGAGATTGTGCAGGAGACGAGCGCGATTGAGTCCCAGCGGTCCACGGAATCCTTCTTGCCGGTGCCCTGGCTTCTGCCGATGTAGATTTTCGCGTTCGGGCCGCGGTTGTCGGCGGTGAAAGAGCAGTTTATGAAGACGAAGCCCGGTCGCCCGTTCAAGGCTCGGCTCTGGAGGACGTATGCGGGTCTGTCGCTTCCTCGGTTGTCTTCTATTGTATGAATCCTGCAGCCATCGAAAATCGCTGTGTCGCAGTAGCCCCAGATGAAATCAACGTCGCCGGAGACGAAGCAGTTCTTGAAATGCGAGAAGCCTTTCACATGAATCGTGTCCTGCCGGCTTTTGAAGACCATGTTCTCGCAGTAGAGGAAGCCCTTCTTGCAGTCGAAGCAGATTGCCTCGGCCTGGTTTCCCAGGGAAGCGTCGTCGCTCGTCTTCACATGCAGGTTCTCGATTGTGAAATTCATGAGCGTCACTTTTGTGCAGTTGTTTCCGAACGTGATTATCGCCCTGTTCTCGGTGTCCTTGTGGAACGCCTCGCAGTTCTCGCCGCTCAGGACGCACTTGGAAGCGTCGCCGCCCTCCGACTCTATGAAGAGCGGATTCGGAAGGTCGTAGAAAATCCTGTCCTGAAAGACGCCCTCGTGCTTTCCGTCCGCCAAGACGATTCTGATTTCCTCGGACTCGCTTTCAGGATTGAGGCGAGAAATCGCCTCGGAAAGAGAGTCCGATGTCGAAAGATTTATTCTCATCTGTTGCCACCAAAAATCTTCTATAAATAAAAACTCACTTTACAGAAATCAAAAGGACGTTGCCCGCTTTGCCGGGAAGCTCCGACTTGTTCTTTGAAACGTCGTCGAGAGAATACGCGTACGGAATGTCGAACGGCTTCGTGTCTGTGTGATGCTTGCTGTATTCCTCGGAATTCGAAGAGTTGAGTTCCGTGCTGTTGCCGCTGGTGTAGAACTTGGAGAAAGTCGAATCGGACGGGTCGGATTTGTCGTTGTAGCGAAGGATTTTTCCGGCGTGGCTTCCGAAATAGTTCGACTCGACGATGAAAAGGGAGCCGATTCCAGGCCCCAGGCTGTATCCGCTGTTGCCGGAAGTTCCGATGCTGTCGTAGACGTTGTTGTAGATGTGGACTTTGCAGCCGCGGCTTCTCGGCATTCTCTGAATCGCTCCGTGGTAGTAGTTGTGGTGGAAGGTAATCTGCCTGTCGTTCGGGTTCACGAATTTGTCGCTAGGCCCCAAGAGCGTCACCTTGTCGTGGTTCGTGAATTCGCAATAGGAGACGGTCATGTTTCTCACGGCTTTCGCGTCCAAGGCTCCGTCGTGGTTGTAGTTCCTCTCAAGGTCGCGGCAGGTTCCGTCGGAGAACGAGCAGTGGTCTATCCAGATGTTCGTAGGAACGTATGTCATCTCGCCGGTGTCCTTCCCGTCCGCGCCCTTTGTCGGAGTGCCTTCGATTGAAAGCTGGTCGGCGCTCGCCTTTTTGCTTGAGTATTTGGAGACGGAAGTGTCGTACTCGGTCGAGCCGTGCGCGTCCCAGAAAGCGATGTTCCTGATGATGATGTCGTGTCCGCTCTTTTCGTCCCTCGCCTTGATTCTCACGCCGCCGAAAGCGACTTTCGCCTTCTCCACGCCGAGGATTGTCTTGTTCGAGCCGATTTCATACACGATGTCGTTGTGCAGCCTCTTGTGGGTCGAGGAATCGAATTCATCGTAATAAGAATGGTCCTTGTCGCTGATTTTTCCGTCGCTCAAATCGACCGTTCCCGAAAGCAGGATGACGGCAGGTTTGTCGTTTATGTCGTCGGAGCCGACGGAACCGGACGCGATTGCGTTCGTGAAGGCGACCCGCTTCTTTTTCGGGTCTGGATAAGACGCATCGTCGATGACGATGACATTTGAAGAATCAGGATACGCCATCTTGCCAACATCCGCGAAACCGAACGTGGACTCAACCGGAGAGCCGAGCGTTATCTGGCACGGATTGAGGTTCGAGGAAGCTGTCAAAGTCACGGACTTGGCCTTTCTCGCTCCGAACGCAAAGGAGCCTATCAACATGACGGATGCGACAAAAAGAGTTTTTTTCATTTTTCACCACCTTTGTTGGAATATTTTTCGAAGAATTTTTTCACTTCTGAACGGTATTTCTCTGGATTCACGACATTCGCGATTGCGTGCGGAGAATCTTTTATTTGGATGTATTTGTATCTGTCCGACTGGGGATTAGCGGAAACGACGACATTCCCCAAATCTCCACCCCTGAGTTCGCTGAAATTCCCTATGCACCTCGCAAAATTCTGCTCGGTCATCTCAATCGGGACGAATTCGTCCTCGGTTCCATGTATGAAAAGTATCGGAATCTGCTCGACTCTCTGCTTGTTGAAATCTATCGCGTCGAAAGTCGAATAGTCCTCCATTCCCACGCCGATGAATTTCCGCATCCAGTAGTCGCCGATTTCCAGCATCAAAGAAGCAGTCGGAAGTTTCTTGTCCTTTTTCAGCACCTTCCAGATTATAGCCTTTGGAGAAGTGAAGCCGCAGTCGGCCACGACACCCGAAAGATTCGGAGGCAAGTCGGGAGACCCCAGTGACATGACCGCGGTGGCGCATCCCATCGAGATTCCCTGGACGAAAAGAGGCTTGTCGCTTCCGAAAATCTCGTTTGCCTTTTTCATCCATGAGACCAAATCAACGCGCTCTTTTATGCCGAACGTGATGTATTTCCCCTCGCTCAATCCGTGTGTCCTCTGGTACGGCAGGAGAATATTGTAGCCGAGGTCGTGGTAGAAATGCAGAAGGGAGGCGTACTCGCGAACCGGCTCGGAATGGTAGCCGTGCATGAGAACCAAAGTCCCCAAAGGCTCATCGATGCCCTCAGAATCCGCCTTGTCGAACGGCAGGGAATATGCGACCAGCTTCAAGCCGTCGTCGGACGCGATTGAGACAGTCTCAGGCTTCTTGGACTCGAACCAGGATTTCTCCTTCAAATAAGCGGAATAGAATTCCTCCGTCCTGAAATATTTCTTTATGTCCGCTTCCTTGAGATTGTACCGGGTGAAAGACGGAACAAAGACGAACAAATAGACGGCCGCCAAATAAAGCAGGACGAGAGCCGCGATTATTCCAACCACAGCCCCCAGAGTTTTTAGATACTGTTTCATATTTTGAGTCTACCGATTTTCGGGCACATGAAACAGTATCTTTCAAAAAAGACGCTACTCAACGCTGTAGGTCTCGCCGTATTTGACGATTTGGACGTCCTTGTAGCCGTGCTCGCCGAGATACTGCTGGAAGAACATCTGCACGTCGCCTTCGCCGTGGACCAGGAAAATCTTCTTGAGCCTTGAAGTGTCGATTGCGTCGAGCCACTTCGTCATCTCCTCGTAGTCGGCGTGCGCGCTGAACGCGTTGATTGTCTCCACCGTCGCCTTCACGTCGTACTCGTCGCCCATTATCTTGACGACTTTCGCTCCGTCGCGGATTCTGCGCCCAAGAGTGTTCTCGGCCATGAATCCCACGATGAGAATCGTGTTCCTGGAGTCGGAGATGTTGTTGGCGATATGGTGCACGATTCTTCCCGACTCGCACATTCCGTCGGCGGAGATTATGACCATCGGGCCGGCCTTCTCGTTGAGCTTCTTGGACTCCTCCACCGAGTTCACGAACGTGAGGTTCCCGAATCCGAACGGGTTCTTGTGGTGCTGCAGGAAAGCCTCGTGGACTTCCTGGCTGTAGCACTCCTGGTGCACCTGAAAGATGCTCGTGGCGTTCACCGCCATCGGGGAGTCGACGTATATAGGAATAGAAGGAATCTTCTTCTGGTCGACCAGAAGGTGGAAATAGTAGACGAGCTCCTGCGTGCGCTCTATCGCGAACGACGGAATGATGATTTTTCCCTTCTTCTCCACGGCGCGGTTCACGATTTTCCGAAGCTCGTCCATGGCTACGGACGCAAGCTCGTGCCTTCTGTTTCCGTAGGTGCTCTCAAGGACGATGTAGTCCGGCGGCGGAACGTTCGTGGCGGGGTCGCGGATAATCGGCTTGAGCTTCCTTCCCAAATCGCCCGTGTAGAGAATCCTGATTTCGTCCTTTCCTGCGCGCCTGTCGAATCCGCTCCTCCTTTCCTCGCCTGAGTACGCAGCCTGCTCTTCGGGGGTGGCTTTCCGTCTGTCGGGGTTCGAGCGGTTGTCGTCCTTCTTCCAGCCGAAAAGCTTGTTCCAGATTGAAATCTTGTCCTTGGTCGTGGACTCCTTCGGCTTTCCGTTCTCGTCGCGCTGGCCCTTTATGGTGATGTAGGCGAACGAAGAGCCGAGGATGTGGCCCGCGTCGAAGAATTCAAGCTCCACGTCCGGCGCGATGTACATTTTCCTGTTGTACGAGAGCGTGATTATCTGGTTCGTCGCCTTCAGGCAGTCCTTCTCGTCGAAGAGCGGAGTCCAAGTGAATTTCGTGCCCTTCTTCTGGGCCTGCTTCCTGAGGTACTCGGCGTCGCGCGCTTGGATTCTCGCGGAATCCATCATCACGAGGTCGGCGAGGTCGCGGGTGGCCGGGGTCGCGTAGATGTTCCCGGAATAGCCCTTCTTCACGAGCAGCGGCAGAAGCCCCACATGGTCGAAATGCGAATGGGTGAGGATGACCGACTCGATTTTGTCCACGGCTATCTCGAAATTCCTGTTCTTCTCGTCGGACTCGGCCCTTTTTCCCTGAAAAGCTCCGCAGTCAATCATGAATGAGCGTCCGTCTATCTCGAAAATATGTTTTGAACCAGTTACTTCCTGAGCGGCTCCAAGTGAATAAAGTGTTACAGCCATAATGAACCCTCCAAAAAAAATAAAAAAATCGATATCCAAATTCAGTTTAAAGCAAAATGGGGAATTCTCAAGAAAAAAGACTGTGTATTATCCAAAAAAAAGCGAAATATGGAGATTTTGGAGATTTTCAATACTTGCCTAGTATCTTTTTTTCTCCGAAAATATCAGAGAGACTGAATTTTAAAAAGTCATAATTAAAGAGGACGATTTTGTACACACGAGAGATTTCACAGCTTCCAGAGAGCGTCATAAAGAATGGCAGAGCCTCGTTCGGCACATTCGACGGCTGCCCTGAAAGATTGGACATCAGAGGAATAAGGGCTCCTTTCACGGGACTTCCGCTGCCGAGGTTCCTCTCAAATTTCAGGATAAAAAGCTCAATCTCGTTCATGTTCTCCATCGGAAACTACATTGGAATCGTCGATTTTTTCGACCAGAAGCTTTTCGGGTTGGCGAAGGTCGTTTTCTGGAGCAAAGAGAACAAAAGGAAATTTTCATACAGGGAAATAATGGGCCCCAGAAGGAGAATCATACCGCACAACATGAAATGCGGATTCTGCGCGAGCTTCAGCAAGAACAGGTACATAAGGCTCAGCTGGGACCACAAGAGGAACCGCTTCTCCATGATTTTCTCGCTCAAAGGGGATTCTTCGCGTCCGTCCGCCAGAGCCGCTTTCGTCGCGTCCTACATGGACGAGAGCATGAACGAGGTATTCACAGTCGTTCCCGCGCCCACAAAGCGGAGATGCTCCGCGACATACTACGCCACGCCGTCGATTCACGGAACGCTCTCGCTTGGAAGCACCCAGAAATATCCGCAGGTCGTCATGGACGACATGGACGGGCACGCAATCTTCCAAGTGAACAGGGCATACTATCCGTTGGAATACGAATCGGAATCCGTTTTCATTTCAGGGACGACCGAGATGAACGGTTCCAAGAAAAGATTCTCGCTTGTCCTACACTCCACACAGGAGAATCAGGTGGACGCAGACGGAATGAACAGCAACTTCCTTTTCCTCGACGGAAAGAAATCGCCGCTGCCGCAGGTGCAGATAACGCATTCGTGGGGGCTGGGAAAAAACTGGGTGATTCAGGACTTCGAGAACATGGTCGACTTGACGTTCACGCCTATTTCGAGCCAAGTGCACGACTTCTCCCTGATGATTGTGCACGAGACGACGACGACGATTTACGGAACTTTCGAGGGTGTGCTCAAAACGAAGGACAACGAAGACATAGTTCTGCACAACTTCGAGGGGCTGGTGAGAAAAGAATCTAGAAGAAGCTAGGAGAAAGAGATGGCTAAAATCGAGCAAAGTTGGGAACCGGGAACACTCGACAAGACAAGGAAAAACCTCGGAGTTCTTTCGGAAGAAGAAGCCAAGAAGATGATGAAAGTCTTGGGCGGCGAAGTTCTCCAGGAAAAATCCGCTCCGATAGACTACAAATCGCTTCCACAGAACAAGATATACGCGAAGAAGGCGGTCGGGAAATCGGCGAACGCAGGCAGCGCGGCTTCGGCGCAGCAGATTGCGACCGCGAGCGCGAAACCGAAGGTGAAGAAGCTTCCCGACATCAACGCGAAGGAGCGGCAGCTTTTCGACAAGCTGATGATGGATTCAGAGTACAAAATAAAGACGAGCTACGGAATATTCAACTTCGTCCTAAAATTCACGAAGAGCAACGAGAAGCTCAGGCGGGGATTCATAGAATTCGATTTGGAAAAGGATTTGGAGCACCTGAACGAATTCATAATGGCGGTGAAGTCGATAATCCAGATAGCTCCGGCGTCTTACAAAGAGCGGATAATGCTGGACGAAGACGAGAGGTTCGTCTTCATACGGCTCGTCGGCGGTTGGACGCTCAAGGATTTGCGCTACTACCTGAACGCGATAAAGGCGCACCCCGACAACGCGACGGTGCTCACGATGTCCGACTTCATAAAGGCCACATACAGGATGCTCCTGAAAATCTACTATCTTGGGGAGAACAGGATTCCTGCCATATTCAAGGACATCTACAACGAGCTTGTGAAGTACCCGAAAATCGACAAGCGGAAGGTCACGGCGATGACGAAAAGCGGAATAGCGGAGTGGTTCTACGTCTACAAGAAAGTCGTGAAGGGATTGTATCCGATTTTGATGAGGCTCTGCTGCAAGCACTGCGAGGAATTCCACGATTTCTTCATCGTAAGGACCGCGGACATTCTCGGATTCCTTGAGATGACGAAGTACGACCTGATGCTCCCGAACCACAAGGCGAAGAAGCAGGAGGAAAAGAAAGAGGAGAAAAAAGAAGAGGCGGAGCAGAAGCAGGAAGAGAAGAAAGAGGAGGCTCCGCAGGTCTCTCCGTATGTGAAGTCCGGCCTCAAGCTCTTGGAGCAGCTCTTCCCGCAGGCTGGATTCTCGAAGCTCGAAACCCACCCGGACATGTATCCGTATTTCCAGCCGCTCTACCAGTTCAGGGAGGGATTGAACCTGCTTTCGCCGGAGAATCCGCTCCAAGTGACGATAATCCTGCTCAGGATAACGGAGGATTTCCTCCAGGGGTGCCGGACTGCCGATTTGACGTTCCCGGACGAAGACGAGAACGACGACATGGACAAGATTTCGACCATACTCAACGAATGGGCTTTGTATCGAGAAGTCCTCTTCGAAAGGAACTACGCGAGCGTAATAAAGGAATTCTCGAACAACGAATTCTCGAATCCGGGAGACTTCAGGAAATCGCAGTACGGGCTAAAGCTCATCACGGACATGCTTTGGGAAACGAAATACTACTTCCTGCCATATTTCAACTTCCAGCAGGTCATACTCGACAAACCGAAGAACGACAACCCGTACAGGCAGTTGTGCGTGCGCGCGACGATTCTCAGGAAGTACCTCCAGAGCACTGTCAGGAAGATAGCCGCGGCGGAAAAACAGAAGGGAATCGTGGAGGGCGTCGGAAATCCTTGGGCGAAATACAAGTACGGAATCCAGACGCCGGTATCGAAGAGGCTCAACGTCATATTGGGCGCGAAAAAACCGGAGGGCGAAAGCAGAGCCACAAACGCGAACCTCCTCAAATACACTCTCTGCGTCATAGCGGTTCTCGAATGGTGGCTCAACGACAAGGCAAGCCCGGCCTACTCATACGGCGACTCCAAGCTCTACAGGGTCTCGGAGGCCGATGGCGCGCCGGAATTCTCGGTTCCGCTCTTGCAGAACCAGAACGAACTCTTCATGGAGTCGCTCAAATCCGCGATTGCGAAAAAGAGCGACGACGCAGAGAAGCAGGCAAATTAGTCGGCCATGTTCCTGTAGGCCTCGAAATTCTCAAGCATCTCCTTGTCCTTGTTCTTGTCAAAAAGCGAGACCAAAACGGAGAAGAAGAGGCAGACGGCGAAGCCCGGAACAATCTCGTACAAGCCGAAAATCCAGTGCACGTCGCTTCCGACGTTGTGCCAGAGGACCACGGCGGCGAAGCCTGTCACAAGTCCCGCAATCGCACCCTTGGCGGTCATGTTCTTCCAGTAGAGCGCGAGAAGTACGAGAGGCCCGAAAGTCGCTCCGAATCCAGCCCATGCGTACGAAACCAAGTCGAAAATCGACGACGACGGATTGAGGGACAGAAGCAGAGCCACGAGAGCTATGAAGAATACCGTGAAGCGGCTTATGTTCAAGACAGTCTTCTCGTCTGCGTCCTTCTTTATCAAGCCCTTGTAGATGTCCTGGCTGACGGCCGAGGAAGCCGCCAAAAGCTGGGAATCGGCGGTTGACATGGAAGCCGCGAGGATAGCGCAGAGGAAGATTCCAGCGATGAAAGCCGGGTACATGTTCTGCATCACGGCGGAGAAGACGGTCTCCGCGTCTCCGAAAGACGTCACATTGACGACTTTTCCCAAGAAATCCACCGGCTGCGCGACTCCAGAGCCGTCTCCGGCGCCGAGTATCGTTCCGTGGTTCAAAAGATAGGCCGTTCCAAGCGTTCCAATCAGGAAAGTTCCGACGTACGAAATCACCATCCACACTGTTCCGATTCTGCGGGCCTTCTTCACGTCCGAGTTCGACCTGATTCCCATGAAACGAACGATGATGTGCGGCATTCCGAAGTACCCAAGCCCCCAAGCGAGGGCAGAGACAATCGACATTCCCTTGTAGTCAGAATTAGCTCCGAACGCGCTCTTCAAAGCCTCGCCGAAGTTACCCGCCAGAGCCTGAGAGTCGAACGCCCTCACGGCATCAATCGCCTGGTAAGGGCCGCCGAGGGAGATGACCGCGATTGAGGCAGATATGACGAACGCGACGAAAATCAGCGTTCCCTGCACAAAATCGGTAGTGCAGACCGCGGTGTAGCCTCCGGTTATCGTGTAGCAGAGAATCACGACCAAGCCAATCGCCAGACCTGCGTGGTAAGGAAGACCAAAGACCGAGTTGAAGAGCTTGGCGCAGGCGACGAATCCCGAAGCGGTGTAAATCGTGAAGAAGAAGACGATGAGGAGGACGGAAACGACCGAGAGAATGTGGGTCTTGTCCTTGAACCTGTTCGTGAAGAATTCGGGAATCGTGATGGAGTCCCCGAACGAGATGGAACATTTCCTGAGCGGCTTCGCGACGAAGAGCCAGTTCAGGTAAGTTCCGATTATGAGTCCGAGAGCAGTCCAGAAAGTCTCCTTCACGCCGCCGAGGTAGCAGAGCCCCGGAAGCCCCATCAAAAGCCAAGCGGAAGAGTCGGAAGCCTCCGCGGAAAGGGCTGTGACCCACGGCCCCACTTTCCTTCCGCCAAGGAAGAAGTCCGAGGCGCTGTTGTTCTTGTTCGCGCTTCTCAGTCCGATGTAAACCATCATTCCAAGATAGAGCACGAACGCGATGATTTTTGCAATCATTGCTGAATCCATTTTTGTCTCCAATTTTTTTTGTTTTGCCTAAAAAAGCTTCTCTCCAAGAAGGCGGGCGACCAAATCCACGGCGAAGCTTGCGGTCTGGTTGCGGACATCGAGGACAGGATTGACCTCCACGATTTCGGCAGACTTCACAAGACCGGAATCGCACATCTCTTCCATTAAAAGCAGAGCCTCCCTGTTAGTCATTCCGGCGGGAAGCTGGTAGCCGGTTCCGGGCGCGTACATCGGGTCCAGGCAGTCCATGTCGAACGAGACGTGCACCGCGTCCACATTGCGCTTGAAGAACGCGAGCACCTGGCGCACGACCTCGTTGAAGCCCTGGCGGTCGATGTCCGTCATGGTGAAGGCTGTCACTCCGGCCTCCTTCATCAGCTTCTTCTCGCCCTCGTCCAAGTCCCGTAGCCCAACATAGCAGACGTTGTGCGGGTCCACCTTGCGGCCTGCGAAATAAAGGTCCGTCAGTTCCGAGATTCCGTAGCCGCATGAAGCCGACATGCATTCCCCGTGGATGTTGCCGCTGGGGGAAGTCTCCGTCGTGTTGAAGTCCCCGTGTGCGTCCACATAGAGAACGCCGAATTTGGTGCCGGTCTTTTTGTAGGCGGCGGCAAGCCCCGCAAGCGTTCCGAGGGCTATCGAGTGGTCGCCTCCGAGCACAAGCGGAAAATCGCCCGAAGAGCTGGCTCGCTCGACTTCCTCGGCGAGGTAGGTGTTCGCCTTCACAATCGGCTTTAAGTACTTGGCTTTCGGGTTTCCAATCGCCTCGTATTCCTGAGGGTTTATCTGGATTGGCGAGAAATACTTCTCGATTTTGTGGCCAAGCCCCTCAAGCCTCTCCTTGATTCCGGCCAAGCGGATTGCCGACGGCCCCATGTCCGAACCGTGGCGAGACGCGCCAAAATCCAGCGGCATCTCAAGAATGTGTATGTTCATTGCATTTCCCCTATTTCTAAAATATCGCTACAGAATCGCGTTCAAGAACTGCTGCAGCCTCTCGGATTTGGGGTTCTCGAAAATCTCGTCTGGAGTCCCCTGCTCCGCAATCTTTCCCCCGTCCATGAAGAGGACTCGGGTCGCAACCTCACGGGCGAAGCCCATCTCGTGGGTCACGCAAATCATCGTCATTCCCTCAGAAGCAAGCTCCTTCATCAAGTTCAAGACCTCGCCGACCATCTCAGGGTCCAATGCGGAAGTCGGCTCGTCGAAGAGAATCACGTCCGGGTTCATGGCGAGGCTCCTTACGATGGCGATGCGCTGCTTCTGTCCGCCGGAAAGGCTCGACGGATACGCATCCGCCTTGTCCAGAAGCCCGATTCTGTCCAGAAGCTCGCGCGCCTTTTTGTCGGCCTCGTCCTTCGTCATCTTCTTGAGCATCACCGGAGCGAGCGTTATGTTCTGCAGCACCGTCAAATGCGGAAAAAGGTTGAAGTGCTGGAACACCATGCCCATCTTCTGCCTGATTCCGTTTATGTCGGTCTTTTTGTCGAGGATGTTCTTCCCCTCGAAGAGTATTTCGCCGGAAGTCGCAGTCTCCAAAAGGTTCAGACAGCGGAGGAAAGTCGATTTTCCGCTTCCGCTCGGCCCGATTATGACGATTTTCTCGCCCTTCTCGATTTTCTCGGAGATTCCGTTCAGGACGACAAAACCGTCGTCGAAGCGTTTTACAAGATTCTTAACTTCAATCATTTTCTGTCCGCCTTTGCAAGTCTTTTTTCACCGAGCGCGAAGAGCTTCGTCAATCCGAAAGTGAGCACGAGATAGATGACCGCGCACGAAAGGAGAGGAATCCACGCGTTGTATGTGGCGTTCCTTATGTTGTCGCAGGCCTTCTGCAAGTCCACGACGGCGATGAAGCTCGCCACGGAAGTCTCCTTTATGAGCGCGATGAATTCCGAAGTGTATGTCGGAAGGACAGTGCGCACGGCCTGCGGAAGAATTATCCTCCGCATCGTCTGCGCCCACGAAAGACCGAGCGAGCGTCCGGCCTCCATCTGCCCCTTGTCCACGCCTTGGATGCCGGCACGGAAAATCTCGGTGCAATACGCCCCGGAATTTATTCCGAAAGCAATGACCGCGACCAGAATGGTGTTGGACACTCCGAGCGGAGAAAAGACGACGAAATAGAAAATCATCAGCTGGGTCGCCATCGGGATTCCACGGATGACGGTGGTGTAGACTCCCGCGACGGCCTTCAGCACTTTCGACTTTGAAATCTTGAAAAGGGCGAAAACACATCCGAGCACGGTCCCAATCGCAATCGCGCACATGGCGATGAGCAATGTCGTGCCCAAACCGCGGGGGATGAGAATCCATCTGCCGTGGTCTATCATTGTAGAATAAAACTCATTAATCACTTTTCCACCCCTTCAAAAAAAATCACCTTACTTTCTTACGATGATTACCTGGTTCGAAGTGTAGTACGGCTCGGAGAAATCCACGTTCTTCCTTCTTTCGTCCGTCGCCGTCATTCCAGAGGCGATGAAGTCGATTGCGTCCGACTGCAAGGCCGCGATGAGACCGTCGAAGTTCATGTCGATAATCTGGAGTTTCGCGCCGAAGTCGTTCGCGATGAGAGTCGAAAGGGAAACGTCGAAGCCTACGACATCGGCTCCCTCAGAATACTCGAACGGAGGGAAGGAAGCGTTCGTGCCCATCTTGAGCACTTTGTCGGACTCGATTCCGTCGATTTTCGGGACCACGACGCCAGACTCGGACGGCATGATGAACGACTTCACGAGGGCGTCGTAGTTTCCGTCGGTCTTGATTCTGGCGATTGTGGCGTTTATCGAGTCGAGAAGAGCCTTGTTCCCCTTCTTGACAGCTATCGCATAGTCCTCGGACACGAACTTGTCCTGAACGATTTTGAGGCTGTCGTTCCTCTTGACGATTTCCAACGCAGGAAGCTCGTCGAGAACAATCGCGTCGATGGCTCCGTTCTTCAATGCGAGGGAAGCGTCTATTCCCGACTTGAACGACTGGACTTTCGCGTCCTTCACATCGCCGACATAGACTTCGCCGGTCGTACCTGCCTGAACTCCGATTGTCTTTCCTTCCAAATCGGCGGCGGAGTTGATTTCCACAGTCTTCTTCTCGTTGCAGCCGAAAAGCGCGAACGCCAAAGCCGCTGCAGCAGCCGCAAAAATTGTCTTTTTCATTTTTGTTTTACCTCTAAAAAAAGAATTTTATCCATCGAATTTATCACATTGTTCAAATAGTTGAAATTTGCGGAGACAGGCAAAAGGCGGATATTTTCACGCAAGCGACAATTTCCGTGAAAGTTTCTATAATATGAGTCAGATTTTTCATTGAAATATTCAATTATGGAGGAAAAGATGAAAAAATTATTGCTCGCGGGGATAGCGGCGCTTTCTGTGCTCGCTGTCACCTCATGCCACAAGGCTGAGACAACAAGCAAGGCTTCCGGCTCGGCTTCCGGAGAATCAGCCCTCGACGCGGCCACGACCGCAAACGAGAAAGTCGAGAAAGTCGACGCAATCACGGACATCGGAAAGGTCAAGGGAACGAGAATCTTCGTTGTCGGAGACTCTACCTTGAGCGCGTTCAACGACCCGTACTACTATCCGCGCTACGGCTACGGAACGAAGATTCAGGACTACCTGGACGCGGACAAGGCGACTGTAATCAACCTCGCCATGTCGGGCCGCTCTTCAAAGAGCTTCACCACAGAGAAGAACTACGAGACCCTCAAGAAGAACATCAAGAAGGGTGACTACCTCATCATCGGTTTCGGCCACAACGACGAGAAATCGGAGGAGGCCCGCTACACGAACCCGAACGGAACAAAAGAGGAAGCAGGCTCTTTCAAGAACTCCCTCTATACTAACTACGTCAAGCTCGCGCAGGACAAGAAGGCGACTCCGGTGCTCTGCACCCCAATCGTCCGCCGCGCACCAGGCAAGGCTTACGAAGGCTCTGTCGTCCACATCACGAAGGACGTGGCTGGCTTCCCCGGCGGAGACTATCCAAAGGCAATCCGCGAACTCGGAGCCGAGACGAACACGACCGTCATCGATTTGACGCAGATCACGAAGGACCGCTACGAGCAGCTCGCTAACGACAAGGAGACCGCGAAGTTCCACGCGCAGCTCACATACAAGCCGGCCTCTACCGACAACACGCACTTGAACACTTACGGAGCTTCCGTAATCGCGTACGACGTGGTCACTGCCCTCAAGGCGGCCGATTCAAAATTCGCAAAATTCGTCAAAGAGGGAATCACGGCTCCGACAGAGGACATCCTCGTGAAGAACCCTGACTACGTTGTTCCGAAATACGCGGAATTCAACCCTGCCGAGGACGCTTCAGCCCTCTGGACGACGACGGCTCCTTGGTACGCCACTGTCTTCGGCGACTGCGGCGGCGAGGAGAAGCTCCAGGATCCGGCGAACTACAATGTCGAGGAGAAGGACGGAAAGGTCACGATGCACTCCGGAACAATCGACGGAGACAAGTCCGTCGGAAAAATCGCGGGCGCGTCCGACGGAATCATGTTCTACTTCCAGAAGCTCCCAATCGACAAGGACTTCACCCTCAAGGCTAAGGCTAAAGTCCTCTACCTCAACGGAAACAACAACCAGGTCTCGTTCGGCTTGATGGTCCGCGACGACGTGTACATCGACAAATACGACAACTCAATCAACTCCGACTACGTTGCCGCAGGCCCCCTCAAGCTCGCCAACAACGAAGACTACTCTTCAAGCTGGATGAGGCAGAACGCAACGTTGAACGAGACGCACAACGCCGGACAGCCGAAGCCTGCCGTGGGCGACGTAATCGACCTCTCAATCACCAAGAAGGGCAACGTCTACACGACACAGTTCGGAAAGGACACGGCCGAGTACACAATCGACTTGAAGTCAGTCGACCCGAACGTAATCTACGCGGGCTTGTTCACGGTAAGAAGCGCGTACATCGAGTTCAGCGACATCTCTTTGGAATAGGTCGCTCGTAGCTCTGCATTGTAAAATGCATTGGGCATTGGCACGAGCGATGCACAGAACGCACTTTCGTGCGTTCTGTCACTGGTAGGTGAAAACGGCAGGCACTTCAATTAAAAAAGTGCCTACCGTTTTTTTGTGCAAATCGCAAAACTTTATCTTAAATATCACCGATAATTTAGGTCGGCGCGATCAATAGGAATTCTCACGAGTTCTGAAAAATTGGCGGTTAGCCTTTCTAGCTCTAGTGGCGAGTAGTCGCATGACGAAAACTAAAAAAACAGCTGGGAGGGTGTGCGGTGACCAGAATCTTCATGATTTTCGTGATAATCGTGGTGCTCATGTCGCTCGGTTATCAGGCTTGGTAAACCCACCTCTTCGCACCTAAACGTGTGAGAGCAAAAAAATAGCCGCCTAGACTTCCACTCTAAGCGGCGTACCCGAAAGGGTATAACACTATGTGATGAAGGCTAACCGTAATTTTGGTTGCGCCTTTCTTTTTTATTTTAGCCCACTATTTTTGCTTTGTCAAATCATCGTACATCTTGAAAAGTTCTCCCACAGTCTCCGCTTCCGGCATGCCCTTTTTGAAGCTGTACGCCGCCATGACCGCCTTGTCGTTCTCGCGGTGGGCTTTGCGGAGTTGCAGAAGTCAGCTGATTTTTCCGACAATATAAATCGGCGCAACCAATAGGAACTTTTGCGGGTTCCGACAAGTTGGCGGTTAGCCTTTCTGGCTCTAGTGGCAAGTAGCCGTATGGCGAAAGCTAGAAAAAAAGCTGGGAGGGTGTGCGGTGAACCGAATCGTTTTGATTTTCGCGATAGCTGCGGTGCTTTTTGCACTTGGTTATCAGGCTTGGTAAACCCACTTCTCTGCACCTGAAACGTGTGAGAGCAAAATAAAACCGCCTAGTCTTGACCCACTGAGGCGGTTTTAACCAAATCGTGATGAAGGCTAACCGTAATTTTGGTTGCGTCTTTCTTTTTTACTTTAGCCCACTATTTTTGCTTTGTCAAATCCTCGTACATCTTGAAAAGTCCGCCCACAATCTCCGCTTCCGTCATGTCCTTTTTGAAGCCGTACGCCGCCATGACCGCCTTGTCGTTTTCGCGGTGGGCTTTGCGGAGTTCGGGCGGCATTCCGTTCACATAAGGAAACGGCATCAAGCTCAAGTTGTATTTGTCCCTGTCGCAGATTCTCGTGTCGTGTGCCTTGAAAAGATTCACGATTCCCATTCTGGGATTCGGAAGATTGAACGATTTGACGTAATCGACAAAGCTCCATGTCGTTTTTGTCCAGTGCAATGAGAGAATTATAGCACAACCGAACGGCTCTTCTCTCTGTGAAATCGCTTCGTTTTTCATTAAACTGAATGCATTATGAAAGCATCTAAATTTTATATTTCGACACTTCGCGAGGCTCCGTCAGAGGCGGTAATCGCAAGCCACAAGCTCATGTTGAGGGCTGGAATCACAAGAAAACTTGGAAACGGACTTTATACATATCTGCCGCTCGGCGTCCGCTCCCTCTACAAACTTGAGAACATCATCAGGGAAGAACTTGAATCAACTGCCAACGCTCTTGAATTCAAACCGACCGTCATCGTTCCGGGCGATTTGTGGAAGGAGTCTGGAAGGTGGGAGACGATGGGGCCGCAGATGCTCAAGGCGAAGAACAGGGGTGAGCAGGACATGGTCGTCTCCCCCACGGCCGAGGAAGCGTACACGGCAATCGTCCGCGACGGATTGGACTCGTACAAGCAGCTTCCTGTGAACCTCTACCAGATAAACACGAAGTACCGCGACGAAATCAGGCCCCGCTACGGCGTGATGCGCGGCCGCGAGTTCATCATGATGGACGGCTACACGATGAACGCGGACGACGCTTCATTGGACGAGTGCTATAACGACTACGAGAAAGCGTACTTCAAAATCTTCAAGCGTCTCGGACTCAAAATCATTCCGGTGCGCGCGGATTCAGGCGCGATGGGCGGCTCAGGCTCGGAGGAATTCATGGTCGAGTCCCCAATCGGCGACGACACTCTCATCATCTGCCCGAACGGGGATTACGCCGCCAACGTGGAGAAGGCAGCGTGCAAGGCGGACGAATCGGTGAACAAGAAGGGCGAGAAGGTCGCGAAAACCGACAAGGCAATCGAGATGGTTGAGACTCCGAACGTCTTCTCAATCGAGGACATGGAGAAATTCTTCGACGAGTCTCCGAAAATGTTCATCAAGGCTTTGGTCTACCGCGTAATCAATTCCCAGCTCGACTTGTCCAAGGCGACTGGCGCGGAGAACTGGAAACAGGTGAAGGATCCTGCCGGCGACTATTATCCGCTTTCGTATGCGTGCGTCCTCATCCGCGCCGACCTCGACGTGAACGAAGCCAAGCTCGCTTCCACGCTCAAGGCTTCGGAAGTCGTCCTCGCAGAAGCCGATGAAGTCCTCCAGATTGCCGGCGCGCCGCACGGATTCGTGGGACCTGTCACTGTGAAGGCTCCCCTCATCGTCGATTATTCCGTAGTCGAGAACGGAGAGGCTAAAATGCACGACGCAATCGCCGGAAGCGGAAAGGACGGATTCCACATCAGGCACGTTGAGCCGATGAGGGATTTCGTTCCGTTCATCAACGCCGACGTCCGCACTGTGAAAGAGGGGGATTTCTGCCCGATTTGCGGCGGAAAATTCTATTCGACAAAGGGAAACGAACTCGGACACATCTTCAAGCTCGGACACAAGTACACGCACTCGATGCACGTCACTTTCCTCGGCCAGAACGGAAAGCCGACAGAGCCGACCATGGGCTGCTACGGAATCGGCGTGGACAGGACTTTGGCTTCGATTATCGAGAACAACAACGACGAGAAGGGAATCATCTGGCCGATGTCTGTCGCGCCTTTCCAGGTCTGTGTCGTTCCAATCAAGTACGACGGAAAAATGAAGGAAGTCGCCGACAAAATCTACGACGAATTGCAGAAGGCCGGAATCGAAGTCCTCCTCGACGACAGGAACGAGCGTCCGGGCGTGAAATTCGCCGACATGGAACTCATCGGAATCCCGCTCAGAATCACTGTGGGCGACAAGAACCTCCCGAACGTCGAGTTCAAGCCGCGCGCCGCCGAGAAAGCCGATTTGCTTTCCGTTGAGGATTCAATCAGCAAGGCAGTCGAATTTGTCAAATCCGAGTTGGCGAAGTTGAACGCATAGTTTTTATTGAACTGAAAAATGCGTTTCCATTGGTGAAAATGGAAACGCATTTGTTTTTCGAGAGTTTCAATAATCGGGGAATGTTTCAAATGAAAAAATACATCGCATCACTTTTTTTGCTTCTGGCATCTGTCTCTGTTTTCGCCCTTCCCGGCGTCCAGCAGTCGATTCCTGACCAGAGCGGGCAGTTCGTCTACTACAGGGATTCTTCGTTCGAGCGCGAATCCTACGTCGGAATCATCTACTTTGACGAATCGACATACGGACTTCGGTACTACGCGCCCGCGACCGACAAGCAGGCGGAGGTCAAGCTCCAGTTCTACTTCACGCTGGACACGGAGAAGGCAGCCTCAAAGGGGATAATCGAATTCACCGGCGAGACTCCGCCAGACCCGTTCCCGAAGTCGCAGGACGAGACCGACATCGTGAACTATCTCCACGACATAGCCTACGAGATGTTCCCGAAGCGGATTTTCCTCGGAGAGTTGAAGGAGAAGACTTCCTCCGACGAGACCTACAGCCAGTTCGGCGGCCGTGTGAGCATGGAATACGACCCGATAATTCCTGTCCTCAACTTGAACAGAATCGTAACTTCCGACGGCAAGGTCGCCTTCTACGCCGTGACGGGGGGCCGTCTGGTCGACTCCTCCGACACAAGCTTCTCCGAGTTCAAGGGAATCCCCGCGAAAGTGGAGTATGGTTCCGCCTCGAAAGTCAAGAAGGGAAAGCCGAGCGAAATGCAGGTTGAGAACGAGGGCTTGAAAACACAGTCCTTCCAGCTCGACTCCAACTGGGAGCAGAAGTCCGCCGCCAGCTGGATGCTCGGAAGCGTCTCCGCCGTCACCGTGGCGGCTTTGCCGATAAGCGGCGCGCAGAAGGACTCTCTGCTTCGGATGCTCGTGCTCGGAAGGGACCACTCGTACTCTGACTGGACAAAGCTCAAGATTTCCGACAAAAACGGAAAAATCGAACTCGACCAGATTTTCTACGACTCGTCGTCAAAGTCGTTCAAATACGACAAAAAGCGGGTCGAGGACATCGGAGAAGGCGCGAAGTCCATATTCAGCCTGACGGTCGACGCCGGTTCATACAACAAGAACAAGAAGTATTTCGACAAAATCGTATCTTCGTACGAGGTGAAATAAAGCGAAACAGCTTATCTGAAATCAGCCCTCGACAGTGGAGAACCCACCCAGACTCCATCGCCGAGGGTGTCTTTTTTCTTCCCCTCGATGAGAATCTGCACGTTCTTCACGGTCGCGAATTCCGTGGAAGTGAAGACAATCTGCTGCAGCTGCGACAGGAACCCCTCCACGCCGAGCCTGTTCTCCTCGAATTCCCTGCTGAAGTTGAGATATGCCGTGTTGTCCTTCACAATCGCGGTCAAAAGCCTGGTTCCGCTCGGAATGAGCGACATGCATCCCGCGTCCAGCTCGACAGAGTTCGGGCCTTGGAGCAGCATCTTCAAATTTGTCGTGAGCGGTGCCGTCGACCTGACGACCCTTCTGACGCATTGCTTCCTGGAAATCCGCCCGTCGTCATCAACAATCGTGAACCAGAGCTTCGCCTGCGACGTCTCGATTTCGGAATCCACTGGAACCTCTTCGTATGTCTTGTCGCCGTCCGCTATCTTTATCGGAAGCGATGCCGGCCTCTCGTTGCCATCTCCGCTTGTGACGGTCTCGGAGCTTTCCTCATCGGGCAGCATTTCGGAATACGAGACCACTTTCGAGCCGTCATCTTCCACAGTCTCGCTGGTTCTGTTCTCGAACATGGCCAAGTTCTCGTCCTCCGCGTTCGGGTCCAGCAGGTTCTTCAAGTCGTCGGTGAGTTCCTGGTCGAGTTCCTCGTTCGAGTATTCTCCAGTCTTGCTCCAAATCGAGTCCTTCTCGGTTATCTCGGTCAACTCGCCCGTGATGTCCCCTGAGTATGAATTCGTGTCCGTTATCTTGTCGATGTTGATGACAGTTTCCTTTTCGGGTGGCGCGACATTCTCCACTTCCGTCTTGTCGACGTAGTTTTCGATGAATGACGGCGTGGTTCCGAACACTCTTTCAAAGAAACGCGTGTTCTTCAAGTTCGATTTGATGTCGTCGAGTTTTACGAGGAAGACTACAGAGACAGCCACGAAGCACAGAATCCAAATGATTACCATAATCCAGTTGCTTCTCGTCCCCTTTCCATTCTCTTCTTCCATGTCGTTCATGTCGTTCATGTCGTTTTGCGGTTCATTTTCGTACATTCCTAAAGTATATTCGAGCGAAAATCAAAAGTAAATCAAAGGTTTTTGCGACTTGAGAACTGTCTTTTTAACAGATAGAATACTGTGTATGGGCATTTCGAAAAACGCTCATTCCGTGTTTTTTACGCCCACATTTTCACGGGGATTTTGGAGATTTTTATGGAACATCAGCCATCGAAAAAATTTGATTTGATAACATTCGGAGAGACAATGCTCCGACTTTCACCACCATCGAACGGTCGCATTTTCAGGAGCGACGTCTTCGAGAAACATGCGGGCGGAGCTGAATTGAACGTCGCTTCTGGAGTTTCCCTTCTCGGTCTGCGCTCCGGCATCATAACCCGCCTCCCAAAAAACGAACTTGGAACTTTCGTGAAGAACAGAATCCGATTCTCAAGCGTCTCCGACGATTTCATAATCTACGACGACAATCCTGACGCAAGACTCGGAATCTACTACTACGAAAACGGCGCATATCCTCGAAAACCCACTGTCGTCTATGACAGGCGCCATTCCTCAATCACAAAAATCAAGCCTGAGGAAATTCCCGCGGACATCTACGGAAAAACAAGGATGTTCTACACGTCGGGAATCACGCTGGCGTTGAGCGAGGCCACCAGGACACTCGCCATCGACTTGATAAAGAATTTCAAGGCGGCGGGCGCGCAGATTGCGTTCGACGTGAACTACAGGGCGAATTTGTGGGACGAGGAGACTGCCCGCACGACGATAAAGCAGATTCTTCCGTTCGTGGACGTCCTCTTCATCTCCGAGGAGAGCTGCCGCAGAATGTTCCAGAAGACCGGCTCCCTCCAGGACATGCACAGGGAATTCTGCGCCGACTATCCGAACATCCAGATAATCGCCTCTTCCGAGCGCGAAGTCATCAGCCCGAAAGTGCACTCGTTCACGTCCCTCGTCTACTCCAAAACTGAGGACACGTTCTACACGGAAGAGCCTTACAAGGACATCGATGTCGTCGACAGAATCGGCTCAGGCGACGCCTACTGCTCTGGAGTCCTCTTCGGTCTCTTGAAGTACAACGACCCGAAAAAGGCTATGGAATTCGGAAACGCGACCTGCGCCACTAAGAACACAATCGCCGGCGACCTTCCGCTTTCTGATTTCAACGAAATCTCTTCGATTATCAAGGGGCACCAGACGAAGGGCAAACAGAGCGAGATGAACAGATAGAGGTTCTGTCTTGTTCGAATGCGGACGTGGAATAATCTGCGTCCGCTTTTTTTTTGCCTTGGCGTTCCGTCATTCCGGGTGATTTATATAAAAATCTTAATTTCCTACTGATTTACTGAACAATTATTCTGCTTTATAATTTCCTAAATACCCCGTGGGAAACTAGGGGAATTTTTTTATAGGGGGAACAAATGAAAATATCGACGCGCGGCCGCTACGCTCTGCGGTTCATGATAGATTTGGCGCTTCACGGAAACGGCGAATACATCGCTCTCAAAGATGTGTCCCAAAGGCAGGGCATATCAATAAAATACCTTGAGCAGATTACGTCTCTTCTCAGCAAATTCGGTCTTTTGTCATCGGTAAGGGGGCCTCAGGGAGGCTACAAGCTCTCTAAACCGCCTGCCGACTACAAGATTGGAGAAATACTCCGCATTACCGAGGGGACACTGGCACCTGTGGCTTGTCTTGATTCCGAAGTCAACCTCTGCGACAAGAAAGGCGTATGCCTCACTTTGCCCCTCTGGGAAGGACTGAGCAAAGTCATAAACGACTATTTGAACAGCGTGACCCTGGAGGATTTGATGAACAAAAACATGGCTGAAGACAGCTACATGTACAACATCTGAGTTTTTCCGAAAATAATTCCTACTTTTCTAGTATGTTTTTCGGAAAAATATCTTGACAGGCGCGGAACGGTGGAGTAGAGTTATTTTCATACTTAACCGATAGGAAAATATTTAAAACAAGGAGGCCATGTATGGCAAACATTGCGCACAAAATAACAGATTTGGTTGGACACACTCCGCTTCTTGAACTTTCCAATTTGGAGCAGAAACTTGGTCTCAAGGCCAAAATCATCGCCAAGCTCGAATATTTGAATCCGGCCGGAAGCGTGAAGGACAGAATCGCGAAGGCGATGATAGAGGATGCTTTGGCCTCTGGCAAGCTCAAAAAGGAGTCTACAATCATCGAGCCTACATCTGGAAACACAGGAATCGGACTTGCGGCCGCGGCTGCAAGCTATGGAATAAAGATTGTGCTCACAATGCCGGAAACGATGTCGGTCGAGCGCAGGAACCTTTTGAAGGCATACGGCGCGGAGCTTGTCCTGACCGACGGCTCAAAGGGCATGAAAGGTGCCATCGCGAAAGCCGAAGAACTTGCGAAGACGATTCCAAACAGCTTCATTCCTGGCCAGTTCGTGAATCCAGTGAATCCGAAGACGCACGAGGACACGACAGGCCCTGAAATTTGGAATGATTCCGATGGAGCGGTGGACGCGTTCGTCGCCGGAGTCGGAACGGGCGGAACTCTCAGCGGTGTCGGCCGCTATTTGAAGTCGAAGAAATCGGACGTGAAGGTGTTCGCCGTGGAGCCTGCGACTTCGCCTGTCCTCTCGAAGGGGACTCCGGGACCTCACAAAATTCAGGGAATCGGCGCGGGTTTCATCCCGGCTACGCTGGACACAGGCGTTTACGACGAGATAATCCCTGTCGAGAACGACGACGCTTTCACTACAGGAAAGGAGCTTGGAAAGACGGAAGGATTCCTCACTGGAATCTCTTCTGGAGCGGCATTGTGGGCTGCAATCCAGGTCGCCAAGAGACCTGAGTTCGAGGGAAAGAACATAGTGGTCCTTCTCCCCGATTCCGGCGACAGGTATCTTTCGACCGCACTCTTCGCCGAGTAAAGTCCTGATTCCTGACAGCATATTGTGATTGTATGGCTGAACCCGTTTTGCGGATGGCGGGCTCGGCCTTTTTTTTCGGGTCAGTCCTTCTCCGCGCGGTTCAGCTTCCTGCATTCGTAGAGCACAATTGAAGCCGCCTGGGCGACGTTCAAGCTCTCTATCGGCTGTTTCGCGTCTGGATTGTCGGAGAATGGAATTAGAATCAGGTAGTCGCAGTTCTTCCTCACCTCCTCGGAAATTCCATGCTCCTCGTTTCCAAGCACGATGAGGGCCGGCTTTTTTTCGCAGAGGCTAGGAATCTTCTCCACGGTCGTCTTGGCGCGAACGTCAGTTCCAAAGCGAATCATCTTTCCCTTCATTGCCGTCAACAGTTTGGATATTGAACGTATTGAATAGACATTGACGTATTCCATACCGCCCTGCGCGACTCTGTACGAACTTGTCGTTATCGAACTTTGAGCCTCGTCCAATGGAATGACAATGTTCTTGAACCCGAAGAACGCCGCGCTCCTCACGATGGCGCCAAGATTGTTCGCGTTCCCCACCCTGTCCAGCAAAAGAGCAGACTCCTTCCTGTGGAGCCACTCGTCCGCTATCTCCGTCGTCAGATGCGGAATCTCCGGCTGCTCAATCATAGCGACGACACCCTGATGGTGCACAGTGCCGCTAAGTCTTTCAAGCTCCTCGTTTTCGACCTTGTTGTATGGAATCTTTCTCGAAGCGAGGTTTCTGAACAAGTCTCCAAATTCCTTTGTCCGCTCGTCGTTGTAGTAGAAGCGCCTTATCGATTCCGTGTGCTTTTTCGCCAGAGCCTTTACCGCCTCGAATCCGCAGACGGCAAGCTCGTTTTTTCGTGTGTTTTTCATGCGGAAATTATAGAAAGAAAGAAGCGAAAAAAAAAGCCGACTCTCCGTTTTCAGGAAAGCCGGCTTTTTCGCTAGATTTTAGATTGCTCTAAAACTTATTTGATGTAGCGGTTCTCTTTCGCAAGGTTGATTGCGTTGTTGTTCCAATCCTCTCCACCCTGCTTCTTGAACTCCTCGATCCAAGCATCCCAGTTCTCTTTTGTGAGAGCTCTTGTGCCTGTGAAGAATTCGATGATTCCCTGGTTGTAGAAGCGGTCAAGGTCAGCACCTGGCTGTGGCATCTTGTCCTGTCCGATACAAGCTGTCCATGGCTTAGACTGCATTGTGCGGAGAACTTCGAGACCGTGGATCTCCTTCTTGGAAACATCAGTGATGTAGTTAGGATAGCGAGAAGCCAACTCGATGTCTGAGTTGTAGTAGACCATGTTGCGGAGCTGTGTGAGTGGCTGAGCAGCAGACTGTGTGTAAGCCTGTGATGGATCAGCGAGTCCCTCAGCTGTTGGGATTCCATCAGCGTTCTTCACATAGTTCTTTCCTTCTTCACCCCATCCGAGGAGGTAGTAGCCTTCGTCTGAAGACATCCATTCAAGGAGCTTCGCGATGGCTTCTTTCTTTCCAGCGTCGGCAGCCTTCTTAGAAACTGCGTAGATGCGGTATGACTGAGAGTATGTTCCGACTGAAGACTTTCCTGTAGGTCCGACTGGTGGATCGATGATCAACCACTCACCGTCTGGGAAGTTCTTGTCGAATGGAGCGTAGTTAGACTTTGAAGAGTAAGCTGCGTTCTGCTCGCGCATGATTCCGAATTTTCCCTGCTTCCAAGCAGCGCGGAAATCGTCTTTCTTGTAGGCCAACCAGTTAGGATCGATAACCTGAGCATCGACAATCTGCTTGAAGAAAGACATAGCGTCGAAGTACTCTGGCTTCAAAACGTTCAATCCAGCTGTCTCTGCTGAAGAGAGGTTCCAAGTTCCAGCAACACCGAACGCGCCCATGATTGGGTCGAAGCGGCGTCCGAGACCCTCGTTTGTAGCAGAAACCTCAAGGTATCCACCCAATCCGTAAGTGTCGTCTTTTCCGTTTCCATCAGGATCTTTGAAAGTGAAGGCTTTCATGACTTCGAGGAACTCGTCAGTTGTCTTCGGAACCTGAAGTCCGAGTTTGTCCAACCAGTCTTTGCGGATCAATACACCCTCGTTGCGGACGATTGAACCTGGCTGAGCCAATCCGAATGAGTGCTGGACAGACTTTCCTTTCTCTGTGACTGTGAAAGTTGTGAATGCTTTTGCATCTGCATCGTACAATTTAGAAGTACGATTTGGCATCATGTCGTACATGTCGTCGACAGAAGCGAGCAACTGGTTCTCAACGAGCCTTGGGAGAACTTTGTTTGAAACCATGAAGATGTCAGGCAATGTGTTCGCAGCGCCAGCGGCGTTGATTTTCTGATCCTGATCGTTCTCTGATGATGGAAGAGCAGACAAAGAGAGGTTGATGTTGAGCTTTTCTTTGACAATCTGCTTAACAATCCAGTCTTCCGGCGGCGGACCAGCTTCTGTTACAGCCGCACCATACCAAAGGTCAATGTCTACAGGTTTATCACTTGCTTTAGCTTCTCCGTCTTTCTTACAAGAGAATTCAAGTGACGCAATTGAAAGAACCATAGCAGCGAGTGCCAGGTTTTTTACCATGTTTCTCATCTTTTCCTCCTAAATGAAAACATTTTTTTATAAAAACATCACTGCACGAGGTAGCACAGTGATATTTGGTTCACAATGAAACTGTATTGAAAATCAGCCCTTTACAGAACCCAACATCGTACCCTTTGTGAAGTACTTCTGGATGAATGGGTATGCGATAATCATCGGAATGGCCGACATGAAGACCGAGGCAGCCTTGATAGCCGCGACGGAAGCGTCTCCGAATGCGTTGCTGTCCAAGTTCTCGTTCATGTTGGCACCCAAAAGGATGTTGCGAAGGAGGATTGGGAGCGGCTGCAAACTAGAAACATTCAAGTAAAGAAGCGGATGCATGAAGTCGTTCCAGAAACCAACCGCATAATACAAACCGATTGTCATGATAATCGGCTTTGAAAGTGGAAGGATGATTGAAACGAGGACATACCACTCGGCGGCGCCATCGATTCTTGCCGATTCCTTCAATGATTCAGGAATTCCCTCGAAGAATCCGCGCATAATCAAACAGTTGTATGTTCCGATTGCGCCAGGAATGAAGACCGACGCAAGGTGGTTCGTCAAGTGAAGGTTCGTCACGACCAAGTATGTCGGGATTACACCGATGTTGAACAAATACGGAATAAGAACGAAATAGTTCAAAATTTTGCGGCCTGGCAAGTCATGAACAGACATACAATATGACATCGGAATCGTCAAAGACAACGCTGTGATGACACCGAAAGCCATGATTTTGATTGAGTTCCAGAAAGCGAGGAGGAATCCGTTGTTTCCCAAAAGGGATTTGTATGCTGATGCATCCCAAACGAACTGTGTCTCTGTGACGACTTTTCCATCGACGTGTGTCGAGACTTCGGCGAACGGTCGCAAGATGAATTTATCAAATGTCGAGCCGCGGAAACCGTTTGGTGTAATAGACTGAGTGATAGTAGCGATCATCGGAATCGCAATGAGGAGTCCGACGATAATAAGGAAAGCGTTCACGCCTATGTAAAAGAGGCGGTCGCCACCTGTCAATTTGACTGTCTTTGGTTTAGCCATTTTTTTCTCCTGACAAATTCGCAGTATTTTCGATTACAAAAGTGAAGACTCAGTAAGTTTCTTGACGATTTTGTTTGAAATCATGACAAGAAGCATACCGATGGCACCTTTGAAGATACCGACAGCGGTTGCCAACGCGAACTTGAATTCAAGAAGACCCTGACGGTAAACCCAAGTATCGATGATATCACCGACTGAGTATACTGGAATAGAATACAACATGAACATCTGATTGAAACCAGCGTCCAAAATTGTTCCGAGCTTAAGAAGGACGACCGTTACGATGACCGGCTTGATAGATGGCAATGTTATGTACCACACGCGCTGCACCGCAGAAGCTCCTTCAACCATGGCAGCCTCGAACAATGACGGGTCGATTCCCATCAAAGCCGCGATGAAGATGATCGCGGCCCATCCCATTTCCTTCCATGCGTCTGAAATGACGACGATAGCAGGGAACGTGTGGACGTTTGTAAGGAAGTCGACCGGCTCTCCACCGAAGAACTTGATGACTTCGTTTACAAGACCCTCGCCTGGTGAAAGGAGGGTAAGCAAGATTCCGTACATGATAACCCACGAAAGGAAGTGCGGAAGATAAACCAAAGTCTGAACGACCCTGCGGAGAACATTCTGTGTACACTCGTAGAGTGCGACCGACAAAATAATCGAAAGAGGGACAGAAATACAGAGTTTCGCTATACTATACAAGATAGTATTGCGGAGAAGCTCTGAAAAATAGAAAGACTTGACAAATGTTACAAAGTTGTCAAATCCGACCCAGGCACTTCCCCATACTCCCGCTTCTGGGTAGAAGTTCTTAAAAGCGATCTGGCCATTAATAATCGGACCATACTTGAGAATTGCATAGTACACGACTGGAATAATGAGCAGCGCATAGACAGAAAAGTGTCTTTTTACGTCCTTCCACAGATCCTTTTTTGGAGCCTGAAGAACAGATGTTTCTTGTGCGTTCATATCTAACCTCAGTTTTTTAATATAGCGATAACCGCCGAAAATTTACTTATATCTTATTGGACAAAAGCGAACTTGTAAATTAGTTTTTAGAACGAATCTTCCCCGGCGGAATTCCGTATATCTTCTTGAACACTCTACAAAAATATGCCTGATCCTGGAACCCAGAATTCTCGGCGATTTCATAAATCGTATCGTTCGTTTCAAGGAGCATCTTTGTCGCAAGGTATATGCGGTAGCGGTTGAGGTATTCCCACAGGCTCAGCCCAAGCTCCTTGTGGAAGATTCTGGTCAGGTAGTCCTCACTCACATGGACGGTGTCGGCGAGCTTCCAGCGGACAATCTGCTGAGATGCGTTCACGTTTAGGTAGAGAATCGCCTTCTTGACGAGCGCGCCCGTGTGGGGAGGCAGAATTTCGTCACCCGCTAGGATTCCGTGGATTCTCTTGTTGAACTGCTCGGATTCGGCGGCTCCGCGGTTGCAGAGGATGATTTTTGGATGGGAGCAGAGCAGGTCCACGTCCTCTTCCGAAAGAATCGAGTCTGGCAGCACGAGAATCGGCGTGAGCACGGTCTTGTTCGTCTTCCGAATCTTCACTATGTCGCTTTCGGATATGCGCTCGAAGACGATGAGCGACGGCGTTATCTCGTTCAGTATCTCGTCGAAGTTGTCCATGGACGGAATGTACACGGAATTCGCGTCCGTGGCCCACGTTCCATAGCGAGTGTGCACGGTGCCGACGAAAAGCACAGACGATGTTTTCTGCGTCTTTACTTTCTGTTCTATTATTTCAAGGAATCTGTGGCCGATGAGGGTGCGGCTGTAGCAGATTATTGGCGCGCGGAAGAACCTTTCGTTGCGCCTCAGGCTGTAGACCTTCACCCATTCGTCAATCGGCGCTTCGTCGGGATTCCATGTGAACGTCACAGAATTGTCGAACGACTCCGATTCGAAATCGATTTTTGAAATAGGCTCGGCCGTCGTGCCGAACAGTTCCGTCTTTGCGTTCGACAGAGTATAGAGCGTCTTGCTTCCGAACGAGCTTTTTGCGGGCGGCATTCCGGACAGGTTCGGCCATGAAAGCACAATCTCCGATGTTGTCGTCGTCTTCACGACCTCGCCGTACTGCAACAGGATTATTTTTTCGGCCAAAAGAAGCTCCGGCCTCTGCCAGTCGATTCTTTTCGAGTCGAACCTGATGTGCACGCCGTCCATTTCCACGACGACTTCGGGATTCTCCGCGTTCGAGTCGAAGATTGTCGCTATCGACTTGTTCAGCCGCTCCACATCGCCGAAAAGCAGCGGAATGTCGTCCTTGATTGTCGCGCTGATGTTCGCGGGAAGAATCTGGCGCAGGTCGAAAAGTTTTTTGTCCATCGGAAGGTCGTCGACTTGAGAGCGCGTCAAATCGACCAGCGTAATCGTCTTCTCAAGCTGCGCCTTTATCTGCGAGTTCAAGAAAATCAGCTGCTCTCCGATTATGTCCGCGTCGAGGATTCCCTCGTTCACGTTGTGTTCCATTTGGGAGACTTTCGCGCTCAAGTCCTTGAGGGGATCGCAAAGTTCGCTTCCGACGTTGGCGAAAAATTCAGTCTTCTCGAATTCCGCCTGCTCCGCCGTTATCTTCGCCGTCTCAAGTTCCTCGAAAAGCATGATGCTCTGTATGGCGTTGCTAACGGCGACACGCAAATCCTCGTAGAAAGAGCCGTCGAATCCTGCGTAGTTCGCTATCATGTATCCGAATGAGCGGTTCTCCATGAAGAGCGGCTGCACGACGAACACGCCCCTGTTCAAGTCGCCCTGGTATTTTTCGGGCAGAAGGGAGTCAGAATCGAAGAGTTTTTCCTCCGTCCTGAAATCATCGTCCGCAGAAGAGAAATTGAACCCTCCGAAATATTTCGAGAACGCATCGTCTGAATGAAGGACGATGGAAAGCGTCTTTATCTTTATGGCAGGCAGAAACTTTCTCAAAGCGTCGAGAAGATCCTTGCGGGAATGCACGGAGAGAAGTTCGCTTTTGAGGGACCCGATTGCCTTCGCAATCTGCATGTCGTTGTACCGTTTCGCCGTGAAGACTCTCTCCTGCACCTGCGACACCACGACACTTGCGGTACGAAGAACTTTCTCCACGAAATCCTCCGGCAGGCACGCGCAGTTCTTTATGGTCGACAACGCGCCGAAGACGTTGGACAAGTCGCCTCCGTGCTCGAAAAAGTCTTCGAGCAACCTGTCGAACCTCATTATGAATTCCGTCCTTGAGTTGTTGAAAAGCGCGTCGAAGATTGGAGCCATCCTGTTCTTTGTGGATTCAAGGGCCGGGTCGAACCCCAGAGCATCGCAGAATTCAGACTCGAACTGTTCCCTTGTCCTTGATTTCGACTTGGATTCCACGACACCCCAGTTCTTCAAGTTGTTGCAGCCGCAGCTTTCCCTTATGACGGGGTATGCGGAAAGGTATTTGTCGGCGACTTTCTCTCCGTTGAGCACCTGGCTCAGCATGTTCACCGCCTCAAGCCCAAGCTCTTTCTGCGGCATGTGGACAGTTGAGAACTGCGGATTCCTGATTCTGCTTTCCACAGTGTCGTTGAATCCGCCGATTATGAAATTTTCAGGAACCTTGAATCCCCTTTTCGCAAAATAATCTACGGCCGCGGATGCCATCAGGTCGCTCGAAGCTATGAGCGTGTCGAAATCCTTTCCCGGAACCAGCCCCCGCCCCTCGTAAAGCTCCTTCGCCGCTTTTTCCGCCTCGTACCAACTGCAAGGACTGGAGACAAGGTTCTCGTTGCCTCTGGTGTTCAAGCCGTTTTCCTTGAGAGCATCCTTGAACGCACGGTATCTGTCCTCCGCCGACGAGTGGTTCTCCGGCCCCCTGATGAACGCTATGCGCTTCGAATTGTGGCACTTTATGAAGTGCTGCACCAGATTCTTCATGCCGGAATATGCGTCGAATTCCACATACGGATGGTTCGAGACTTTGTGGCCGATTGTGACGAACGGAATCGAAGCGAATTTCTTGTGGAATTCGTCAAGCTCCTTTATGGAGACCGAGCCTCCTATAGAAGACGACCATGAAATGAGACCGTCCAAGTTCTTTGAGTTGACCAACGAGTAGATTCTGTTTCGGAGCGCGCCTGAACCGTTCGCGTTTTCGAGTTTGCCACCCGGAAAGACGAAGAATGAGCCTGTTGACTCCGCCGCCTTCGCTGCCACGCTCAGCCAAAGGTTGAGAGACGAGCCTGTGTGTATTGTCGCTAGTACGAACCCGATTTTTTTTCCTGTTTCAGATTCCGAATGTGGATTGTTCATTTAATGACCTTTTCGCATGTGGTTAACTTTTGAGAGTAGCTATTGAATTGAGTTTAATTCGATGTCGTTTTTTTTACAAGTGGTTTCGTTTTTGTACAAATTAATAACCCGTGAAAATTCTGTAAAGCCAAGAAAGAATTGAATTTAGGGAATATAAAATGTATCATTTTTAAATCAATTATAATAGAAAAGAGGTTCAAACATGGCTTTGAAATCAATTAAAGACGTTGTGGAAACAGTAAAGCGTCCAGAAAAAATCATTCAGTTCGGAGAGGGTGGATTTCTCCGCGCGTTCGTCGACTGGCAGATCGACATCGTGAACGAGAAGACTGATTTCAACGGAAACATCGTAATCGTCCAGCCTTTGGAAAAGGGCATGATCGACGCGATGAACGCCCAGAACAACCTTTACACGACAGTTCTCCGCGGAATGAAAGACGGAAAGCCGACTGTGGAGACTCGCACAATCAAGTCCATCAGCCGCTCCATCAACCCGTACACGAACTACGATGACTACATCGCCTTGGCTTCAAGCCCGGATTTGAGATTCCTCGTTTCAAACACGACAGAGGCCGGAATCCGCTTCGACGAAGAAATCAACGGCGTTCCTGTCACTCTCGACCAGAAGCCACAGCAGAACTATCCTGCGAAAGTCACCGCTTTCTTGTACAAGAGATTCCAGGCTTTCAAGGGCGACACTTCAAAGGGATTGATTCTCATTCCTTGCGAGCTTTCTGACCAGGCCGGACTCAACCTCAGAATCAACATCCTCCGCTACGCAGAGAGATGGCAGCTTGGACCGGACTTCATCAACTGGTTCGACGAAGCCTGCGACGTCTGCTCTTGTCTCGTTGACCGCATCGTTCCTGGATATTTCCCGCTCCTTTCAAAGGAAGAGAACGGAAAGACACAGGCCGAGAACATCTGCGAGAAACTCGGATACGAGGACAAGCTCCTCGACTCTGCCGAGCTTTTCCACTTCTGGGTCATCGAGTCGAAGAAGTCACACGAGGACGAGCTTCCACTCGTGAAAGCCGGTCTTTCAGTGAAGTGGGTCCAGAACATGGACTACTACCACACAAGAAAGGTCCGCATCTTGAACGGAGCGCACACTTCTTCAGTCCTCGCCGCGTTCTTGTCAGGCTCTAACTACGTTCAGGACATCGTCTGCTCTGAGAAAGTCGGTTCAGGATTCAACACTCCGAACGCCGACGCCCAGAAATTCATGCACGACATCATCTTCAACGAAATCGTTCCTTCAATCGACGGCGACCAGGACGACCTCAAGAAATACGCACAGGATGTTTGGACACGCTTCCAGAATCCGTTCAACCCACACCGCTTGATCGAGATTTCTTTGAACTCTGTCGCAAAATACTGGACACGCTGCTTGCCTTCTGTCACACAGTCAATCGCGAAGAACGGAAAGGTTCCGAAACTCCTCGGCTTCTCTATCGCCGCTCTCATCGCGTTCTACAACGGAACGGAAATCAAGGACAACGCGAAGGGACAGAAGTGCCTCATTTCAAAGAGGGACGAGGGCGAGTACGAGAACTTGGACACTCTCCCAGTCCTCGAATTCTTCGCGGCCCTCAACAAGGAGACGAAGGACGCCAAGGTCATCGCGAACCGCGTTCTCTCGAACGTGGACTTCTGGAAGGAAGACCTCACGAAGATTGCCGGTCTCGAAGAGGCTGTCGCTGGCCACTTGGAGAACATCCAGAAAGACGGCATGAAAGTCGCATTGGCGAACATCGTGAAATAAACCAGCGTTTCAACTTGAAAGCTGAATGACAAAAGCCCCATGAAGGAATGTTCCTTCATGGGGCTTTTTCGTCAAACACGCATAAGACGAAGCCTGCGCACTTGCGGAAATCTATTTCACGAGCGTGTAGGTGTCTGAGTCGCTGTCCATCTCAAGCACATAAGCCGTATCCGTTTTGATTACAGGCACTCCGTCTGGAATCTCTGTGAACGTGAGCGTCACCTTGCAGCCGCTTGTCCCTATTCCCTCTGTGGTGTACGTTCCTGTTACTGTGCCGAGTTTTGTATCTGTATGAAAAATTTTCCCGCTGAATGTTTTCGCTTCGCTGTTGAACGAGAGACAATACACGTACTCGTACTTGGAGCCGTAAAACAGAATAGAATTAATGCTAATAGAGCCGCTAGTGTACTCTTCCGTAAGCTCGCTTTCTTCAAAGTCTTTTCTAAAATGGCACGCAGTCGGGAGGTTTCCATCGAAGTAGTCTTCAAGCGTGAGAGAATTGTCTTCGCCTATCGTGTATTTCCTAACTTCGAGTGTGGAAAACTCTTGCTTGCAATATTCAAGTTCGCATTCTATTGTCGCTTCGGACAAGCTCTCTCCCTCTTCCTCATACCATTTTTCATCGGTTCTTCATATTCCTCCGGGCTTGACCACGAAATCGTCTCCCCATCTTCTGTCCAGCCCTCGGACTGGAGCGCGAGGTAGAGGAGCTTCTGGTTCGCGTCGTAGGAATACTTGTATGTGTTAATACTTTTGTGATCGGTGTTGCTTTCAGTATACGTTGCTGTCGTGTCGGTGAACTCCCATGAACATGTCGTCCCCTCTTCATCGTTTTCAGTATCTGTAATCTGCCACGTCTTTCCTTTGAGCGGGTTCTCGCCCACGCTTTCGGGGAGCGTCACATACGACGTTCCGTTTTTGTCGTCGTTCTCGTCGTCGGAGCAGGAAGCGAAGAGCGCGGTCGTCGCAAGGAGCGCGGCGGCAGAGAGGGCTGCAAGGATTTTCTTTGAGAGTTTCATGTTTTTTCCTCCGTTTGATGTTGTCATTTTGGCTGAAATTCAAGTTGTTTTTCAGTTAAAAACACTATATAAAAAAAAAGTAGACGGACAAGGCAGAGCCTGAATCCGCTTCTGGACACGAGGATAAAGCATTTGGATATCAAATCGTGATAGTGTCGAAAAACAGGTTGGAAGAGGCAGCGTTTACTGAGTAGTGCCTGAGCCGTATGATATCTTAATCTTGTCGCTCACCTGAGTTTCTTGTAGCATATCAGTCAAGGGGACGCTTGCGAACTGCGGCGGCTAGCTTCCGAATTCGTCATGAAGAAGGAGGCTCTGTATGACAAAATACGAAAAAGTGATGCTCGTCATCGCTGTTGTCGGATTGGTAATACAGGTGCTCACCTTCCTGTTCAAATAGGATAAGAGCATAAAAAGCCCGCCCTGTAGCTGACAACTTCCGGGCGGGATTTCCCAACTCAACGGAGGCTGGTCGCCGTACTTTGTTGACGCAAAGTACGTTTGCAAGCGTCCCCGTTTTTTTACCAATATACACGGCTGGGGCTTTTTCGTCAAACCTCCCCTCTACTCTGCGGACTTTTCTCCGCCGTTTTCGGCTGGAGGGGCCTTTATCTGGACTTCCGCGCCGTTGGGGCTTGAGAGGTTGATGTTCTTCGTCACCTTCGCGTCGTAGGTGTTCGCCTTCATTATCTCGGAGAAATCCACTCCTGTCGCCTCGCTCATCGTGTCGAAGACCTGCTTCATTATGACGGGCATGGAGCTTGAGACCTGCGAGACTCCGTTTCCGCCGTCTCCCGTCGTTCCGTAGATGTTTATCTTCTCGATTTGACCGAGCGGCTTCGCGATTTCGGCTGCCATCTGAGGCATGATTTTTATCATCATCTCGGCCATGGCGGCTCCGTTGTACTTCTTGTAGGCCTCCGCTTTCTTGTCCATCGCGAGGGCTTCGGCTTCTCCCTTCGCCCGTATCGCTTCCGCCTCGGCCTTTCCTTTCGCGGCGATACCCTCGGCTTCCGCCCTGAGCTTCGCCGCGATTCCGGCCGCCTCAGCCTCGGCCTTCGCCTTCACGGCCGCCGACTCCTGCTCGGCCGAGTATTTCTGAGCGTCGGCAAGCTTCATCTGGGCGGCAGCCCTCTGCTCCTGCTCGTACTTTTCGGCTTCCGCGTTCCTCTGCCTCTTTATGAGGTCGGCTTCAGCGTTCTTCTCCGCCTTGTACTTCTCGGCATCGGCGACCTTGTTCATCGTCGCCTGGAGTTCCTGTTCGCGGATTGTGACTTCCTTGCTCTTCAAGTCCGCCTCGCGCTCTGCCTTCGCAATCTGCGCGTTCACAGTGGCGGTCTGGATCGTCTTCTCCTGCTCCTGCTTCTGGATTTCGTACGCGGCGTCGGCGACAGCCTTTGCAGTGTCGGATTCCTTCTTCAGGTTCGCCTTCTTTATCGCAAGCTCGTTCTGCTTCTCCGCGATTTCGGCATCGGCGGAGACTCTCGCCTCGTTCGCGGCCTTGTCCGCCTCGGCCTGCGCTATCGCTATCTCCTTTTCCGCGGTTGCCTTTGCGATGGCGGCATTCTTCTTTATCATGGAAGTGTTGTCCATACCCATGTCGTTGATGAGTCCGTGCTCGTCCACGACGTTCTGTATGTTGCACGAGAGAATCTCGATTCCGAGCCGCTCCATGTCGCGCGCGGCCTTCTCCATCACTTGGTCGGAGAACTTGTCGCGGTCAGTGTTTATCGTCTTCAAGTCGAGGGTTCCGATGATTTCGCGCATGTTTCCCTGAAGAGAATCCTGAAGCTCCTCCGCAATCATCTCCGAAGTCTTGTTGAGGAAGTTCTTCGCCGCGAGCTGGATTCCGTCCGCGTCCGATTTCACGCGCACTTTCGCGATTGCGTCCACTTTCACGTTGATGAAATCCTGCGTCGGAATGTAGGTGTCCGTCTTTATGTCCACGGAAATCTGTCCGAGATAGATTTCATCGACGCGCTCAAGGAACGGGATGCGGAGTCCCGCCCTTCCAGCGAGGACGCGGGGAACCTTCATGAGTCCCGATATTATTTTGGCCACGTCCGGCGGAGCTTTCGTGTAGCCCACGAAGAAAAGAATCAAAATGAACAATACAAAGACACCGATTCCCATGTACAGATAACCAGTGTTCTGCGAGAAGAAATCCATAAAATCCTCCAATTTTTTATGTGCGCATTGCCGAATCCAGCAATGAGAATTCAATTATTGCACAGTTCGGCAAATAGGCAAGCCCACAAAACAAAAAAAACGCCTTCATGCCCTGTCCTGGCTCTTCGCCCATGAGCGGGGGCTTTCGCCAGTGTTTTTCTTGAAGACCTTGGAGAAATAGTTTTCGTTCTGGAATCCAAGACGCTCGGCGATTTCGGCGAGCGAGAGTTTTCCGTCGAGAATCATGGCCTTGGCCTGCTCCATCTTGAGCATCTCGTGCAGGCTTTGGACCGTGTAGCCGGTGGCCGCCTTGGTCTGCCGTATGAGTTTCGTCTTGTTCATGCCGAGGTCGCGCGACATCTTGTCGAGGTTCGTCTTCTCTCCGATGTGCTCTATGAGGTACGAGGAAATCTGCTTGAGCGTCAGCCTGCTCTCCGGTGAAAAAGAGCCCCCGCTTCCCATCGTCGAGAGAATCCCCTCTATTCCCTTCGTGTCGAGCTGCATGACGTGCTCCTTCGTTCTTCCTTCCTTTAAATAGATTTCGTAGAGCGAATGGCAGAGGAGAAGGCGAATCGAATCGTAGAGGGCCATGTTCTTGCTTTTCATCTGCATGAAAGCGAATCCGAAATACCGCTCGTTGTGGTGGAGAATCTCCAGCACGACCGAGTACCGCCCCTTCTTCGGGAAGAACGCCCTTGGAAAATTGCGCTCCTCCGTTATGCGGAACGGAAGATTGTACGCGCCCTCCACGCTGATGATGGACGGCTCCGGGATTATCAGCTCCACGTTGCTCGATTCTAGGTCGGTAGTCATGTTGTCGCTCAGCGAGAGTATGATTCCGGGAATTCCAAGCTCCTGGAGATGCGTATACAGCGCGGTGCGCAGCTGCACTCCAGTGGAGACCGACGCGAAATGGATTGCCGCCTGCGTTATGTTGTTGAACGTGTAGGGGCTTTCCCTCTGCGCCTTGCTTTCGTAGTCCGAAACGACCGCGCAGAGGATGCGGAGCTTGGACGTTATGCTTTCCATTCTCCGTCTCTGCTTCTCGTTCGTCCCTGCGAGCGACATGAGGCACATCTGCACCTTCGTGATTTTCTGCTGGCACTCTCCCGCCCTGAACCTGCGCCGCCGCTCCGCGCCGAGGAATTCCCTGAACCAGCAGAGCGTCCTTGGGGGCGAGTACGAAGCGTACAAATCCTCGAAGACAGCGTTCAGGAGACGCTCCCGGCTTTCGTGGCTCTCCTTCGGGAAAATCATGTTGATTCTGCCGGAGAGAAAATCCCTCGCATCCTCCTCCGTCGCGTCGTCCGAAAGCTCCGTTCCGGCCTTTCCAACTTCGTCGACTTCGAGAATCTCCCGCTCGAAGCATCCGCAGCTTTCCCTTACCACGAGGGATGTCGGCACTTTTATGAGTTTCTCGCCCTTGTCCCCGTCCATGATTTTGTTTATCAGAATCTCCACCGCAAGGTATCCGCGCTTGAAGTATTCGAGGTCGATTGTCGTTATCGGGGGCGAGCTTGTGATTCCCTGGTACTGGTTGTTGAATCCCGTGACAGCGACATCGTCGGGAACGCGCACTCCCCTTTTCCTGAGCGTGGAGACGAGCGTTGCCGCAATGATGTCGCTCGAAGTGACCACAGCCTCTACCCTCTCCCCTTCTTCCTTGTCCTTGATGATTGCGGAGTAGAGTTCGTCGGAAGCCCTCACTATCTCGGCTTCGTCCAGATTCTTGGACATGAAGACGCGGCTCTCGCAAACCTCCAGACCGAACCGCGCGAGCGCCTGCTTGAAAGTTTCGAGCCGTTCCTTGTGCGGAGTCGACGCTTCCGTTCCCAGAAACGCTATTCTCGTGAACGAGTGCTTCTCCACGAGGTGCTCCACGATGAGGTCCATCGAGCACGAGTTGTCGATTCTGAGCGCGGTAACCCCGGGAATGTCCAGGTAGCCGATGTCCACCATCGGAAGAGGCGAGAGCGAGCTGAAATGCCTGACGATTTCCCCGTCGTCGATGTACGTCGCGAGGGACGACGCCCACGTTATGAGCCCGTCCAGAAGCGGACGGTGCATGAAGCGGAACTTCTTGAGGTAGTGCGAGAGGAAGTCGGCCTCGTCGAAAAGCGAATACTTTATGGCCTGGCTCATGTTGATGAAGTTGATGTCGTAGTCCTCGCACGCCTTGCAGATTCCCGCGATGTACTCCTGCCCGATGAAGCTCCTGAAGTCCGCTATGCACGTGAATCCGATTGTGAGCCTGCCTTCTCCGCCGCTCTTGTTCTTCAATCCCGCGAGGAATTCCCTTCTTCTAGTTATCTCCTGGTTCATTTTCTTCTCTCCTCCGAAATATGCAAAATTTCACTTGTTTTTGATGCCCATATTTTACATTTTCTTTAAAGAATACAATATTTTACCACTTTCTGCGCCCCTAAAATACACTAGAACGAAAATTTATCTGTTTGTTTCTCCAAAATGTCCAAAATCTCCAAAAATTTGAATTTAAAAAATTCATATTTTTCATTTCAAATTTGACTTCCAGAAAATAAAGTTAGTATCAGACAAATGTCGCAATTGTCCATTTTTAACTGAAACTTGAATGATTGCGACAATCTTTCAAGCAAAGGTCAATATAAAATGGGGGTATATATGAAAAAAGAAAAGAATTTCGTAAAGAAACTTCTTGCTGGATTCTGCGCGGCATCGCTGCTCTTCGGCGCGCTGTCCTGCTCAAGCGGAAGCGACGATGATGATGAGGTCAGTGGTGGTGGGGCAGGTAGCGAAAGCGGTATTGTTGCTCCTGACGAAGCTGGAGTTGTCACAATGGTTGCAGATGCTGATACAGCAACAAAACTCTACGAAGGAACTTCTGTTCAGGAAGCTTTGGAAGTCTTGATGAATGATACCTATAAGTCATCAACAGACAGTTTTACAATCAAAGTCGCAAGCGGAACCTACAACGAAATGCTTTTCTACACAGGTTCTGCTTCAATCTCAATCGAAGGAACTGGTACTGCCGAGTACGGTAAAGATGTTTTGATTACTTATTCAAACTCTGGTAACTCAAACGCTATGGCAACTCTCGCTTCTAGCCATGGCATTACAAGTGGTTACACCCGCGGTGCCACACGCTTTGATGGAAAGTGTAATCTTGTTCTTAAAAATGTAACAATCCAGAACTCTTACAGCCGTGGAAGTGATACATCTAACACACAGGCAGAAGCTCTGGTCTTCTCTTCAACAGGAAACTTGATTGCCTACAATTCTTCTTTCTTGAGCCATCAGGATACACTCTATCTTGGACAGAAAGGCGGACGAATGTGGTTCTACAAGGACTACATCTCAGGCGATGTTGACTTTATCTGGGGATATATGGATGTAGCCCTCTTTGAGGAATGTTCAATCTACTGCCGTGGCGACGAGACTACAAAAGCCTACATTTTCGCTTCTCGCTCTATGACAGACGCTGAAGCCAACAAGGGTATCGTAATCTACAACAACAAGATTGAGATTGCGGAAGGCGTGACTGCTTGGTATGGAAGAAACTCTGGTTCAGACACACAGGCTGCTATTCTCAACAATACCATCACAGGTAGCGGAACTCTTAACTCGACTCTCTATCAGACAGCACCGTTGAGCTATGTTACGGATGTCGCTGGCGACCTCGCCATCGGTTACAAAGATTACAACAACACAATGAACGGCACAGTTGTAGACACTTCAAGCCGCCTTGCATTGACTGGTGCATTGAGCGAGCGTGTCGCAAAACGCGAATACAACGGCCGCTATGCAATATTGAACCGCGGCTATTCAGAATCTGACGACCAGTATGAAACAGCTTCTACAATCTGGAACATTTCTGAATACGAGACAGAATTCGGTGCAACTGAAGATACGTCTAATACAAACATCTATGTCGACCCGGTCTATGCAAAGAATATCATTGGCGGAAAGACAGTCCAGCTTACTCCTTCAAGCGATGTCGATGGTCTTACATACTCATACGCTTCTTCTGACAAGAGCATTGCAACGGTCGATTCAAATGGTCTTGTTACAACTGTTGCCGGTGCCGACGGTACTGCCACAATCACGGTGACTGCTTCAAATGGCTCTACCGACACAATGAGCGTGAAAGTCATCGCCGCTGATGTTCCTGCAACCGCAGTGAATGTGACTCTTGCCGATACAAGCGTTGCAAAATACGGCGTTACAACTGCCACTATCACATTCGAGCCTGCTGACGCTTCAAACCAGAGCTTCACTCTTACAAGCGCAGACTCAAATGTCCTGCTCTACGACACAGCTAACTCAAAACTTGCATCAAGCACAACTGTAGAAGCAGTTGATGGAACTGCAACAGTTTCTGTCTGGGTTGGTGGAGATGTAAGCGACGCAGTTCTTACTGCAAAATCAACAGCATACAGTTCAGCAACTGCTGGAACGGCAACTGTTTCGACGAAGAATGGCGCGGCTACTTGGGGGGCCACCGGTGCATGGCGTGTGGCAACTGACATTCAAGGCGGTACATACGGCATCTACGATGGACTGGTAATCGATTCAAATGCTTCAAACAGCTCTCTGATTACTACAAATGGAAAGATGAGCCTCAAGACCAACAACAAGATGCAGACAAGAAACGTTATTCTCTACATCCCTGTAGAAGGTGCGTCTACTGTCGCTATCAACCTTGCTTCTGGTTCAACAGGCTGTTCGTACCATGTGGGAGAAAGTTCTACAAATACATTCACTGCAAACTCTGACAACACAGTGTTCACATACAGCTATGACGGAGGTACAACGGGAATTGTCCTTGGTGCTAACATTTCTGGTCTTGGAACTGTAGCAAAGGAGGTCGGTTCAATCTCCAGCTCTGGCAAGTACCTTCGTGTTGATGTTGTAAGAGATTCTGCAGATGTCTACTTCACTTCAATCGATGTTCTGAAGACTGGCGAATTCACTGCGACTTTCACAGATAACTAATTCTAATCTAACCTCTCCCCGCCGTGCGGTGTTTCGACTTCGCTCAACAACCGTCACGGCATTTCCCCCGCGACGCGTTCCTGCGCTGCGGGGGATTTTTTTTGTGGGAACGAATGAATTCTGGGAACGCTGATAAAACTTTGACAAAAGGAAGATTTGTGGTAGATTAGAGAAAGAGGAAATCCACGGCACTGTGGCTTGCCTCTTTTAGGTTGAAAAGCCTATCCGAAGCGAGCAAAACTAACGGGTAGGCTTTATTTTTTGCCCTACAAGAAAAACTTGAAGAGATTGAGCGCATCTATAATCAAGCCAATAATCGGGACAATCGCAAGCGATTGTCTACGAGTTTGTAGGCAAACTCGCCGTGCGGTGTTTCGACTTCGCTCAACAACCGTCACGGCATTTTCCCCCGCGACGCGTTCCTGCGCTGCGGGGGATTTTTTTGTGGGATGACGAGCGAGACTTGTAATCTCTGATGAAACTTTGACAAAAGAGAGATTTGTGGTAGATTAGAGAAAGAGGAAATCCACGGCACTGTGGCTTGCCTCCTCTGTGACTAGAAGCCTACTCGGAAGCTGCTACACTTGGGTAGGCTCATTTTTTTGCCTTTTCAAATGATTATTTGAAGAGGTTCAGTGCTGTAACAATCAAAGTCAAAATCGGGACGCTGCTGGGAACTGAATGGGTTCTAAGCATTGCGAACTGGCGGCATCCGTCGCAAAGAATTGCGGAGCAATTCTTTCGCATTGGTGGGGAGGTTGTGCAGCTGGAAAAAGCAGTTGCCACATTGGTGTTTTTTTAATGTCGGAGAACCGGCACGGCAACAGCCCCCGTGTTGCAGGCAGTCCACTTGCGGTGCGAGGGATTTTTGTTTTGTGGGACGACGAGCGAACATTGAGAACTTTGACAAAAGGGAGATTTGTGGTAGATTAAAGGAAGAGGAACTCCACGGCACTGTGGCTCGCCTCTTTCGGTTATAGAAGCCTACTCGAAGTTTGCTACACTACTGGGTAGGCTCTTTTTTTACCCTTTCAAATGATTATTTGAAGAGGTTCAGTGCTGTAACAATCAAAGTCAAAATCGCAACGATCAACATCGCTTTTTCATACTTGCTCATGCTACGCAGTCCTCCCATTTCATGAAAATGAGAGGCAAGCCACCCTGTGCCGGGGATTTCGCCGATGAAGACAGTCTAGCGGAATTGCGGAATGTTTTTCAATGCTGGGAGCCAGTGGTACGCCGTGCGGTGTTTCGACTTCGCTCAACAACCGTCACAGCATTTTCCCCCGCGACGTGTTCCTGCGCTGCGGGGGATTTTTTGTGGGAACGACGATTGAGCATTGAGAACTTTGACAAAAGGGAGATTTGTGGTAGATTAGAGAAAGAGGAAATCCACAGCACCGTGGCTCGCCTCAGTTTATGCTAAAAAGCTCGCCGAGTCGTCACACTTTGGGCGGGCTTTATTTTTGCCCTACAAGAAAAACTTGAAGAGATTGAGCGCATCTATAATCAAGCCAATAATCGCAATGACGAGCATTGCTTTTTCGTACTTTGTCATATCAGCGCGTCCTCCCATT
>JAGBIY010000047.1 GCA_017934745.1 Treponema sp. | reverse complement strand
GTAGTTGCCGAAACGCGCTCCCAGCGGGAACCCACAGCCGAATGCGGCAGTACCGCTTCGCGGTGGCTGAGTGCATTCGGCTGTGGAACCCCGCTTCCGCTCGTTTCGGCCATTCCACTGTAAAAACTCGACTTTTGACCTCTTAAAAAGTCTCTTTTTCCTCGTAATGGATTCAAAAAATTCAAAGTTCATCAATTCTAAAAATCTCCTACTGAAAATCTTCGTCAATTCGGGCTATTTTCTGCCTTTCCTCTTTTTCCTTCCGAAAAGCTTCTTGAACGGGTTGTACGTCATTATCGAATAGGCGAACGTCGCGCTTGTCGCGCAGAATATTATTATGAAAATCAATCCCCGCCAGTCGTTGGTGTTCACGCTGTTGCTGAACGGAAGGCGTATGTTCATGCCCCAGAAACTCGTTATCGCCGAGACAATCATCAGCACGAGCGATATGACCGTCAATTTCTTCATCACCTCGTTCATGTTGTTCGAGATTACGTTCGCGAACGCGTCCATGATTCCCTCTGTAATCTGGCTGTAGGTGTCCGCCATCTCCATGGCCTGCCTGTTGTCGACCTCCACGTCGTCTAGCCATTCCTGATCGTCGGAGTCTATCTTCAATATCCTCGTCTTCCTTATCTTTTCGAGCAGCAGCTGGTTTGACTTGAGCGATGTCGTGAAGAAAGTGAGCGATTTCTGTATGTTCAGAAGCTGGATCAGCTCCGCGTTCTCTATTTGGTCGTCGAGTTCGTTCTGTATGGAATTCGTCCGCCTGTTGATTTCCTTGAGGTAGCGGAGGAACATCGTGTCGGCCCTCGCGAGTATGCGTATTATGAACGCCGGAAAGTCTCCGAGGCTCAGCCCCTTTATCCTGTTCGCGCTGATGTCCCTGAGTACTTCGCAGTCCGTCCAGCATATCGTAACTATCGTGTCCTTGAAGATTGCGAGTCCTATCGGAGCTGTCGTGTACGAGACGGACGAGTTCGGGTTGAAGACCGGAAGTCGCATTATCGCGCTGTTGTAGTCGCTCCAGTCTTCGATTCTGGACAGTTCGTCGGGGTCCATCATGTCCATGATGAGTTCCTGGTCTATTCCGTATTCCGACTGTATCTGCTTTATTTCCGATTGAGTCACGTTCCTCGCGTCTACCCAGAGCCTTTTTCCCTTTTCGATGTCTTCCTTTGAGACGTTGTGTAGTTGTCCTTCGGTCTGCTGCCAGTATTTGATCATCGTTTACCCCGTTCCCGCAATCTTAGCATAAAAACGTGGGTGGTTTTAGACGGATTTTGCCTTGTTTTCGATTTTTTTTCATATAACAGAAATTTATCTTGATTTTTTGCATGAAACGAAAAATTCGGGATAAGTAAGAGGTGTGAGGTTGATATGAGAAAAAAGTTTCTTGCGGTGCTTCTCTCTTGCATCGCGCTTTTCGTTTGCGGTTCGGAGTCGTTCGAATTCGTGGACAGGGACATCGGGGAGATTCTCTACGCCGTCTCCCTGTACAAGGGCTTTCCCGTCACCGCGGACGACACTGTTTCCGGAAGGGCGACGTTCAGGCTCGCCGGCGACGACTTCGAATCCGATTTCGACGCGTTCCTTGAGTCCAACAGGATGTTCGTGGACAAGAGCGGCGAACGTTGGGTCGTAAGCCGAATCAGGTTCGACAGTGGCGACATCGGCTTGATGTCGTTGGACGCGCTTGACGTGACGGCCGCGCGAATGTTCGAGGAGGTGGCGAAGCGCACCGGCGTGTGCGTGACGTTCGAGAATCTTCCGCAGAACAGGATGAGTCTGCACTCTGGATACTGCACGGTCGACGAGATTGTGAAGAGAATCGCCGGGCTTTGTCCGGGATTCGAGGCTAGGCTTACCGAGTCGGGGTTCTTCCATGTGTCGAGGTCGGAGGGCGCGCAGGCTCTTTCGTTGAAGAACGGAAAGGCCGAGTTCAGGCAGGACGAGGACGGGAAATGGGTGTGCGACATACAGAATTCGCCTGTGTCATACGCCTCGGAGCGTCTCTTCCAGGCGGCGGGGAAGGAGTTCTGCTTTTCACTTTCTAGCGATGCGAGAATCCTGCGCGCGAGCTATTCCGCGGCCGATTTCGACGAGGCCCTTTCAAGGCTCTGCGTCCTTGGCGGAACGGACATTGCGAAGGAGGGGGACGTCTATTTCCTCTCGACATCGAAGGTGAAGGACAAGGCCTTGTCCGCTGGGAGAAAATGGCGCACGGCGGAGGTGAAGAACGTTCCGCTGCAGAATTTCATCCAGCTTTCTTCGAGACGGTTCCCCTCCGTGCAGACTCTCGCGCTCGACGGCGGCAGGCTCATGCACTTCTCGACCGACGAGGAGGCTTCTGAGTTCGCGGCATTCCTTGCGGCATCCGATGTGGCGGCCGATTCAAGGCTCGTCAAACTCAAATACATAAGGACGGCTGACTTCATGAAGAACATACCTCCGTTCATAGACAAGTCTTCGGTCTCGGATTCGGGCATGGGGGACAGCTTCTATTTCACAGGAAGCGAAGAGGCTTATGGAAGGCTCATTGAGCGTCTCGGAGAATTCGACAGACCTGTTTCCCGTGTGAGCTACGACCTTTTGATAATGCAGTACCAGGACATCGACGGAAGCGATTGGAAACCGAGCCTGAAGGCGGGGCGCGTCTCGTTGGGCGACATGAATTCGGCTTCCGCATCCCTCGGAAGCGTCCTCGACTTGAACATGGATGTAGTTTCAGCGTTCGGAATGAAATTCGCGGCCTCTCTCCAGACCGCGATAACGCAGTCGAAGGCAAAGGTCTACGCCGACACTACGCTGAACGGAGTCTCTGGAAGCTCCATTAGCTTCCAGAACACGAACACGTACCGCTACCGTGACAACAACCTGGACCCTGAGACGGGCGAGCCTGTCTATTCGGGAGTCACCAAGGAGATAGTCTCCGGGTTGAAGCTTGAGGTCACGGGAATCGTCACCGGCGACGGAATGATAACGAGCAGGGTGTCGGCATCCGTCTCAAGACAGGGAACGGACTTGTCCTCTACGACTGGAAATCCGCCGCCGTCCAGTGAGAAGGTCGTGACGACGGAGGTCAGGGCGAAGTCTGGCGAGCCTGTGGTCTTGAGCGGGCTTGTGCAGGAGGAGGAAGGAGAGGCTGTGTCCCGCGTCCCGTTTCTTTCGAGGATTCCTCTGTTGGGAAGGCTGTTCAAGTCGGTGGAGAAGTCGAAGGAGCGTACTGAGCTTGTCATCTATCTCGTCCCGACTGCGGACGTGTTCGAGCCTGATTGCGGGAATGTCGGAAACGAAGCGGACGGCGACCCGGATTACATGATGAGAAGGGCATTCGAGGAGTTCGTATGGTGACGTTCGAGCTTTCCGCGCGGTTCTGCATTTTCAACTCTGTGTGCGTGCTGGAGGAGTCCTTGTCGGGGATTGTGTTCGGCATGTCCGGCGCGTCTGATGCGGGCAGGGACGGACTCCGGGAGAAGCTTGAGAAATCTGCCCTGGCTCATTTCAGGCGCAACGGCGTTTTTGACGGGACAGTCTCCTTCGTTGAGGTCTCGGAGGATGTCGTCAGGAAGAAAGCCGCCATCGGATATGGGAAAAGCGACGTAGGAAAGGCCTATGGAAGTGGCGGCGCGGCTTCGTGTGGTCTCGCCGTGAAGGAGCGGGAAGGGGATGAGCGCGACGAGAGCGTGACCGTGGTGCTCCTCGACTCGATTCTTTCGGCTGCTGTGGAGCGTGGGGCGACGGACATCCACATCGAGGAGCTGCGGGTGAGGTTCAGGGTCTGCGGTCTTATGGAACAGTATTGCGAGTTGTCTTCTGGAAGAAACGGAGAACTTGTGCGCAGGGTCAAGGCGCTTTCGAAACTTGATTTGATGGACGCAAGAAGGGGGCAGGACGGTCAGTTCTCGTTCGACTCTTCCATTGGCGGTCGGGACAGGCGCGTCTCAGTGCGCGTGTCGTGCGTCCCGTGCGTGTCCGGTGGCCGTTCTCCGCAGGAAGCCGAGCCGTCGTTCTCTTCGGTTGCATTGGGCGAAGAATGTGCCGAGTCTGTCGTCCTTCGTCTTCTAGATCCTGGCCGCGTTCCTCTTGAAATCGGTTCGCTGGGATTTTCCGCTTCCCAACAGAATGACATTCGCATGATGGCATCTCTCGAATTCGGGCTTGTGCTCGTCTGCGGGGCCACTGGAAGCGGAAAATCGACGACGGCGGCAGCAATGCTCAGTTTCGTCCAGAAAAAATCCGGCGGCGGCAGAAAGATAATCACGATAGAGGATCCGCCTGAGTATGTCCTTGAAGGGACGACTCAAATCCGGGTGGACGCGCGTTCCGGCATGGATTTCGCCGAGTCTCTCAGGTTCGTCTTCAGACAGGACCCCGATGTCCTGTTCATCGGAGAGGTTCGGGACGAGGAGACCGCGAAAGTGTGCGTAAGGGCGGCTTTGACAGGCCATCTCGTGCTCGCGACCATGCACGCGTCCGGTGTGGGCGAGTCTTTTTCGCGGCTTCGGGGGCTTGGCGTTTCCGAGGAAGACGTTTCGGCATGTCTCAGGGGCGTCGTGTTCCAGCGGCTTTCGTTCGCGTGCGGATTGGCATCGATTGAGGCGGACGTGAGGCTTTTGTGATTTTTGGAGGATTCGATGGACAAAGGCGGAAGTGTTTTGGCTTTTACCGAGGGGCTTTCGGAGCTCCTCAATTCAGGAATGGACCTTTCTGGAAGTCTGGCGGTGCTGGACGGAAAGATTGCGGCCGAGGTGAGGGCTCGTGTGGACGAGGGGGAGATGCTTTCGGTGGCGGTGATGACATGTCGTTCCGCGGTGTTCCCCGATTGGTATGTGGCTTTCGTGTCGGCTGCCGAGTCGAGAGGAAGCCTTGCCGCGACGATGGCGCACCTTTCCCGGACGCTTTCGGAGCGGAGGAGCGCGAGGGAGAAATTCGTGGGTGCGGTCGCATATCCTCTTTTCATTGTATTTTTGACGGTTGTGTGCGCGGTTGTCGCGCTCCTATCCTATTCGTCGGTCTTTTCGACTGCTGACGGTGGAGGTCCTCTGCTTGGCGTCGGTGTCGACTATGACTCATTCAGGAACGGCGCGCTCCGTTCATGCGCGGTCGGAGCCTTTTTCCTCGCGGCGGTGGCGGCTGCGTTCGTGGCGGTTCTCAGAAGGTGTCTTGCGGTCGATCCGTGCGTCTCTCTGTTCCGGTCGCTTTCGTTCTTGAGCGACTGCGGGGTGCCGGTGGTGGACGCGATCGACTGTTCCGCATGCGTGGTTGAGGATTCCCCGAGGTTGTGCGCCGCCCTGGTGGTTGTCAAGTCAGATTTGATGGAAGGCGGGGATGTGCCCGGCGCGTTCGGAAAGGCTCTTTCGGAGGCCGGGTTCATGTTCGAGTCGAGGGCGGCTTTTTCGAGCCTGTCCGTGGCGGCCGCTGGAGGCAACGGAGGCGCGTTTTCCAAGGTTGCCGAGGCCGTGGAGAAGAGAAGTGAGAAGTGGCGGAAGACGGTTCTTTCGTTCGAGCAGCCCGTTCTCCTGTGCGCGGCCGCAGTCTTCCTCGCAACCGTCATGAAGAGTGTCGTGGGGGGTGTTTTATGATTCGATTTGTGTTTTTGCATCGCGCGAAAACAGGGAGGTGTGTTTTGAAGAAGGTTTTGGCTTTGTTCCGCAGAATGAAGTGGAGGAACAGGAGGATGCGTCTTTCGGGGAATCTCGGCGCGGGATTCTCGTTCGTTGAGACTCTGGCAGTCCTCGCGGTGTCGGCGATTCTCGCGTCGCAGGTTGGTGCGGCGGCTTTCAAGATGGTGCAGCGGGCGCGGGTCGCGAACGCGAGAACACAGATAGAAAGCTTCAAGGCGGCGTTGCAGTCGTACTACATCGACTGCGGCTCTTTCCCGACGGGGGAGCAGGGGCTTGCGGCCCTTTGGGAGAGGCCTGTCTTGTTTCCTGTTTCTGACGGATGGAACGGACCGTACACGGAAAGGAGAATCCCGCTGGATCCTTGGGGAAACGAGTACGTCTATAGGCGGAGCGGGGAGGTTTTCCCGGACGGCGCGCCTGAGAGCGTTCCGTTTGTCGTGCTGTCGCTCGGGGCGGACGGAGTCCTTGGAGGGGAGAAGAATGACATGGACATTGTTTCGTGGGAATAGGCTCTTCCCATCGAAGAAGCTTTCCCGTGGATTTTCGCTTCTCCCGTCTCTCGTTGTGATGCTTTCCGTGTCGGCTGCGCTTTGCTCTGTCGTGTCGTCGAAGAGGGCAGAAATCGCGGCGTTGGAGAAGGCCCGATCGTCGTTCGAGGAGAGCCTTGACGGCGGAAACGAGGAGGTGGAGGGGGACTGGTTCGATGTCGCTTTTTGAGAGTGTGCTGTCGGCGGTCGTCGTCGCGATGTTCATGCCTCTCGTTTTCGCGCTGACGGGGGAAGCTGCGCTTTTGCAGCGTAGCGTGGATTCAATGAGAGCCGGGTTGGTGAGGGATTCATTCATAGCGGATTCGTTCGACGCTGCCGGCCCGGACTGGGGGGCACAAACGCATGACGTGGATGTGGACGTCGCCTCGGCTGTCGAATCGTGGAAGGCGATGTGTTCGTCGCTCTATCCTCAAATCAAAATAGAAATTTCCGCGCTCGGATTCAAGGACGGCTCTGTCTTGTACGAGTGCGGTTGGGAGGGAAAAAGAAAACTTTCTGTGAAGGGCGCGGCGAAAAAGTGACTGCTTCTCCGCGCGGAACAAAACAACCCCGGAAGGGCTTCCGCTTTTCCGGGAAGGCGTTGTCCGGCCGCCGCTGGACGCGTTTTCATTCTAAGTAAAAAAGGTGTCTTATGAAAAAAGTGTTTGTGAAAAAGGACGACTACGATTTGTATTCGATTCGGCTTCCTGTCCGGTTCATGTTCGGGCGGAAAAGGCGGAATTTCGTCGTTAGGGAGCTTGAGAAAATCCATCCGAATTATTCAGTGTCGAAGAGCGTGGACGATTCCCGCGTCTCGGTCCGGCGCAGAGGCGTGTTCGCCGACGTGGCGGTCATGGAGCGGGAGCGGCTTTCTTCGTATATGCGGGGGGCGTCGGAGGGAAGCCGCCTTTATCTTGAGGGGGCTCCGAAGAGGGCTGTCTTCGTCTCCGGCGGCCGTTCCGCGAAAATCATCGCATTCTCCGCACTCTTCCTCTCCGCATTCGCCGCGGTCTGGCTTTTATCCTCCCGCAGTGGAGACTCTTCCGTTCCCGTTTCAGGGCGCGCTGTGGCGGACTCCTCTGAATCCGGCCCGACAGCCTCCGCCGCTCTCCTCGCTCCTCAGGAACTTTTCGCGGCGGTTCTCGCATCCGTTCGCTCAAAGGGCGGCCGCGTCACGAATCTTTCGTGGCTTGACGGAAAATGCTCGTTCGCGATATCCGGCTGCAACAGCGAGGACGTGGCGGCGGCGAACTACTGCGTCGTCTCGTACAGTTCAGGGAAACCCCAGTTCAACTTCGCGGCCAAGGTGAACGACAGGAAGATGGCCGCGAAGGCTGTCGTCCCGGTCGTCGTCGATTCGTCGGGAGAAATCAGGTCATCGTTCGCGAAAGTGGACAACGTGATTCCGCTTTTGAGGGGGTGCGTCTTCGATTCAGGCTCTGATGTCCTTTCGGAGAAGGCCTCGAAGGACACATCATCCATCTCCTTCGTATGCGAACCTGACAAGCTCAGACGGACTCTTCTCTCCGTTTCCGAGTGCGCGAGGCTGAGCGGCTGGTGCGAGACGGCCGTCTCTGTCGACTGCGACGGATTCTTCGTTTCTGTCTCTGTTTCATTGAAGAACCTTTCTGGAGAGATTTCGAAATTCGACAATCCTCTTTCTGTTCTCGGCGAGTACAGCGACGTTTTCATGGACAGGGTGAAGCCGAAGGAAAAGCCACTTCATGGTGGTCGGAAGACTGCCCCGGAAGACGGAAATGTCTCGGTGTCCAAGGCGTTGCTCGTGGCCGACGGAGGAGCGGCTCCGCCACGCGTGAAAATCGGCGAGATACGGAAGGGGACGCGGTCGTTCGTCTACTACAGGTCGCAGGAGGGAAAAGTGACAAGCGAGGTGGTCGATGCGAACTAGGCGCGCTTCTTTGTTTTTGCTGACGGCTGTTCTTGCGCTCTTTTCGTGCGCGTCGGACGGCTTCGACGGCTCCGGCTCCCTGGTCGGGCGCGTGTGCGACGCGGAGGGGAATCCCGTCCCCGGCTACAGGCTTTCGTTCGGAATCGGAAAGAGCGTCGTCAGCGGCGTGAACGGAATGTTCTGTGTTCATGGCGTGGAGTCGGGAAGGCTTTCGATGAAGGGGTTCGGGGCTGGCTGGAAGTCCGTTGACGAGGAGGTGGATTTCTTCGACAGAAAATCAGTGCTCGTCGTCCAAGTGGAGAGCGAGTCGGATGTCTACCGCAGAGTCGAGGAGGCTATCCGCGCTGGAGATTTGGACGGCTCGGAGAGTCTCATGAAGGAAGTCGAGAAAGGCTGCGGCGTGAGCGACCTCTACAGGTTTTATACGGATTTGATCGAGTACAAGCGGCGGGTGGCGGCTGGAGACGCGCCCGCCGCTGATGAGATGAAGAGGAGCCTTTCAGCGCACGCTGGGATGGCCGGGGAGTGTGGAGAATGAGGAAGAATTTCATTGGTGGATTGGTGCTGTCCGCGGTCGCGATGACGGGCTGCTCAACGATGTGCGGTGACTCGTGCCCGTATCTGATAGCCGACGCTGCGTTCGAGTTGGGGGCGTCTGAGAAGGAGTACGAATTCGCAGGAACGAGGTTCACGTTCCACAACGGTTCGTCCAAGGACGTCAGCTCTTTCACTGTCTCGTTCATGTTGTACGATTCGGACGGGAACAATCCGTTCATCGGTTCGAACAACGTGGTCGAGAAAGTGGACGGCGGTGTCCCCGGAGGATCGTCGAAGTCCGTCGTCATACCGATGGACGACTATCTCACCGTTGTTCCCGACGAACCGTACAAAATCGATTTCATGTACGTCAGGGAAATTGTCTATTCGGACGGAAGCGAATGGAGCGATCCGTTCGGAATGTACTGCGCGAGGGAGGCTGTTGAATGAAAAGGTTTGTTGATTTTATTTGCGGAACCGGCTTCCTCTTTTTTGCGCTCTTGCTGTCCCTGTTCGGATTCTCTGCCTGTTCGTTCGATTCCGGCGCCTCCTCGAACTCTGTTTCTGGCGAGGGGCATGGCGGCGGCTCCGGGAATTCGTGGACGCTCGTCGTTTACATGGCGGCCGACAATGCGCTTGAGCCGGACGCTATAGCGGACTTGAACGAGATGGAGAGCGCCGTTCTCCCTTCCGGCATGGACGTGCTCGTCCTTCTCGACAGGGCGGAGGGGTACGACGCTTCAAACGACGACTGGAGCGGAACTCGGCTTTTCAAAGTCCGGCACGACAGCGGCGACTCGAACAGAATCGTGAGTGAGCGCCTTTCTTCTGTGGAGCTTGGCTTGTCGGCCGATGTCGACACAGAACTCGACATGTCGAGCAAGTCCACATTGTCCGCCCTCCTGTCGTTCGCCAGGAGGAGTTGTCCGGCCGAAAACTACGGTCTGGTCGTCTGGGGGCACGGAACGGGCTGGCGGAGCGGAGATGCTGCGTTTTCGAGGGCGTTCGCTGTCGACGAGGGCGGCGGCTCGTCGTCGTACATGACGCTGTCCGACATGAGGCAGGCTGTCGCAAAGGGCTTGGACGGAGACACTCTCTCTTTCCTCGGATTCGACACTTGCTTCGGCGCGTGCCTTGAATCTGCCTACGAATTCCGCTCCGTCTCTTCGTTCATGGTCGGCTCCCCGTCCGTGGAAGCCCAGTCGGGGTGGGATTACTGCTCGCTCTTCAACTCTCTTTCTTCCGTGGAATCAATCACGCCGGAGAGCTTCTGCGGGTGCGCCATGTCCCAGTTCAAAAGCCAGTACAAGAACTCGGTGAACGCCGCGTTCTGCGTGCTCGACCTTTCTTTGTGCCAGGACGCTGTCAGCGCGTTCGACACGTTCTCGTCGAACGCCGCTCTTTTGATTGATTCGTACTCCGCCCGCGATTCGCTTTTGTCGGTTTTCGAGAAGGAGTGCGTCTCGTACAGTTCCGGCGTTCCAAGCGATTTCTATGTCGATTCGCTCGATGTTGTTAGGAATATCGCCAAGAAATGCGGAGAGCTTTATTTTTACGCGGACATCGTCGAGGAGTCGTTCTCTTCTTTCGTCGTCGATTCGTGGAATTCGACATACGGGACGTGCTCTCCGGGTGTCTTCTTCGCCTCCGAGAAGTCTCCGGGCGTTTTTTCGACGCACCCTGACTTGTATGTGAGCGGGAATCAAAATCCTTTGACTAGTCAGTTCGTGAACTTCGCGACCGGCTACGTTCCCACGAAGATTTGCGCAGGAAGCCTTTTGGACAAACTCTTCTACACCGTCTTCGACAAATGACAATGTTGTCCGATTCAGTTTTAATACTTGATTTTTTTTGCCAAGGAGAAGTTTTTGAAAATTACAAGATTTTTGGGAAGGTCTGCAATCGCTTTCTTCCTTTTGACTGCGCTCGCGTTCCCTCCCCATGCGTTCGCGGATGATTCAGGTGATTCGTCAGATTCGTCCGAGACGAGCGAATCGGGCGATGAGGCTGGGGATGAGTACAGCGATTTTGGGGATGTGTACGGAGACTCTCCAGAGAAAAGATATCCAGAGTGCGCAATGTCGAACTACGACAACGCCGTCGAGGAACTGCACAAGGCTCAAGAAAATGGCGCGGACGAGGAGACTATCAACGAACTGATGGAAAGGGTGGAGGAGGCCTATGAGGAACTCAAGGAAGCCTGCGAGGAGAACGGGTACTCGGTGTCTCGTTCAGACACTACGGATGCGGTTCTCGTTACGGACTCCGACGGCAAGGCAGTCACCGTTGTCGGCGATCCTGTCATTTTCTCGAGGGGACTGTACACGACGTCGGCGACGGATATGACGATCGCCGTGGGGCAGAGCCTTTTCAGCGTCGTGAGAAACTACACGTCGAGTCCGTCCGACACTCCGGAGGTGTCAAGCTACGGCTCTTTCGGCCGCAAATGGACGACGAACCTCGACTGCAGAATCATACGGGGAAGAGCGGAACTCAAGCGTTGGTCAGACTATTGCAAAATGGACTACGACGCTCTCATGGTTTTTCTCCAGGAAAAACTGGACTCTGTTTCGAAGTTTGCCGAGGCGGAGGCGAACTCCTCTGAGTACGAGCAGTGCTTGGAGACCTATTCCGATTTGGAGGAGTTCATTGAGAAGCAGCGCCGCTTCCGAAGGTATCTTGAAAGGAACTTGGAGAACAAGCGGCTCTGCTCGTACACTTCATACGGCGAGGCTTCCGTCTCGTGCGATTCGATCGGACCTGATATGCTGATATATGTCGATGACAGCGGAAATCCGAACATCTTCAAGTCGTCTGTCGAGGGTGTCTTCGAGCCTGCGTTCTCTTCATTGAAAGGAAATGTCAGAATTGAGGAGGGCGAAGACGGATTTGTCCTTTTTTGTTCCGATGGAGAAAAGCGGAAGTTCGACAAGTACGGCGTCATATCGTCGATAGAGCGGAAGGACGGAACTACTGTGCTCTTCACGTCGAAAAACGGACGTGTTGCGAGGGTGACCTTGAAGTCAGTTTTGGGCGGTTCTCGCTCGATTTCCGTAAAAAGGGATTCGACTTGCATAACGTCGATTTCTGATGGCACACGCACTGTCTCTTACGGATACGACGGAAAACTGCTTTCATCCGTCACAGATTTCGACGGTGGCTCAAAGAAGTTTGAATATGACGACGACAGGCTTGTGAGGATCGTGAAGCCGGACGGCGCTTTCGTGGCAATCGAGTACGACACCGAGTTGCTCTTCCCCGACGATGACTCCGGCGATGACTGCGAGGATGTCAGCGATGACGAAGGGCTTTCGGGTGAGCCGGTGTTCAAGGCCAGATACCGTGTCGTCTCGACGACGAACGAACTCGGGTTCACGGAGCGGTTCGTCTACGACAAGGATGGCTCCTCTGTCGAGTACATCGACCATGACGGAGAGAGCTTCCTCTATTCCTACGACTCGAATGGGAACACAGTTCTTCAAAAATACCCCGACGGTTCGTCCTATTCGTTCGAGTATGATGATGACGGAAAAAAAACGCGCTCTGTCGGCGATATCCTTACGACTGAATTTTTCTACGACGATATGGGCAACGTCTCTCGCGTGAAGTATTCGGACGGAAGCGAGGAGCACTTCACCTATTTGGACGGAGAGCTTGTTTCGAAAACTGACAGGGACGGCGTCGTCACCGTGTTCGAGTATGACGGGTTCGGCAATCTCCAAGGGATGTACGTCGGTGGAAAAAAGACGGCCGAGCTTGTGTTCGAAAACGGATTGATGAAGAGGTCGACCGACATTTTTGGAAACGTCAGCGAATACGAGTACGACAATCTTTCTCAGATGACGAAAAAGTCCGTGTTCAAATCGGGAGAGTCCTCACCTTCATCAGTAAAAACTTGGAAGTATGATTCCATCGGCCGCGTTTCTGAAATTGTCGACGAGGCTGGAATCGTTCATTCTTACGCATACTCCCCGCATTCTGTCAAAACGACTGTCAGCGACGGGACAGAGATTGTCTGCGTCTACTCTCCAAGAAAATGCGTTACGGAGAAGACTGTTTCCGATTTGCGCACAGGCGAGAGTCGGACCACTCATTACGAATACGACAGTGCGCTTCGCCTTGTCTCTGTGAGCGTGTCGGGGATTGATTCGTCTGGAAAATCTGTTCCGAAGACTCTCGTCTCCTCATACGGGTACACACGTTCGGGGCGGATATCAAAAAAAGTGGATTGGAACGCATTCGCTCCGTCCTGCGATTCTGTAACTCATGGTTGGGCGTTGGAATATTCGTTCAAGAACGGAAAAATCGCCGCGTCCACGACGGGTTTCTCCTCCATCGACGGAAACGTCTTGCAGGATGGAAAGAGGATGTCTTCGTTCGACACGTCTTTTTTCGCGAACCGAAAGATTGCCATTGAGACTCGCGGAGACGGAAGCGTCTTTTCTTCTGAGTTCGACCGGTTCGGGAACATAGTCCGAGAGACTGCGAACGGCATATCCTTGATGGAAGTCTCTTATTCGCCTGCTGGAAGAATCTCTTCTTGTTCGTCGGTCGGACAGGGCTCGATAGAGTTTGTGTACGATTCTGCAAGCGGAAGGCTTTTGGGCGCAAGGGAGGTTGGCGGGTCGAAGAACTCGTTCAACAAAATCGAATATTACGACAACGGCTGGAAAAAACGGGAGGTTGACCGTCTTGGAAATGCGACCGAGTATTCCTATGACTGCTTCGGAAACATCTCCGAGGTGAAGACAGTGAAGGGAACTGCTGTCGTCGTCAGGGATGCGCTTGGTCATGTACTTTTCGAGGAGGCGCGCTCTCCGTCCGGCGAGGTGCTTTTGAGAAAGGATTTCTCGTATTCGGATGGCTTCAGGCGGGTCGACGTGAGTGTTGGCGGTGTGCGGGTCGGAACTTCTGTCAGGAATGCGTTCGGAAACATCATTCTGGAAATAGACGGAGAGGGGAACGAAAGAAGCTTCTCCTACGACATCCTCGGACACAAGACTTCTTGCGTGAACGCTTCTGGTGCTGTCACTTCGTTCGAGTGCAATGCGCGGGGGCAGGTCGTAAGGGAGGTCTATCCAGACGGCTCTTTCAAGCGTTTCCATTACGATGCGTTCGGGAATTGCGTCAGGGTGGAGGATTCTTGCGGTGACGTTTTCCGGGCCGAATATGACGGTTACTCCCGTGTAGTCCGCGCCGACTCAAGGCCGTTCTCTTCTCCGTCCGAGTATTCTTACGACTATGCGGACAGGCTCGTTTCAGTTGTGAAAAACGGCGTCGCCCTTGAGTGTTACGAGTACTCTGACGATGGACGGAGGACTGTGAGAATCGACTCTCTCGGCCGCAGAAGCGTCTATTCGTTGGATGGCTTCGGCAGGGTTCTTTCCGAGAGAAACAGGCTCGGATTCGATTCGGCTTTCGCGTTCGACGGGGAGGGCAATATCGTCTCTTCGACCGACTTCGAAGGAAGGACAAGAAGGGTCGAAAGAGCAAACAACGTGGACGGCGGAAAACATTCCGTGAAGGTGTCGTTCCCGGATGGCACCTTCTCGTACGCGGAATACGACGCCCTTGAAAGGATTGTGCTCGCCAAAAACGACGGTAGCGAAATCAGGTACGAATACGACTCTTTCGGAAAACTTTCGTCTTTCCGCGATGTCGTCTCTGGTGTGTACGTGGAATATGCGCGGGACAAGAACGGAAGGGTTGTCAGAATGAGAAGCACCGGCGGGGTCGGACGCGATTTGTCGTACTTCTATGGCAAAAATGGAGAGATAAAGAAGATTGTCGATTTCGTCGAGACCGATTCAGTGCCTCTCGTAACCGAAATCGACTTCGAGTACGACTTGCTCGGCAGGGAGACGCTCAGGCGTTTTTCTTCGGGTGAGACCGTCTCTTCGTCCTACGACAGTGCAGGCCGCCTTTCGATGCGTGTCGGACGCGATTCTTCCGGCTCGGTCCTTTTCGTCGACGGGTCGCTCTACGACTCTGATGGGCATTTGACGCACTCTATCGACGAAAATATGGACTTGCGTTGCTATGAGTACGATGCAGACGGAAGACTCTGCTCTGTCGCTTATCCTTATTCGGAGTCGTTGAAGTCTTATTTCGATGCTTTGTTCGAGGAATCGACCGGAGCGGCTCCGTCTTCCCTGGATGTTTCGCGGCTGGCCGTCAGGTCCGAGCAGTTCGCGAAAATCCAGAATATCGTCTCCGCTTCAGGTGCGGGGCGTGTCTCTAGCGACAGAAACGTGCTCAAGGAGTCCTTCGAGTATGATTCTGAAGGCAACATGGTCTCAAGATCGACTCCTGTCGGTCGGATTTTCTACGGCTACGACAGCGAGAACAGATTGGTCGCGGCAGGGGCTTCCTCTGCGTTTGGTGGGCTTTCCGCCTCATACGACAAGAACGGGAACATGACGAAGAAGATTACCAATTCGGCTACTTCTGTTTTCGAGTACAACGCTGGGAACAGGATGGCTCGCTCCATCGTAACTTGCTCTGGCGGCGACGTCCGCGACACGCGCTATGGATATGACTTTTTCGGGCGTAGAAACGTGTCCGGCACAAAGACCACCGTGTTCGACGCTTTCAGTCTGAGGGAGCTGTTCACAAAGGACTCTGTTCTTGGCGATTCTGGAGCCGATTCCGGGGGTGGAAGCGGTTCCAGAGGCACCGATGTTGTGTCGGCTTCGTCTGGAAGATATTTCTTCATAGATGATTGCATTGAAGACTCGGACAGCGGTGCGGCTTCGGTCTCCAACGGCACCCGTGGTGTGGGGTGCGCTTCTGTCGCGCCTGTCTACGCTTCTGGAGTGTCTCCGGTGTGCTTCGCCACTGTCGGCTCTTCATCCGGCGACTCCTCTTTCTGCAGTGTTCTTCTGTGCGATTCCGTTGGAACGGTAAAAGCGTTCGTCGGTGAGAACGGTGATGTCTCCTCTGTTGGATACGATGCTTTCGGTTCTTGCTATGGCTCTTCCTCTCCTGTGTTCTCGTTCATCGGGAAGCGGCTCGACGAGTCTTCAGGAACGTACGATTTCGGACACCGCGACTACATGCCGCGCATTTCACGGTTCACAACGGTTGATCCTGTCAAGGATGGGCGGAACTGGTATTCGTACTGCGATGCAAACCCTGTGGACTTCTTCGACGCTGACGGATACGAGATGGCCACCAACAACAGCCGCAGCGGCTATGCGAACGACAGTGGATTCACCGAATACTGGATGCAGGACTCCGAGTGGGGAAGTGACAAGCTCGGTGACGGAAAGGCGGAATACACTTACACGGATTCCGCCGGTAATGTCCACGTTGAAACGTTGTCGAACACTGGTTGCGCCGTGACAGCGTTTGCCGAGGCCGCGTCGAACGTTTATGGAATCGACATAACGCCCGACATGTTGAACGGAAAAGACGAATTTTTCAACGAGGATAATTTCGACAAAGGTGCCGCCGCTTCTGCGCTGGGGCTTTCTTTGGAAACTTCGAGCAGGGGTGTCGACAATGTGGTGGCGTTCGTCAATGAGAAAATCGGCGATGAAGACAAGGATTACGCCCTCGTCATGGAGGCGAGAATAGGCTCTGAGCAGAATTCTCCGCATTTCGTTTCAGTCTCTGGAAATGCCGAGAAGACGGATGATGGAAAGGCGTCCGTTCCAATCACGGCGACTTCAATGAATGATTCGACATCGGCCTACGGGCGCGGAGCCGCTGGTTTCACAAACCAGGACGGAGAACTTAGGGCGGGTGTCAGTTCCCAGTCCTATGCGTATTCCCTGAGCGCCGATTGCGCGAATTAGACCAATAGGTCTTGCCTAGAAAACTCAGTTTTGGCAAGGCCTAATCTTGAAAAAAAATCCCGCGGCCCATCAAAACGTGAAGCGCGACTTCATGCCTGATAGGAAGCGGGATTCCTTTGTTCATTGTGCCATTTAATTAGACTTGCAAAAAAGCCTTAGAATGACCAGCATACACCAAGTGTCGGCTGGAATCTGATACCTTTTGTTGAAAGATCGTCATTTGAGTAGCCAAAAAGTTCGTTGACATCGCTGTCTTCGAATTCGAGTTCTTCGTTAGTCTTCATATTGATAGCATAACGGAGTCCCAAGTTTACGAAAGCACCGAAGTGGTCTGTGAACTTGTATTTTCCAATAACATCAGCACCGATGTCGAAAGTAAGCCAGCTGCAATCATAAGTTACTTTGTAATCTTCAATTTCGTAGTCTTTAGAATGACCGCCTAATGTCATACCCAACATTCCCAATACGCTTACGGTGAATTTTTCTTTGTTAAGGAATGTGTATCCAGCACCCAAATCAAAAACAAAGTTACCCATGCTTCCGTCAGAAGGAATGTCATCTGTGTCCATAATGTTTAAAGCAGCGTCTGCTTTTGCAGAAAATCCGTTTTCGTGGATAAAGAGATAAGTAAGGTCAAAGCCGAAACCGTGCTCTGAAACATCTGTGTCCTCTACTTTCAAAGAGTTTACAGGAATGTTGAAACCTAAACCTACAGTGTGCTCTGCGAAAACAGCTGTCATTGACATAGCAATACCAGCAACCAATGCGATAATCTTTTTCATAAGATTCTCCCTTTGTAATAAATAATATATATTTGCGAAAAACGAGCGAAGCGAGGTTTTTCGCAAATAGACTTTGTCAAGTCTGTTTGTAAGGGTACCCTTACAAATTTTTTTCGGGGGCGCTGTATAAAACTAGTTGCTAATAAAAAATCCCTCTGTTCATCAAGTCTTGCCTGATATACAGAGGGATTCATTTGTTCATTATGCCTTGTTTGAAAGGCTCATTGCTGAATCAGAGCGGAATATTTCCGTGCTTCTTGCAAACCCTGTCTGAAGAAACCTTGTCCTCAAGAAGCTTGAAGCTCTGGACGACCCTCGCCCTCGTCTCTTCCGGGTTGATGACCGCCGAGATGTAGTCTCTCTGCGCCGCGATTGTCGGTGTCATGAAAGTCTGAGTGTATTCTGCTTTCTTCTGTTCCACCAATGCCGCGTTCGCCGGGTCCTTCATTTCCTTCGCGAAAAGGATTCCTGTCGCGCCCTCGGCACCCATGACGGCGATTTCGGCTTTCGGCCATGCGTAGACGAAATCGGCTCCGAGATGCTTCGAGCACATAGCGATGTACGCTCCGCCGTAGGCCTTTCTCGTGATGACTGTGACTTTCGGCACAGACGCTTCCGAGTAGGCGTAGAGAACCTTCGCTCCGTGGCGGATGATTCCCTTCTGCTCTTCCTGCGGGCCTGGGAGGAAGCCTGGAACGTCAACGAAGTTCAGGAGCGGAATGTTGTAGCAGTCGCAGTAGCGGACATGGCGGGCGATTTTCATGGACGCGTCGCAGTTCAAAAGTCCGCCGAACGATTTCGGGTTGTTGGCGACGATGCCGATTGTCTTTCCTTCGATTTTGGCGAAGCCTGTCACGGCGTTCTGCGCGAATTCCTCTTCCGTCTCGAAGAAGGAGTCGTCGTCGACCACGGCGTTGATTACGTCCTTGATGTCGTATCCCTTCTTGCTCTCTTCCGGGAGAATCGTCTTTATCGCCTCGATTTTGGCCTCGTCGAATTTGTATCCGGCCTCGGTCTTTGAGCCGAACAGCCCAAGCTTCGTCTTCGACTTGTCCTCGAACGGAGCCTTGTCGCCGTAGTAGTGCGGAATGTAGTCGAGGAGCTTCTTCACTTTCTCGTAGCAGCCGTTCTCGTCCGCGCACCTGAAGTGGGCGACACCCGACTTCTGCGAGTGGATTGCGGCTCCGCCCAAGTCCTCTTCCGTGATGTCCATGAACATGACCTGCTTCACGACTTTCGGGCCTGTGATGAACATCTGCGAAATCTTGTCGACTGTGAAGATGAAGTCCGTGAGTCCCGGAGAGTAGACGGCTCCACCGGCGCATGGGCCTACGATGATTGAAATCTGCGGGATGACGCCTGATGCTCGCACGTTCTGGTAGAAGATGTCGCCGTATCCGCAGAGGGCGTCGACGCCTTCCTGGATTCTAGCTCCGCCCGAATCGTTCACTCCGATTACCGGGCACTTCATCTCGATTGCCATCTTGATGACCTCGGCTATTTTCTGTCCGTGGACTTTTCCGAGGGTTCCTCCCTGCACTGTGAAGTCCTGCGAGTAGATGGCGACTTTCCTTCCGTTGACTGTTCCGAATCCCGTGATTACTCCGTCGTATGGCAAATCCTTCTTGTCCATTCCGAACGACGTGCACTGGTGGCGGGCTTCGGAGTAGATTTCCATGAAGCTTCCCTCGTCGAGGATTGCGTTGATTCTTTCGATTGCGTGGAGTTTTCCCTTCGCATGCTGTTTCTCAATGTTGTATTCCATTTCTTTCCTCTTGCAAATGTTTCAAACGATTTCCACCGTTTTCAATTGTTTTCAAAAAAAAGTGTAATTAGAGCGTTTTAAACTGTCAAGATGACATTTTCTTAAAAAATGTCAAAATAAAATTAACGCCGCCAGAGCGTCAGAGTCCCGAAAGAAAATCTCCGGCTCTCTTTAGCGAGTATTTTTCAAAAAGCTTTTCCGCTCCCCTTTCGAGGTCCACGTCCCTTGGAATCCATTCATGCTTCTGCCTGAGCGTTTCGATTGCCTTCTTTGCGGAGCCTGCGCTCTCTTCTACAAGTCTCTCGTATTCCTCCGAAAGTTCCTTGAGCTTCACGGTCTCCGCCTTTGATTTTCCGTCCGAGACAAGCTCCTTCACAATCCACCTTTTTCCGTCCCATTGGAGCCTGATTTCCTCGCTTATCTCTTCGATGTTGATTCTCGACGAGTCCGTGTGTATGAAGAAGTAGCGCGCCCTGTGGCTTGTTTCGTCGCCCTTCTCAAGTTTTTCCCCGTTCTCTTCGACCAGCGGTTTTTTCTTGTCGAGCCTCCGTGGAAAGTCGAATTCCGATTCGAAGTCCGCTCCGTCGATTTGCAGGTTCGTTATTCCGTAAATCCAAAGGTTCTGGCTTGTGTTGTTGAAGAACCACTCTTCCGGCGGGACTGTCCTGTTCTTCGCGTCGTAGCCTTCGCGCTCCTTTCCCATGACGTAGAAGCCCGTGATGATGTTCACGAAGTCCTTCATGCCTTTTCCTTTCGCGATTTCCTGGATGTTCGGCACGTTCGCGTTGTGCATCTGCGTGTAGAAGGTCGCGGCCGTCTCCGTTGATGTCAGCCCCGTCGATGTCGCGAGCAGCGAATTCGTGTCGTGGAAGCTCTTGAACGCCCAAAGCGCGACCAGGACGACTGCAACCGTGACGAAAATCCGTGTCCTGTTCCTTCTGTAGAACCTTGAGACACCGATTCTGAAGTCCCTTTTCTTCGTGAATTTCTTTGTCCTCTCGTTGAATTCCTCTTCTGGAAGCTCCGGCGCGCGCTCCTTCTTTGAAAGCTCCCTCTCGAACGAGTCCGTCTTGAATGACGACGCGAGTTTCAGAAGCTCTGCCCGGACAGCGTCCGCTTTCTCGTTCTTGTACCTCGTCTCACCCGGAAGCCGCTCGAATTTTATGGGAAGAGAGAGAGCCGCGTCGATTGCGTCCGACAATTCCTCGTCGATTCCGTTCAGGACGTAAGCCGTCGGGGTGAATTTCCTGTCGAAGATGTCGGTCTGCCTTTGCGAGAGGTTTTCGCTTGTGTAGGGGAATTTCCCGGTCAGGCTTTTGTAAGCGATGACGCCTCTCGTGAACAGAGCCTGGTCTCGTTTTCCAAGGCCCTTGTAGATGAAGAAGCCCTGCTTTTTTGAATAGCCTGAGCCGTCCTGTCCGTTCCCGTTCGTCACGCACATGTCGAAAATCGATTCTGGAAGGAAAAGCGCCATCGTGCAGTCTTCGGAAACGAGAATTCCGTCTCCTCCAGTTCCTCCGATTTCGATTCCGTTTTCAATCGCGTGCGAGATGACTCTCTCGGCGAAAGCGATTTTCCGCTCCATCTTCTTGCGTTCCGCGTCGTTCCCTGCCTTTTTCGATTCTTCGAGCCTGTCGAGAGCCTCCGAGACCGATATCGGATTCTCGAAGATTTCTCCGCACAGATGGATTTTTCCGTCCTCGTCTTTTTCAGTTCCTGAAAAATTCCATTTCTCCGTCTTTATCGGGCTTTTCCCGTCCGGGCCTTCGACTGTGAAAAGGTGTCCGCTCTCTTCGCTCATCAAAGTCGTCATCCTGACTTTCCCGAACGAAATCTCGTCAAGTCCGCTTGATAATATCCGTTTTGTGAAAAATTTTTTGTCCATTCTGGAAATCTAATACATTTTTTCAAAAACGATGTGGATTTTTGCACAAAACGAAAAAAAGCGGATAAGTAGATTGTATGGAAAACAAAAATTCCCGCTATGCTGATTTTTCAGAAGGAAGATACGCCGAGGAATTCGGTTCCGACTTCCAGACTGTCCTCGATGCCGAAAACGATGCCGAATTCGAGAGGCGCGTCCTGATGAGCGAGGCAGACGAAATCGAAACCGAGGACGACGATGCGACCGTGGCCGCCAAAAAGGCTTTCGGGGTGCGCTTCCTTTTCCCGTGGCAGCGTCTCGTCGTCTCGAACATTCTCGATGCCGCAAAAAACATCGAGGCTGATTCTTCTTTCTCCGACAACCTTGACGACGACGAATTCTGCCGTGGCCGCCAAATCGTCCTTCTTCCGACCGGTGCCGGAAAATCCATGTGCTTCCTGGTTCCGTCCTTGATTTTGAAGGGGCCGACGCTCGTCTTCTATCCGCTCCTGGCTTTGATGGCCGACCAGAAGAGGCGCATGGACGAGGGCGGAATCCCGTGCGTTGTCTTCAAGGGCGGCCAGAGCGCCGAGGAGCGCGAGGAGAATTTCAGGAAGATTTCCGAAGGAGCCAAGGTGATTCTGGCGAATCCCGAAGTCCTTCAAGGCGGCGCGCTCGTGGAGCGGCTATCGAAATGCGGCATAGCCCACATCGCGATAGACGAGGCGCACTGCGTCTCCGAATGGGGCGACTCCTTCCGTCCCGCCTATCTCTCGCTCGGAGAGATAATCAGGAAGCTGAACGTGAAAATCGTCACGGCCTTCACCGCCACGGCTTCTCCTCCTGTTCTAAAACGTGTGGGCGAAATCCTCTTCGACGGCCACTACCATCTTTTAAAAAGCGACAGCGACAGGGCGAACATCCATTATTCAGTGTTGCACGCGTACGCCAAGGAGAAGGCCGCCCTCGAATGCGCCGTGCGGATGAAAAAGCCCATGATAATCTTCTGCGCCACCCGCCCCCGGACTGAGAACATGGCTCGGATTCTTGTCGAGGTCTTCGGCGTTGAGAAAGTCCGCTTCTATCATGCCGGCATGACAAAAGAGGAGAAGCTTTTGGTGGAAAAGTGGTTCTTCGACTCTGACGACGGAATCTTGACGGCGACTTGCGCCTACGGAATGGGCATGGACAAGGGGAACATCTATTCCGTCGTGCATCTGGACGCTCCGAGCCATTTGGAGAATTTCATTCAGGAGGCGGGCAGGGCGGGAAGGAAGGGCGACGATGTGCGGTCGGTGCTGATTTGGAACCATGCGGACATGAACCGCTACGAGAAGGCTCCGCCGGGAAGCCGCGAGCGCGTGATGGGGGATTTCGTGCTTGAGAAAAATTGCCGCCGCCAGTTCATGCTCGACTATCTCGGAGGCGAGAAGACCGTGTGCTCTGGGTGCGACTTGTGCGACGCGAGAAAGGACGGGCGGAATGTGGAGGGGAAAGCCTGGGACGCCGAGTTCGCATACAGGTTCGTAAAACGGAACAGGCGCGTCCTCGACAGGAGTGCGCTTTCGTCTGAGCTTTCGGAATTGTTCAATGAAATGAAGATTGGCGTTTTTGGAATGAACGTCTGGGAAGACAGCGACACTGCTTCTGTTGTCTCCCAGCTTGTCTCGGAACGGCGTGTGAAAATATGCTCAGGTTTGTGGAGCGGAAAAGTCGACATAGACGAAAAAAACGCCATCGGAAGAAAAATCCTTTCGGCGGCGTTCGTCGAGGGGAGAATCAGGAATCCTCTCCTTCGCTTTTTTCACCTTCTGCATTCGATTCGGCGGGTTTCTCGTCGGCTACAGGAGGCGGTGAGAAATGCGAGCGTCTTTTGACCGGCGGCTTTTTCCTGTAGCGCACGACTGCCGTGACAATCTCGAAGTAGATGACTATCAGCACAGTCGCGATTATGACTTTCGGGTCTGAGATGACTGTTTTTATTATTGGAATGAAAGTGCTCATGAATCTATTTTCGGTGTTTTTTCTCCGCCATTTTATCTATTGACTACACTTTTTTTCGTAAGCTAGAATTTTCAGGCATTCGCAACAGATTTATTGATGGAGAACACGATGACTGGAATTGTTGACTACAACGCAGGAAACATCAAAAGCGTGGAGAGGGCGCTCGCCTTCTTGGACGCTCCCTATGTCCTGTCGAAGAATCCGAAGGATTTGGAGAAGTGCGACAGGATTGTCTTTCCCGGTGTGGGGGAGGCGAAATACGCCATGGAGCAGCTTTCCGCTACGGGCTTCGACGGATTTTTGAAGGATTGGGCGGCCGCCGGAAAACCGCTCTTGGGAATCTGCCTCGGCTCGCAGATAATCTTCGAGCACTCCGAGGAGGGGGACGTCGATTGTCTTGGAATATTGAAGGGAGAAATCCGCCATTTTTCGAGCGTCTGGAAAAAGCCCGACCTTCTGAAAATCCCGGAGATGGGCTGGAACGACCTTTCGTACATGAACGGCGGAAGCCCGCTTCTCGCTGGAGTCCCGGAGCATTCCGACTTCTATTTCGTCCATTCGTATCTCATCCAGCCGACCGACCCTTCAATCATCAAGGCCGCTGTCGACTACGGCTGTCTTGTTCCGGCGTGCGTGGCTTCCGGCAGCGTCACGGCCTTCCAGTTCCACCCGGAGAAATCGGGCAAGTGGGGACTCAAGATTTTGGAGAATTTCGTAAAAGGAGACTTGAATGCTTAAGAAGAGGATAATCGTCTGTCTTGACGTGAAGGACGGACGCACGACCAAGGGTGTGAAATTCCAGAACAACGTGGACATCGGAGACCCTGTCGAAATGGCGGCCGAGTATTACAGGCAGGGCGTGGACGAGCTTGTCTTCTACGACATCATGGCTTCCGCGCGCGGAAGGGGTCCGATTCTCGACTTGATTTCGCGTGTCGCGTCCAAAGTGTTCATCCCGTTCTGCGTGGGCGGCGGCATCGGAACAATCGAGGACATCCGCTCCACCATACTCGCAGGCGCGGAGAAGGTGAGCTTGAATTCGCAGGCGGTGAAGAATCCCTCTCTCATAACCGAGGGCGCGCGCGTGTTCGGCAACCAGTGCATAGTGCTCGGAATGGATGCCGCCAAAGATAGCGAATGCCCAAGCGGCTACCGCGTCTACATCAACGGAGGCCGCGTGAAGACCGACCTGGACGCTCTTGAATGGGCGAAGAAGGCGGTTTCGCTCGGAGCCGGCGAAATCGTGTTGAACTCGATAGACGCAGACGGCGTGAGGAACGGCTACGAGCTAGACCTCACGAGGATGGTAGCCGAGAACGTTCCTGTCCCGGTCATCGCTTCTGGCGGCGGCGGAACGCCTCAGCATCTTGCCGACGTTCTGAGGGACTCCCCGGACGGCGGAAAGGCCGATGCCGCCCTCGTCGCGTCTATGGTGCATTCGATGGGCTACACTGTCGGCGGAATCAAGGAGGAGCTTTCAAGACTCGGAACTCCTGTCCGCCTCTGATTTTCCAGTCGTTTGTGAATCGGGAAGTCCTTGCCTGAAAAGTTCCAGCATGGATTTCCAGTTTCTCGATGAGGCGAGAATCCCACGGTTCGCCGCGTTGGAGAACATCAGGAAGGAGAAGCTGAATTTGTTCATGCTCCGCCTCGCTATGTGCTTCATCGCGGCGTTCATGATGCTTTTCGAGACCGTGGGCGTGGAGTCCGTCTCGTCGAGTATGTCGAAAGCCGCGTCCACTGTCGCCGCGTCCATTATGGAAGCGATGTCGGTCTGCGTGAGCTTGTCGAAAGCCGTGAGGGCTGCGTGGCTCGCGATTATCTCCATTCGGCAGTCGGCGTTGTGAGAGTGCGTGTTCATTATCCCCCCGGCGAGCTTGACGAATTTTCCGGCGTGCCCCACGAACATGACGTGCGTGAATCCAAGTTCCACCGCGAAGTCGATTGCCTTTCCGATGAAGTTCGAGCAGTGCACGACGGGCGCGCTTTCAAGTTCTGGAAACTTCTTCAGAAAATCCGAGCCGAAATTTCCAGGCGTCATTATCAGCGGAAAAAAATCCTTCCCACCGTTTTTGAGATTGCTCTTGAAGTTGCTTTTGAGGACTTTCATCTCCACGAAAATCGACTCCACAAGGGCTTCCTCGCTCATCGGTGTCACGACTCCTGTCGTTCCGAGGATTGAGATGCCGCCCTTTATGCCGAGCACCGGGTTGAACGTGTTCTTCGCGATTTCTTCTCCGTTGGCGGCGGATATTTCCACTTCCACGTCGTATCTTTTTCTCTTTCCGCATTTTTCGGCATTTTCGGCTTCTTCGATTGCGTCAATCACGGCCTTCTTTATCATCTTTCTCGGAACCGAATTTATCGCGTGCTCTCCGATTCCCTGGTCAAGCCCCTTCTTCGTGACGGTTCCGATTCCCGCTCCTCCGCATATTTCGATTCTGATTCTGTCTTCGTCCCATCTGTCGGATTCTTCTCTTTCTTCGATTGTGACTTTCGAGCTTATCTCGATTCCATCGGTGGCGTCGGGGTCGTCGCCGGCGTCCTTCTTTATCGAGCACTTCGCGCTGTTTTCAGAGAGGATTGTTCCTCCGAGCACTTCCGACACTGCGTCCCAGCCTTTCGGTGTCGTAATTCGGGCGTATTCGATGAACTTTCCGTCCATGACGGCTTTCGCGGACGCGAGCGTGGCCATCGCCGCCGCGCTTCCTGTCGTGAAGCCGCATCTGAGATTCTTTCCGCCGCTTCTTATGTACTGTTCCGTGCAGATTTTTCCACGGTTGTCGCTTTCGTTTTGCATGTTCTTGATTTTATCGATTCATTTGATTCTACAAAACCTCAAAAAATGTCAAAGTTTTCTAAAATATGCGTTATTTGCTTGAAAAATTCAGTCATTTCAAATATATTGTTAATCCACTTCAATCAATCTAGTTCTAGTTTCATTTGCAAAAAATAGAATGCCGGAATGGCATTTGTTTAAAATCTGAAATCAAAACTATTATTTAGGAATCAGCACAAGAATCTGCGTTTCAAGGATAAAGCGTTTTTCACGATTGTGATGATTCCTCAGGGGAAATATCACATGGAAAATCCAGAATTGGAAGAACAGGGAACCAAGGTACCTGTTGAGATGGAAAACGCCGGAAGTCAGGGCGTTGTGGAATTTGATTCGGACGAGGTCGTTCCGTTCGGCGGGGAAGAATCCGCCGATGCCGACGGAGACGGTTCGTTCGATGAGGATGACGGTGAAGGGGAAGCCTTTGACGAAGACGGTGAGGACGAGGACGATGATGGCGATGGAGAAATTTCATTCGCCGATTTGGGCTTGGAGGATTTCGTCCTTTCAGCGATTGAGAAGAAGGGGTTCAAGACTCCTTCCCCAATCCAGGTGCTCGCGATTCCCCGCTTGCTGAACGGAGATGCGAACATCATCGCGAAGGCGAGGACCGGCACTGGAAAGACTGCCGCGTTCGGTCTTCCAATCGTGCAGCGGATTCACGAGGAGTCCGACCACGTTCGCGCGCTCGTTCTTGAGCCTACGAGGGAGCTTGCGATGCAGACTTGCGCGGAACTCCAGTCGTTCTCTTCCTCAAAATATCCGAGGGTTGCCGTCCTTTACGGTGGCGCGGCTTACGGCGAGCAAATCCGCTCCCTCAAAAAAGGCGTGGAGATTGTCGTGGGAACTCCGGGACGCGTGCAGGACCATCTTGAAAGGGGCACTCTCAAACTCGACAACATCGACTACTTCATATTGGACGAGGGCGACGAGATGCTCGACATGGGCTTCGTCGACGACATCGAGAACATTTTCTCCAAGGCGAATCCGGCCGCGCGCATCCTCCTTTTCAGCGCGACGATGCCGAAGCCGATTCTCCGCATCGCTGAGCAGTTCATGGGCGACTACGAAGTGTGCGAGGAGGAGGGCTTCGTGGAGGAGCCGCTCCTTATAGAACAGAAATACTGGTTCGTGAGGGAGTCCGACAAGGTCGAGGCTCTCGTCCGCCTCATCGACATGTCGCCGAATTTCTACGGAGTCGTGTTCACGCAGACGAAGAACGACGCGGACAATGTTGCGAAGATGCTCGACGAGAGGGGCTATGACGCCGCGGCTCTCCACGGCGACGTGCCTCAGGCGCAGCGCGAGAAGATTCTCGCCCGCTTCAGAAAGAGAAAGACGCGCGTGCTCGTCGCGACCGATGTGGCCGCCCGCGGAATCGACATCTCCGGCTTGACCCATGTCGTGAACTATTCGCTTCCGTTCGACGGAGCGACATACGTCCACAGAATCGGGCGAACTGGACGCGCTGGAACTTCTGGAACTGCGGTCACGTTCGTGCGGCCGGAGGAGCGCAGGAAGCTCGAATTCCTCAAGCACACCGTGAGGAAGGCCGCGAAGGGCGAGATGTCGTACGAGGCTGTCCCTTCCGTGTCGAAAGTCCTCGAAGTCAAGCGCGCCCGCCTCTTGGACACCCTCAAAGTCCAGCTCGGTCTTGAGCGCGACCCTGCGGACGTTTCAGACGAGCCTTCATACATCGGCGACAAGAAGCCGGCCTCGGAGCTTTCTTCCGAGGCTGCCGAGCCTCCAGTTTCTCTTCCTGATTTCGTCCCGAACCTCGTGGAAGCGGAGCCTGTTTTCGCCGAGATGGCAAAGAACCTCTGCGAGAACCAGGATGCGGTCGCCGTTTTGGCGGGCGTCCTTTCCGTGACTTACGGAAAAACGCTCGACGAGTCCCACTACGGAGATGTCGCTGAAGTCGGCAACAACCGCGACAGGAACGGAAGAAACGGACGATTCGGAGACAGAAATGGAAGAGGCGGATTCAACGCGAACCAGAAGAGGCTTTTCGTCCAGCTCGGAAGGAAGGACGGCTTCAACGCCAAGGAAATCGCCAACTATTTCTCAGGCCTTCTCCATATTCCAGACAGGCAGGTCGACGGCATAAGCGTTTCCGAGACTTTCTCCCTCATATCTCTTCCTCGCGACCTCGCCGACAAGGTGATAGAGATGAGCAGGCGCGACTCGACGATTCCCCACATCCACGTCGACACGAAGGGCGGCAACGGCGGTTTCCGTGGAGGGCGCGGCTTTGGCGGCAGAGGCTCTGGCGGCGGACGTGGGTTCGACGGCGGAAGGAATTTCGGCGACAGGCGCGGGTTCTCTCCTCGCGGAGGTTTCAGGGGCGCGAGGGGCGACAACGCTCGTCCGAGGGTGCACACCCCGACAGAGCGCAGGGGGGCTTCCTCGTACAGAAAGCCTAGGCCGGGCGATGAATTCTAGAGGCTGCTTGTCTTGATTAAGACTCTTTTGCCCAAAAACTAACAATATTTTCATTGGAATTTAAAAGGTTCATGGTCTAAACTAACTTCCATGAACCTTTTTAGCAAATTGACTTCGGGACTGGAGAGAAAGTTCAAAGTCTACACGGCCTTGTCCCCGTTGGCCATGTTGGGGGAGGTCTTGATGGAGACGACCATCCCGCTCGTGATGGCGCAGATTGTCGATGTCGGCGTTGAAAGCAGGGACATCGGCTTGGTGCTGCGCCTCGGCGGAATCATGGTCGGCATGGCCTTGTTCTCGCTCTTCTGCGGTTCTTCGTGCGGAAGGCTTTCATCTTTGGCCGCGTTCGGCTTCTCCCGGAATCTTCGGAGAAAACTTTTCAGGCGCGTGCAGTCTTTTTCGTTTTCGAACATGGACAAATTCGGCACCGGCTCTTTGGTGACGAGGCTCACGACCGACGTGACCAATGTGCAGAATCTCTACCAGAACTTGATTCGCACTGCCATCCGCGCCCCCCTCATGCTGACGTTCGGGACTGTGATGGCGTTCCAGTTGAATTCAAAACTCGCCTGCGTTTTTCTCGTGGCGATTCCCTTCCTCGCTGTCGTGCTCTCGTTGATTGCGTCCAAGGCATATCCGAGATTTAGCGAGATGTTCAAGAAATACGACACACTGAACGCTGTCGTTCAGGAGAATCTCATAGCGATACGCGTGGTGAAGTCTTTCGTGCGCGGGGAATTCGAATGCGAGAAATTCGATTCGATTGCCGACGACTTGCGGAGGACGCAGGTCTCCGCCGAGAAAATCGTCATCTTGAACCAGCCGATAATGCAGCTGGTGGTCTATTCCTGCATAATAAGCGTCCTCTGGTTCGGCGGAAAGATGATTCTCTCCGGCGACATGCTGATGGGCGAATTGATAAGCTTCCTCACCTACATAAACCAGATTTTGATGAGCTTGATGATGCTCTCGATGATTTTCGTTCAGTTCATCTTGAGCCGAGCGTCCGTCGCCAGAATCAGGGAGGTGCTGGACGAGGAGAGCGAGATAAAGGATGCTCTTGCGCCGAAAGGAAAGGACGCTTCCGGATTCGACATCGAATTCGACCATGTTTCTTTCAGCTACAACAACGATTTGGACAACTGCGTGCTATCCGACATCTGCCTTTCGATAAAGCAGGGGACGATCGTCGGCGTAATCGGCGGAACGGGGAGTTCCAAGTCGACTTTGGTCCAGCTTATTCCGCGGCTCTACGAGGTCACTTCGGGCAGCGTGAGAATCGGCGGCGTGGATGTCCGCGACTGGAAGCTCGAAGATTTGCGCGGGAGAATCGCGCTTGTCTTGCAGAAGAGCCTGCTTTTTTCGGGGACGATTGCGGAGAACTTGAGATGGGGAAACAAGAACGCAAGCTTGGAGGAAATCATTGAATCTTGCAAGGCGAGCGACGCGCACTCGTTCGTTTCGTCTTTCCCCGACGGCTACGACACAGTTCTGGGGCAGGGCGGCGTGAACTTGAGCGGCGGACAGAAGCAGCGGCTCTGCATTGCCCGCGCCCTCCTGAAAAAGCCGGACATCCTGATTCTCGACGATTCCACGAGCGCGGTGGACACCGCCACTGACTTGAGAATCAGGAACGCGCTCAAAAAGTCGCTTCCCTCAAGCACGAAAATCATAATAGCCCAGCGCATAGCCTCGGTTCAGGACGCTGATTCCATAATCGTGATGGACGACGGAAGAATCGACGGAATCGGAACCCACGAAAATCTCCTTGAGACGAACAAAATCTACAGGGAAGTCTACGAATCGCAGATGTCGGAGAATTGAAAATGCCACCAATAAAAATGAAAGGAACTCAGAGACCCAAGAACACTGGACGCACTATACTTCGCTTGTTTTCCTACATGGGACGTTTCAAGGCGTTGTGGCCCGTGGTCTTTTTCTGCGTCCTGCTCGGAGCCGCTGCCAATGTCGGCTGCACTTATCTTTTGAAGCCGCTCTTCAACGACTACATCGCGCCTTTCATCGGAAAGTCGGATGTTGATTTGTCCGGTTTCGTGAGGATGATTCTTTTGATGGCCGCAATCTACCTTTCCGGCGCGCTCGCTTCTTTTTTGAGTTCAAGGATTCTCCTGCACATTTCGACGAAGACGCTCTTCAACATAAGACGGGACCTCTTCCACCACATAGAGCGTCTTCCTCTCCGCTACCACGATTCAAGGCCTCACGGGGTCACGATGTCGCTTTTCACGAACGACACCGACACTCTCCGCGACATGTTCAGCCAGACGGTGCCACAGCTTTTCACTTCTGTTTTCCAGATTGTCGGCGTCTTTGCGATGATGGTCGTCCTGAACCTTCCCCTCGCGGCCCTCATGGTCGTCACGGTCTCTTTTATAATGCTCATCTCGGCAAAAATCGGAACGCTCTCGGCGAGGGCTTTCAGGAGCCAGCAGAAGAACATCGGAAAGGTGAACGGCTACATCGAGGAGCTGATTGAGGGGCAGCGGGTAGTGAAAGTGTTCACGAGGGAAGAAGAGACCAACAAGCAGTTCGACATTTTGAACGACGAGCTTTGCGCTTCCGGCACGGCCGCGAACACCTACGCTTCGATTCTCGGACCCATCATGAACAACCTGAGCCACGTCCAGTACGCGCTTTCCGCCATACTCGGCTCCATTCTCGTGATAACCGGACGGACGGACATCGGGACTGTGGCGAGCTTCCTGCAGTCGACGAGGAGCTTTTCCCGTCCGCTTTCGCAGATGAGCCAGCAGTTCAACTCCGTCTTGAACGCGCTCGCCGGCGCTGAACGCATTTTCGCGGCCATAGACGAGCGCGTTGAGGATGACGAGGGCGACGTGGAGCTTGTCAACGCCTGCGAGACTGTCGATTCCGAGGGGAGGAAACGCCTTTCCGAAAGCTTCGCGTTCACAGGGGAATGGGCGTGGAAGATGCCTTCTACGAACCAGCTGAAAAGGCTCCGGGGGGACGTCGAATTTTCCAATGTCGATTTTTCCTATGTGGAGGGGACTCCTGTCTTGAAGGACATTTCAATCCGAGCAAAATCCGGGGAGAAAATCGCGCTTGTGGGTTCGACCGGTTCCGGAAAGACCACGATAACGAATCTCTTGACCCGCTTCTACGACATCGATTCCGGTTCAGGCTCGATAACATACGACGGAATCCCAATCAACGACATCAGCAAGGATTCACTCAGGCGTTCCCTGGGCATGGTCCTTCAGGACACCCACTTGTTCACGGGCACGATTCGGGACAACATCAAATACGGAAACCCCGACGCGTCAGAAAAGCAGATTGTGGACGCTGCTGTGCTGGCGAACGCCGACTCGTTCATCCGGCACCTGCCGCACGGCTACGACACTGTGATTACAGGCGATGGTGCGAGCCTCTCTCAGGGGCAGAGGCAGCTCCTCTCCATAGCGCGCGCCGCCGCCGCCAATCCGCCTGTCCTTGTCCTGGACGAGGCGACAAGCTCCATCGACACCAGAACGGAGAGGCTCATACAGGACGGAATGGACAGGCTCATGAAGGGCAGGACTGTGTTCGTGATTGCCCACAGGCTTTCCACTGTCAGAAACGCGGACGAAATCATCGTCCTTGAGAAGGGATGCATAATGGAAAGGGGCGACCACGAGGCTCTCATGGAAAAAAAAGGCCGGTACTACCAATTGTATACCGGCGCTTTCCAGCTTAGCTGATTCCTATTTCAATATAGCCGCTATTTCAGGCCGTCCCCAGCGGGCGGCCATCTTTTCCGCGGTCTCTCCCGATATGTTCTTCGCCCTCTTGTCCAGTCCGAGTGCGACAAGGTGCTTCGCGGTCTCTTCGTCCGCGTATCTTGCCGCGTAGTGGAGGATTCCGTCGCCCTGCATGTCCGTCTTGTTCCTGTTGTATTTGGCAATAGCGTCGAGCAGGTACATGTTCTTCTTCTTCATGGCTGTCGTTATCGGATTTTTTCCGTCCGCGGAAGCCAGGAACGGGTCCGCTCCACGCTCAAGGAGGACGAGGGCCAGTTCCTTGGAGTTGTCGGAGACCGCTATGTTCAAGGCCGTGACGCCCTGTCCGTTCCTCTGGCTCACAGGGTAGCCTGAATCGAGGAGCATTGAGAGGAGCGACTTGTCCACTTTCTTCTCGACCGCAATGTGCACAGGAGTGTTTCCGTCCGAGTCGACTATTGAAGTGTCGTTTCCGAGCACGGCCTTTATCGTCTGGTCGTCGCAGTCGAACACGAGCGAAAGCGGGGTGTTGCCTTCCTTGTCGCGCGAGAGCGGATTTCCTCCCGCCGTCCGTATCGTGTTTATGAGCGAGAGCTTCTTCGACATGGCGGCTTCGTGGTACGCGCTCTTTCCTTCGAGGTCCTGCACGTTCACGTTCGCGCCTTTCGACAGAAGCATGTCCACGATTTCGACGTTCTGGCTCTGCACCGCGTCCATCAGGACAGTGCGTCCCTGGTTGTCCGTGGCGTTCACGTTCGCGCCCTTTTCGATGAGCATGATGGAAAGTTCCTTCTTTCCGCTCTTGCATGCCTCGCTCAAAGCCGTCTTTCCGTTCAGGTTCTGCGCGTTCACGTCGACTCCGTATGAAAGGAGTTCCTTTGCGGCCTCCTTTGAGTCCCATTTGACGGCCGCGTGCACGGGCGTGTTTCCGAGATTGTCGCGGGCTGCGACGTTCCTTGAGTCGACTGGCGCACCCTTCGAGACGAGAAGGTCTATCAACTCAGGGCTTTTTCCCTTTGTGGCCGCGAAGACAGCCGATTCTCCGTTCGCGTTCACCGCGCTGACGTTCGCGCCCCTGTCGATGAGCATCTGCGCCGACTGCTTGTATTTCCATTCAGCCGCGTAGTGGAGGGGAGTGTTTCCGCTTCCGTCCCTCATCAGCATCGTCTCCGAGTTGATGAACCACTTCTCCACGTTCAAGTCCATGAACGCAACCCTCAGAGGCGAGTTGTTCTCCATGTTCGTGGCGAAGATGTCCGCCCCTTTCTGCAGGAGAAGCTCGCCCGCGTCCTTCTTGTTCTTCTGGGCGGCCATGAGAAGCACCGAGTCGCCGCTTGAGTTCCTCGCGTTCACGTCCGCGCCGTTTTCCACGAGGTATTCGAGGAAAGACATCGGCGCGTCCTTCACAATCGCTATGTGGAGCGGCGTGTTTCCGTTGGAGTCTTTTGAGTTGACGTTCTTTTCGTTTATGAGCGTCTGGAAGATTTCGATGGAATTTGTCTTTATCGCTCTGTCCAACGGAGTGAGACCGTTCTTGTCGGCCGCATAGATGTCGGCTCCGTGCTCGGCGTAGAATTTGATGTGCTCCTTTATTCCGTTGTCGATGGCGATGGCCAGCGGCGTGGACCCCTGCTTGTTCCTTTCGTTGATTGGCGCGCCCGCTTCGGCGAGTATGTCCAGTGAGCCTACGGGCGCGTCGCTGAGCGTCGCCTTGTGGAGCACTGTGTCCCCGAACGTGTCCTTCTGGGCGATGTTCGCCTTGCGGCTTATGAGGAGCTTGTACATCTCGCTCTGGTTCTCTTTCGGAATCTGGAGAAGGAGGGGCGTGTTTCCCATTGCGTCGAGAGAGTCGACGTTCGCTCCGTTGTCCAGGAATTTCTTTGCAGTGTCGACCCTTCCGTATCTGACAGCCTCGTGCAGGGGAGTCGCGCCTGATATGTCCTGCGACTGGAGAATCCTTTCCATCGGAATCGTCGTTTTTTCGTTCAGGAAATAGTCGACCGCTCCGTCATGGCCGAGAATCGTCGCTATGTGGAGTGGCGTCTGTCCGTCCTCGAACCTGTGGAGCGGATTGTGGTTCACTACCGCTTTCTCGAAGTACGAGAAGTCGCCGTCGGTGAGCTTCGAGTCCGCCTGTATGAGCATCGCCGCAATCTTGAACGCCGCGTAGTCTTTCGGAGATTCGTACGCGACCATGAGGGGAGTCCGTCCTTTGTAGTCTTCGTTCGATATTCCGAGTTTTTGGTCGATGCATTCTTTCAGTGCGCCCTCGTTCCTCGCCTTCACGAAGTGGTGGACTATTCCCTGGCCGTTCTCGTCCCTGAGCGATGCCGTCTGCGGGTTTATCATTGTCGGAAACCAGCTTTCGCCCTGGGCCACTGCGACTTCGAGCGCGGTCCTTCCGTCCGAATCCTTCGCGAATATGTCCGCTCTGTAGAGCGTGAGCGTCGCTCCCGCGTTCGTCGCATTGTGCTTCGCCGCCACGAGGAGCGGTGTGTTTCCGTCCTTGTTCTTTAGCTCGACTTTCGCGCCTTTGACGATGAGAAAGTTCACCAAGTCGGCTTCGTCCATCATCGCCGCTATGTGCAGAGCCGTGTTCCCGTCCTCGTCGGCGGAATTCACGTCCTGCGTTCCGAAAAGGTCTTTCGCTTCCTGATATTTTCCTGCCTTTATGAGTGTCTGTATCGTCTCCTGCTTCTGCGGTGTAGAGGAACATGATGCGACAAGGAATCCCGCCGTCAGCAATGAGATTCCCGCCGCATACCTTATTTTTTTCATGCGTTTTCTCCTGATGTGGCTGAAATGAATTTCCTTTTGATTATCGGAGAATCGAATCAGGAGTTTGAGCAGTCGGAGCATGTCCCCCAAATGCTCGTCTGTATGGACTCTATCTTGAAGCCGCTTTTGAGAAGTCTTGAGCATTCCCTGTTGAACGCTCCGATTCTCTCGTCGTCGAAAGCGTCGAAAATGCGTCCGCATCTCCTGCATTTGAAGTGTATGTGGGGTTTCGTCACGGAGTCGTACCTGAGCTCGTCGTCCTCGATTTTAAGCACCTGCACAAGATTCTTCTCGGCGAACAGCTTGAGCGTGTTGTACACGGTCGTCCTCGACAGCGTGGGGTATGATGGGGACAATGCCGTGTACACGTTGTCGACGGTCGGATGCGTTTTGTTCTCGCTGATGTATCCGAATATGGCTGTTCTCTGAACTGACGGGCGGATTCCCTTTTCTTCTATCGCTTTTGCGTAATCGATGGACATGATGCGTGTCATTCTAGCAGAAGTTTGTAATCGTTACAAACTAGTATGACCGGCGGCTGTTTTATGTTTTTTTTAATGGAAGATTGCGGTTGTTTTTGCTATATTAGTCTTGCGTGGCTAATCGCCTGAAAAATCTGATTTTGGAGGAAAAATCATGGAAAACATTTCTGAATACGGCTCTTCTTCCTCGGCCTTGTCCGAGAAAACTCTTTTCATGTCGAAGACTTACGGCTGGATGGCATTGGGCCTTCTCGTGAGCGCGCTTGTCGCTTTCGTCACGGCTTCTTCGATTTTCAATTCCGCACACCAGCTCACGGCTTTCGGAAAATTCCTTTTCGGAAAGGGCGCCGTCGGAATCTATGTCTTCGCGATTGCCGAACTCGCCCTCGTCTGGTGGCTCTCGGCTTCGATAAGGAAGCTTTCCGTCACCGTCGCCACTGTCGCCTTCATCGGCTACTCGGTCTTGAACGGCGTCACTCTCTCGTCGATTCTCTTCGTGTACCAGCTCGGCTCCATCGCCTCCTGCTTCATCGGCTGCGCTTTCATGTTCGGAGCGATGAGCTTCTACGGAGCGACCACAAAGCGCGACCTCACCTCGTGGGGCAAGTACTTGATGATGGCGTTGATTGGTGTCATCGTCGCGAGCCTCGTCCAGATGCTCGTGGGCTTCTTCACGAAGTCCCCGATGACAGTCATGGACTTCATCCTCTCAGTGGTGAGCGTCGTGATTTTCACAGGGCTCACAGCCTACGACACGCAGAAGCTTGCGACGGCGGCCGAGTACGCCAACGGAAGCGACGACTACAAGAAGGTCTCGATAATCTTCGCGCTTGAGCTTTATCTCGACTTCATCAACCTCTTCCTCAATCTCCTCCGCATCTTCGGAAAAAGAAGATAGTTTTCAGGGCGCGGCAAAAATGGAAATGCCGCGCCTTTTTTTTGGGGATTGAAAATAGTGCGGGTCCTCAGCATTATAAAACAATGCAGATTACTCTAAAACATTTGAAAAAGACTTATGCTTCAAAGAAGTCCGGCGGTGACGGTGGTAGTCCGATAGTCACCGCTGTAAACGATATTTCACTTTCAATTCCAGACAACAAAATTTTCGGGATAATCGGAAAAAGCGGCGCGGGAAAAAGCTCCCTCGTCCGCCTCGTGAGCCTCTTGGAGACTCCCGACCAGGGTGCGGTCTACTACGGCGACCGCCGCGTGGACGACCTCGGCAAGGAAGAACTGATTTTGCAGAGGCGGAAAATCGGGATGATTTTCCAGAATTTCAACCTCTTTTCGTCGAGGACCGCGGGAAAAAACATCGCCTATCCGCTTGAAATTTGCGGAACGCCAAAAGCGCAGATTGCGGAAAGGGTGAAGAAGATGCTTTCTTTGGTGGGGCTTTCCGACAGGGAGAACGCTCCGATAAGCACATTGAGCGGCGGCCAGAAGCAGCGAATCGCCATTGCCCGCGCGCTTGCGACCGAGCCTGACATCCTCTTCTGCGACGAAGCCACCAGCGCGCTCGACCCGCAGACGACACGCTCCATTCTCGATTTGATTCGGCAAATCCAAAAGCAGATGAATCTCACCGTCGTTATGATTACCCACCAGATGGAAGTAGTCAGGGACGCATGCGACCTCGTGGCTGTCATCGACAACGGAAGAATCGTGGAGCAGGGGACTGTAAGCGAGATTTTCTCGAATCCACAGACTCCAATCACGCGCGAATTCCTCAAGAACCTGAAGCCGGGCGAAAAATCCCATGACGGCAGCAACATTGTCCGCTGGGCGGATGACGGCGGGCATTATGTCCTGCATTTCATCGGCGACAATCCGGGAAAGCCGATTCTGAGCCAAATCGCGAAGAAATTCGACGTCGAATTCAACATTCTGGCGGCCGGAATCGAAAGAATCGTCGAAGGCGAGGTCGGTTCCATGCTCGTGGATTTCTTCGGAGAGCAAGCCGAAATCGAAAAGGCGATAGCGTACCTCGAATCGATTGGCATCCGCGTCTCCTTGGCGAAAAGTGGCGAGTAGAAAAATTATGAGTGAAAAATCCCTAGAAAAGAAAAACGGAGGAAAATGAAATGGACAACGAAATAGAGGACGCCGCAGTCAATCTGCTTTTCGCCGAAGAGGAGGAACAGCTGCTCGACCGCATAGTCGAATTTCTCGACAACCTGAACCCGAACATCGTCACGCTCGCGTCGTCGACTTTTCAGACGCTTGAGATGGTGTTCTTCTCCACATTGATAGCCTTCGTCATAGGCTTCCCGATTGGGATAATGCTCAACAGCACCAGCAAGTACGGAATAACGCCGCGCCCGGTCCTGAACCTTGTGGTGAGCCGCATAATCGATGTGCTGCGCTCTTTCCCATTCGTCATTTTGATGATTGTCCTTCTGCCGTTCACGCGCCTTGTTTTGAAGACCGAATCGGAACAGCCGCCACAATCATTCCGCTTTCCATCGCCGCGGCACCTTTCGTTGCGAGAATCACGGAGAGCGCGTTGGCGGAAGTCGACACGGGCATGGTCTTGGCGGCGCGTGCGATGGGTTCCACGAATTCCCAGATAATCTTCAAGGTTCTGATTCCAGAGGCCATGCCGTCCGTGATTTCCGGGCTGACCTTGACAATCATAAATCTGGTCAGCTATTCGGCGATGGCAGGCACTCTCGGCGGCGGCGGACTTGGAGACTTGGCCATCCGCTACGGCTACCAGCGTTTCCAGACCGACATAATGGTCGATGCCGTAATCGTGATAATAGTGATAGTGGCTTTGGTTCAGTTCCTTGGAACGCGCCTCTGCAACAAGATGCTCAGCAAGCGTTGACAGTTTTTGAAGAAAAATCTAGGATAAAAACCTACTAAATCACTAGAAAAAATAGGAGATAGAAGCTATGAAAAAACTGATTTCTTTGGCGGCCGTTGCTCTCGCCGCTTTCTCGTCATTCGCTGCCGGAACTGTCCTCAAGGTCGGAGCGACTCCTGAGCCGCACGCGAAAATCCTCAATCTGGTCAAGGATGATTTGAAGGCTGAGGGAATCGACCTCCAGGTCATCGAGTTCACCGACTATGTCGTTTTGAACAATGTCCTTGAGTCGGGCGAGATAGACGCGAACTTCGACCAGCACATTCCGTACATGGAAGCGACCAACAAGGAAAAGGGCTACCACCTCGTCAACGCCGGCGGAATCCACATCGAGCCGTTCGCTTTGTATTCTAGCAAAGTGAAGAACGTGAGGGACTTCAAGAAAAAGGCGACCATCGCTGTTCCGAACGACCCGACGAACGAGGGGCGCGCGCTTCTCCTTCTTCAGGAGGCCGGTCTCATCGCGCTCAAGAAGGGCAGCGGAATAACGGCGACCAAGAAGGACATCCTGAAGAACCCGCTCAAGCTCAACATCAGGGAAATCGACGCCGCGACCCTCCCAAGAACCCTGCCTGACGTGGACGGTGCCGTCATAAACGGAAACTACGCCATCCCGGCCGGATTGAGCGCTGCCAAGGACGGACTTTTCGTCGAAGGCTCTTCTTCTCCGTATGTCAACATAATCGCCGTCAAAGCTGGAAACGAGAACAAGCCTGAAATCAAGGCGTTGGTCAAGGCGCTCCAGAGCGACAAGGTGAAAGACTTCGTAAAGAAGACTTACCCGAATGGAGAAGTCGTGACGGTTTTCTAAAAAAAACTGCTTATTTATATAGCAGAAAGATTGTCGGCACCTTGTTCAATCGGGGTGCCGCTTCTTTTTTCCACTGGGCGATTGTTTTTGTCTTGATGAACTCGTTTTCGCCCGTGATTCCGCTCGCCACGCAGAGTTTCGTCTCCGGCCTGCACGCCTTCAACACGGCCTCGAACATCTTCTCGTTTCGGTACGGCGCCTCTATGAAAATCTGTGTCTGGTTTTCCTTGTAGATTCTCGATTCGAGCTGCTTTATTTTGCTCTCCCTCTCTCCGTTCTTGACCGGCAGGTAGCCGTTGAACGCGAAGTTCTGCCCGTTGAAGCCCGATGCCATAATCGACATTATCATGGAATTCGGCCCTGTGAGCGGAATGATCTTTGCGTTTCTTTTGTGCGCCTCCTCAACGGCTCTGCTTCCAGGGTCGCCGACCGCCGGGCAGCCCGCGTCCGAAATCACGCCCATGGCTTCCCCCTTCTTCAAGAGCGGTTCCATGATTTTCGCCATGTCCGTCTTTTCGTCCGTGTGCTCGCTCAATTCGTCAAAGGTGCAGTCGTCTATCGGAAAATCCTTGTCCACGGAAATCAGGAACCTGACAGCCGACTTCCTCGACTCAACTATGAAGTGCCGAATCTGCTTCACAATCTGCGCGTTGCCTTCTGGAAGGACTTTCTTGTTCTCTTCGGAATCAAAAATCTCCGAAAGCGGAACCGGTATTAGATAAAGTGCTTTTTCCATTTCGATTTTTTGCATCTAAGAATTCCCTACCTTTATTTCCAGCCTTCCCACACTTTCTGCGCCATACCAACAGTGGCTTCGACTGCCGCCGCCCGGCTTCCCTTTGATTTTGCAAGGGCGGAAAGAACGGAGTCGAACTCGCCTGAGGACATTTCTTTTTCTTTAAGGTCGATGAACTGAAAGGGAACGCGCCGTTCCTTGAAGAAACGCTGGGCCGCCTTGCAGTCGAAGTTTTTGTTTGTGCCGAAGATTTGAATCATGGGGAATTGCCTCTTAGTTTTCAGAATATGCCCGCTCAATATAGGGCTTTGCTTTTTGAAAATCAGCACTCTCTTTTATCGTCAGTTCAACATCGCCTGTTCCCCAGTGGCCGACATTGGAAGCGTCGCGGGAAAAACCGTTCTCATAAGAAATAGAATCAGCTGGGAGTTTTAAATACAGGGTGATTTTCGAGGGAGAAAGTTCAGCGCAAATGATATTCTTCATTTTCTTAAAAGCCGTGTAGAGTTTTAATTTCGTCTCGGTAATATCACTTGCCAAAAATGTTATTTCAAAAAAGATTTTCATATTGCGTTCGATGACAGTCTGAAGTTCTTTCTCCAAATTGACTGTCCCGCTCTGCAATTCCTGAACAGGCCCTTTTATGTTGAACAATTTGATGTCGGCCATAGTAACCTCTGAATTAAACTATGCGTTTAGTATAGCGCATTTTGGGAAAATTTTATACAGAAAAGGAACTTAACGGCCCCAACGCTACACTTTCTGCGCTGCTTTCCATTCCGCTTCTTTTTATTTTCAACATTTTTCCTAAACCTGCGCCTACCATAACCTGATTAAATTATACAAGAACGCATTTTTATATAGTTTTGTTTTTCCAACTTTTTCTTCAATCAGAATTCCTGCTTCTGTAAGTTCATGCAGATATTTGCTTGAAGTATTTCTCGTAACTCCGAGTTTTTCGCAAAGAAATTCATTCTTTGTATAAAAATCAAAAAATAAATGTTCAACAAGCTCCTTCGAATAAATTTTAGGACACCTTTCTTTGATCAGCTCAGAAGCGTCATTCATAGTTTTCATAAAAGAGTTTATAAAGGTAAGGGTAAATTGCGACATTTCTTCAATTCCCTGAATCATGAACAATATAAAATCCTTAATATGAGATAAATCCTGTTGGGTTGCATTCAACAATTCATAATATTTTGCCCTATTCTGATTGATATATTTACTTAAATACAAAATTGGAATATCAAGTTTTTTTGCAAGCGTTAAATAGAGAATGTTAATCATGCGGCCGGTTCTTCCGTTGCCATCATAAAAAGGATGAATCGATTCAAACTGAAAATGAATTACCGCCATTTTTAAAATGGCATCTGTATCTTCCAGGTCTTGTATGTTCATATATTTTTCAAGATTTGTAAGATAGTCAGAAATTTCTTCATAATTCTGCGGTGGGGTGTGCAAAGTTTCGCCAGTCTTTGTATTCATAATTACTGTGCCGGGCAGCTTGCGTAAGTCACCTGCTTCCGGCTCAACAATGTGGTGAATTTGAATTATATGATTCGCGCTCAAAAATCCGTTTTCTTTTACAAGATTATAGCCCTTGAGCATTGCCTGACGATAATTTAAGACTTCCTTTGATGCAGGATTTGTTTTTGAATATGACATTTCCTTAAAAATCTCATCAAAAGTTGTAACAATGTTTTCTATTTCAGAAGATTCCTTTGCTTCGCCCAAGGTGATGGCATTGAAAATAACATAAGGATTTGGCAACAGATTAATTGCGCCATTAAGCTGACCCAACTTATGATTGGCATTATTTAGAGCCTTGAGAATCTGAACGTCGTCAAAATCAATATTATATGGAAGCTTTGTCATTAACTATATTTTTCGCCACTTTGCGCATATTGTCAAGACATGCACAATGTTTTATGTTTTTTTGTGCATGAAATGAATATTTGCACAAATTAGGGGAAATTTTTATATGATTTTCTTGAACTTTCTTTTATAAAGATGTGATTTGTAGAAATCAATGAGTTTTTCGATTGGTTCACATTCAAGAAAAGTTGTAAAGTCCACCATCATTTTTCTGAAAATTGTATTATAGCAAAAGTTTTAATCATTTTACGAGGAGAAAACAATGACATATGGATATATCCGTGTTTCGAGCGACAAGCAGACGGTAGAAAACCAGCGATTTGAAATCAGCAATTTCTGTAAAAAGAAAAACTTAAAGATTGACGGCTGGATAGAAGAGACAATCAGCGGAACAAAAAACTACGACAAACGGAAACTCGGTGAACTCTTGAACAAAGTCAAAAAAGACGACTTGATTATCTGTGCTGAACTCTCACGGCTTGGGCGAAATCTTTTTATGATTATGGAAATCCTGCACATCTGCATGAACAAGGAATGTAAGGTTTGGACGATAAAAGACAATTACCGACTAGGCGATGACATTCAGAGCAAGGTTCTGGCCTTCGCATTTGGTTTGAGTGCGGAAATAGAGAGGAATCTGATTAGTCAGCGTACAAAGGAAGCGTTGGCTTTGCGAAAGGCTCAGGGAATCCACATAGGGCGGATAAAGGGAAGCCACAACTCAACCAAGAAACTTACTCGCTATGAGGAAATAATCCAAGAATTATTGATGCTGGGGATTCCAAAAGCTGAAATTGCTCGAAAACTAAATGTTGATAGAACAACTCTATGGCGTTTCTTAAAGATGTTGAAATAAGCCGACCCTCAGACCGCAACGGGTTTGACATTGTGATTGGAAACCCGCCGTATATCAGACGAACTTCAATCAATGAAAACGATAAAAAGTATTATGACAGACAATATAAAAGTGCTACTAAGCAATATGATATGTACCTTTTGTTTATTGAGCAAGGAATGAATATTCTTAATAAAAAAGGGCATCTATGTTTTATAAATCCGATTCGTTTTTTTAATGCCGATTATGGTTTGGGTTGTAGAAAATTACTTGCAGAGAACTATACTTTAAAATATGTTTTGGATATTTCTCAACTTCCAGTTTTTCAAAATGCAATGACATATCCTTGTATTCTCCTTGTACAGAAAATAAAAGGAAGTGAAATTGTTTATCAGAAACTGCAAAATCTTTCTGAAATTGAAGATGTCCAATGTGTTAAAAAGATTTTTACAAACTATGCTGATATTTTGTCAGACCCAGATTTTAAATTCATAGTTGATGTAACGCAGGAACTTCGGTCTTTGATAAAGAAGATTAATTCTCATAGTGAGAACATCTCATCTTTGTTTGATATTGCCAGAGGGTTGCCGAATACAAAGGTAAATTTTGCTGGGAACAAATACAGAGCAGTAAAATCAACAAATGTCAGAAAATATTTTATTGAAGGTGAGCTGAAAACTATTAATACAGATTTTGCTGATATATTCAGTCAAGAAATGATTATTATGCCTCGCACTGTAGAATATCTGCAATCTATGATAAAGGAAAAAGATATTGTCTGCCTTGATAGAATTTATTATCTAATTCCAACTCAGAAAGTTAATTTGAAATTCGTATTGGGAATTTTGAATTCAAGACTAACGAATTTTTGGTTTGAGTTTTATTACAAAACAACAAAAGTTCAAGGAAACTATTTTGATTTGAATGGAAATCAAATAGGTTCTATTCCTCTTCCGAACACAAGTGCAGAACAGCAAAAGCCAATCATCGACCTGGTGGACAAAATTCTTTCTGCCAAAAAGGATAATCCTCAAAACGACACATCTACGCTTGAATCTCAAATCGATGATCTTGTCTACAATCTCTACGGACTTACATCAGAAGAGATTGCCGTTGTGGAGGGAAAGTAAGGATTGACAGCAAGCGGATTTCCTCATGCTGTATAGGCAACAGACCCCGCCAAGGTTAATGTTTTTACCATCTTCAAATTGGCGGGGCTTTTTTTTATCTGTTCAGAAATTTGCTGTTTGCGCTCAAAATATCAACATCAGACGAAGAAAAATCGAAATCATGCGTTAACAGGATCATACCTTTTTTCTTGCAGAGTAATTCAATCAACTTGTCGTTGAAGTCTAAGGTTGATACTGTAAGAGCAGAATTCAATTCTTCTTTTGAGAATAACTCATTAGTAATTTGAAATCTGCTTAAAATACGGTTCTGTATGATTTTATAAATATCTTTCTGTACAGACTGACCATCTGGAGAATCCCGATATTTCTTAAACTGGTCTCTTGGCAGATTAGACTTATTAAACTCAAGTCTCATAACTCTGTTTATTATTTCAGAAATTACCGTTTCATTTACCACTAGATTTACATTGTTTTTTATCAGCGTTGACAGCATAGAGCCGTAATCGGTGGCAGCCTGTAAATCAGGACTTGTCGGCCAGAAAATATATATTAGAGAGTTTGCATCAAAGAAAACGGTTCTGTTTTTCAGGCTTGGGATACTTGAAGCAGTGTATCTCATTCTCATTTTGACTCCTCCAAAACCTCTTTCAAAGAATTTCTGATTCGGTCTGGATCTGAATAAAAAATCTTTGCCGTAGAAACGACTCTTTTTAACAAAACCGCATCCGTAGCATCTATGTCGGATACAGAAAGGTACTCTTTTATATCATTTTCAGAAAAATCTTTGTAAAGGATACCTATCGCAGTATTCAGAAATGCTGATGTAAGCATCTGTACATTAAGAAAGGAAAGGTCGATGGGTTGCTTGTTCTTTATGAATTCCGAAACAATCGCGCTTACTTTCAGTCCATCGTCAGCCTCAACGCAGAGAGGATTTCCTACAATTTGATAAACGCTTTTCTTTATAGTTTCTTTCATATCTATATCCCCTTAAAATATATCAAAATCATCATTCTCTGAATCAAGCCTGTATGAATTTGGGTCGTCTGTTCGAAATTTCATATTAACAACTGTCCCAGGAAAGGGATAGTGTAAAATTTGAGAAGATACCGTCTCACCAACTTCATAGAAACCATCGTCACTTACAATCTGAAATTTTCCTTTGTTCATTTTTATAAAATCCGTCAATACAGCAAGGCCTATGCCGCCTGGCGCATCTTGCTTGGTTGTATTTCCGTTTACAAGTGCCCAACGGATTGCCTGTATTGAATTTACAGGAATCCCGAACTGTTCAACAATTTTCTTCTTAAATCCAATACCTGAATCCACAATAGTAAATTCTATTTCATTTTTGTTAGGAAAAAATTGACCGCAGGTATAAATAAATTCCGTCCGACTGTGCATTTGCGCATTTACAAAAATTTCATATATTGACTCAAATATCTTTTGTTTAAGTCCTTCGCTCATATTGGGGAAATCTTGCTTTGAAAGCAATTCATTCATCACATAATCACCAAAATAGCGGGAATCCGAAGCTTTCAGTTTCAAGTATCTGACAGTCGTATGATTTTTATCTGGAAAAACTGGGTAGCCATAATTTGCTAAAAAAGTATTTTTCCGCAAAATTTCGATAATTTTAGAATTATCAGACGTTATTGTAATGAAGTTTGTGGAAAGTTTATCTAAAATAGCACCAAGAACGGCACTCATATTAGCACCAAACCATTGGCACAACTGAACAGATATATGTTCAAAAAACATGTCTTTAGTCTGGTTATAAAATTGAGAAAACTGCTCATAGCTATAGGGAAACGCACCTATGTTTTTTAGAAAAAAAGACTCCACTCTTCCATTTTCGGCTTCAGAAAAAGAAATTTGAGGTAAAAAATATTTACCTACAGTGTTATCTGCGTCAAAACCTTCTTCATTTTTCTTCATAGTTTTGATTTTCTCCGCTGGCAGCCAATAAGATTTGTCAATTCTTGTTTCATCTCTCTACTTCCCCTCCACAATCTTCACTTCATCCTCGGAAAGCCCATAGAGCGCATACACAAGCCGGTCAATTTCTGCTTCTTCATTGCGGCGAAGAATCCATAAATTGAGACCTTCATTTTATTATCTCCCAATGACCGCTATATCCGCTTCCATCATATTTTATATGAGAAAGTTTTGTGATATGACGCTTGATTGTAATTACAGTTTTTCCGCTAAGTTTTGCAAGTTCTTCTGTCGTTATTTTGGGATTTTTCCTTATCTGCTCTTCAATCCAATTATCAATGCTTGCACCTTGAGTATCATCTTGGGTGACATTGTTTTCAATTTCAAATTCAAAAGGGATTGTTACCCGCAAAAAGAAATCCAGGAACTCAAAAACCGTTTTTCCGTACCGCTTAGTTACAAGCGGAATTCCGTAGCCAGTCTGCTCCATTAAATCCAAGCGGATAAATAATTTTGCAAGTTCTTCATTCACAGGCTTTGAAATGCCTTTGAAGAAATCTTCTTTTTAGAGATTCGCAGGAAGCCCTCCAGTTGAGACGACTTTCATTCCCGCAAACAGAACCGTCTCATTCACACCAATGTAAACAGTTCCACCGTCAGTGTTCAAAAACTCGACTATTTTCTTTGGGATTGAGTTTGTAAGCTTTTGCTTTAGTTCCGTTTTCTCTGTTTATGAAAATGTCATATCTCTTTCTCTCCCGTCATGTTAGCTATTTTGATTTCTATGATATAATATTCATCGCGCCAAGATTCTTTGTATTCGATTAACTGGGATTCGGACATTGTATTTCTCCAAAAATTTACATTCTTCCAGAAAAAATCTTGCATATTTCAGCCATATTCTTCATTGCTGACATTGTGTTTAACAAAGAAATCCAATTCTGTTTTTGTACAGGTGATAAAGTTGAGTCCTCCAGAATAATCTGTTTTGCAAGTTCAACAGATGCAGTTTCCAGACATTTATTTGCAAGATATTCATTTAAATTCATTCTTTTACCTCCCAATGGCCAGTTTTATCTGGTCCAACATGTTCAATTATTTTATTCACTTTTAAATACTGTAAATCACGTTTTATTGTTTTATCTGTAACGTCAAGCTTTTGTGATAACTGTAAAGCTGTGATACGAGGATTTTCTTTAATGCTTAGTAAAATCTGTTTTTGACGTTCATTTACAGGGACATTTACAGGGACATTTACAGGGACATTTACAGGGACACGCGTCTTAAACAGCATCATAATGTCATTGCAATGCACGTTGTATTCTGGCGCTGGAATACCGTATTCTTTGCAAAGCGTACAGATTTTTTCAATACCGCGTCCCCAGCTTTCAATGAAGCCTGCCCTATAGAATGTATATGCAATATCTGGATTATGTGGTAAAGAACGGTGTTTTTGTATAAGAGTATCGGCAGTCCAATCTTCGGGGAAAACGCAGTCATTACTGATGTAAAGCTTGTCTTTATACACGCTGATTTGAACCGGTACTCCCACAGAAAAATCCTGATGAATAAGCGCATTGAAAATTGCTTCGCGGATTGCATCCTTTGGGAACGGATAATGCTCAATGCGTGTGATATTATCATAAGAAATTTCTGCCGTAAGATATTTTGTGTAAAGAAGGTCAATAACTCTGTCTGCCTGAATCACAAGAGAACCATGAACTTCATCCTGATAGCGTAAATCTGCATCAGTTTCAAAGAATCCGATTTTCACAAACGAACCTGTAATCCATTTTTCTGGATTGCGATGAAACAACAAAACAGCGGCTCTTTTCATCAAAGTTCCATCAAGCAGATTCAGTTTTTCAAGCAATTCCATATTTGAAAGTTTTAAATCATCCTTACTCATTCTTCCGCTACGGATTGCTTCTCGATGAAAAATATCAAAACTTTCTTTATCCAGGTCATCAACGCTCACATTTTCAAGCGGAACAGAATCCCATTTCTTGCCTGTTTTTTTCAATAAGAAATTCGTAAGAGCAGAGCCCTGTAAAAGTTGTTTCGTACTGCCAGTTCTATAATGATACTCACCCTTGTAATTTACAGGATAAGGATTTTCATCAACAGTAATTTTTATAACATCCAAGCCGTTTTCACTCAGCAAGTCAACATCAACAATTAAACCGAGAGCATCGCGAACTTTATTGGGAATATCTTCCATAAGCTTTTTAGAATCAGAAACACCACATACAGAACCATCATCACGCTTACCGATATAAAGCGTTCCGCCCTGCGCGTTTGCGAAACCGCAAATCCATTTGAGATACTCATCACGCCAAGATTCTTTGTATTCGATTAACTGGGATTCGGACATTAGTTACCTCTATTTGTAATCTGCTGAATTGCAATTTTCACAACCTGTACACATAATTTTGCAGTTTCAATTGATGGATTAAATTGCTGTGCCATCTGCTGATATGGATGAATATAGTTTCTAAAATCTTGTACCACATGACTAAATTTTTTAACATCCTCGTCAATATATCCAAGTTCTTTTGAAACATCGACATAATCTTTTAAGCTCCATTCGGAAAAAGATTTTACTTTTTCATCTCTTTTTGGAGAAGACTTTGTCATATTAAAATCTTTTATATTTTTATACGCAATCGCAAATAAAATTCCTTCCAAAACAGAACCACAAAGAAAAATTGTAGCTAAAGGACTTTTTGAATTTAAACAGCACTCTATTTCATCCATTCGCGATTTGATTATAGGAGTTAAAGTATTTTCAATCGGCAATTTCGTAAGATTTAATGTCTCAATTCTTATATTAATGAATTCTTCTTCTGTCTTTTCTTTTTTACTATCAGGTGTATATAAGTCTGCAACATTAAAAGTTACTTTTTTAAACGAAATCTCATTTTCATTAAGATAAATATTCCAACCGTCATACATAAGATGCTTGTTGAATTCTTCAATCAAATCATACATAAGTTGATAGTTCTCAACAAAATTTACTGGAGCAAATGTCTTTTTTATACATTCATCGATACCTGATGTTCCATTTAAGGCTCTGATTTTACTAGCGGTATAATCTTTTCGTGAAGGAAAAGGTTGTCCCCATACATAAGCATCATGAAAACCCAGAGGATTAAAAAATTCTACTAAATCCTTTCCAGTACGATGGTCTGGTTTTTCATTTATTATTTCGGTAAGATTTTTTATTGTTTGCTCACACAGTTTCATGTTTATTCTCCGTCAATTTCGTGAATAAATTATCCACATCAAAAACATTACTGCTCTGACAAGTGTTTGCACTACCATCAAGTAAGACAGAAATTCTATTGCAAATTCCTTTCGCAACTTCGAAAATTTGCTTTATATTTTCATAGGTTAGAGAATAACTTTTTATTAACATGTCTTCGTTATTTCGAGATTCCGAATCAAGATGTGCATAAAACTTATTGCGCCATTTTCTTAAACACTCAAGTTCCTCTGTAATACCTTTTAGCAATTTACGACATTCCGCAAGTTCTAAATTCATATCGACAGGAAGGACTTTATCGACAAAATATTTATCAGTATCGCAATCTACATATCCGATTTCTTTTTTATCTGGAAAAAGATTTGTATTAAGTCTGCATATTTCCACTAGCTTATATAGTCCAGTATCTGCTTTTGGGTCAAATAACTTAAAAAGTTCAATTATGACTGTCTGCAATAATGACGAATAAGTAAGCTGGAAAAACGCAGGTGCGAGATTCATTTGATTAAGATATGTTTTCTTTGATTGAATCAGAAATTTGTGTAATTCGAAACAATCATTTGCATAAGTTATACGAGAAAAATAATCATCCAATATTTTTCTTAGGCTTTCCTTACTTTCGGGCATCATACTTTTCTCCCCCTACATCCTATTCGCGCTCTCGATAATCTTCACATCATCGTCAGTCAGTCCGTACAAGTCGTAGACAAGAGCATCGATTTGAGATTCAAGCGTAGATGTGTCGTTTTGAGGATTATCCTTTTTGACAGAAAGAATTTTGTCTACCAAAGTGATGATGGGCTTTTGCTGGGCAGATGTGGCAGATGGAATCGGAATGTTACGGATATGCTCTGGAGTAATGTGATAATCTCCACCTCGATTATTCGTAAGTAAAACAGAAGCATACTTCGAGTTCATCACACCGAGCAAATAACGCATGTCTACACTTTCAGAAAGTTCTTCCATATCTTTACGGCTCATTGTGCTGAACTTTTTTATAGATGTCGCAATGCTCTTGTTTTCCACGCCGTGCAAATCTTTCCAAAGCAAAGCCATTCGAACTTGTTGTTCACAATAATAGTAATCGTCCAAATCAATCGAGGCTTTCAATTATCCAAGAGAATTTATCAGTAGCTTTTGATTAGTATAAAGTTCCTCAAAAGTAGGACGGCGTAATTTTGATGGACTTCTTTCTGTTCCGTATTCAAGAAAACGAACTCTTTTTACTGAATATCTATCAAGGTCTTTTCCCTCTATGTATTTTTTGCAATGGATTTCATCTTGACTATGACTTATCAAATCGGCTTTTACAAATTTATCCCCTTCTGCACTTTCATCAGAGTTCAAGACCATTCCAACGCTGATATAGCAATAATCCCCCAAAACATGCATATCTGCGTGGCGGTTCGTTTCGCGTTTTTCCTGCGTTACGTTCCATACATAAGTTTTTTCGTCTTGCACAAGGTCGCTTTTTGTCTGTTCAAAGGTTCGGCTGATGTGTAAGTTTTCGTCAATTTTGCTAATCCATGTAGAGCTCGTTTCGGCTACACTCGTTTCGACTCCGCTCAACGAGCAGCGGTTTGTTCCCTGAGCGGAGTCGAAGGAAACTTTTTTAATGAACGGAATGCAGTTCGACACTGTTGCATTGTCAAAAATCTTTGTGCCGTTCAAATCAACAAGCTCAAACATATCGTTTTCTTCAACAAGCATTTTACGAAGCACTTTTGCATAGAGCTGATTTGTGAGCGGGAACGGAACAATCATCGTTGTTATTCCGTTTTGGCAGTTCAACTGAGTTCCAAGTTCAATAAAAGGAATGTACAAATCCCATTTCTGATAAAGTGATTTGTATTTTTTTGAATCGATTATGCGATTTCTTTGGTTAGAAAGATTCTCGTTAGCAATTTGAGTTGGAGCTGAAATATACGGCGGATTCCCAATCACAATGTCAAATCCGTTGCGGTCATCCGGTCGGTTGAAAACGTCACCGAACCAAGTGTGCCAGAGGAAATAGCTTTCCGCGTTCAGCTCGCTCTGCGCAGCATCTTCGTGTTTTTTTGAAAGCGAAGATTTTTCCTTCAAAAGTTCGGCTTTTTTTTCTTCATTCTGTGCGATGATTTTCTCCTGTTTTTTGAAAATCGGAGAATCCTTATTCAAGACAAACTGCAAAATTTTCTTTGCTTCCTTAATATTCAAATCGCATTTTGCAATTTTGGAATCTACGGAAAGGCAGTCCGCACCGAGATTATTCAGCACGCGTATTTTCACAAAGTCATCAATCTCGTTTTTCAGTTCAGCTTTTCGCTTGTGATCGTTCGTGTCGAAATATTCTTTCATGTTGTACTCGAACGCATCAATCAGAACATTCGTCTGCAACCGAAGTCTTTCCTCTTCGGTCAGCAAATCATCGCCCTCAAGAATATTGTCATTGTCGATTTTTTCACGTTTCGTAATGTCGCTCAAGTCTATTCCGTTGAAACTTTCAAGCAGGCTGTTTCCCTGCATGATTTTGTAGTCGAGGTTCGGGAGCGGCAACGGCTCTTTTTCGTCAACGATAATCGCAAGCCAGAAGCGCAGGCGGGCGATGTCCACCGCTCCTTTTTCGATGTCCACGCCGTAGATGTTGTTCCTGACGATGTGCTTTTTGAGGTCGGAGCGGCTTTTTGCGTTTCCTGTGAGGACTTGCGTGCAAGCCAAAAGCTCGTTCATCATTCCCATCGGAAATGCGCCTGAGCCGACCGCCGGGTCGCAGATTTTCACGTCGAGCAGGGCCTTCAAAAGCGCGGCTTTTTCACCTTCAGAAAAATCTGAGACGGCATGATGTAAAACAAAATTGCGAATACGGTTGCTGAGCGTAGTCGAATCCCCGTTCATTTCGACTTCGCTCAATGAACGGTTTTCTTCGCCTAATGAACGCTCTTCTTCGCTCAATGAACGCTCTTGAAGGTATGCAATCAAGCTTTCGCGGCACATGTACTGGACGATTTCTTTAGGCGTGTAGAATGCGCCCTTGTCCTTGTTGTCTTCAAGGAGGTTCTCGAAAATCTTTCCGAGCATTTCCGGGTCCACTCCGATTTCCTGGTCGTCGCCGTCGGTCTCGTCAATCGTGAAGTTGTACTGGTTGAAGAATGTGAGCAATTGTTCGAAATGCTCTTTCTTGAATTTGACTTTTTTCTTGTCGAGTTCGTCTTCCTCGAAAAGTCCGCCGTTCAGATACGGGATTCTGATTTTTGAGCCGTAAATATCGCAAAGTTCTTCCGGCGCAATCGCTTTTTCGTCCCGCTTTTGGTTCAGGCTCTTGAAGAACAGCGGTTCCAATGCTTTTTCCAAAAAGTCATTCTGTACGTCTTTGCTTGCGTTCCTGAAAAGGTTGTAGATGAAATTCTTGTCGCCACTTCCCCATTCTGCGTTTTCCTGAACGCCAAGCCAGCCTTTCTTCTGCAAAAACTGAAGGAAGACCAGACGGCCCATCATTTTTTTCACAAAGTCGCGGACTTTCTTGTCGTCGCCCTCGAATGCTTCCCTGAACGCACCGGCAGCGTTTTTTGTCTTTTCTTCAACAAACTTGCCGCCCTTTTTGACAAATCGTTTTCCGCTGATGTATTCGACGAGGTCGGCATAATGCTCTCGGTACTCGTCAAAGAATTCCTTGCTCAACGGCTCCACGCTGAACGCTTCAAGCAAGTCGTCGTCTTTTATTGTGGACAGGCCTTTGAGCGTTTCGAATCTTTCCGCGATAGTCCTGCAGGCGTGTTCCGTTCCGCAAAGATATGTGAAGCGTTTTGCGTTTGTGCTTTCCTTGAGTTTGTCGGCTCTGTGGCAGAAACTTACGCGCCATTCGCTTTTGTCGTCCGAAAAATGAAAGAAGATAATCGCGTTTGAGTCGTTCTCCATCATCTTGCGGACGCAGTTCTGAATGGTGACGCGGCTTCGCTTCAATGCGACGGAATCCTGCACTTCAACATCCGCAAACGCAATCGGGAAGCCTCCGCGAACCTGCGCGATTATGCTGAACGACTTTATCTGCTTCTTGTCGCCTTCGGTGATGTCGATTTCATTTGAAAGAGTAGTGTCCTTCGCTTTCTTGAAAATCGGCTGAATCAGTTTTTCAAAAATCGCCTTTTTCCCCGGATATTCGCTTTCAAACAATATTCTCAATTCGCCTTTTTCCATCTTTCAAATTCCTTTATTTCACGATGAATTCTATTGCAACATTCGCATCCGTATCAATAGAATGGACTTGCGTAAACTTGTACAGATAATCGATGTCCAATTCAATGGACATGTTTCCAAGCCCCTCGTTTTCAAAATCCATTTCCAGAACTTTATTGATGATTCCGAAATTCTTGTCGCTTATCGAATTTGCAATCTCATCAAGTTTGTTTTCGTATTCCTCGGAAAGCCCCATTGAATACAGTTTTTTGATTTTGCCCGCGGCTTTTCTTATTTCGGCTTCTCCCTTCCTCAGTTTGCTCCTCATGGAAATGGCTGCGTTCTGTTTGTCAGCCGAATAACAGTTCAAAACGGAAGTCTTGTACTTTTCGACAAGTTCATTATCGGCGTCAGTTTCCGCATTGTCTGAAAGCGGCTTCAATTTTTCAAAGAATTCAAGCTGGCTTGCATTTTTTGCGCTTCCGTCCTCAGCAGAAACATAAAGAAATGAATGCAGAAGATTGCCACTCTTGTCGGTTTCGTGCAATGCGGAGAATCCGGCTTTTTCATCAGACTCAACAGTGGTTACGATTTTTCCGGAAATTGCAGAAAGCCTTTCGTACTCGGGAGGATTGCTTTTCTTGAACTTGCGAAGCTCGGAAATGTACGGCATGATTGGAGTCTCCGTTTCGTCCATCTCGTCGCGCACAACTTTGTCGAAGTGTTTCACTTCTTCCTCGGTCGAATAAATCTGGCTGTCCTCCCCGAAAAGTTCATGGAACGCCTGCAACTTCACATAAGTCCTGTTCTTGAGGTTGATTTGGTTGTCGCCCAAAGTCGAAGGGTAAAAATTATAGTTCCAGATTTTCTTAGCATCCGTTCCGATTCGGTTGATTCGTCCAAGCCGCTGCATGAGCCGCGTCGCGTTCCACGGAGAATCGTAGTTCAGAATCGAATTCGCGCGGTGCAGGTTCACGCCTTCGGCAAGGACGTCCGTCGTTATCAGAATCTGGTAGTCGTCCTTTTTTGTTCCCTTGTAGTTCGCGTCGAAATTCGCCGCAATCACGTCTTTCATGTCGTCGCGGTTTGCTGCGGTGATTGAAAGGACTCGGCAATCTGGAATCGGCATTTCCTGCAACTTCTGCACTAATGCGTTCTGCGTCGCAATGCATTCTGTGAAAATAACGAGTTTTCTGTTTTTGTTTCTGGAAGGATTCAAAAAGTCAGTGCCCATTTTAAAAATAAATGCGCTCATCTTCGGGTCGCTTGTCTGGACATCCCATTTCGAGCACAAATATTCAATGAGGCGCAAATCGTTCTTCAGTTTGTCGATATAGTCGTCAAGGAAATCTTTTCTATTGTATTCCTGATTCGGTCCGTCGTTCTCATCGCCGGAATTGCGTTTGTTCGCTTTTTTTGCTTTTTGGGCGATGACGTCGAGGCAGTTTTCAAAGCCTCCGTTTTTGGCGATGCTCTCGTCATTCAGTTCTTTGTTTACGTCGATGTCGGGACAGATGAAGATGCGGTCGGCTTCCCACATTCTCATCATGTTTTCCGAATAGCGGTGCAGATTGTGGAGGGATTCCTTGAATGCTGCCTGGGAACTTTCGAGTCGTTTCACGAGAAGCAATTCCATAATCTGCGCAAGACGCTGGGAAGTGCCGCTTACCGTCAAGTTGTTGACTTCGTGCTTTTTTCGCGCATCTGCGTTTTTCAAAAATTCAATGGCGCGATACCTGTAGTAGCCGATGGAGTCTTCTCCAGCGACTGAGAGCAAGTCAAAAATCGGGTCTCCGTTTTCGTCAGTGTCCACATGGCTAACCTGCGGCGCGATGATGTTCACCGTTTCATTGAACAATGCTCCAAGTTCTCCGTTCATTTCGTACGGAATCGCAACGGGCTTTTGGATTTTCGGAAAATTCAATCCTTGGCTTTGCATGTCATCCGCATAGAATTTTTCAATGTCGGTTCTGGTTCTTCGGATTACGAGAGGCTCTACGATTCTTTTTCGGATATCCTCGCTGTCGGCAATGAGCTTTTCCTTGTCGGCTTTTAATTCTTCCTGAGTTTTCGGAATTTTCTGACCGTTTACAGTCTTGTCCTTTTTGATGAACTGCTCGTAATTGTTCTGCTTTTCTGCAAAGTAGTTTTCGAGTTTCTTTCCGTATTCTCCGAGCGTCTTCAAAGTCGTGTCGTTATGCGAGCGCTGGAAAAGATAAATCTGGTTGCGTAAGTCATACGGCGCGTTGTTCTGTGGGGTCGCGGAAAGAAGGACAACATACGGCTGAGGTGATATTGAGCCAATCAAATCGTCAAGTTTCTGGTACATTCTTGTCGAGTTGTTCCTGAACCTGTGGCTTTCGTCAACTACAATCATGCTGTATTCGTCTTTTTTGAAAGAAGAATCAAAATCGTTTTCGGCTATGTATTCTTCGGTATCGCTCAAATCATCAAGGCAGCCGATTGTCGTGAGAGTTACAAGAGGCTTGATTTTTCTTTCTGAAATTTCATCCTTGTCAAAATATTCTATGGAATCTATCCAACTCTGCTTAATTGCGGGCGGCGTGATAATAAGAACTGGGTGCGAAAATCCGTTTTCGAGCAGATGACGCTTTACAACCATGAGAGCGGTGAACGTTTTTCCCAATCCAACCACATCCGCAAGAATGAAACCGTGGTGGTCTCTCAAAATCGCAAATCCCTGATTGACGGCTTCCTTTTGGTATGTAAGCTGCTTGAAGTTTTTGTCATGCGGCATGTAATCTTCTGGCTTTATCTTGCCGTCAAAATTGATAATCTCGTCGAATTGGTCAATCAAAAATTTAAGGTAGGTTTCTTTTGGACTTAGAATCGTATATGGATAGTCGCCGTCAGAATCCTGCTTGCTCTTTTGTTCGCTCTTCGCTTTTTTTCCAACAGGAGAATTTCCGATTTCAATCACGAACTCTTTCGTCCAGTCCTTTGAAAGAGCCCATTTTTCATTGAACCAATAATAATGTCCTTTTGCGAATTCATTTAATTCCGACGGTTCTGCAGTAATGTGGAAAATATCATTATCAAGATAATTGAGTTCTGAATTTCCCTGCAATCCCTTTTCTGTAAAATTGCTGCTTCCAATTATTCCGTAAGTTGAATTACGCTTTCCCATGAAAATATAACACTTTGAATGCAAAAACTGCCGCTCATCATTTTCGTTCAAGTCAAAAATATGGACTTCGATTTTCGGATTCTCGCCTTCGCAATAATCCATGAGCATTTTTGCGGCTCTCTGATATTGCTCGTTGTTCATCTCGACATTCTGCAAGTCGATTTTTAAATAATCTTGCGGATATTTTTTTGCACTTTCATACGATTCATTTGTCAAATCGTGCCTAAAAACATTCGGGTCTTTTCCAATCAAAAGGCGCATTTTTGTGCCGTCTCTTTCCAAGAACTTCAAAAGCGAATCCGCCACGAGCGTGGTTCCCTTCAAATCCCAATAGCCAGTCGCAATGCAGATTTCGTTTATTTCTTGTATCGATATGATTTCATTCAACGTATCCACGAGTTTCAGCTTTTCCGAGTTGTCTATGAGCGTGTTTCCCAATGTATTCATGCGTCAAAGTATACCGTATAATTCAAACTGTTTTTGCTGAAAAATTTTCACGGGAACTGTTTTTTTGCTTCGTTATTGCCGATAAACAAAAATCTACTAAAAATCGGAGAAAAAAATGATTAAAAAAGTATTGAAAAAACTATTCGCCGCATCGCTTGTCGTCATGGGGGCGGCTCAATCAACATTTGCTTCTGATAGTGATTTTCAAAGCCCCATGTATGAAAATCACGAAATCGACTTGAGCTTCGGGTTTGAAACTTCCGGCTATGACACGAAGGTCTACAAGGAAATGGACGCCACTGCCGAGCCAATATACACGATTCAAAAAGGGGACAACCTGAGAGTCACAAACATAATAAGGATTGTCGCGACTGATAAGACTTTTATAAAAGTGTCGGTCAACTCTGCTGTGGATGGCTTCATGACAATGTGCAATCCGTATGCGTCTGGTAACTTCGTTCACAAGGAAACGATAAATGTCTTTGGACAGCCTGTCGAGGTTTTGACATTGGACAAGAGCATGAACGTGCATCTGTCGACAGAACTGAAATCTTTGCCGTCTGATAAAGACAAAACTGTTTACAAGGTCACGGATAAGGATTGTTTGAAATTCCACAAGCTTCATGGGATAACATCCGATTATGGCTGGGTCAACATCACAATTAATGGACATACTGGCTGGGTTCCTACAAAATGTGTCTATGCCGATAAAGGCGGTCCAAGTCTTTTTACTCCGGAAGAAACAATCGTCTGGGCTTTGATTGGTCACAGGGAAATTTGACTTTGACTTGAAAATATTGGAGGTAGACTAAATGAAAATTCTCATCCGTCCGCATGACATTGGAAAGGGGAGCGCGGACTGGCTCGGCACGAACGCCCACGAATGGGGCTTCGACGGGGTGCAGCTCGCGATAGCGAAGGCCGTGGAGGGACAGAGCGGCAATCCCGGCACGCTCACGCCGGAGGTCGTCTCGGAAATCAGGGGCGGCTTCAACTCGCACGGGGTGGAGATTCCGCTTTTGGGCGCGTATTTCAACCCGGTTCATTCCAACAAGGACAAGGTGAAGGCCGGAGCCGAAAAATACGCCGACCACTTGAGACACGCCAAGGAATTCGGAGCGTCTTTCGTGGCGAGCGAGACCGGTTCCTACAACGACGACAAATGGACGTACAATCCAAAGAACCAGACCGAGGAGGCGTTCCAGGAAGTGAAGTCGATTTTCGCTCCGATGCCCAAAATCGCCAAGGAGAGCGGAGTCTGCATGGCTCTTGAGGGGGCGTGGGGGCACTGCATGTACAAGCCTGAGATGCTCAAGCGGCTCGCCGACGAGATTGACCCTGGCCAGGAGAATTTCCGCTTCATCGTGGACATCTACAACTATCTCTACATCGGAAACCACGAGGAGAGGGACGCCATTTTCGACAAGTGCCTGGAGCTTTTCAAGGGGAAAATCTGCGGCTTCCATTTGAAGGACTACATCGTGAACCCTGAGACGAAGGAGCTTGAAATCGCCCCACTCGGAAAGGGCCTCATGCACTGGGACGTGTGGCTTCCTAGAATCAAGGCGGAATGCCCTGACGCGCTCCTCATATTCGAGGGCGTGAAGGACGTTCCGTCTTCGCTCAAATTCGTCCGTTCTATTGTGGGGTAGGTGTGGGCTGATTTGTGTGTAGGCTGATTTGTGGGCTAGTCTTGCGACTCGGTTTTTTATAAAAAAACAGCGGAGAGTCATGTCCTCCGCTGTTTTGTCCGGGACGTCCCGGTTTTCAGTTCAAGTGCATTACGTTGTCCCTTGTGGCGGAAAGCACTCGCTTGTCCGAGTTGAGCTTTTCTATCAAGTAGGACATTTCCGCGTCGGTGAAATCCCTTTTTGTGCTCAATGTGCACGCGTTGATGATTTGGTAGACGTAGACGACATTCATGTTGTAGTCGCTGGCCAACGCCAACGCCAATTCCTTGTTCGCCTCTCCGTCAAGATGCACGATGAGAGTCCTGTTCGTGTATTCCGTATCCTCTTTTTCCGCCGCTTTTCCAAGTTCTTTTTCCGTTCTGAGAGTGTATGACGGGTCGACATCTTCCTTCGCATTCTCGATGTCCTTTGTTTCCATTTCGATTTCGCTGTCGCTTGAAGCCTGGATCTTCACGTCGCTCGTGCTGCATGATGCCAATGCGACAGCCGTCATCGCGATTGCCGCCATTCCGATTGCCTTGATTGTTTTTGTTGCCGCTTTTTTCATTTTTGAAATCTCCAATATCTCCAATTTCTCTAATATCTCTATATTCTCTGATTGTCGATTTTAAATCTAGTGAAAAACCTCGTTTTAGGCAAAAAAAATGCCCCTTTTGGGCGGGGCTGCGATTTCCGTTCTAAAAGTCTTCCTTGAAAATCTCCGTATTTCCTGCGACTCCGAAATTCCCCTCTCTGATTTCGGGGTTCTCGATTCTGATTTTGTCGTAGCGCCGCAGACCGAAGAAGCCGATTTCCTTTGCGTGCTGGTCGTCCTTCTTTGCGGAGAGTGAAAAGCGTTTTCCGCCGTCGCAGAGCATGAAGCGGATTCTTCCCGATTTGTTGAGCATTCCGTCCGAGACCACCGTGAGCGTCTTTCCGTTTTCGGATTCGGCTTGCTTTTCTGTTTTTTGGAAGACGAAGAAGCTCATCTTCACGGATTCACGGTCGAGTCCGGCGCCCTTTGCGAGCGACAAAACAGGCTCGAATGGCTTCCACAGTTTTTCGGCGTGGCAGGTTTGGTTCTCCGAGAGCAGGGCGGGACACTTTTTCGAGCCGGAGAAGGGGCAGGGGGCGACAAGGTTCATGCCGCGGAAGGCTTCGCTTCCAAGCATTTCGTCGCGGATTTTTATTAGGTTCCGGCTCGATTCCTGCATGGCTGGCTCGTTCAAGATGAGAATGCCGTTCTCCGAAAGCTTTTCCGTTTGCGCCTTGATGAACGAGAGCCGCTTCTGTATCTTGTCGTCATCTTTTTTCCAAAGCTCGTTCAGGACGTGGCTCATCAAAACGATGTCGAATTTCTCAGGCTTCTTTCTGAATGTTCTAAGCCCGCTTTTTTCGATGTCGGCTTTCTTTGTTTCCACGCTGACGTTCTCAAAGTCGCTTTCGAGAATCTTCCTCGCCGTCTGCATGGCCCTTTCGCTCGTGTCGCAAAGGCTCACGGAAATCTTCGCGTTTTTGTTGAGCGAGAGAATCCTGTCGCAGAGGGCGGTTGTCCCCGGAGCCGGGCCGGAGCCGATTTCGAGTATGCCGATTTCGTCTTTTTTTGAAATCTCTTCTATTGTATTGCCCAGGAAATCGAGAACCGTCTGGATTTGAAGGTAGCTCACCGGAAAATAGTAGAGCAGGTAGGAGCCGAACGTGTCCTTTTCGCTCATGTATCTTCCGCCCGCCATTTTCCGCTCCCCCGTCAGTCCCCTCTGCAGTTTGAGCAGGGAACTTGAAAGTGCCGAAATCTCTTTTTTGTCGAGCCTCTCCTTCCTCCCGTTCCCCCTCCAAAGAGAAACCAAAGTCGGAATGTGCCTCTGAATCCCCCTCGAATTCATCTCGTTTTCAATCATCACTCAATTCTCCAGTTTTAGCAATTAGTGTCGAAAGTCGAGTTTTCACAGGTCAATGGCTGAAACGAGCGGAAGCGAGGTTCCAGATTGAAAAACACTCAGCCACCGCGAAGCGGTACTGCCGTTTTTCAATCTGGGTTCTCGCTGGGAGCGCGTTTCGGCAACTACGATATGCATGAACTCGACATTCGACCTACAAATTCTTTATCGCGTAGATTGTCAGGTCATCTTCCTGCTTGTCCTCGTCGATGTCCAGGTAGTAGATGTAGTTCTGCTCCCCGATGTCGCTCTTTTTGCCGCAGTAGAAGCCGTACATATTGAACGTCCGCTTGAGGAAGTCGTCGATTCTCCTGTCCACGCGCACGACGTCGCCTTCCATGCGGCCGTTGCCTGTCGCGTCCTTCGTCACGTTTCCGACAGCCGTGGGCTTCTTGTAGAAGCGGAAGACTTTTTCGATAGAAGCCAAAGCCATGATGAGTTCCGAGATGTCGCTTGAGCAGCCCGAGAAGTCGAATTCGAGCTTTTCCGAGCTGTTCTGGGGATGCGTCCTCTTGAGCACGTACTTCTGCTTCTTGAAGAATGTCTCAAGGACTTCCTTTATCCTGTCGTTTCCGAATTCCTCGTATTCGAACTCGTTGGAGTCCTTGCCTTTGAGAATGTTGTTGAAATCCTTGTCCTTGTACTTGCTCTGCGATTCCTCGATGCCGTCGGTGTAGAGGAAGAGGATGTCGTTTTTCTTGAACGGCATCTTCACGACCTGGTACGCCGAGTTGTAGTCCTTTCCGACCATCTCGTAGAGTTCCCTCTTGATGGCTCCCGCGGCTCCGGCTTCCGCGAGCGTGATTGTCTTCTGGCAGTTCTTCTCCGAGTCGTACATTCTGACGATGTTGTCTCCGGCGTGGCAGAGGTATATCGTGTCGCTCTTCGAGTCGAAGAGGGCGATGAGCAGCGTGGCGAATTTTCCGCGCAGGTTCAGGTTTCCGATTGACTCGTTCAATGAGAGGGCGAGTTCGTTGAGTCTCGTTCCGTTCTTCTTGAGCGTCCAGTTCCCGAAGTAGCCGTTGAAGCCAGTCGCTAGAATCGTCGTTAAAAGCGAAGCCGGAACTCCGTGGCCCGACACGTCGCACTTCATCACGGCGTACCAGCCGTTTTCGAGCTGCTTGTAGCTGAAATAGTCGCCCGAAAGGCTGTCGGAACCTTCGTAGTAGCAGAAGAGGTCGATGTCGTCGTTCTTGAAGCTCGCGATTGTGTCCTTTATGTCCGAGCGCGGCACAGAATTCAGCGGCACGAATCCCGTCTGGATTCTCCTTCCGTCGGATTCCATGAGCTTGTTCTTCAAGTCCGCTTCCTGTGCGCGGAGCATCTGCTCCTGAATCGCCTGTGCCTGCGCCGTAGCCTCCGCCGCGCGCTCCTTCTCCCTCGCCGCGTCCTCCTGCGCCTTCGCCGTTCGCTCCCTTTCCTTGATGTTCTCCTCCTGCTGCCGCGCAAGCTCCTTTTCGGTCTTGGCCGCTTCCACAAGCCCCTCTGTCATGTCGTTCACGGCGTCTCCGAGCGTCCTGATTTCGTCGCGCGACTTTATCTCGATTCTCTGTCCTTCAAGGTCCTCTTTGTTCTTCGTGCTGCCGATTTTCTTGACGTGAGAGACCAGCTTGTTGATAGGCTTTACGATGACGCTTGCCGCCGCCAACGCGACCGCGTTTCCAATCACGATTGCGATGACAGCCACGATTATCGTGATGACGAAGATTTCCCTGATGGCCCTGTCGATTTCGTTCCTCACGTTGTCGGTCGAAACTTCCATGATGACCATCGCCCTCACGAATGTTTCGTTGTCGCCGCTCTGCCTGAAGAGGACTGGCTTGTAGAAGATGTACTTGCTCTGCTCCCGGTCGAGTTTGTCAACGCTGAAAAGCGGATAGGAGCCTTGAGCGTCCACCGACAAGTCGTTCAGGCGCGAGTCGATTTCGCTTCTGAGTTCCGCCAGCTGCGCGTTCAGTTCCGCGTTCCTCTGTTCGTCCGCGCCCGCTTTCTCCGCCCGGATGATTTCCATGCGCGCTGTTATCTCCTGCACCTGGGCGACCGCTTCCTCGTTCGTCTTGTCCGTGTTTCCGAAAATGTGCTGGTCCTGCGAGCGGAGCCTTGAGACTCCCTGCTGGAATTCTCCTGTGTCGATTTTTGACTCGATTGCCGGGTCGTTCGATGCCCAGACGTAATCTATGTTGGTGTTTTTCTCGTCGAGCGGTAGACCCGTGATTGTCGCGTAGTTTGCTTCCTCGAAGTATTTCGTCTCGCTTGGGAGGAGCATGATTTCGATTGAGCGGTCCGCGGCTTCTGGGAGGTAGTTCCGCACGCCGCTGGAGATGCTTTCCATCACTACGTTCACCCTGTCCTTGAGTCCCACGAGCAGCGTCCTCTCTTGGGTGGCGGAGAGCCTTTTTCCAAGGGCGACGGAGACTATCGTTACGATTGAGATGATGAGAATTGAAGTGAAGAGGATGAGTTTCCATTTCAGGCTCATTCCTTTCTTCATCAAACTTTCCTTTCTTTCCATCGGCATTATCCCTCCTGTGACGAGCGCCTTTATCTCTTCGTGTGTCGTTATCGATTCCCTCGCTGTGTCCAAAAGCCCTTTCGACGAGCCAATGATTGCCAAAAGCGAAAGCAGCAGCACAAGGAGCAGTGGAATCTCCTTCTGCGTTATTATGTTCCTTGCCGAAGTCGGATTGAACAGCCGCCATTCCGGTTCGAAGAAGTACCTGTTCTCGTGCCTGACCATTCCCGACTGTGCGACGCTCAGGCTTCCGTTCCACGATTTTTTGCCCCTGTCCGTGTGCCTTATCGTCACCGTGTACTTTCCGGCCTTCATGTCCGTCAGCTTGATTCCGCTGATTTTTTCGTCCGAGACGACCCTGTAGTCGCCGTTCTTGAGCGTGAAGACGTAGCGGTTCTGCTTGTCCAGCGATTCAACGACGATTTCCGATATCGTCCCTTCGTAGAGGAATCCCTGTCCGGTCATTCCGATTGTCACGACGCCCCTTTCGTCCGTCTTGTGGGTGACGTTGAATATCTTCGTCGATGGGACGTACTTGTTGAATATGATGATGCTCTGGGCAGGCTCTCCGATGTTTCCCACCTTGTCCACCGCGCAGACCGAGAAGACGTAGACGCCGTTGTCGGGGTTCTTGTAGCTGGCGGAGGTTGTGGAACCCATCATTTTCCTTGGAGGCCTTGTCGCCTTCTCCCACTTCTTGAGCTCCTTCGGCTCCGTGTACTTCAGTATGATTTCCGCGACCTTCTTTTCCGCCGCCGCCTGGGAAAGGCGCATCGGGTGCGTCTTGTTCACGTTCAGGCTTCTGTCGAACCGCCCGATGGGGGTGAGGCTCCACGAGTAGCCTGCCACGTCGTCGTCCATTTCGTCGCCTTTCCATGTCATCGTGAAATTCTCGGATTTGACGAAGCCGTACTTGTCAGTTTCCACAGGGGCTATAATCGGAGGCTGCGGGGGAGTGAGGTCCCTGTGGTACGAGAGCGTCGCCGATTCCGACCAGTTTCCGGCGTAGTCGTATGCGCGCGCCTTGAAGTACCAGATTCCGTCGTCCGTGGCGTTCGCCGTCATCGTGGTGGATTTTGGCTTGACAAGTTTGTTCAGGTCTTTTGGAGGTTCGTCCTTGCGGTTCCGCGTCCAAATCCATGTGTAGCCCGCTATTCCGCTTGAGTCTTTCGGGAGCATGATTTTCGCGGTCGCTTTCTCCGATGTGCTTCGCCCGCCTTCCGTGAAACTCGATGCGGCTATTTTCGGCGGCTGCACCGAGCGGTCGGTCTCAAGCGCGTATATGCGGCCTGTCCCGTCCTTGTCCACCGTCTGCTGCCAAGCGAACGCCAGTTCGTCTCCGAGCGTTATGGGGGATGCGAATTCGGAATTCTGCTTTAGGGAGACGAGCGTTTTTTCCGACCAGAATTTTCCCGTGCGCTGCGCCATGTAGATTCCGTTCACGCCTTTCCTGTCGTCGAACCAGACTGTCGAGAGCTTTCCGTTGTATTCGAAGAGCGTCGGCCTGTGCGCGCTCCCTCCGCTTCCGCTCGTGGTGATTTCTGTCACGTCTTCGAGAGCGCCGTCATTTCCGACTTCCGCGAACATTATCTGCGACCTGTCCGATTTTGTCTCCGTGCGCTCCCATACCGCGAACGTCTTCTTCCTTGTCGATGGCTTCTTCTTTTCTTCCGCCGTTTCCGCTCCCGACGCGTCCTGTCCGTTTTTGTCCGCGTCTGTCTCTTCCGCCTCGAAATCGAACGTCGTCGCTTCCTCGTCGAATATGGAGCTGTCTACTGCGAATTCGTCTTCGCTCTCCTCTTCGTCTTTCTCTTCCGTCGTGAAAAGGTAGGGACGCTGGTTCCTGTACTGCGGATGGACTGTCATGGCTTTTGCCTCGGACCACGTTCTCTGTCTGTCGAAGCTTGTCGTCATGAAGAGCTGGAACACCGCGCTGGTCTCGGCGAATCCCTGGAAGAACACGATGTCGCCTATTTTGCCGTCAGCCTCGAATTCTTCTAGGTAGGGGACGAACGGGTTCTTCACGGATGCGGCCGGAGTGAATTCCGACAGTCCTCCCCAGTTCTTTCCGTCTTCGCTTGTCGAGGAGAGCATCGAGAAACTTCCGATGCTGCTGGCGGCTGAGAGCAATGTCTGGTTTTGCCCGTCGGATGCGGCCAGTTCCGCTTCTTTGTCGTTTCCGTCCGCGGTTTCTCCGAGCGAGACGAAAAGCATGAACCCGCCTGTCGATGTGCCGAAAATGCGGGGGCCGATGAGCGACTTGACAGGTTCCGTGAATTCCTTCACTTCGAACGTGGCGCATTTGTCCGACGTCGTGTAGACTCCTATCGATTTTTTCGATGTCTGTACGGACATGGCGATTTTTTTTGAGTCCTTCGATTTCGCCACCGAGTAGATGTCCGGGATTTCGTCTCCGGAATAGTCGAACGGACCCGCTATGCGTCTCGGAGCCGTCCATTTCAGTTCGTTCTCTTTCCTTGATATGAGTGTTATCCAAAGTTTCTTCGATTTTTTCTCGACTTCCTCGAAGAATATGTACATGTTCTCCCCGTCCGTGATTGTCTGGGGGAAGCGCGAATCCATGTCCGTCGCGGGAACCGGGTTCTCCCAGTACAGTTCGTCCGACGGGGCTGCTTTCGCTATCATCAACGCGAAAAAGACGAGTGCCGAGAATGTCGCTATTGTCAAAAAAATTCTTTTCGCTTTCACTTTCTACAACCTGTTCTTCACGAATGTCCTCAAGTCTATGATTTTCTTTGAATTCCGCGCCGCCGGCTTCTTCCAGAGCGCGTCCAGAATGTCGTTTGCCGCGTCGTAGTTTCCTTTGTTCACGAAGTTCTGCGCCCTTTGGAAGTTCGCCTCGTCGTCCGCCGTGAGGACTGCCACGACCGTACCTCCGATTCTGCTTTGTATGCGGTCCTTGAGGGCTGTCGCCTGCCTGAAAATCGAAGCGCGCCTGTCCCTCGAATAGAGCCTGATGATTTCGTCCAGGAGCGCGCTCGCCCGTCTGAGCTGCGCCTGGTTGTTCCCCGCGCTGTTGAATATGCTCTGCGCCTGTGAATAGAGGTTCTCCGCCCTGCGCTGTGTATCCTCCTGCGCGTTCCTCTGCGCGTTCGATGATGTTTTCTGTGATGTGGCGACTGTCGGCCGCGTCTTGAATCCAAGCTCGTACTGCAGGTCCTCCACTTTTTTCGCGAGTCCCGGATACGACGGGTTGATTTTGAGCAGCGTCTCCAGTGTCGCGAGCTTCTCCGCAGCCTTCAGCTTGTTCGCGTCGTCGATTCGCCTCTTGAATCCTTCCTGGAACGATTCCGGGTCGAGCAGTTTCTCGATTTTGAGCCTGAGGAATGCCGCGTCGTCGTTCAGCGGATAGATTAGCCTCATCGGTTCGAGCTTTTCCTTCGCCGTGTTCAGCGACGCTTTCGCTTCGTCCTTTTTGCCTTCCTTCATGAGCTTCTCTCCGTCCTCGTAGAACTGGTTCGCCACGCTCAAAAGCTGCGACATGTCCGAGTAGAGCGGGTCGGTAGGCTTGATTTTGCGTCCAATCTGGAGCTTCCTCGCCGAGCTTACGAGTTCGAAGAGAGATTCGATTTCCTCGTTGGTCTCCGTGTTCGTGGTGCTCCATCTGTTCTGCGCCTGGGAGAGCTTCTTCTCGGCCGATTCCAGCTCTCCGTCGTAGTAGAGGTCCTGCGCGTCGTTTATGAGTGCGCGGACTTCCCTGATGACAAGCTCGTTCTCTTCCCTGACTATTCTCGCGCTCAATTCGCTTATGAGCCTGTCGCTTTCCTCTCTCTCGTTCATCGACTCCTGTATGTTGAACGATTCCGCGTACTTCTGGCTGGCCTTTCCGAGATAGTTCCTGGCCCCCGTGAAATTCTCCTTGGAAAGCTCCTGTTCCGCCCTCCTGTAGTTCTCCTTCGCTTCCTCGATGGCGAGTTCCGCTTTCCTGACCTGTATGGCGGCCTGTGACGAAAGCCTTTTCGCCTTTGAAATCAGGCTGTCAAGCTCTTTTATGGACTCGTCCATTGATTTCGTGCCTTCGTCGTAGTCCTTTATCTCGCTTCTGTATTTTTCTCCTTTTTCGAACGACTTCCTCCAATCCTTGAATGTCGCGTTCTTTCCGCTCGCGTTCTCGATGATTTTCTCCGCGAGTTCCTTCGCTTCCCTTGGGTATTTCCTGAGGATAGTCTCGGCTTCTTCCTCGCTTTCCATGTCGTCGTCCTCGTCGTAGACTTCGCTCCTGATTCCGTTCAGGAGTTCGTTCGCGCGGGAGAACAGCTGCGTGTAGTCGTTCGCGGTGCTCTGCGTGTTCGTCGCGAAAAGGCGCGCGAGTCCGCCCCATATCTCGTGCGATTTTCCCTGGGACTCCGAGTAGTTCATCTCCGCTATCTTCAGCTGGTATTCTATTACGTCCCTGTAGTCGAGCACGTCGTCGTTCACTTCTTTTCCGGCCGTTTCCTTGCTGTTCATCCTCGGCTTCGTCTTTTCCAACGCTTCGGCGACTTCGAACGCGGTGTGGTTCTCCTTGTCAGCGAGAATCTCCTTCATCTTGAAGAAGTCTTCCTCTTTTTCCAATTCGTCTTTGACGTAGGATTCCGTCTTCGACTGGTTCATGATTTCTTCGTACCTGACTGCGGCGTCCAAGTGTGAGGAAAGAAATTCGTTCGACGCTATGAAGTCTCCGTTTCCGAGGTTCTTCGAGAAGCTCTTTAGTCTTTCGTCTGAAAGGAGCTTCGAGCCTTCTATGGCGTTCGCCATGCTTGAAGAGAACCGTTCGGCGAAGTTCATTGACTTGTTGAATTCCGTGAATCCCTCGCAGTATCTGGAGCCGTTCGGAAGCCTTATTTCCTTGTGGAGGTCGTTTATGCCGCTTCCGAGCGTGGAGAAGTCCTTCGCCGTATTCGCGTTCGCAATCTGCGCGTCGATTTTCGCCGAATTCTCCCGTATGGACTCCGGCGGCAGCGCGCTTTCTATTTCCTGGAGTTTCTGGTGGGTGAGGGCGTAGAGTGCGTCCTTCATGTTCTCGACGCTGTTGTTCCAGAAATAGTCCATCGTTCCGAGTACGCCCGTGTCCGCATAGTCTTTGTCCCCTTCTATGAATCCGAGCGTGAACGATATGTAGTTGATTTCGTCGAGTTCGGGGTTCTTCTTGACTACATTGTCCTCGATTTTTTTGAGCTGCACGACTTCGTCCTGTATTCTGTTCCTGAGAGCGGCGTATTTCTTGTACGAGTTTTGTACTTTTCCGTTCGCTATGAGTGCGGCTGCGTAGTTCCTGTCGGCGACCGCTTTCATGAATTCCCTGTACGCCGATTCGCATTCGCCCTTCAACGGATTGAATTCGGCTACCATGTTCTTCACGTTGTTGAGGTGGGCTGTCACCGGCTCCGTTATGTCGCTTTCGTAGACGACGGGAATTCCGTCCGGGACTTCCGGCGTGTAAATCTTGTCGGAGTCGCTCTTCTTCAAGTCGAATCCTTCCTGGAATTTCGCGAGAGCTTCTCCGTATCTTTCGCCCATGAGCATCTCGTGTCCGTCCTTCATTATCCTCGTGTACCTGTCGAGGTAGAACCTGAGCGCAATCGCCTTTCGTGCCTGCCTTGTAAGTTCTTCCGCAGTCTCCGTCTGGTTCTTCTCGTGGTTCTCAAGCTGCGTGATGAGCTCCATCTTCTCTTGGTCGCTGGCCTTGTCCTCGTCCGTGTAGTCGACCGTCGCCTGGCTGTCCTCCTTGCTCTCCTTCATCATTTCCGCGAGCTTTTCCGCCCTTTCGTCGTAGAGCCAGCGTATCTTCATGATTTTCTCGACTCTCTTCTGCGCCCTGTCGAAGTCGTTAGGGTTCGCCCTCATGTACGCCGTAAGTTCTAGCAGTGCCTGGTTGTAGTCCTTGTCTTTTATGAGTTTGTCTATCTCCTTGAGCGTGAGATGCTCCGCCTCCGCCGAATTTTCCTCCTGCGCCGTCTCCTGCGCGTTGGAAGCTTGAAGAGCAAGTATAGAGAAATATAGAAATGCCGAAAGAATGAGCCGCTTTTTCACTTTCTTCTTCTAAAAAGACAATTTTTCTTATCTATAATTTTCGGAACCAACTGAATCCGATTAGAGTATTTGTTGTTGAAATCTCGCTGTTTTTCCGAGAATAATATATTGATAGGGCGAAAGTCGAGTTTTCACAGTGCAATGGCAGAAACGAGCGGAAGCGGGGTTCCGTCAACAAAGACACTAAACATCGCAAGCGATGTTAACGCCACCGCGGAGCGGTACTGCCGTTTTTGTTGGCGGGTTCCCGCTGGGAGCTTGTTTCTGCAACTACGGTATGCATAAACTCGACATTCGATCTGATAAAATGTTTTTTGGAGATGTTGAATGGTGACAAGGATGTCGAAATTTCGCATTGCTATCTCGATTTTTCTCTTGTTTCTCTGCGCGCCGCGGTCTTTTCCCCTCGACATGTCCGATGCCGGTTCCACTTTGGCGGACGTCTTCGAATGGGCGACCGACGACAACGAAGGTCTTACGACGTTCCGCTCCCTGAACATTCCCGTCGGGGGGCGTTCCGAAAGTCTCGGAAGCGCGTGCACCGCATTGTGCGACGACATTTCGTTCTTCGACTACAACCCCGCCGCTAGTTCCGTTCTCCCGCAGACAGAGCTGGCCGTCTTCCACAACGCTTGGATAGCCGACTCCGCCATGGAGACTATTTCCGCGACGAGCCGCGACGGCAATTTCGGATATGGTGCGCAGGTCAAGTGCTTCTACGTTCCGTTCTCAGAGTACAACCTCTACGGAGACAGGGTGGGCGGCTCCTATTACACCGAGACTTCCGCGACGCTCAACGCCTCGTACAACTTCTTGGCCGGATACGATTTCAAGGGGCTGGCTGTCGGTGTGAACACGCGCTTTTCGTGGAGGGGAGTGCCGGACTACACGGACAACCAGACCGACGAGATAATATCCGGCTCCGGCCTCGAACAGTCCGCGCTCGCCGTCATGGCGGACTTGGGCGTCCTTCTCCGATTCAATTTCTTGAAGAATTTCGCCGACCGAAATCCCAATTTGAGCTTCGGCCTCTCCTTGAACAACGCGGGAGCCGCTTTCACCGGATTCGGTTCTTCGGTTGGAATCGACGATCCTCTTCCGACTCGGTTGAGCGTAGGAGCCGCGTACAGGGTTTTCGCTCCAATCCTGTTGACCGCCGAAATCAGAAAACCGCTCAACTTCATGGATTTTTCTTCGAGCGGAGCCTTGTCCATCGCGTCGGGAATGGAGATTTCCGTCACCCGCTTCTTCAATTTCGACATGGGCTTCCTCGTGCAGGGCGGCAACCCCCGCATCAGCATGGGAAGCGGATTCCTTGTCAAGGCTTTCCAGATGAACGTCAACTACACGTTCGACCTCACGTCGTCCCAGAATCCCGTGAACCACATAAGCCTTTCCGCGAAGGTGAAACTCGGCGACAAAGGCCGCTCCGAAATCCAGGACCAGGTGGACGCATACTACATAAACGGGCTTCGGCTCTATGCGGAGGGGGACTTGGACGGCGCGATTGTGCAGTGGAATTTGGCTATCGCTTTGGACAAGAGGTTCGACCCGGCCATAGACGCGAAGGTCGCCGCGATAAGGTTCCAGAACGCGAAACAGGCAATCATGGACATGCAGAAGCTCGATATTTCGATTTCGGGGAAAAAATCCGAATAGAAGGCTTGAAAAGAGACGTGTCTCCCTTGACATTTCCCTTCGATACTGTTATTGTGACTGCAACATTTCAATATATTTTATATTCAAATGGACTCGCAAAAACGAGTCCTTTTTTATTGCATTTCTTGGTTTTATCAGGAGCTTATGGAATACACTTCATTAGATTCTTATCAGCACTATTCCGAGTGCGCTGAACTTGTGGAAGGGCTTGGCTACTACCTTGTCGAACTCAAGATTTCTCCGCAGAGGGGTGTGACGCAGGTCCAGTCCGTTGTCGCCAGCAAGGACTCTGGCGAGAACATCAGCGTGAACGATTGCGCGAAGGTCCACAGGGCTTTGCTCGCCCGCTTGGAGGAGATTCTTGGAACGGACAACATCGCCATGGAGCTTTCCTCTCCCGGAATGGAGCGGAACATAAAGAACGCGGCGGAATTCAGGTTCTTCGTTGGAAGAAAAATCAGGGTTTTCAGCAAATCCGTGTCGGACTGGATCGGCGGCGAGCTTGTGTCGTCGGACGACAAGTCCGTCTCTCTGAAAGTCGAGTCGGAGAATCCTGAGGTCGACGGAACTGTCAGGACTGTCGAGTATCAGGACATAGCTAAGGCGAAATTCATTCACATATAAGCGGGACTGTGGAGACAGTTCCAAAACAGGTCTAACAGAAATTTGATTTTTGGACGGGGGTACATAAAAATGTCAGAAATATCAGAAGCCATTAAGGCGTTGATGGACGAGAAAGGATATTCGGTTGATTCGGTGAAAAGGACAATCGAGGATATGTTGAAGGCTTCCTACAAGAAGGCTTTCGGAACTGACAGCAACTGCATAGTGAAATTCGAGGACGACATGTCCGACGTCTCGGTTTATTCAAGGAAGACCATCCTCGACGGAATCTACGATCCTGTCACCGAAATCGAGCTTGAGGACGCTTTGAAGCTTTCTTCCGAGTGCGAGCCTGGCGACGAAATCGACATCCTCATCGATCCGAAGAAGGACTTCTCGATAGCGGCCGTCACGACAGGAAAGCAGCGCGCCCACCAGAACCTCAACGAATCCTACAAGGACAGGCTCTACGAAGAGTACAAGGACAAGAAGGGGCAGATAATAATCGGCTACTATCAAAGAGAGTACAAGGGAAGCGTCTACGTCGAAATCGGAAACGATGTCGAGGGCGTTCTTCCGTTCAAATTCCAGAATCCGGTCGAGCACTTTGAGAAAGACGACCGCATCAAGGCCCTTGTCATGGATGTCAGGAAGACGTCGTCCGCTCTCCAGCTCGTTTTGAGCAGGATTGACCCGAACCTCGTCAAGAACATCCTTGAGCTTGAGGTTCCTGAGCTTGCCGACAAGACTGTAGAGATAAAGAAAATCGTGCGCGATGCCGGATACAGGACGAAAATCGCCGTTTACACGGACCACGAGAACGTCGATCCTGTCGGCGCGTGCGTCGGCATGAAGGGCGCGAGAATCCAGAACGTCATAAAGGAGATTGACGGCGAGAAAATAGACGTTCTCCGCTACGACGAAGATCCGACGAAATTCATCGCGAACGCTCTTTCTCCTGCGGCTGTGAGCCGTGTCATTGTCACGGACGCCGAAAAGCGTTCCGCGCTCGCAATTGTGCCCGATTCCCAGTTCTCTTTGGCCATCGGTCGTCAGGGACACAACGTGCGCTTGGCGAACAGGCTTTGCGACTGGACGATAGACGTGAAAACCGAGTCGCAGGCGGCGGAACTCGATTTGAGCGAGTTCGTGACGAATGTTCCGCTGTTCAACGAAATCCCTGCCGAGGATGCAATCGACGGTCAGGAGCAGGCCGTGTCGGCGGAGCGCGAGACTGAGGAGCCTTCTGAAATCTCGGTCGTCTCCGACATCTCGGAAATTGACGGAAGCGTTGCTGAAATCCTCAAGTCGTCAAAGTATGACGACATCCAGAACTTCGTCGACGCATATTATGATGGCAGTTTGCTGGAATCAGGACTTCTTACGAAAGAGCAAGTCGAGAGCGCTTTTGAGATCATCACGAAATATGTAGAGATTGTTGATGATGATTCTGAACAGCCAGAAGAGTGAACTTGGGTTAACTAGAGAAAAAAAATAGAGGACGTATATATGGCAGATGAATCAGAAAAAAAACAGTTCGTGTTGAATAAGAATCCCAAAAAGCCTCAGTCGCAGGACAAGCCTTCTGCTGGCGGAAACAACGCTTCGGCCGCTTCCAAGGAAAACAAGGGCATGAAGAAAATCGTAGTGAAAAGGCCTTCTTCCGTAGTCGGAAACAAGCCTCAGCAGGATTCCCCGAAGCCTCAGGGCCAGCAGGAGAATCAGAGAGCCTCTGCCGAGGAGAGTGCCGCACCGTCGTCTCCGAAAACATCCGCTCCTGCGGGTGCTTCACAGGCTCCTGCGGCTCCGGCTCCGAAGCCTAGGACTTTCGAGTTGACGTCCAGCAGGCCGAACGTGAAGGCCGGAAACCTTTCCGACCGTGGCCGCGGCGGTTATGGAAACCGTAGCCGCGATGGACGACCTTCGTACAACGGACAGAGGCGTGAAGGCGGCTTCAATGGAAACCAGGCCCGCGAGAACTATCAGAACCGCAGCAACGGCGGCCAGGGCGGCTTCAACAGGAACGGCCAGAACGGCGGTTTCAACAGAAACGGTCAGGGCGGCGGCTTCAACAGGAACGGCCAGAACGGTGGCTTCAACAGGAACGGTCAGGGGGGCGGCTTCAACAGAAATGGAAACGGCCAGGGCGGAAGCAGACCAGGATTTGGCAGCAGGCCAGGTTTCGGCAGCAGACCGGGGTTCGGCTCCGCTCCCGCGCCTATCGCGGCTCCAGCAGCCAACAAGAAGCAGTTCAACGCTAAAAAGAAGCAGCAGACATATTCCCAGAGAAAAGACAAGGAAGAGCTTTTCGACGAGGAGGAGCTCTACAAGAAGAAGCAGGCCACACAGGCGAGCGTAGTTCCAAAGTCCATCGACATCATGGAGACTATTTCCGTATCCGACTTGGCCAAGAAGATGAACCTGAAGGCCGGCGACATCATCGGAAAATTGATGAGCATGGGAATGCTCGTCACGATAAACCAGTCGATTGATTCCGACACTGCCACGATTGTCGCTTCCGAGTACGGTTGCGATGTCCACCTCGTCAGCCTCTACGACGAGACTGTCATCGAGAGCGACAAGGGCGACGAGTCCAGTTTCAAGGTACGTCCTCCAATCGTCACCGTCATGGGACACGTCGACCACGGAAAGACGAAGACTTTGGACGCAATCAGGAAGACGAACGTGGCGGCTGGAGAGGCCGGCGGAATCACGCAGAAAATCGGTGCCTACCAGGTCCACACGGCCAAGGGAACAATCACGTTCCTGGACACTCCTGGACACGAGGCGTTCACGATGATGCGCGCGCGCGGCGCCCAGATTACCGACCTCGTAGTCCTCGTAGTCGCTGCCGACGACGGCGTGATGCCTCAGACTCTCGAAGCTCTCAGCCACGCCAAGGACGCGAAGGTTCCAATCATCGTCGCCGTGAACAAGATAGACAAGCCGGATGCGAACCCGGAGCGCGTCATGACGCAGCTTTCCGAGCGTGGCCTTACTCCAGAGGAATGGGGCGGCGACACTATGTATGTGAAAATCTCCGCTCTCAAGGGCTTGGGAATCGACGATTTGCTCGACGCTATTCTTCTTCAGGCTGAGGTCTTGGAACTCAAGGCTCCTTACGACACCCGCGCAGAAGGAAAGGTCATCGAGTCGCGCGTCGACCAGGGGCGCGGTGTCGTCGCTTCTGTCGTCGTGCAGTCGGGTACGCTCAAAATCGGAGACCCGCTCGTGGCCGGAATCTACTCAGGACGCGTCCGCGCCATGTTCAACGACCGTGGAGAGCGCGTTTCCGAGGCGACACCAAGCATGCCGGTCGAGGTGCTCGGACTTGAGGCCATGCCGAACGCCGGAGACCCGATTCAGGTCACCGAGTCTGAGAAGGACGCGCGCGCTATTTCTGCCAAGAGGCAGGAGCTCAAGAGGTTCGAGGACGCCAAGGCCGTCAAGAAGGTCACTTTGGACAACCTCTTCTCTACGATTGAAGCCAGCGAAGTCAAGGAATTCAAGGTCATCATCAAGGCGGATTTGCAGGGTTCTGCCGAGGCTCTCAAGGCTTCCTTGGAGAAGCTTTCTACGCCTGAAATCAGGCTCGCGGTCATCCATTCTTCCGCAGGTGCCATCAACGAAAGCGACGTCTCATTGGCCGCCGCGGACGAGAACGCAATCATCATCGGCTTCAACGTCCGCCCGACACCGAAGGCCAAGCTTCTGGCGGATCAGGAGAAGGTCGAAATCAGGAAATACAACATCATCTACAAGTGTGTGGAAGAGATTCAGGCCGCAATGGAAGGAATGCTCAAGCCGGACACGAAAGAGGAAGTCACGGGAATGGTCGAGGTCAGGAACACTTTCCGCGTGCCGAAGGTCGGCCTCATCGCCGGATGCTACGTCACGGAAGGTGTCGTCAAGAGAACGAGCAGCGTGAACCTCATCAGGGACGGTGTCGTGAAATTCACTGGAAAAATCTCTTCCCTCAAGCGTTTCAAGGACGACGCGAAGGAAGTCACATACGGATTCGAGTGCGGTATCGGATTGGAGAACTGGCAGGACATCCAGGTCGGAGACACTTTCGAAATCTTCGAGTATGTCGAAGTCGCCAGGAAGCTCAACGATTCCATCGCCCAGGCGAAGGAGAAGGAGGCCGCAGAAAAGGCCGCCGCCGCCTCTTCGTCTGTTGAGGAGTAGCAAATGGGTGAATTCAGAATGCTCAGGCTTGGGAATCAGATACGGGACGAGATTTCCATGCTTATAGCGAAGGAACAGGTGAAAGACCCCCGCGTCTCGACGCATCTTTGCGTGAACAGGGTGGAGGTGGCCCGCGATTTGGCGTACGCCACCGTCTATGTCTCAAGCTTCCTTTCCGACGGTCAGTTGAAAGTCGGAGTGGACGGCTTGAACAGCGCGGCCGGCTTCATCCAGTCGTCAATCGCCAAAAAGTTGACAATCAGGAAATTCCCCAAGTTGACGTTCGTAGTCGATACGGGAATGAAAGAGGGCTTCTACATGGTCGAGAAGTTGAACCGGCTGGAGAAGCAGGAAGCCGAGCAGAACGCCAAGAGGGAATCTGGCGAGGATTCTGCCGAGTGACAGGGAAAGGAGCCGTCGGAATTTTTTCGGTGGCTCTTTTTCGAATTTTGAGGTCGATTCCATGAAAAGGAGCTGAAACAGAATGAAATCGAACAATCAAACGGAAGGCGAATCTGGAATAGTCCTGCTTGCTAAAAAGCATGGAAAGACGAGTTTCTCCTCGCTTTCTTCTGTGAAGCACGCTTTGGGGACTGGAAAAGTCGGCCACACGGGGACGCTGGATTCGTTCGCGGACGGCTTGCTCGTTGTCCTCTCCGGAAGGTTGACGCGTCTCGTCCCCCACATCACGGATTTCGACAAACGCTACACGGCCATGATAGAATTCGGAGAGGAAACCGACACCCTGGACCCGACCGGCAATGTCGTCAAGGCCGGTGGAAGAATCCCCTCGAAAGCCGAGGTCGAATCCGCACTGGAAAAATTCGTCGGCGAAATCGACCAGGTGCCTCCGCTTTTCAGCGCGCTGCACGTCGACGGGAAAAGGGCGAGCGACATCGCGCGCTCTGGAAAGACCGCGGAGCTACCCGCGCGTAAAATAAAAATCTTCAGCATCAAACTCTTGGATTTCAAGGAAAAATACGCCCTCGTGGAAGTTCATTGCTCCAAGGGAACCTACATACGCTCCCTTGCCCGCGACATTGCCTACGAATGCGGAACGTTCGCGCATTTGTACGCGCTCCGCCGCACCCAGGTAGGTCCGTTCCGTCTTGAGGACGCGACTTTCTTTTCGGAACTGGACGAATTTTCCATAGATTCGCTCCTCGAAAATCCACGGACGGAAGTGAATCTTCCTCCAGAAAACGCAAAAAATAGGGAAAGACATGAGAAATCGCCTGAGGAGCTTGATAGATTCAGATTTGAGAATGAGAGGATAAGGGCGAATTTGAAGCAGATGACATTCTCCTTGGCCGAATACTGCGGAATGCATCCCGTCCTTCTCTCTTCGTATTTCGTGGAGTCGTATTCGAACGGTCGTCCGCTCAATTCCCACGTCTTCTCAAGTTTCTTCTCGCGAAAAGGCAGGGAAAGCATCCCGGAGAACGCTGAGTTGGCGGTCTTCTATCCGAAGGGAAAGTTCGCGGGCGTCGTCGAGAAACGCTCCAAAAAATTCAGCTACGGATTCGTCATTCCGCCGAACAGAAATTTCGTCACGTACACATGGGACGATGTCGTGGGCGGAAAATTCAGCGGGGACTACAAGAGCAGGGGAGTCTCGCTGACAATCGGAAGCTTCGACGGCCCACACATCGGGCACGACTCCCTTTTCGACTCGGCTCTTTCGCAGAGAGCGAACGGGCTTGTTCCCGGAGTCGTTACGTTCACGAAATCTCTTAGGGCGTTGAAGGATCCCCCGTCTTATCCCGGCGACATAGCCACTCTTTCCCAAAAGATGGAAATTCTTTCGGCGAAGGGGTTCGCGTTCGCCATTGTGATTGACTTTTCTCCCGAATTCGCTAGAATCGAAGGAACTGAATTTTTGAGGATGCTCATCGATTTGTGCGGCTTGAAGCACTTGTCGGAGGGAAAGGATTTCCACTGCGGATACAGAGGCTCCACCGACATGAAGCTCATCGCCGATTTCAGTGCTGAAAACGATTTCACTTTGCAGACTATCGATTCTGTCATGTATGGAGAAAAGAAGATTTCTTCTTCCAGAATCCGCGAGTGCATATTGAATGCGGATTTTTCTTCCGCCGGATTCATGCTTGAGCGTCCTTTCAGTTTGGATTGTTCTGGATTCGATTGGGTTCAAAAATCGGCAAAATCTGAGAATTCAGCCACTGTCGAACTTGTCGCGAAGAAAATCGGCATACAGATTCTTCCTCCCGACGGTTCTTACAAAGTTTCGGTGATAATGTCTGTCGGCGGTTCATCGGAAAATCAAAATCGCAAAAAATCTGGTGAAACACAGTCGTCTGCAAGCGTCCGTGCATATCGTTCTGATTGTATGTTGGAAAACGGAATCATACGCCTTTCCTTTTCCGATAAATTGATTGGCGGATTTGTTCGGGCGATTCGGTTTGACTGTCCAGATTGAAAATATTTTTTTATAGGAGTAAGTAAAATGGCACTTACAAAAGAGACAACAAAATCAATCGTTGCAAAATTCGGAGCTAACGAGGCTGACACAGGAAACACAAAGGTTCAGATCGCCCTCCTTACAGAGAGAATCAAGCAGCTCACAGTTCACATCAAGGCTTTCCCGAAGGATTCAGGCGCGAAGCGCGGACTCGGAAAGGTAATCGGCGCCCGCCGCGGTCTTCTCGCTTACTACAAGAAGAACGACCTTGAAGGATACCGTAAGCTCATCGAAGAGATCGGAATCCGTGACTACCTCAAATAAGTCGAATAGAAAGAGCAAAAAATGGCTATAAATCGAGTAACTTACAAAATCGGAAACGATGAATTGGTTCTCGAGACTGGCAGAATCGGAAAGCAGGCGAACGGGTGTGTATTCGCACAGTTCGCCGGCGCTGCGATTATCGCTACAGTCTGCGCTTCATCCGAAGTGAAAGAAGGACTTGATTTCGTTCCTGTTACCGTTGAATACAACGAAAAATACTACGCTGCCGGAAAAATCCCCGGCGGCTTCATCAAACGCGAAGGAAGGCCGAAGGACAAGGAAATTTTGGTTTCCCGCCTCATCGACCGCCCTATGCGCCCGCTTTTTGAGCCTGCTTTCGGACGCGAGATTCAGATTGTTCCGACTTGCGTCTCTTCCGATGGTGTCAACCCGCCAGATATCCTTGCGGTCATAGCCTCTTCGGCTGCCGTTTCAATTTCGGACATTCCTTTCCATGGTCCTGTCGCTGCCGCCCGTGTCGCCTATTTGAACGGGGATTATGTAATCAACCCTACATTCAAGCAGCAGGAAGCCGCGGACCTTGAGATTGTCGTCGCCGGAACGAAAGACGGCTTCACGATGGTCGAAGGTGGCGCGAACGAGGTTTCCGAGGAAATCATGCTCGGAGCTTTGGAGAAGGCGCAGGGCTTCATCACTGCGATGTGCGAGCTTCAGGAGCAGCTTGTCGCCAAGTGCGGCAAGGAAAAGCTTCCTCTCGCTCCGTTGAACGTGGAGCTTTTGAACAGGGACGCCCTCGTCGCCGAGGCTACTCCGCTTTTGGAGAAGGCCTGCTTCCAGGACGGAAAAATGAACCGAGGCAAGGCAATCGCAATCGCGAAGGCGCAGATTCTCGCCAACCATGCCGAGCAGTTCGAGGACGAAATCCAGAAGAAGCTTTTCGAGCAGTGCTACGACGACATCCAGTACAACCTTTTGAGGAAATCCATTCTCGACAAGGGAATCCGCATCGACGGAAGAAAGTGCGACGAGATTCGCCCTATCACTTGCGAGGTCAATGTTCTGCCGCGCCCGCACGGTTCGGCTTTGTTCACGCGCGGCGAAACCCAGTCTTTGGCCGTCACGACATTGGGAACAGCTCTCGATGCTCAGATTTTGGACGACATCGACGGGGAGAGGAGCGAGAACTTCATCCTCCACTACAACTTCCCGCCATATTCTGTAGGCGAGGTCGGCCGCTTGACGACTGGCCGCCGCGAAATCGGACACGGAAACTTGGCTCGCCGCTCGTTGGCTCCGATGATTCCTCCGATTTCCGAATTCCCGTACACAATCCGCGTCGTTTCCGAAATCATGGAATCGAACGGCTCTTCTTCGCAGGCTTCTACTTGCGGTGGATGTCTCTCGCTTCTCGCGGCAGGCGTTCCGATGAAGAAGATGGTCGCCGGAATCGCCATGGGACTCATCACCGAGCCTGAGGGTGACAATCCTTACGGTCGCTACCAGATTCTCTCCGACATTCTCGGCGAGGAAGACCACTTGGGCGACATGGACTTCAAGGTCGCCGGAACGAAAGACGGCATCACCGGCTTCCAGATGGACATCAAAATCGCCGGTGTCACGACTGAAATCATGAAGAAGGCTTTGGCGCAGGCGAAGGCCGGAAGATTGCACATCCTTTCAATAATGGAAAAGTGCATCGACAAGCCTCAGCCGATTTCTCCGTTCGCTCCGAAAATCTTGACGATGAAGATTTCACCGGACAAGATTGGTGCGTTGATTGGACCTGGTGGAAAGAACATCAAGGCTTTGAAAGAGAAGTACAGTGTCGAAATCAATGTCGAGGACGACGGAACCGTGCAGATTTACGGAAAGACTGGCCGCAACGCCGAAGAGGCGAAGATTGCCGTCAAGGGAATCTGCGAGGATCCGGAAGTCGGACACATCTACGAGGGAACGGTCAAGAGAATCATGGACTTTGGTGCCTTCGTGGAGATTCTTCCTGGAAAAGAAGGTCTTTGCCACATCTCCAAGCTCTCTAGGCAGAGGGTGGAGAAGGTCACTGACGTCTTGAAGGAAGGACAGGTGATTCCTGTGAAGCTCCTTGAAGTGGACAAGATGGGAAGGTTGAACCTTTCATACATCGACGCTTTGGAGTCGCAGGGCAAATAAGGCCGATTCAGCATTTTGAATGAAGAAGGGACTTTCCGGAAACGGAAAGTCCTTTTTTGTTTGCGAAAAGCGTCAACTTGGAAAGGAAATGTTTCTAATAACAAAAGAGGTGAAAAAAAATGAAAAAGATCTTGTTTGTTGACATTCCGATGCAACCAAAAAGCAAGGTGAATTATTCCATGTCTGGAAACGTAAAAAATGCGCTCAACAGGGAGGTTCTGTATCCGCTGAACTCCGTTTTGCCGCAAAAAATTGCTTCCGGTGACGAGTTGAGAATCGTTTTGCTTGAAACGAAAACAAACGAAAAAAGCCATGATATGCAAACTAAAGAAAATTCCTCGATTTTTGAAACTGAAATACGGGAATGTTTGGCGGGCAAAAATGCAAAAATCGAAATCGTGCATTTTGAATCTGAGTTTGATGAATCAAAGGAAAATCATGAAGTGCGCTTTAGAAAAATGCTTGACATGTTGGAAAAAGACGCTGAATTGTATGCAGACATCACTTTTGGACCGCGGCTTATTCCGATGCTTGTGCTCTGCGTGTTCAATTTTGCCGAGCGATTCTATGGCAGTCGCATAAAAGGCATTTTTTACGGAAAAGTTCTTCACGACCTTTACGACAATAAAAAAACAACAGGCGGAGCAGTGTTCGATGTAACTTCGCTTTATTATCTGAACAGTATGACGAACTCAATGCTGGCTGCTGACGGCGAGGACGCAAAAAAAACACTTGATGAATTCTTTGCCTTGTAGGAAGTGCTTTCATGAAAAATCCAAAAAAAAGCAGGATTGAGATTGAAAAACGGCTCCGCGAGATTGCAAGCGAGCTTTTGTCATTGAACGAGCGACCGACCATCACAAAGAAAATGACTCTTGAAGAAAAATTGAGCAGCTATTCAACTGATTGGAGAAATTTGTATACGGAAGGTTGTGCGGAAATCTGTCTTTATGCGGAAAAATTGTACCCTGCACATTCTGGAGAGCCATCTCGCGCGGCGCGGCACGGTGTTTTGCTGATGAAAATCGCCCATTACTGTTTCAAGAATTTTCAGCCAGAAAGCGGAGACTTCATCAATTATCTTTCACATACAATCAAAACTGAGTTTACCCGAGCCGAGCGAAAAGAATCTCTCGATGAAATGTATGGAGGCATAAAAAACTCGGCCTCGACTGTGCGGATTGCAAGAGAGTTCCTCGATTGGTCAGAACAAAATGGAAAGAATCCAAAAATTCAGAATGTGCAGAAATGGTATTGCACTTGTTTTGGTGTTTCAATCGAGAAACTGCAGAAAGCTTTGAAAACCGAGTTTGAAATTTCAAACACCGATGAAGTCTACTTTTCTACGAATGATAAGCAGCTATCATTGTTCGATACGCTTGATTCAAATTATTCCGACGGTGAAAAACATGTAGCAGATGAAGATGAAGTAGAAAAATACCTTTCAGAAATCGATGCGCGGTTTTGTTATTGCCAGGAGCGCACAAAAGCGTATCTTGCCGCATTGCTCACGCATCGAGTTTTTACAGAACTGGAAAACACAAAAATCGAAAAGGACAAGATTGCGGAACTCTTGCGGAATTTGTCTTTTGCCTGCGAATTGGAATCGAAGCGCGTCGCAGAAAGTTTTTTCGGCGCGGGGGAATTTTTTACGCAGGAGCAAGTTGCTGCATGGTTTGGTCGAGACAAGACGGATGCAAGCAGAACTCTGAAAAATTTCGAGAAAAAGCTTGCGGAAAAAGTGTCAACTATGTCATAAAATATTCCTAATACATAGTAAGGAGTCTTGAAATGGAGTTCACAAAAGCTAGTGTCGCAGAGCAGATAACTTCTGTTCTTACGGAAAGTTCTGGACAAATCAATCCGTCTGTAATCACGCAGAAACTCAAATGGAACAAAGACATGATAACGGAAATCCGCGCTCTGTTCGGGGTGCAGAAATTCTCGGAGGTCTTGAAACAGATTCCGGAAATTGAAATGCAAAAAGATGAACATGGCACGGTATATGCGCAGATTGTTCATAACGACAATACAAATGCCACAACGGAGGAAAATATGGCAAAAAACACGACAACGATGGACATTCACGAGCGAATGGGAAAACTTCTTGAAATGCTCAACACGAATTTTCTTGAAAGAGAAGAAGCGGTGAGGCTTTCATTGCTTGCGGCGGTTGCAGGAGAGAGCATTTTCTATCTGGGTGCGCCTGGCGTGGGAAAGAGTATGCTTGCCCGCCGCATAAAGGAAGCGTTCAAATGTGCGGCTTCCACAAATAACAGCGGAAATTCTTCAGCGAAGGGAGAAATCAAATATTTCGAGTATTTGATGAACCAGTTTTCAACGCCAGATACCATTTTTGGACCGGCATCTTTGCCAGACCTTGAAAAAGGCGTAATCAAAACGCTCACAGACGGATATCTGCCGACTGCCGATGTTGCTTTCCTTGATGAAATTTGGAAGGCAAATTCCATCATCCTGAATACGCTTCTGTGGATTATCAACGAAAAGAAGTACAAAAACGGGAATGTCATTGAGGATGTTCCGCTCAAACTTCTTGTTACTGCGTCAAACGAACTTCCGCCGAAAGACGAGGGGCTTGATGCCGTTTGGGACAGAATGATTGTCCGCCTGACAATCGACGAAATCAGCGATGAGTCAAAACTGCTTGAGATGATAACACAGGGTTCTAACGCTCAGAAATTGACCCTTGATGACGAAATGAAAAAGCTGCTCATTACTGCGGACGAATTGAAAAAATGGCAGTCCGAAATTGATGAGGTGGAATTCTCGCAGGAAGCCGCTGCCGTTTTTTCTGCCGTCAGAAAGGCACTTCAACAGAAAAATGCGGAAACTGACCGTGATGACGCGGAAAAATATTATGTTTCGCCGCGCCGCTGGAAGAAAATCGTCCACCTGCTTCGTACCTCCGCTTTTCTGAACGGTCGTAATGAAGTTGACCTGATGGACTGCCAGCTCATCGAATACTGCATCTGGAACACGGAAAGACAGCAGGAAGAGGCAAAACTCATCGTCCGCGACTGCATTCAGCAGAACGGAGTTTCCTATGACTCGGAAATCGAAGAAATCAACGCTGAAATTAAAGATTTTTTAGACTACATCAACAAGAATTTCTATACAACAACTTCAACAACTGATGCTACCACAGGAAAAGCAGTCAAAAAACTCATAAAAGATACCAGCATATTCGGCAAACCCGCCGTGTTGAAGTCAATGCAGGATACCGCTGATTCAGAAGAATATACGCCCATTAAAGAACACATCGGGAAGCAGCTCGAAGAACTCCAGCAGTTCAGAGATGAGATGGCGGCTCCGTTTGATGCAAACCTGTTTGCCGACCAGCAGTGCGGAGCGGCGATTTTGAGCGTCATCGATTCTGCAAAAAAGGCACTTGAAAAAACAAAGGTCGAACTTGATGAAAAACGAAGCCGCTACCAGTAGGCATAGTTGACGCTATGGATGTTTTCGGTAAAAGCAAAGAAGCCCAGGATATTCTTGTAGAAATAAAGCAAAAATATCCGAACGGGCTTTCTGATGCCGAGCAGTTTAGTGCGGAAAGAAAAGCATGGCTTGAATTGGCTCTGCTCCGGCTTTCAGATTGCGTGATTTCTCTGCGTGGAGAAAATGCTTTTCCTTCGTTTCGCGATATAGCGGAAAGAATTTCTCATGCGGAGAAAGCCATAGGCGATTCTGAACTAAGAGCGATGCTCGGCTATGTTGCGGAGAATGAAAATCCGTTGAAAGAATTTTTCTTGAAAAATTTGAATTTGCATTGAATGAGGTTGATATGTTCTACAAATATTCTTCAAAATACACACCGCGAGAATCGGCATGGAATGCGCTTGATGCGATTTCCGACATCACCGCAAAATGTAAAAGTGCTGTGCCTGATATGAAAACGCTGAGTGCCGAAGACAAGGCTTTTTTGCAGATGCGCGTAATCAATCTGCGAGAGTCGCTGAGAAATGTGCCGAAACGCTTTGCGTTTTACGACTTGCTCCGCAAAACGCGGAACAAAATCGGGCATTCAGAGCGTGCGTTTGATGATGTGGAACTGTCAACCGTCTGTTCGTATGTGTTCAGAAAAGCCGAAAAAATCAAAACTGACCTTGAACGCTATATCGAAAAGACATTTTCAAAAGGGAAAGCCGCACAGTTTGAAAAATTCGGCTCAAAAGCATTGGGGAGCGGTCGCGAACGGAAGCAGCTTGTTGACGCAATGCACAGCTTTTGCGATTCGGAGAGAAATGAATCGCAAAAAATCAGTTTTCCGAATAACCGTTTCTCACAGCTTTCTGAAACTGTTTTGAACGATATTTTTTCACATTCTGATATAAAAACGTATTCTGGCAATCACTGCGGTTTTACGGAAAATATACAGACGGACATTCTTGAATGGCTCAAGAAAACGAATTCTGCATTGACGGAACAAAATCCTTTTGTGGAGGAAGCGGCATTCATCAAGGAACTTAAAAGTCGCACGGCAGAAAGCATTGCTTCTGACATCGGAACAATCCAGCATAATTACAGCCAGCTTCCTTCAATCAGTCCGACAAAGCGGGGTGCTATTGAGGACAGCATTATAAATTTTGATTTTTATCAGAATTCCTTTGCCGCTTTGGAGGACAATGCTCCCGTTTCTGAAGAAAGTGAAAAATCGGACAGCGAAAAGGACGATTCGACTAAAACAGCCGAAAAAAAATGGAAAGACAAGGCAAAGTTGGAACCGCTTGCAGGGAAGTTGATAGACACGATGGAGAAAAATCTTCTTGACCGCAAGAATAAATGGGAGCAGAATTTAATTGATGAATTGCGGAAGCAGTTTCTCGATGAATTATATCAGAAGATTCAGAATTTCATCAAACTTGAACGGCTTGTTTCTCCGTTCATTGACAACTTAGGCTACCTTTGGGATTTGTCCAACCGACCGTTTGAGGCAAGCGGATTTGAAATACTCAAATCGTTTGCAAATATACTGGAGCAGGACGAATCTTTGCAGGAACTTGCGGAAATCTTAGGCAAACAGAGTCGAAGTCAGTCGGTCTTTGAAAAAGAATTGCGCGACAAGGTTGTCATTAAAACAGAATGGCATCCTAAAAATGCGTATCGCGGTCAAATAAACGGCTTGACCTACTCCAACGACATCGCCACCGTCCTTCCGAGCGAACTTGCGTTGCTTGAAAATCCGAAGACACGCAAGCTCTTTGAACTGAAATATGCGCAGAAACAGTTGCTTTCGTTCAAATATATAAATAAAGAAGCCGTTGAAAAATCCGAAACCGAGCAAGAGGAAGTTTCCGTGGAGAAAAAAGAGCCGAAAGGTCCGATTATCGTCTGCGTGGACACATCAGGCTCAATGCACGGTACGCCTGAAAATATCGCCAAAACCGTGACATTCGCGCTTTCAAAAATCGCAATCGAGGAAGAGCGCAAATGCTATCTTGTTTCGTTTTCGACAGAAATTGAAACGCTAGATATGTCGGACTTCAAATCGGGCGACGCGCTCACAAGAATCGTGCAGTTTCTTCACATGAGCTTCAACGGCGGAACGGATGCAAGCCCGGCTCTTCGTCACGCTGTCCAGATGCTGCAGAAAGACGGCTACAAAAACGCAGATGTGCTGATGATTTCTGACTTCGTGATGGGAACGCTGCCCGATGATTTGGTCAAAGCAATTGAAGCGGAGAAAGAAAAGAACACTGACTTTTACAGCCTCGTCATCGGTTCAAGCGGAAATCAGGGAACAATCGCCTGCTTCAATCACAACTGGGTGTATAATACAAGTGATGCAAATGCTGCACGGCACTTGGCGGAGCAGCTGCACGAATTAAAGACGAGAAAATAGTGAGGCTAAAATGGGATTTAAAGTAAAAGACGGCGTGCTTTTTTCAGAAGATGAAACGGTTTTGATTCAGTATCCAGGCGGTAAAACTAACGCATTGTACATTATGCCGCAGAATGTTACCGCCATTGCACCAAAGGCTTTTTATGGCTGTTCCAATTTGTGCCATATCGTGCTTTCGCCAAAATTGGAGCGCATTGAGGATGAAACTTTTGCACACAGCAGCCTTGAGGGCATATATATTCCGAAGAACATTATGCAGATTGGCGAGCGGGCATTTTATCAATGCGAGAGTTTACGCCATGTTGTGATTGCCGATTTGGATAATATCATCATTGGAAAAGACGCTTTCTGTGCCTGCTCACGCCTGGAAGATATTTCTACTGGGTATCTTTCGTATAATTCGTATGTGAATTTTTCAGATGACGATGGAGATTTGGAAATCGAAGATACAGAAGGTAGTTGGTTAAACGAAGGTTTCACCAACGAATCCATTAACTCCTACGCGACACATTATTTTGTGTCTGGAAAGAAAACTTTTATAGGAGATGGCTATACATGTTATTATCGAAGAGAAGATGGTGCACGGCTGATAGAAGGGGAGGCATCTTCGATAGTAGATGAAAATGGAAATGGCGTTATCGTATCATGGAGTGTAAAAGATATAGAATCAATTAAATCCTATCACGATGTACTATATCTTGGTACAGAAGAGCAGTGGGAAAAGGCAACTGCTGATATTGATGAAATGCCAGATAGTGATGTTCATTTTTATTCATAAAGCAATATATTCTGGTGAAAAATCTCAAAGCGGCACGGAAAGCATTTGAACCTGCTTGCGCAAAAATGGAATTCCAAGTGTCCTCAATCGTATGATTTTACCCGAATATTTTTTTGATAATTCTTTTTGCGTGGATTTATCTAGCCACTTGATATTTTGTATTTTTGCTGCCCATGTAAGCAGGAAATATAATTCTTTATCTGTAGCAGTTGGCATTTCAAGAAAATCCCGCAAGGTTTCAAAAATACCTTGCCGTCCGTGAGCACGGTCACCGAAAATATCGCCAAGACCGTGACATTCGCCCTTTCAAAAATCGCCATGGAGGAAGAACGCAAGTGCTATCTGATTTCGTTTTCCACAGGAATTGAAACGCTAGATATGTCGGACTTCAAATCGGGCGACGCGCTTACAAGAATCGTGCAGTTTCTTCACATGAGCTTCAACGGCGGAACGGATGCAAGCCCGGCTCTTCGTCACGCTGTCCAGATGCTGCAGAAAGACGGCTACAAAAACGCCGATGTGCTGATGATTTCGGACTTCGTGATGGGGACTCTTCCTGATGAGCTTGTAAAATCAATCGAAGAAGAGAAGAAAAAGAACACTGACTTTTATAGTCTCGTTATCGGCTCAAGCGGAAATCAGGGAACAATCGCATGCTTCAATCATAATTGGCTCTACGATGTAAATGATTCCCATGCTTCCCGGCACTTGGCGGAACAACTGAATGAACTGAGAAACCGTTGAGCGATTCTTGAAGCCATAATCGATTTTTTCGGCTGTTCCTTTCTCTCTGCTTTCTCTCTGCTTTCTCTCTGTTTTACCCTCGGCTTTTCCGCTATAATTTCCTCATGAACACTGTAGAAATAAAATGCGTCGCCCAGGAAGGGGCGAAAATCCCTGAGTACAAGACGGCAGGGGCCGCAGGATGCGATGTCTGCGCTTTTTTGGCCGGAGATGTGACGATAAAAAGCGGAATGCGGGCGATGATTCCCACAGGGCTTTCTTTTTCGATTCCAGAGGGCTTTGAAATCCAGGTGCGGCCGCGTTCAGGTTTGGCCGCAAAAAACGGAGTGACTGTTTTGAACACTCCGGGCACAATCGATTCCGACTACAGGGGCGAGGTGAAGGTGATTCTGGTGAACCTCGGAAGCGAAGATTTCGTCGTGAAGAACGGAGAGAGAATCGCGCAGCTTGTGGTCGCGCCCGTCACTCTTGGAAAATTCGTTCCGGTGGCTGCCCTCGATGAGACGGAGCGTGGTTCCGGCGGCTTCGGTTCCACTGGAAGATAGTCCTGTCCGTCGGCTGAATTTTTGAAGATGAAGTCAATCGAAAATCTCAAGAAAAGACTCTCCCAAAAATACAAAGGTTCTCGTCTGGATTCGTTCGCTCGCCACGTCCGCGCCCTCTATCTGTATTACAAGCACGTCTGGAGGCTCAGTTCGGCGCACGCGTGGCTCAACTCCTTCTTCAAGGCATTGTGGCAGGAAATCCAGAAATTCAATCTCCTGAACTACATTTTCGCCTTCCTCGCGTTCGTTCTGGAAAAACTCTCTTTCAAAAACGCAGCCGAGCGGGTGCGGTTCTGCATGCAGGAGAAGGACATCAGAAACGGCGGAATCCCCGGAGTGAACAGGCACGTCATCGTCCGCTATCTCTTCAAGGAGCTTTTCCTCTATTTTTTCATAGCTTTCCTCTTCTTCTTCATGATTTTCTTCGTGAACCAGATTCTTTTGGTGGCGGAGAACATTCTGAAGAAGCACGTTCCGATAGCCGACGTGATGCGCCTCATAACGTACTCGCTCCCGATGGTAATCGCGCAGTCGGCTCCGTTCGCTACGCTCGTCGGCTTCTTGATGTGCCTCGGCCGCCTGGCGACGGACAACGAGGTGCTGATTCTCCGCGCGTCCGGCCTGGGCTACAAGATGATTCTCGTTCCTGTCGTGCTCCTCGGCATCGTCATCTCAATCGCTTCGTTCTTCGTGAACGACTACCTCCTTCCTCTCGGCACGCTCAAGTACAACCGGCTCTACCGGACGATTCTGACTTCGAATCCGGCCGTGGAGCTTGAGTCGAATTCCGTGAAGCGGACGAGCGACAAGACGCTCGTAATCGGGCAGGTTGAGGGTGACGACGTGAGCGACCTGATTTTCTTCGACACGGACAGCGACGGGAAACCCCGCATAATCGTCTCGGACAAGTCCGTGGTGAAGAAGGCGGAGGAGCCTGGCGTTTTGATGAAGCTCTTAATGAACAACTCCTCCGTGATTTTCTTCGACAACAGCGAGAAGAAGACATACGACTTCATGCTTTCAGAGAACATGGAGATGAACATCTTCGAGTCTTCCTTGGGCAACGTGAACAGGAAGACAAGCCCCAGGGAGATGACATCATACGATTTGTACAAGAAGATACAGAAGATGAAGGACGACGACAGCGTGACGAAGAAGTCCATGAACCAGCACAAGCTTGAGCTGAACAAGAAATTCTCCATGCCGTTCGGTTCGTTCTTCTTCGCGATTTTGGCGCTTCCGCTTGCGCTTCTTTTCGGAAAGCACAACGGACAGACCATCGGGCTGATTTTCGGGCTTTTCATATCCGTGCTGTATTGGGCGGTGAGCATCGTCGGGCAGATTTTCTCTTCCAGGAGTGGGAATTTCGGAGTGGTGACGATGTGGATTCCCGACTTCATAATCGGGCTGCTCGGCCTGCTCTTCTTCATACGGCTTTTGAGGAGATAGGATGAAGCTTGTAGAGTATCTTTTCAGGAAGGTGATTCCGCTTTTCATCGGCGCGCTCGCTTTTTTCGCGTTCGTCATCATCCTCGTGGATTTGATGATGAATCTATGGAACTACATTTCGAACGGAGTTTCGGGCTTGACGGTCATGCACATAATGCTGCTCTATCTTCCCAAATGCGTCTGGTACGCGACCCCGATAGCAATCCTCTTCTCGGTCTCGTATTCGCTCAGCGATTTGTACGCCAGCAACGAGCTTGTCGCGATTTTCGCGTCCGGGGTCTCCCTCGTCAAGTTCACTTTTCCGCTGCTCGTCTTCGCTTTCTTTTTGAGCGGCGCGCTCTTCCTCTTCGACGACAAGGTCGTGGTCCCGACATACGCCAAGAAGACTTCGATGCAGGAGTCCGTCCTTAACAAGGAGAAGACCGACAACAACAACAACATCGTCGTAATCGGAGAGAACGGCAACATCGTCTACAAGGCTGACTTCTACGACGACGAGGCGGAGAAGCTCTTCACGGTGTTCATCGTCGTTCGGAACGAGGACAAGTCGTTCAGGTGCGTTGTCCGCGCGGATTCTGCCCACTGGGACGGCGACGAGGGACATTGGATTCTTTCGAATGCCTTGCAGTACGACATGGGCGACGGTGGGGAGCTTGAGACAAAGGTCGTGGACATGGAGATTGTCGGGCGTTTGATTGAGCCTCCCGCCACTTTCAGGAAGAATGTCGTGAGCGTGGAGACCGTGAATTCGGCTGACGCGAAAGTCTACATCGAGCACCTGCAGCGGGCGGGTCTCCCGTTCGCCGAGGCGCTGAGCCTCTACCACAAGAAGTTCGCGTTCCCTTTCATCGTCTTCATCGTCGTGTTCCTTTCGATTGGACTCAGCGGAAAGTCGAGGAAGAACGTCATGCTCATAAGCCTGGCTTCCTGCATCTCGTCTTCTGTTTTGTTCTACATCACGCAGATGATAACGATGCTTCTGGCGAAATTCGGAGCTATTTCGCCCTTCATGGGCGCGTGGTTCCCGGTTTTCCTCTTCATCGCCATAGCCGTGGTCGTATTGCGTTACGCGCGAACTTGATTGGAGTTTTTAGGTTGAATGTCGAGTTTATGCATACCGTAGTTGCAGAAACAAGCTCCCAGCGGGAACCCGCCAACAAAAACGGCAGTACCGCTCCGCGGTGGCTGAGTGTTTTTGTTGACGGAACCCCGCTTCCGCTCGTTTCTGCCATTGCTCTGTGAAAACTCGACTTTCGCCCTTCTATTTTATTTTATGGAGAATCTTATTGATATGAGTGAAATGATTGGAAAGATTTTTGATATCCACCACGAGTCTGCGGACGGAAAGGCGAGGAGGGGGACTCTCCACTTGCCGCACGGGGACGTGCAGACTCCTGTATTCATGCCGGTCGGTACGAACGCCACCGTGAAGGCTTTGACGAAGGACGATTTGGAGGAAATCGGCTTCGAAATCATCCTCGCGAACACCTACCACCTCTATCTGCGTCCCGGAAGCGACATAATCGAGAAGGCGGGCGGCCTGCACGGTTTTTCCCAGTGGAAGAGGAACTTCCTGACAGATTCTGGCGGTTTCCAGGTCTGGAGCCTTTCAAAACTCAGGAAGATTTCCATGAAGGGGGCGGAATTCCAGAGCAACATCGACGGCTCAAGGCACCTCTTCACGCCGGAGAAGGTCGTGGATGTGCAATCTCAGTTCAACTCCGACATCCAGATGGTCCTTGACGTCTGCACCGGCTACGGCATTCCCAAGGAGGAGGCCCTCCACGCGCTCGACGTCACCGAGAACTGGGCGGCGAGGGCAAAGGCCGAATGGATTCGCAAGGTCGATTCCGGGTACAAGGGGCTTTTGCTTCCGATTGTGCAGGGGAATTTCTTCGAGGACTTGAGGAAGCGTTCCGCCGAGTTCGTGACTTCCCTCGACATGCCTGCCATCGCCATCGGAGGCTTGAGCGTGGGCGAGCCGCCGGAGGTTTTCGCTTCCATGCTTGAGTACACCGTACAGCACCTTCCCAAAGAGAAGGCGAAGTACGTCATGGGAATCGGGACACCCGACTACATTCTCGACGCTGTTCATTCTGGAATCGACATGTTCGACTGCGTGCTTCCGACAAGGAACGCCCGCAACGGAAGCTACTTCACGCACGACGGAAATCTTTCCATAAAACAAAAGCGATTTGAGCGCGATTTTTCTCCGATAGATAAAGAGTGTGGCTGCAAAGTTTGCAGGACCTACTCAAGGGCGTATCTCAGGCATCTTTTCAAGGAGCAGGAGATTCTGAGCTGCACTCTCGCGAGCTACCACAATCTCTATTTTCTCCACAACATGATGGCCGAAATCAGGACCGCGATTGACGAGGACAGGTTCGAGACCTACAGGAGCGAGTTCCTGAAGAGGTATCATGCCGGAAACATAATTTGACAAGAGGTAAAAATGAGAAAGACTGTTTTTTTGATTGCGGCTCTTTTTGCTTTCATTCCGCTTCCGTTTTTTCCCCAGGAGTCTCTGGACTCTGCCGAATCTGACGGCGGAAAGACCGGAACCTCATCGTACTCCAAGGCCGGAGAAAGCGACGTGCCGCCGTCTAAACGGCCGAGGGCGGGGGATTCCGCCAAAATAGCCGACTTGGACAACATCGACCCCGACGGCAGGAAGAAGAACGCCGACATCCTTAAATTCGGCCTTGAGGACGAGATTCTGGATTTGCTCAAGACGATGATAGACCGCAAGGATGTCCGGTTCGTGGACGAGGCCTATGACTTGTACGAGGAGTCGAAGAGCAAGAGCGTCAAGGAGCAGGTCATGAATTTCTTCAAGACGCTTGAGGATCCTTGCCTTGAGGACTACGCCATAATGATTCTGAACGACCCGTACGATGAGCCGCTTGACACCGTGAACATGGCGTTCTCGTATGTCGGCGCGCTGAAGGTTTCTGGAGCGATTCCTGCCGTGGAGAACCTGCTTGAGGGCGACAACGAGAAGTACTACGACGGAGCGTTGGGCGCGCTCGGAAAAATCGGAGGCGGGGACGAGGCCATGTACCTCACAGAGTATTTCGAGAAGGAGGACTTGAGCCTCGCCCAGAAACAGACACTGGTGAAGACTCTCGGCTCGCTCCATGCTTCCGAGACCTACGACAAGCTCGTCGAGATGGCCGAGAACGAGGACGAGAACACTTTCATAAGGATGTACGCTTCCGAGGCCATCGGCCAGATTGCCGCGGAGGACGCTTCGAGGCGCGGGGACGGAATCTCGGTCCTCTCCGATTTGTTCGAGGACAGGGACCCGAATCTTCGGACTTATGTCGTGAAGGGGCTTTCGAATTTCTCAGGCTCCGAAGTCGAGAAGACGATTGTGCAGGCATTGAAGGACAACCACGCCAAGGTCCGCCTTGAGGCCATCGCCGCAGTCAAGAAGATGCAGCTTTCAGAGGCTGTCCCTTATCTCGTGTACCGCGCCAAGAACGATCCTGATTCTTCCGTGAAAAAAGCCTGCTATCCCGTCATCGCCGAGATGAACACCGCCGAGGGCAACGAATTCCTCGTTTCGCAGATAACCGCCAAGAAGAAGGTCAGCGACGACACAAAGGCGAAAGTCGCTACGGCCCTGCTCGAATGCAACAATGCAGGAACCCAGGAGATTTTGGCTTTGGCTTCGGAGGTTCTTTCCGACGACAGGAGAAAGCCGCTCCGCTACGCGCTCGGAAAGGAATTCGCCAAGTACGGCAGGGCTGAGTACGAGGACATCTGCAAGCAGTACCTCGCGAGCAAGGATGTGGCGACCCAGGGAACCGGTTTGGACATCTACGCGAAAGCCCGCTACGCTTCCGTCACGCCGACCGTGCAGAACCTTGCCGACCAGGCGAATCCAGACGCGAAGACGAACAACGCGAATGCGCGCAAGGCCGCCAGAATCCTTGGAGTCGACTGGGAGAAGTCGGCTGAGTCGCCTTCGTCCGCGGCTCAAAAAACGGCAGACGCGAAATAGTTTCTCATTTTGAATCCGCTCTTTCATTTTTGAATGGATGGCGGATTTTTTTTGTTGCAATTTGAATATTTATATGTTATTATCGATTTAATAATAACAAAAAAAAGGAGGCGGTTCATGGCCAACGAAAGGAACATGTCGCAAATCATAACGAGTCTGCTGTCGGAGGACGCCTACAAATTCTCGATGGGGCAGGCGATTTACCACCAGTTCAGCGAGTACAAGACGACATGGACGTTCAAGTGCAGGAACAAGGACGTTCATTTCACGAAGGAGATGGTGGAGGAGATAAAGAGGCAGGTGAAACTCTTCTGCTCCCTCAGGTTCACGGAGGACGAGCTTTCCTATCTCGACAAAATCAGGTGGATAAAGGGGTCGTATGTGGATTTCCTCAGACTCTGGCACGCTAGGTTCGAGGACTTCACGATTGACGACAACGCCGAGTGCGGCTTGAACATCGAGGCGAGCGGAACCTGGCTCAACACTTCGATGTACGAGATTCCGATTCTCGCGATTGTGAACGAAGTGTACTTCCGCTTTGCATACGACGAGGACGAGCTTCAGAGGCAGTTCGAGAGAAAACTGACGGAGAAGGTGCAGGCTTTGGTCGACGGAAAGTACAATCTCGGAAATTTCAGCGAATTCGGCTTGAGGAGAAGGCTTTCACTGAAGGCGCAGGATTTGGCGGTGAGGATGTTGAAGGAGAACAACGCCTCTTTCAAGGATTCGAACTTCGTGGGAACGAGCAACGTGGAACTGGCGAAGAAATACGGAGTGACCCCCGTCGGCACGATGGCTCACGAGTGGATAATGTGCTCCGGGCAGGGCAACCACAAGCACAACCCCGCCTATTCCAACTGGTACGCCCTGGACGCATGGGTGAAGGAGTACGGAGTCCTGAACGGAACCGCGCTGACCGACACCATAACGACCGACTGCTTCCTCCGCGACTTCCAGCTCACATACGCGACACTCTTCTCAGGCGTGCGCCACGATTCGGGCGACCCGTACGAGTGGGGCGAGAAGATGATTCGCCACTATGAAAAACTCGGACTCGACCCGAAGTCCAAGACCCTGCTGTTCAGCGACAGTCTCGACTTCGAGCGCGCGTCCAAGCTCTATGGATATTTCAAGGACAAGTCGCGCGTCGCGTTCGGGATAGGGACGTACATATCGAACGACACCGACGTTCCTGCCTTGAACATCGTCATGAAGGTGACGAAGTGCAACGGGCAGGATGTCGCCAAGATATCCGACGTCCAGGGCAAGGGCATGTGCAAGAACGAGGAGTATGTCGACTACCTGAACCGCTGCATCAAGTGGCGACTTGAGAACGAAGGAAAGACGCAACTGCGCTGAATCATATTTTTTGCTTTGAGCCTGTCCAATGTTTTTGTGTTGGACAGGCTTTGTTTTCTTGTCACTTGCTTATTTGCATCTTCCGTAGATGTCCTCGAAGCGGACGATGTCGTCTTCTTCGAGGTATCCGCCCGACTGCACTTCGATGAATTCGAGCGGGAGTTTGCCCGGATTTTCGATGTTGTGCACCGTTCCTAGCGGAATGAAGGTCGACTGGTTTTCCGTGAGGATGAATTCCCTGTCGCCGTTCCGCACTTTCGCGGTTCCAGACACGATTATCCAGTGCTCCGCCCTGTGGTAGTGGAGCTGCACGCTGAGCTTCTGTCCGGGCTTCACGATGATGTGCTTCACCCTGTATCTCTTTCCAAGCTCTATCGTCTCGTACGTTCCCCATGGCCTGTAGCCGACGCTCGATTCGGTCGCAACCGGATTCTTCATCTCCTTGAGCTTGTCCACGATTTCCTTCACGTTCTCGGATTTTGACTTGTCGGCGACCAAGAGCGCGTCCTTCGTGTCCACAATCACGACGTCCTTCAAACCGATTGCGGCGACCGTCTTCTTGCTGTAGACGAACGAGTCCTTGAGTCCGATTTCAACCGCGTCCGCCTTGATGACGTTGCCGTTTTCGTCTTTCTCCGAGACGTCCCAGAGCGAAGACCACGAGCCGACATCGCTCCAGCCTGCGTCGAGCGGGACTACCTTGCCCCTGCTTGTCTTTTCCATTACGGCGTAGTCGATTGATATCGAAGGGTTCTTCGAGAAGCTCTCCTTCTCAAGCCTGATGAAGTCCAAATCGACCGAGGCCTTCTCGAACGAGGCGAGCGTGATTTCGTATATCGAATTGTCAAACTTCTTGACTTCCTCGATGAACGATTCGGCCTTGAAGATGAACATTCCTGAATTCCAGAAATAGTCGCCTGATTCGACATACTTCTTTGCCGTGTCGAAATCGGGTTTTTCGACGAATTTTTTGAGAGGCAGAACTTTTCCGTCCGATTTTTCCGCGTTGATGTAGCCATAGCCAGTCGCCGGATGCGTCGGCTTGATTCCGAACGTGACGAGGCTTCCGTTCATGGCTTCCTCGGCCGCGGTCGTCACGGCGTTCTGGAAGGTCTCCTTGTCCTTTATGTCGTGGTCGGACGGGAGGACGACAACCACAGCGTCCTTGTCGATTTTCTTCGCCTGCAGGCAGGCCGCGGCGATGGCGGGTGCCGTGTTCTTGGCGATTGGCTCAAGGATTATGGAAGGCTTTTTCACTCCGATTTCCATGAGCTGCTCCGCGATGATGAACCTGTGGTTCTCGTTGCAGACCACAATCGGGTCTGAAACAGAAAGCCCCTTCAACCTGTCCACCGTGCTCTGTATCATCGTCGAGTCCGAAATCAATTTCAAAAGCTGCTTCGGAAAAGAAGCCCTCGAAAGCGGCCAAAGCCTTGTCCCGCTTCCACCAGAAAGAACGACTGGTATCAGTGTCATTTTGTAACTCCTGTGAAATTTAAAATCATTTGTATTCTCATTCGTTGAACAGCGAATTCACCGTCCTGTATAGCGAGTTCGCGGTTTCCTTCTGCTCGTCAGAAAGCTGCATGTTCTCGTCGACCAAAGTCTCAAGAGAAGCGAGCGTCTCGTTCAACGCGGTCGGGAAGCCCCTGCTGATTTTGAACCAGTATGTGCCCCTGCTGTCCGAGTGGAGGGTGACGAAGCCGTATTCGTTCTGCTTCTTTCCCTTCTTCTGCTTGGCGGCGATTATCCTCATCGCGAATTTCAGGTTTCTCATCAAAAGTTCCTTGCCGCCTTCCTCGTTTATGTTTATGTTGAGGTTCTTCGGATATTCGCCTTCCGAGAGCGGCTTGAGGTTCAGCGTCTTGGCGACCTTGAAGATGACTTCGGCCTTTTCTCCGTTCATCAGCTCGTACTTGCCGATTTTGAGGCGGCCTCTGATTCCCGCGACCTGCGCCAGCTTGTTCTGGTCTTTTTCCTGCTCCAGCGCGGCCTTGAGGTGCTCGAGAGGCATGACGAGAATCTTCTTGCCTTTCTCCTTCTCGATTTTGAACGTTATTCCGCCGAAAGTGATTTCGCTGTCGTTCTTCTTCTGCTTCTCCTTCTCTTCCTTGCTCAGCTTCCCTCCGAAGATTCCGTCGTCCTTTCCGAGCTTCTTTCCCTTGAAGTCCGAGAAATTCGTCCCGTTGAATTCGTAGCTTCCGGTGAGCGTCTTTTTGCTTCCCCTTGCCGCGTTGAGTTTTTCTTCGAGTTCAGGAGAAATTCTGTTGACGAGCGACTTTGTGAGAGGGGAGACCGAAGAAGCGAATGTCCTCGACGTCCTGACGATTTCGCCCGCGACGATGTAGAGCGGGTCGGTCTTGAACATGGAGCTTCCGGGGTGAATTGAGATGTGGTCCGCCGTGAGCGAGCGGTAGCTTTCTCGTCCCTCGCGGATGCAGACGAACTGGATGAGGCCCGACGAGATGCAGCAGAGGTAGTCGTCCATGGAGCCACCGGACGTTATCGGGATTCCCATGTGGTTGATTTCCTCTTCGAGCTGCTTCTTGATGTTCTCGATTTCCGCCATCACTTTCTCGTCTAGGTAGTTGTTCTGGCAGAACCTCGCCTTGTTCTTCATCGTCATGTACGTTCTGAAAAGCTTGACGTAGCTCACGAAATCGCCCTGCATGTCGCGGAAAGAGTGGTGCGCCTTCCTCGCCTCCATCTCCTCTCCCGGCGGCAGTATGAATGGAGAGTGCGTGCTCATGAACGCGGCTGCGATGAGCGTCTCCTCGAGCACGTCCGGGTATCTCATTATGCTTTCTACGATGATTCTGCTGATTCTAGGCTCAAGCGGGAATTCCACCATCATCTTTCCGATTTTTGAGAGCGTGTTGTCGCTTTCGAGCGCGCCGAGGAAGTTGAGCGTCTCTATCGCGCCCTGTATTCCGGCCGCGTCAGGCGGCGAGATGAAGTCGAATTGGCCGAATTCCGTGATTCCGAGTTCCGACATCCGAAGCACGACCTCGCTCAAGTCCGTCCTGTGGATTTCCTCCGTCGTGTATTCGTCGCGCCTCTCGAAGTCTTCCCTTTTGTAGAGGCGGTAGCAGGTTCCCGCTTGCGTTCGGCCGGCCCTTCCTCTTCTCTGGTTGCAGCTCGCTTTGCTCACCGGCGTTTCGATTAGCGACGACGTGTACGTTTTGGGCGAGTAGAAGTTGAGCTTCGCGAGTCCCGAGTCGATTACCGTCGTTATTCCGTTTATCGTGACCGAAGTCTCAGCGATGTTCGTGGAGATGACGACCTTGCGCTTTCCGAGCGGCGCTTTTTCGAAAACGCGCTCCTGCTCCTCTTTCGGAAGTCTGCCGTAGAGCGGGATTATGTGGAGCTTGTGCCTGACGGGCGAGTAGGAGAGCCGCTGCACGCAGTCCTTGATGATTTTCTCTCCTGGAAGGAAGATGAGGATGTCGCCCTTTTCCCCGTTGTCGATGACACGCTCGACTGTCGTCTCGATTTTCTGCAGGAGCAGTTCCGAGCCGATTGCTGTCGATGTGGTCGTCTTTCCTTCCGGCGGGTCGTAAATCATCGTGACCGGGAACGTCTGCGTGTCTATCGTGACAATCGGAGCGTCGTTGAAGTATTTGGAGAAGGCCTCCGCGTTCATCGTCGCGCTCGACACAATCACCTTGAATTCCGGCCGCGCCTGCAGAACGCGCTTCAAAAGGCCGAGCACGAAGTCGATGTTCAGGCTTCTCTCGTGCGCCTCGTCGACCATCATCACCGAGTAGTTGTGCAGCCACGGGTCGAGCTTCATCTCCTGCAAGAGGATTCCGTCCGTCATGATTTTGATTTTCGTTGTTGCGTCCGTCTTGTCGTCGAACCTCATCTTGTAGCCGACAAGACCCGGATATGTCGTCCCCAGCTGCTTGGCTATGAATTCCGACACGCTCAACGCCGCGATTCTTCTCGGCTGCGTGACTGCTATCATGCCGTTCTCGGAGTAGCCGGCCTCGTGCAGGATGACCGGTATCTGTGTCGTCTTTCCAGAGCCTGTGGGGCTCTGCACGACTATCACTTGGTTGTTCTTGAGCGATTCAAGGATTTTTTCCTTCTGTTCGTAAACTGGTAGTTTCTGATAATCCATCTATGTTTTCCTATATGTTTTCTATTTTTCCCTAAAGGTTTGTGTTTCTTTTTCTTGTGTGCTGAAAAAATTATTATAGCAGAAAATCGTTTCTTTTTTCCTCGCCGTTTTTTGACGTTCACCAGTCCCCTTTTGGCAGGTAGGATTCCATTAGCTTCTTCCGCTTTGAGAGATAGTCCTTCCATTGAAGGTATTCGGCCTCGTCAAGCACTTCCAAAAGCCTGTCGTCCAGGAATCTGATTACGTATCTGTCGTCTGCCGCCACCATGACCGTTATGAGGCTCGCCTTCGTCTTTTTGAGCGTGGATTTCTTCTCTCCGTCTTTTTTTACGCGCCTCTTCTCGAATGAAAGCTCCATGAAAATCCCTTCGCCCCTGTAGTCGAAGCTATCGCCCGGATTGTCGAAGTGCTGCGTCCGCCTCTGCCCGGAGATTGTGTTTCCGTTCGCGTACATTATGAACGCGTCCCTCTTGTCCTTGGTCTCGACTTTCTCCCATTCCTGCACGACGTGGGGGTGGTTCCCCCATACGATGTCGACCCCGCACTCGTCTATGAGCTGGTGGCAGAACGAGCGGTGGTCGGCCGAGACTTTGAGCACGTATTCAGGCTCGTCCGTGTGCACCGACACGATGAACAAATCGTGCTCGTTCTCGCTTCTGAGTTTCTTCAACGCTTCCTTGAACTGCGTCCGCCTGTTCCTCGGATAGTGGTCGATGTAGCTTTCGTAGTCGTTCCTGTTCAAAAGCTCCGTCATCGCCACGAAAAGGATTCGCCATTTGTCGGTCATCGGCTTTTCGTTCCCGCTTTCGTCTTTCGCCAAAATCGCGTTTCCGTTCTCGTCTTTCAGCTCCACTTCCTTTTCGACAATCTGGTAGGTGAGCGGCCCGTCCGGTTTTTCCCTCAATCCCGCAGCCCAGACGTCGTTCCTGCTCTTGAAATATTCCCTCGTGGAGTTGATTCCCTTGAGGTATTGGTCGTTCGTGTGGTTGTTCGCGAGCGAGAACACGTCGAAACCCGCCTTGATGGCCTCTTCGACGTAGCTCGTGTGCATGTTGAAGGTGGGGTAGGACATCCACTTTTTTGAATCCATGACCGGGCTTTCGAGGTTGCAGAACGCCAAATCGGCCGCCTGGATTTTTGGGGCGACGTATTTCCAAATCCTGTCGAATCTTCCGGGCTTGAAGTTCTCCTCGTGCGCCATCACGTCCCCGGCGAAGAGCATGTCGATTGTGGACGATGCGTTCTGGAGTTTCCTCTCAAGCTCTTTTCTTTTGGCTTCCTCGGCTTTCTTCGCCTTTTCCGCTTCCTTGTCGCCGTGATTTTCAGTCTGCGCTTGGTTCTGCTCAGTGTTCCCGCGTTCTCCGCCGGACAAGTCCGTGTTCACATTCGCGGGCGTGGCGCAGGAAAAAGCCAACAGAAGCAAGAGGGCCGCCGTTGGCATTGTAAAAAACGATTTTGTGTACTTTTTTGAAAACATTTTTCGATTCTATCACAGAAAAAGCTTAGTTTCTGCAATGACCCGACTGCCATTTCCCCCTATCTCGCATCGCCCGGAATCATTTTGTACTTCTGCTTGAAAAGACGCTCAAGGTGGGGGGAGTCCGCGAATCCGGTTTGCTCGGCTATGCGCTCGACTGGAAGGTCGGTGTCCTTTAGGAGCGAGCGCGCGATTCTGAGCCTGAGGTCGATTACATACTTGATTGCCGTCATTCCTGTCTCTTTCTTGAAGAGTTTGTTGAGGTCTGTCCTGTTCGTTCCGAATCTCTGCGAGAGGTCTTCCAGCGTTATCTTCTTGTCGTATGAGCGCGCGATGTAGTCCAGCATGGGCTTGAAGCTCGCGCTGACCGCAGACGGGGAGACTTCCTTGCTTTCGTTCTGTCTGAGTTCGAAAAGCTGGGCGTTGAAGAACAGAAGCTCCGTCAAGAACGAGCGCGTCTTGCATGGCCACCATCCCGAATCCTGCGCTGTGAGCTGGAACCTGGCCTTTTCCATCAAATCGTTTATGCGCGCCCAATCCTCCGGTTTTATGTATCGGAAATAATTCAATTCCATGCTGTCGATGTGCGTCTTGAGAATCATCCTGTTTTCCACGACTTCGCTTTCCGCGTCCGGTCCTTTTTCAAGTATGTTCTCGAAATTGAGTTTTTTGTTGAGAAAACGAGGACTGAACAAGAACTGCCTGCATTTTATTCGCGTGGTGTCGCTGCCGGGAATCGTTATCCTGTCGTTTTCGTTCAGACACATCACCGCGGGCGAAATGACATGAATGTGGTCGCCGTTGATTCCAGCCGTGAAGTTTCCTTCCGTGAAGAGAATCACCCTGAACCTGTCCCCCACGTTCTCGTCGATTTCCCTTCCTGAAACCTCTTCGGTCACGAAAACGGGTTCGACCCTCAATTTCTCGGAATTCATAGCTGTTGTCGAATATTCCATCTGTCTCCTGTAGGCACTATTAGAGCATAAAAACTGCGGCTGGAAAAGGAGGCGTTTCCAGCCGCAGTGAAAATTTTACGATGTCGAAGTCTGCTTATTCGCTGAATCTTCCAAGGAACGCTTCCACCGCTTTCCAGCTCGCCTCGTTTCCGACAGTGGCTTCATAGAGTGCCTGGGAACCGTGCTTGCTGTCCGTTTCCGGCACGAAGTACGTCTTGTCCTTGTTTTCTATCGCGTCGAAGATTGGCTTTGCGTCTTTGCGCTCCGACGGCCGCGATGTGACGAACGACGGAACTTTCAAATCCTTCGCTTCTGACGCGACCCAGTCGGCGGGCTTTCCGAGGTCTGTGAAGTATTCTCCCGGCGAGAATGCGAGGTATGCCGCTATTTTGTCTTGGTTCGACTTGGCCAGCACGAATCCGAGACTTGAAGAATACGATGAACCCCAGAGTATGATTTTCCTCTTCGAAAGTTTCGAGGCGTATTCGATTGCCGACTGGATGTCCTGCACCGCGTCGAGGTAGGTCGTGCCTTTTCCCGCTGCTTCCGCGGCAAGCTTCGTCGCGTTGTCGATTTCGTTCTTTGTCTTTCCTGAACGCTGGTCGATTGCGATTGCGTTGAACCCCAAAAGGTTGAGCTTCGGCGCGATTTCAAGATATTCCCCCCTGGATCAGTTCGCCCTGTGGCACAGGAGGATGAGAGGCGCGTCCCTTCCGTATGCCATGTAGAGGTCCGCGGTGACGGGAATACCGTCCTTCGAGGGAAATGTCACTGTCTCCGGCTTCTCGACCTTCTTCGGTTCGGTCTTTGACGGCTTCTCTTTTGAATCCAATGTCTTGCAGGAACAGAACGCGCTTCCCAACAGACAGACGGCGGCGAAAACTTTTATCAACTTCATTGTAACTCCTTGTAAGCTCCGGCTGGGCTTCGTTTTCCCGTCCGGCTTACAGGTAGATAATCGCATGTTCCGAAGACGAAAAAAATTGCAGAACTGCAAAACAAATCGGCAAATCCGCAATCAGATTCTTCAACTTATGGAAAATATCTGTCAAAAAAAACTTCATTATCACGAATTGATAGGGAGTGGTGGTATACTGTGTTCCATGAAACAGACCAAGAGAAAAACAGAGCGGGTCCTCAACAAGAAGATGCTTGAGAGACTCATAATCATCCACAACGCAATCAAGGCGAACCTCTATCCTGACAACCGGCGGCTCCGAAAACTCTACTGCGAGCAGACCGGCTACGGCAACGTGGGGGAGGCCACGATAAACCGCGACATCGACACTCTCAGGACTTTCTTCCACGCTCCTTTGGAATTCGACAGGCAGAAAGGAGGCTACTTCTACAGCGACGACAAATTCGAGTTCGCGCTGAACAACATCTCCTCGGACGACGTATTCTATCTTTCGGCTGCGAAGACTCTCCTTTCGAGTTTCAGAGGCAGTCCTCTCTACAAGTCGATTTCCGACGTGATTGATTTCGTGGCCGACACACAGGGGATTGGAAAAAGCTCCCTTCTTGATAGAATCGCGGTTCCTCCCCGTCCGGCCTTTTCCTCGGACGAGAAAACATGGAAGGCCGTGATGCGCTCGATTCGGGAGGACATGGTTGTGGAGTTCGACTACAGCGGCCGATGGCACACCGAGACGTCGCACCGCCGTGTCGCTCCCTACCAGATTCTGATGGACGAAGGAAGGGGCTTTCTGTTCGCCCTGGATTTCGGAAAGGACGCTGTCCGGCTCTTCGCCCTTGACCGCATGGAGAACGTTTCAGTCACTGACGAGAAGTTCTCTCTCCCTGATGATTTTGAATTCTCATCCCGCTGCGGAGGCGGAAAATTCGGCGCGTTCATGGGCGAGGATCCCGTCGACTTCGTTGTCGATTTCTACGGCGACGCCCGGCAGTTCGTGAAGGAGTGCGTCTGGGCCGACAACCAGGTCGTCACGGATTTCGACGGCGAAGGAAAGACAAGGATAGAATTCTCTTCGACTCAGGAGATGAAGGTGATGGAATGGATTCTCGCCCGAGGGGAGAACGCCGTCCCTGTCGCGCCCGATTGGTTCGTCGAAGGCTGGCGTGGAAAGGTCAGGAGAATGGCTGAGATGGCAGTGTAGGGTGCGTTTTTCCAGCGCACAAAAAAGGCGAAGCCCCAAAAACAAGGCTTCGCCGACTTTGAGACTGACTGGGCTCGAACCAGCGACCCTCTGCTTAGAAGGCAGATGCTCTAATCCAGCTGAGCTACAATCTCAAACGATGAAAAATACTATATAGAAATTTAAAAAAATAGTCAATGATTCAGCTTCCTTTTTTTATCGGAACTGAACCCAAATCCAGCACCAGGCTGTATGTGTTCGACAGGTTGTCTGAATCGAATGCGACACCGACAGCGAACAGTTGGACGTAGTAGGTGTCCGTTGAAGAAGGGGAGGAGTTGTAGTAGAAGTCCGAGTCTCCATTCTCTGGTTCGACATCGCGTGTGCCAGAAAGGTCATCGTTGTCATCGTCGAAAAAATCAAACGACTTCGTGTTTCCGATTCTGAACGGGACTATGTACTCGCCTCCTGTCGATGTCTGCAGCTCCCCCGCAATTTTCAGGCATGCTCTAAAGCTTTCTATGTCCTCTCCAATGTAGGACTCGTTTCCGGTATATGTCTTCAGCCTTAAAACTACATCCGTGTTTGTTCCCGTGCTCTCTATGAACGGGGAGTTCCCGATCACTGGATTTGTGCCTAGTGGCTGATATGTGTAGGTGTCTATCATTTTTGTGGCCGCAGCCGTTCCGTTGCTTGTGTAATTGACTGAGGTTATGGCGTTGCGCTGGGATACGAGGTTCGAGTAGTTGTTGTAGATTTTGTAGTAGATTTCCGTGCCAACGAATGAGTCCTGCTGGTTTCTTTCATTTGTTGTGAAGCTGAAGTACCAGGTCAAGTAGTCGTCGCTGCTGTACAATGGGTCGTTTTTCGTAATTGTAGGTTCGTTTATCGATATTACCGTGTCCAATCCGCAACTTGATAAAAAAAAAGTCCACCACAAGAAAAAACATGACAGAAGGCGCTTGTTTTGTTTTGTGATGGAACTTTCCGTAAGCATGATTATGTGTTGTCTATTTTGACAATTTCAATTCAATCAAACGCGATTTAGCCATTTTCGCCCAATTCGAATTTGGATGCATGTCGTTGAGCTTCTGGTATGTTTCCGAGGCCGCCACAGAGTCGCCTTTTTTCTCCTGTGTCCTGCCGAGACTGAACAAAGCGTGATCCACCAAGAGAAAATCCGGATTGTCGGATGCCGCTCCGTAGTAAGACAACGCAGAATCCAAATCGTTCAAATTCTCAGAGCAGACCGCCGCATTGTAGTATGCGATTGAATTTGTGTAGGCATCCTTTTTTACCGAAGCCGCCTTCAGCCAAGCGTCTTTCGCTTCTTCGAATTTTCCCTGCTGAAAATACAAATCCGCCAACAGCATCGAAGCCCTGAGCGACACGGCTCCAGACGATGATGAAAGCTTTGACAACTGCTCGATTGACGTGTCCTGCAGCTTCTTTATTTCTTCCGCTGTGGAATCGGCTTTTGCGTTGGCCAATGAAAAGTAGATTGCGTCGACCTTCTCAAGCCCTGACTCTACCGAGTTTGAGTGGACAACTATGCCGACAACGACTGCCACCACTGCCACCACGAAAAGTGCCAAAGCGACAAGAAGGACTTTCCTGAATTTTCCGATTGTCGATTCAATCGAGTCGTTGAGTGTGTAGCCCTCGACACCCTCATTTTTTTCAAAATCTTTACTTTCTGACATTTGTTTACACCGTTATAAAAAGCACAAACGCTTTTCAAAGAAAATAGAACCCACTGCCAATTGAATGAATCAACAATGAGTTCTGAACGCACGAATCAGTATGAAACCGAGAAGACTACTCTTTCGACTTCATCATGTCGGCGAGAGTGTATGCCTCGTCCGAAGCTTCTGATGAAGCCATGTACTGAGAAATCTCTTTGCGGGCCTGCGCTTTCTTGTACTCTTTCACAGAGAAAGCGACTTTTTCCTTGTCCACGTTGATGTCGACAACATAGACATTGACCTTGTCGCCGACATTGTACTTCTTCACTGCTTCCTCGAACGGAGTGTCGCGGCTTTCGCTGAGGTTCGCCTTGTTGACCAATCCCTCGATTCCGCTTGGAGCCTTGACGAAAATTCCGAAGTCCGTAATAGACGTTATTTCACCCTCGAAAGTGTCGCCGACTTTGTACTCTTCAGCGAACTTCTTCCACGGGTTCTCGGTGAGCTGCTTGATGCCTACCGTGACACGGTGGTTCTCCTCGTCGTTCTCAAGGATTATCACGTCGAGCTCCTGGTTTACATCGAGAACGCTTCCCGCATGCTTGACCTTCTTTGTCCATGAAATGTCCTCGGAGTGCAAAACCGCGTCAAGGTTGTCCTCAAGTTCGATGAGGGCGCTGTTCGGATTGATTTTGCTGACCTTTCCGTGGACTTTCGCTCCTACTGGATATTTGTCGAGGATTTCGTCCCAAGACTGAACCTGCTTCAATCCCAATGAGACTCTTCCTCCCTGAATGTCATATCCGAGAACCATGCACTTTATCTTGTCGCCGATCTTCACGACATCGGACGGTTTGTTGACCTTCTTCGTCCAGCTGAATTCTGATATGTGCGCAAGACCTTCGATTCCTTCTTCGAGTTCAATGAACGCTCCGAAGTCCGTTATTTTTGTGACGGTTCCCTCGACTATGTCGTTGATGTGATACCTGTCCTCGAAATGGAGCCATGGATCTTCTGTGAAATGCTTGAGAGAGAGATTGATTCTCTTTTCCTCTGGTGTGAGGCGGATTACTTTGAGCTCAATTTCCTGTCCTTTCTTCACAAAGTCCCTAGGACGTGTGACATGACCCCAACTCATGTCGTTTATGTGAAGGAGACCGTCGAATCCACCGAGGTCGACAAATGCGCCGAAACTTGTGAAGCTTTTGACGACGCCTTTGACAGTCGCTCCGATCTGAGTCTCTGCAAAGAACTTGTCGCGGGCTGTGGAAATTATCTCTTCAAGGTATTTTCTGCGGTTGACCACGACGTTCTGCTTGTTTTCTGAATACAAGCGCTCGATATAAAACTTTGATGAAACACCGATGAGTTTGCTCGGTGTCTCGACTTTCTGCGCGTCAGACTGGCTTATTGGAAGGAAGGCGTGAATGTCTCCGCCGAGATTGACTTCGAAACCACCTCTGACTTCCTTTTCGATGATTCCGTCGACAAGAAGCTTGTCGTCGAAGGCTTTTCTCAAATCTTTCCACAATTGTTTTGCCTGCGCCTTTGTGAAAGAAATCTCTGGACCGTTGCGTCCGTCTTTCTTCACAACGACGATGTCCAAGTTGTCGCCTTCTTTTGGCAATTTTCCTGCAAATTCCTGAACAGGAATCCGGCCTTCAGATTTATATCCAAAATCAACAAAAACATAATCATTTGTGATCTGAACGACTTTGCCTGTTGCGAGCTGTCCATCCTCAACAGCTCCAAGGCTCTTGAGCGACTCCTCTAATTGTGTCTGGATAGAATCCTTTAACGACTCTCCCTTTTCCACTTCCTTCTGTTCCATACTAGACCCTTTAAAATGAATTTTGCTCAAAATTATTTCACAAACATTGTCAATGGTCAAGGCGGAAGTGTCGATGTAGAATGCGTCTGGGGCGCGTTTCAGTGCGCCCTCCTTCTTGTTTTTGTCTATTTCGTCCCGTTTTTTTATGGCTTCCCTGATTTCTTCGAGAGTCATGTTGCTGACACCTTGGTCGAATCTCCTCTGCGCCTGGACGTCTATCGATGCGTCGAGGTAGAATTTGTACTCTGCGTCCGGGAACACGACAGTCGTCATGTCGCGGCCTTCGCATATTATGCTCAGCTTTGCCGTCAATTCCCTCATCCTGTCGTTCACGAGATGGCGTATTTCGACAATCGAAGATACTTGGGCGACTTTTGAGCTTACACCGTCCTCGTGAAGTCTGTTTTCCACGTCTTTTCCGTTCAAGTAAAGATGGGAGTCCTTGTAGTCGAGCTTCTGTCTTTTGCAGAATTCAACTACCGGCCGTTCGTCGCCGATGTCGATTCCCTCTTCGTTCAGGGCCAATGTCAAAGCCCTGTAGAAGCTTCCGCTGTTGAGGTAAACAATGCCCAGCTTTTTCGCTATTATCGAAGCGATGGTCGATTTTCCAGTCCCCGCAGGGCCATCCATTGCAATTACCACGATTTTTCTCCTTTTGATTTGCATATGTTCAGCAGCGACGAGACTTCAAAGTCGGACAGTTCCCTGAATTCTCCAACTTTTAGCGCTCCCAGCTGCAGAGTTCCTATCCTGACTCTTTCCAGGCTCCTTATCGCGACTCCGGCATCGTCGAACACTTTTCGTATTTCCCTGTTTTTCCCCTCCAAAAGCACGACTTTCATTTTGTGGGAATTCAGCTCCTGCGCGTCTTTTGCCTTGTAGAACACTCCGTCGACCCTGACTCCCTTGCGGAATCGTTCGGCGAGGCTTCTGGGCAGCGGAAGGGACGATTCGACTATGTACTCTTTTTCGATTTCCGCGCTTGGATGCGAAATCTTAGCCGCGAAGTCTCCATCGTTGGTGAAGATTATAGCTCCGGTAGAGAACATGTCCAGTCTCCCAACGTTGTACAGCCGCTCAGAAAATGCGCTTTTCAGCAGATCGACCGCGACTGGCCTGCCTTGCTCGTCCGATTGCGAGCAGACGTACCCTGCGGGTTTGTTCATCAATATGTAGCGCTTTTCGATTTCCGGTCTAACTTGTTTTCCGTCTACAAGTACAATGTCCGTCTTGGAGACCTTCACTCCGAGCTCCGTGACTGTGGTGCCGTTCACGGAGACCCTGCCGTCCAGTATGAGTTTTTCGCTCGCGCGGCGGCTTGCTACTCCGCAGTGCGCGAGAAATGCCTGGAGTCTTGTCGAATTTGTTTTTTCAGCGAGCAAGTACGAACCTCTCTTCATCTTTTTCATCAAGTTTAGGCAAGTCCGCGATTGAATTCAATTGGAAGAACCGCAGAAATTCTTCCGTCGTCCCAAAAAGAGTCGGTTTTCCAGGGGCGTCCTTCTTTCCCACTTCCTTGACGAGCTTCCTTTCCGAAAGCATTCTTATCATGTTGTCGGGCGGAACTCCTCTTATCGCTTCTATCTCAGACCTTGTTATCGGCTGTTTGTATGCTATTATCGTGAGAGTCTCCAACGCCGAGCGCGACAACTTGCCTTCGTTCTTCCTTCCATATTTGTCTTTCACTGCGCTCCAGTAGATTTTCCTCGGAGAGAGGACGTATCCTCCTGTGATGAACGACAGCTCCAGTCCTGATTCGTCTGCTGAATATTTTTCCTTAAGATAATCTATTGCTTTTTCAACGTCGTCTTCACTGAGGCCTGTCGTCTTCATTATTGATTCTGTGCTTTGCGGTTCGCTTTCTAGAAAGAGAATCATTTCTATGAAAGCCGCCTTTTTTTCGCATGTGTCGAAAGAGGGGATCGCGTTTTCCTGTTCGTTTTCGTTTTCTGCCATAAACACCATTTCCTGTCAAAATAAGTCGCCGGATGAAACTTCCGGTCAATCGTTCGGCGCGCTTTGGAATTTCCTGATTTTTATGTCGCCGAACATGCGGTTCTGGTAGATTGCTGCCATCTTGAATTTCACCGCTTCCAAAATCGCCATGAATGCGCACACCAAGTCCAGTTGGTTTCCTTTTCTTACTATCAAATCCGTGAACATGAATTCCTCTTTTTTTGAGAAGAATTCTTCTATCAACGTAAGCTTTTCGTTTACGGAAATCTCCTCGTACATGTCCAATATTTTTGAGTCGGAAAAATCCGTCATCAATTTTTTGAATATGTGCTGCATCTGGTCAAGCAGTTCCGCAGTATCGATTTTTTTCCAGACGTCATCTTGATTCTCGTCTGCGGGAAGCTTCCGTTTTATCCGTTTCCTCTCGAAATTCCACTCGCTCTCGTCTTCCTTCGTCTCCATGAGTGATGAAAGCTGCTTGAACCTTTGGTATTCGATCAGCGAGTCGACCAGATCCTCCCTCGGATCGTCGAAGTCGAACTCGTCGTCAAGATCCGGTTCCACGGGAAGCATCATCCTGCTCTTTATGTGCAGCAGTTTCGACGCCATCCTGTAGAAGTCCGACAGGTCTCCAAGATCCACGCTCGATGCGTAGTCGAGGTAGTCGAGGAACTGCTCTGTGATTTCGGCTATGGGTATGTCGTATATGTCCACTTTGTTTTCTTTTATGAGTGCCCAAAGGAGGTCGAGCGGACCGTCGAACTGTCCTGCAGAAAATTTTCTTTTTTCCATAAAAACCATCAATCTTTTTTTTCAACAATGTTGAGCATGTTCTTTATCGGCATCATAAATGAATTTTTATCCATGAAAAATTCCACATCGTTGTCGCCGCTTTTTATGTCGCTGAAATCCACTCCAAGGAATTTGGCTACTGAATCTTTCAGCCGCATGAATTTCCCTGAAAGCGCATCGTCCAGCGGCACAAGGACGAACGCCCTTTCTCGTATCCTTGGATGGGGAATCTGGAGAGCTGGCTCGTCAACCGACTCTGTCCCGAACATCTCTATGTCTATGTCGAGTGTGCGAGGTCCGTTCCTGATTTCCCTGCTTCTGTCGCGTCCAAGAGAGGCCTCTATCCTGTGGATTTCACCGAGCAGCTCCATCGGCGATGTGCCTGGTGCTGGAATGCCGCAGACCACCATGTTGTGGAACCGCTCTTGTTTTTCCATGTACATCGGCTTCGTGCGGTAGACTGAGGACACTTCGAAAATTGTGAAAAGGCGAGACAGCTGTACGCATGCTTTCCTGAGCAAATCGACGCAGCTGTCTTCGCCTCTGGGGGTGTTTGAGCCAAGCCCCAGCACCAGGAGTTCAGAAAGCAGCATCGCCGCTCTCTGCCACGGCAGGCTCTTGTGAAGCTGCCGGAACCTCTATTGTTTCGTCCTGACCAGCCTTGCTTGCGGTCTTTTCTGCCTTTTCGGCCTCTTTCCTTGCCTTCTCCTCGGCCTTTGCCTTTTCGGCGGCTTCCTTCTCCTTCGCCTTCATGTGCTCGACCTGCTCTGGATACACTGGCTCGCCTTCCTTTGTTTTTAGGATTTGGCCCGGGAAAATCTCGTCGCGGAGCTGGACCTCAAGGTTGTGCGTGTACTCAGGGTTGTTTGTCAGGTATGCGATTGCGTTCTCCTTTCCCTGTCCGATTTTCTCGTCGCCTCGTGTGTACCACGCGCCCCTCTTGTCTATGAGTCCGTGCTTCACCGCCGAATCGAGAATCGACGCCGTCGCGGAAATTCCCTTGCCGAAGTATATGTCGAGTTCGACCTTTCTGAACGGCGGCGCGACTTTGTTCTTTACTATTTTGACCCGCACCTGGTTTCCGACGGCCTCCTCTTCGCCCTTTCCGTCTATTGAGCCGATGCGCCTGATTTCAAGGCGCAATGACGAGTAGAATTTGAGGGCGTTGCCGCCTGTCGTTGTCTCCGGGTTGCCGAACATGACACCGATTTTCATGCGGATCTGGTTTATGAAGATGATGATGCACTTGCTTTTTCCGACAATCGCAGTGAGCTTTCTGAGCGCTTGGCTCATGAGTCGGGCTTGGACTCCCATGACCGAGTCGCCCATCTCGCCTTCTATTTCCTTTTGCGGAGTCAATGCGGCCACGGAGTCCACTACGATTATGTCGACCGCGCCCGAACGCACGAGCTGCTCTGTGATTTCCAGGGCCTGCTCTCCTGAATCTGGCTGCGAGACGAGAAGGTGGTCTACATCGACGCCCAAGTTCTTGGCGTACACTGGGTCAAGGGCGTGCTCCGCGTCGATGAACGCGGCTATTCCTCCGAGCTTCTGCGCTTCTGCGACCGCATGGAGGGCGAGTGTCGTTTTTCCGGAGCTTTCCGGTCCGTACATCTCGATGATTCTTCCTCTCGGATATCCTCCTACGCCGAGCGCCTCGTCGAGGAGTATCGAGCCTGATGGGACTACGTCGACCGTGTTCATGTCCGCGTGCTCTCCGAGCGTCATCAGCGCGCCCGATCCGAACTGCTTTTCGATTTGCAGGCGGGCTGCTTCGAGAGCTTTCAGTTTATCCGACATTTCCGATGTCGCCGCCGCGTTTTTTTTCTCTGCCATGTTTTTCTCCTAGCGTGAAACCAATCTGAATCTTGATATTTTTTTGCCTGACAAAAATCTCTTTGTCCGACACAAATAACTTATGTCGAATTTTTCGTTTTCTGCAAAAAAATAATGAATTTTTTGTTATTCCCCGCAAAAAATCAATTCTGGTTCAGCGATTGCACTTTTTCCTGATTCCTGAGCATCACCGTGTTCGATTTCTCTATCAGCGAAATGCTCTTTTTTCCATTTATTGTGTCGACTTTTATCTTCGCCAATACCTGGACGATTCTGTCGCCTGAAATAGGCGTCGCCGGGACTTTCTGGAAGTAAAGGTCGAAATTGCCGAAGAGTCTCTCTATGCTGTCGTCCCATACGAGGAATTTGCACTTGTAGACACCGTTCACTGTCTCTGGACTTGCGAGCATGCCCGTCCATACTACGTAGCATCCGTCGTACCTCTCCGGGTCTCTCAGTACGTCCTCGCATTGGAAATTGTCGATTATGGTGCTGAAAGTCGGTTCGTGCTCCCTGTCGGCCTCTATCGCGTCGACAATCTCCTGTGTTTTCACTTTGAAGACTTCGGAGGCGTTTGAGTTGAGTATCAGGTTTGCTTCCGAACGGGCGAGGTTCGTCCTGTGCAGCGATTCGTCCCCCTTGTACGGTTCCGTCGCGTGCTTGTAGACGTTCTTGTAAGTCCTCTCTATTTCGCTTTCCGAGAGTGTGTATGTGAATTGTCCGTCCGTGCGGAGCGGCGCCGCGTTTTGTAGCTCGTCCGTCGTTATGGAGAAGTCCGCAGCTTCCAGTCCGTTCCCTGAATTCTTGAATATGATTCCCCTCGCGAAGTGCGCGCCGAAAAGCTGAAAGCATACCATGGCAATGGTCGCCATGAGGATTGCGGCGAAAAGACCTGCCACCACCGACGGGTTCAATCCGAGGGGAGGGTAGAACCTTTTGAGGGCGTTGCTGTCTATGAGCCTGTATATCTCTTCGTATGTCCCCTTTTCCCTTATGAAGGCCAATCCCTTCTTTGCGACTTTGTTGTTGTGGTCCAAGTCGAGGACGTCGAGGTAGTATTGGGTGGCCCGGCTCGTGTCTCCGTGCCTAAGGTAGAGAACGGCCTGACCGAGGAGGAGTGTCGTGTCCGTCTGCCGCTGCTGCCTTGCTTTTTGGAAGTAAAGGTTCGCGTTTCCGAAGTCGTTCAAGTAAAGGCATGCGACTCCGCCTACGAGATAATAGCTGAAACTGTCCCTGTACAGATCCACCGACGATTCGAGTTCGTCTAGGCATTTTGTGAATTTTCTTCGGCTCAAGTAGTAAAGAGCCTTCTCCAACGGTGTCTTCTTCAAAATTCAGCCCCTCTCCCTTTTTTTAACACTGGAAACACCTTTCAATATTCCCAGTCGAACGAGCCGCTGAAAAAAGCGGAGCCTGAGACTACCACGTCGGCCCCAGCGTTGACGACCGATTCCACTGTGTCGTTGTTCACGCCGCCGTCCACAGACAGCAGGTACTTGTATCCGTTCTCGTACTTAATCTGCTCTAGTTCCGAAATCTTCTTCACGCACGAAGGGATGAGCTTCTGCCCGCCGAATCCGGGGTTCACCGTCATGACCAGAACCATGTCGACGTCCGCGAGAATCTCTGAAATTGCGGAGACCGGTGTGGACGGGACAATCGATATGCCGGCTTTCTTCCCGATGTCGTGTATGTGCTGGATGAGCCGGTGTATGTGCACTGTCGACTCATAATGGAAAGTTATGTAGTCGGCGCCCGCTTCGGCGAACGAGTCGACCATCTCCTCCGGCCTTTCGACCATGAGATGTACGTCAAACAAAAGGTCCGTGTACGGTCTTAGAGATTTCACTACCGGTTGCCCATAGGTGATTTGAGGGACGAAATGTCCGTCCATGACATCTATGTGGACGAATTCGCAGCCTGAGTCCTTTATTTTTTTTAGAGCGGATTTCAAATCGGAGAAGTCCGCGGAAAGAAGAGACGGTGATAAAAAACGTTTTTTCATTGTTCGCAGATAATATCAAATCACTATCGTGTTTGTAAATATTTGGTTTGTTTCAATGAATGTTGGAATTTTTCATTTTTTTTCTAAAAAGGTATTGACATAATAATTAAAACACTTTATAAACTTATCCCCATTTTTTTATGGTTTTTGCAAATTTATTGACTAAAAAAGTGCTTTTCATATAATAGAAAGTACGCATTATGAACAGCCAATCATCAGAAGAAGAATTGAAAAAAGCATACAAATCACTCGAGAGCGGGGACGCGCAGGAAGCGAAAAGGATCCTTGCGGAGGCTCTCGTGCTCGACCTTGAGAACAAGGAAATCAATTTCGCCCATTGGTGCTGTTCGTTTTGGGCCGACTATGTGACGAAAGTGTCCCAGATTCAGGCTTCGAATGTTTCCGAGGCCCGGTCGAAGGGGGATGCCCTTGTCTCACGTTGGGAGTCCTTCAAAACCCTTCTTGAGAGGGAGGAGAGGGAGAAGAACATACAGCCGAGGGCAGTCTTCGCCACGCAGAAAGGTGTGTTCACATTGGCGTTGGGCGCATATCTGGAGGCTGAGGGCAAGTCAAAGGAAGATTTGCCTCAGGGGGGCTTTTCCTCAAGCTCAAGAATCCAAAAGCAGAATGCGGAGGAGAATGCGGAGATTCAGCGTATGCTTGGGCTTTGCTACAAGGAGTTGGGTGAGTACGAGACGGCTTTGAACCATCTGGTGCAGGCGAACACCCTTCTTCCGTCTTCTCCCAAAGTTCTCGCGGAGATGGCGGACTGTTTCGCGCTTTGCGGCGAGGAGAAGAACGCGAAGGTTCTCTTCAGGGAGGCCTTCTTCATAGACGCGCAGAAAATCAACATCGTCTTCCTTGAGTCGGAGTTGATTCTGTGCCTCATAAAGCAGGTGCGCGAGAAGGGGTACACCGGCAGTGCTCTGCTCGAGTGGATTCCTGTGTATGGAATCCTGTACGGTGTCTTCAACGTCAAGCGTCAGCTCAAGCAGCAGGAAGTCAGCAAACTCAAGCAGGACATTTTTGCCAAGGAGAACGAGCTGAAGGATCCGACGAACAATGAGCAGGTTCTTACGCCGAAAATAATAAACATGTACTTCTGGCTTATCGACTACTATTCGAGATGTCCGGACGGTTATGTGAACAACGAAATCAAGAATTGCGAACTTCAGATTCGGGTGCTCGATGAAGAAGTCTACAAACTTTACAAGAACAAATAAAAACATTTTATAAACATTTTTCGACAGGAGATAAAAATGTCTGAGGAACTCAAAAAATCAGTTCAGGAAATGCTGAAAGAGGAGAGATGGACTCGCACCACAATCAGCAACTACACAAAATCGAATTTGACGGAGCTTGCCAGCATCGTCGAAGCCGCGAAGGAGCAGGATTGCGTCGATGAAATCAAAGAGATTTGCGATGAACATCTCACCCATTCGAAGGACAGCATTGTTGCCCTGTATCTTTCAGGAATTCTCGGAATAAAGAAAGGCTCCCTTGATTATTCTGCCCTTGAGACTCTTGTCGACATCTTTTCAAACAATCACAAGGAATCAATCGTTGAGAGTCTTTGCGATGCCATTCTCAGGGAGGACGAGAACAACAAATTCGCTCTCAGAACCCAAATCGAGTGCTGCAAGAACGAGAAGTCCGAGAAGGCCGATCAGATTTGGAGCTTCTACGAGAGGCTCGTGAAGGCCGATGTCGAGGAGGCTGCCGCCGCGAAAATTCTCGCCGTGCACTACGAGGAGACCGATCCGATTAAGGCTCTCGACTATTACAGAAAAGCCATCCTCAGGTTCATCTCCCAGAAAAACACCAACGAGGTCACCGCGATTTGGGACAAGCTCGTGAAGGGCAACCCCAACGACATCGAGTTCTTCAAGCTGCTCCAGAAGAAAATCGCCCAGCACATCAATCCCGACAAGAGCGCGACGCTGATGATGCAGCTGTTCCAGTATTACAAGGACAACGAGAAGTGGGACACCGCCATCGACATCCTCAAAATCAACCTCAACATCGATCCTAAGGACAATGTTTCAAGAAAGGAAATCGCCGATTGCTACGAGAGAAAATACAAGAACCACAGCCACATCGAAGAGTACATCAGGGATGCGGGGTTCCATCAGAGCTACAGGAATGTCTTCGACGCGATCGACGACTTCGAGAAGCATATCGCGTTCGACGTTAACAACTATGTCTACCACAAGACTTGGAAGGTCGGAATCATAACGGAGATCATTCCTGGGGTCGAGAACAAGCAGGACACCCTCAAGATAAACTTCGGAAAACGCTGCGGTGTCCACGAGATTTCCCTCAAGATGGCGGTTTCCTGCCTCACTCCGCTTCCGAAAAACCATTTCCTCGTGCTCAAGGCGAGAAAGCCTGCCGCGTTGGCTGCCAAGATAAAAGAGGACAAGGTTTGGGCCCTCAAGATGCTCATAAGGAGTTTTGGAAACAGTTGCGATATAAAGAAGATAAAGGCAGAGCTTGTTCCTTCGATTCTGACGCCTTCCGAGTGGACGTCGTGGAACACGTCCGCCAAGAAAATCCTCGAGAGCAACGACATCTTCGACAAGAACAGCGCGAACGAATACACTGTCAGGGACGCTCCTATAACTCCTGAGGAGAAGCTCAGCAACGAGTTCAAGGCGCAGAAGCTCTTCTTCCCGCGCGTGGACATCGCGATGAAGTATTTCAACAACGATGGGGCGGACAACGCGAGCGAGTTCTTCGTCGACATGCGCGACTACTTCGTCGGATATCTCAAGTCGTACATCAACACGTTCGACGGAAAGATGTCCGAGTTCATCGTGGCTTCATATCTCGTGCTCAAGAAGATTTACCCCGACTACATAATCCAGAATTCGGACGCGCTCTCGTTCGAGTCAATATACAGGAAAATCGAAGATCCGAAGAAAATGTACGCGTCCCTCAAGGACTCCAAGAACACTTCCCTCAGGAAGGATTTCCTGGAATGCATCCTCGACTTGCGCGATTGGGTCGACCAGTATGTGAAGCTTTTCCCGGCGGTCCTCGACAAGGACATGCTCCTTGTCCTCATCGAAAAGGGGCACAAGGACCGCGTGCAGCAGCTCGCGCGCGCCGCGTTCGACGACTACAGGGTCTACAGGGATTCCATATACTTCTTCTTCGACGAGTGCAGGGACGAGGAGTGGTTCAAGGAAATCGGAATTCCTGAGCAGAAGCAGCTCATCGCCCTCGTCAACATCATCTCGCTTTCGTTCAAGGCGATTGACAACCATGTGAACGCGACGGACAACAAAAAGTCGATTTCGAACATCTGCAAGATTCTCTTCGAGCCTGCGAAGGGCGAGAGCGAGAGCATATACGCTTCGTTCATGATGTCGGGGGACATGGAGACTATGGCTCACATGTACACGATTGTGGACGACATCCCGAAACTCGACGGAATCTACAAGGCCCAGCTCAGAAGCAAGATTCTTGAGAAGTATCCGGACTACAAGTTCCACACGGACGACGACCACAAGAAGAATTCCGCTCCGAAGGGAATGCTCGTCACGAAGAAGAAGCTCGACGAGAAGCGCGCTTTGGAGGAGAAGATGCGGACTGTGGACACCTTGGCCATCGCAAAGGAAGTCGCGGAGGCGAAGGAGAAGGGCGACTTGAAGGAGAACGCCGAGTACATCGCGGCGAAAGAGGCGCAGCACAAGCTCGGTGTCGACCTCAAACGCCTTCAGGAGGAGCTCGCGCGCGCCGTCATATTCGATCCGACTACGGCCACCGCTTCTTACGTCTCGTTCGGAACGGAGGTCGTCCTCACGAACAACGAAAACGGCAAGGATGAGAAGTACACTATCCTTGGACCGTGGGAGTCTGATCCTGAGAACGGTGTCCTTTCGTACATGTCGCCGTTCGGAACGCACATACTCGACAGCAAGCTTGGCGAGAGGCTTACGTTCAAAATCAACGACAACAACTACGACTACACGGTCAAGAATATTTCGTTGCTGAAGTTCTGATTTTTTGTTGGTGGATCCCGGCTTTGGGCGTTCGGATGATTTCGCGCCCGATTCCGGGATTTTTGGTTTTAAAATGGATGCGCCTAGAATCGTTTCTTTTAAAGGCGTGTCCGTCGTTTGTCTGCGTTTTTTTTGTTGGAAAAATCCGCAGTGGTGTTTATAATGTAATCGGGTGGGGCTAGACTATAGCGACAAAGGAGTGGAGTATGGCTATAGCTCCGATTGATTTACAAGCGGTTTATGCCCAGATGGGGCATTTGGCGAAGGTTGCTTCCGATCAGCAGAATGGACCTCACTTGGCCCAACAGTTGCAGGAGTCGAGGATTATCCAGCAGAACGCGGACAAGGCGAAGACCGTCTCGAAGGCTGCGGACAACGAGTCCAAGACGATGGTCATCGGCAAGGACGGGCGGCGCAGGGATGGGCAGCCTGAGAATTCCGGCGGTTCTGGCGATGGAAAGGAGAATCCTGACGATGAGCCAGGAAAAAAGTTTTCCGAGATAAGGGAATCGTACCTTGGCAACCACATCAACATTTCCACCTGATATAAAATCCGGGTTTTTATGATTTATTTGACGATTTTGATTTCACTTTTCAACATATTCATGTGGATGGTCTTCTTGAAGAAATTCAAGTCCCTCTTTTCAACCGACGACATAATAGCTTCGACCCGCGAGGAGTTGAACCGGATGATCGAGGACATGAACCGCAACACCGGACGGGATTTGAATTTGGCCGACGCGAAGATAAAGGAGCTGAAGGGGATTCTTGCCGATGCGGAGAAGAGAATCGAGCTTTTGAATTCTGATTTGGCGAAGAAGTCCATGTCCGAAGAATTCAAGTCCGCTTTGAGCCAGCCTCGAATCAATGGGGAGTCGGAGCGTTTGCCTTTGGAGGCTGTTCCTGAGGTCGAGTCTTCGCGGACGGAGGAAATCGCCTTGGCCGACAACAGCCAATACTTTTCCGTCTCGAAAAGCCCTGTCGAACGGTACATGCAGAACCAGTCCAAAGGAGGTGCCGCTGACAGGGTAACGTCCGAGGTCTCTGATGGTGCGCCGTCGTCTTTCGGGCAGAGTCCGGCATCCCCTTCCGTCACGTTCTCCTCCACTCCGATTACTGCCAAGAAGGACCTTTCGCAGAGCGTCATGGATTTGTATTCGCAGGGGCTGGATGTCGAATTCATCGCCACGAAACTGAACACGACAACTACCGAGGTGCAGCTCATAATCGACATGAATTTCTGATTTGGGCGATATTGCAATTTTTTGTCTTTTGTTGTTATCCTTAAGTTTCTTTCTCAGGAGTGAAAAAATGGTTTTTCTTTATGTTTTGATTTTGCTCGTCTCGTTCGCGGCGTTGGTGAAAGGCGCGGACATTTTTGTGGACGGCAGCTCTGGCTTGGCGAAGATTTTCAACGTGAGCAGCGTCATAATAGGCCTTACGGTCGTGTCCATAGGGACGAGCCTGCCGGAACTCGCCGTCAGTTCCTCCGCGGCGCTGCAGGGGGCGAACGAGATTGCGGTCTCGAACGTAATTGGCTCCAATCTCTTCAACCTTTTGGTCGTTCTCGGAGTCTGCGCGGTGATCCATCCTGTTCCCGTCGACAATGTGATTGTGAAAAGGGACTTTCCGTTCTCCATCGCCTTGACCGTCTTGTTGCTGCTCGCGACATGCGCTTCCTCGTTGTTCAGCGGCTCTGTCTTTTCGTTGGGCATGGAGGAGACCGCGGGCATCGTTTCGAGGGTGCTGGCTGTCGTGTTGCTCGCGCTCATCGTCTGCTACATCGCTTTCTTGATTTACGACGCGAAGAAGCACCCTGTAGAGGAGAGCGGCGACGACGAAAAAATCCCTCTTTGGAAATGCGTGGTCTTCATCCTTGTCGGTCTTGTGCTCATCGTCGGTGGCGGAAAGGCTGTCGTCTTCAGCGCGCAGGAGATCGCGCGCGCTTTTGGAATGTCTGAGACCCTCATCGGCCTTACGATAATCGCGTTGGGGACATCGCTTCCAGAACTCGTCACGTCGATTGTCGCGGCCAAAAAGGGGGAAGTCGCGCTCGCTGTTGGAAACGTCGTCGGCTCGAACATTTTCAACATCCTCTTGATTCTTGGAGTGTCCGCCGCGATACGTCCTGTCGAGGTCGTGGCCGCATCCGTGTACGACATGGCGATTCTCCTGTTCGTCAGTCTCGTCGTGTTCGTCTTCTCCCTTACCAAGAGAAAAATTCTCCGCTGGGAAGGCGCGTTCATGCTCGTCTGCTATGCCGCGTCAACAGCGTTCGCGATAATGCGCTGATTTTCTTTTTTGTTTGCACGGGGGCGTTTTTTTTCGCCTCCGTTTTTTTTGAAAAAAAATGAAAGAGACTGTTGACAAGAAAGTTTGTTTCGATTATTATAACAATCACTTCGCCGCTGTAGCTCAGTTGGTAGAGCAATGGACTGAAAATCCATGTGTCGTTGGTCCGATTCCAACCGGTGGCAAAATGAAGCACTTAGATCGAAAGGTTTGAGTGCTTTTTTTGTGTTTGTGTATTTGAATTTCAACAAGGAGTGCTTATGAAAATCAGCAAGAAGTTTTTGGCGACTTTCTCGGCTGTGTTCGTTTCTGCCGGCGTGTTCGCTTCTACAGGGGATTTCGCTTTCGACACGACACAATTCACGGAGAGCATTGACAAGTACAACGCGACTGTCTCCAAGATTGACGACGGGTTGGGGGACTTCGCTCAGCAGTTGGCGAACGCTGTTCCCCAGGCTGCAACGCAGCAGAACGTTTGGGCGGACGCCTACATCGGTAAGCTTTTTCCGTCGGCTGTTCCACATCTCGGGGGCGGATTCAACATGGGCGTGACCCACATCGACACGAGCGGCCTTGCCTCTGTTGCCGAGATTTTTGAAATCAAAAACATAAAGGACAGCTATTATTTCCCAGTCTTCACCGCGGACTTGAGAATCGGTGGAGTTCTGTTCCCGTTCGACGTGGACATAGCGGTCATGAAGACGGGCACTCTTTCCACCGACGCATTCGGATGCGACCTTGACGTTGACTTCTTCACGATTGGTGCGGATTTCAGGTACGCTCTGATGGAGGAAGGTGTGATAATGCCGTGCATCTCGGCTGGAATCGGGTATTTCTACAATCAGGGAAGCTTTGGTGCTGGAAATGACGATGCGGAGCTTGCAATCGACTACAAGGTCCACACGATGTATCTCCAGGCTCAGGTCTCTAAGAATCTTTTGATTTTCACACCATTCCTCGGCTTGCGTGGAATCGTTTCAAAATACAACAACGAGTATTCGTGGGCAGTGAAGAATGAAGCGGCCACCGTAATCGCAAATTCAGGTCTGGCCGACATCAAGACGTCAGGCTATGGTTCGTACACTTCCAACGCATTCGACTTCAATGCCGTCCAGCCTCAGCTTTACGCCGGTGTCGGCATTAACTTCCTCGTCATGCAGGCGACTCTCAGCATATCTGCTGACTTGAGAAACATCTGGGACGACGGCCTCTGGAGCGGCTCGTTCAGCTTGAGGGCGAAGCTCTGATTCTTTTTGCAGGTCGATTTCCATTGAAAAGCGGTGAATGTCATTGTTCATCGCTTTTTTTTTGTCGCAAGGTGTGTCATAATGACTCATTATGAAAAACAGTGAAATCGTAAAAGTCGTCTTCGCCGGTGGAGGAACCGGCGGCCACATATACCCTGGGCTTGCAATAGCCGATGAGCTTCGCTCGATTGCACAAGAGCGGGGAATTAAAATAGAAATCTACTGGTTCGGAAATTCTGCGGGAATGGACAGAAATCTCGTGGAGAAATCAGGCTCGGCGGACAAATTCGTCGGAATCCCAAGCGGCAAGCTCAGAAGGTACTTCTCTTTCAAGAATTTCATCGATGTCTTCAAGATAGCCGCGGGGTGCTTCAAGTCGTTCTTCTCTCTCCTTTCCATAAAGCCCGATGTCCTTTTTTCGAAAGGCGGGTTCGTCAGCGTGCCTCCGTGCCTCTCCGCGTCCATTCTGGGAATCCCGGTCTTGACGCACGAGTGCGACTTCACGCCGGGACTCGCTACGAGGTTGAATTCCAGATGGGCGTCCAAGATACTCGTGTCCTACGAGCAGACGAAGAATTATCTGCCGGTCGGAAAGCGGGACAGGACTGTGGCGACGGGGAACCCGATAAGGCCAGTCTTCTATTCTCTCGGTGAGGACAGCCGGGCGGCTGGAAAGGAATTCCTCTTCGGAGACAGGAGCGACTATGACGAGAACAAGCCGATTCTACTTGTCCTGGGCGGAAGCCTCGGAGCGCACCAGATAAACGAGCTTGTCGTCGGGAACCTCGATTGGCTTTGCGAACGCTTCAATGTCGTCCACCAGTGCGGAGCCAAGGACGCTGCGTCCATGCCTGAAGGCCATTCTGGGTATTTTCTGCATCCGTTCATCTACAAGGAGATGTGCGATGTGGTGAACTGCGCCGATGTCGTTCTTAGCCGTGCGGGAGCGAATTCGATATGGGAGTGCGCCGTGCTTGGAAAGCCGCTCGTCCTCGTTCCCCTGTGCGGTTCTGGAACTCGCGGCGACCAAGTAGACAACGCGGAATTCTTCAGGGAAAGGGGGGCCGCCGAAGTGCTTCTCGGAGCCGACGCGAATTCCGACAACATGAAATCCGCCCTTGAGAGGATGCTCGATGCTGAATTCAGGAAAAAGGTCGCGGATTCGTCTCGTTCGCTTTCTGTCGAGGCCCAGGTGGACGGAAAAAGGCCTGCGAGGCGCATCGCCGAGATGATTCTCGAGTCTTCTGGAAAAGAGGGGGCCGGAAAATGATGATTTCCCTTTTGGACATTGTTCTCACCCTTGTCATCCTCTATTTCGCGATATCGGCGGCGCGCAATGGTTTTCTGAGCGAGGTGTTCGGAAAGCTCGCGTTCATCTTCGGCTTTGTTGGTGCCGTCTACCTTTGCGGTCTCCTCACTCCTTATTTCGACCACATAGTCCGCTCCCACATTTTGAGCGCGTGCCTGTCGTTCATGATAATATTCGCCGTGATTTTTCTCTTCGTGAAGATAATCCAGATGCTGATAAGCGGCATCTTCAGTGGAAAACTCGCCAGAAGCCTAGACCAGGCCCTGGGATTCGTGTTCGGGCTGATGGAGGGGCTTGCGGTTGTCTGCCTTTTCCTGATTATCGTGAAGGCGCAGCCGTGGGCCGACACGTCAAATTTCAGGGACGTCTGCTTCTATTGGGAGATTCTTGAGCCGACTTTGACTCCGTCCGTGGATTTTGTGTCGGCGCATCTCAAGTGAATCGGGGGAAAGATGACTGACACCGTTTTCTATCAGCATTCGTTCGAGTTGATGAAGTCGGACATCGAAAATGGAAAATTTCCGGGCGCGGTTCTCATCTCCGGTCCAGAATTCTCAGGCAAATTCACCGCCGCCCTTGAGATCGCGCGCATCCTTTCATGCGTCGGGGACAGGAGCGAGTCGTGCTCGTGCGAATTCTGCAGACAGCACCGGACTCTTTCGAACATGAACGTGCTCGTCGCAGGTCCCAGGGACTGTATGCTCGAAATCATCGCGGCCAAGGATGCTCTTTTGAGGGGGTATCCTCCTCTCGCTTTCGTGCGCGCGGTCCACAAGCTGACTTCAAGGTTCAACCAGATTCTGTGGGAGGAGGTCGCAGGTTCTTCAAAATTCTCTCCTCTCATAGAGTCCATCGAGGACTCCCTTGCGCCCCTTTCGTCCCCCGCTTTCGACCAGTCAAAAATCGAGAAGGCGTGCGACAGCGTGGTCAAGGACTGCCAGAAGCTTGAGTCGTCGCTGTACAATTCTATTCCAATAGACCTCATAAGGGGGGCTTCCGCTTGGCTCCGCATCCGTTCGAGCGGCGCGAAGAAGGTGTTCGTAATCGAGAACGCCGACAGGATGATGGACGCTCCGAGGAACGCTCTCTTGAAGATTCTTGAGGAGCCTCCTCTGGACGCTGTTTTCGTTCTGACGACATCGAAGCGCGGTGCGATGATGCAGACGATTCTTTCCCGTGTCCGGACGTACAGTTTCGCCGAGAGGAGCGGGGAGCAGCAGCGGGAGATAGTTTCGAGCGTTTTCCATCAGGAGAAATTCTCCACGGTGGCCGATTGCCTCTACTCGTTCTTGCCTAAAACCCCGACCGAAGTGAAGAGTGTCGCGCTGAAATATTACGACGCGGTGAGAAGCGGGCAGATTCCGTCTGTCGATTCTGTCGTGAAAAGCTGCGCTTCGTTCGAGCCTAGGATGCTCTTCAAGTCGTTCTTGTCGGGAATCGTCGAGTCGTGCGTGGATTTCTCAAAGTCCTCGGCGGATGCAGAACTTGCCAGGCGCAATCTTCTCTCGGTGCAGCTCTGCTACGACAACGTCGCGATATACAACCAGAGCGTCGCGGCCGCGCTTGAGCGGCTCACCAGGGATCTTTCGATGAATGTCAGGCTTCTGCGTTCTGTTTGACATTTTTGGGAGGGTGCAATGCAGGAATTTTCAAAGCGTGTTTCGCAGAAGGTGGCGAAACTTTCCGATTCGCAGATAAAGCTTCTTCTTGACGAGATGGCCGAGAAGGGCGAGATGATGGATTCGATATTCCAGTCGATACCGACAGGGATATTGATAGTGTCGAATTCCGATTCCAACTTCCGTGTCCTCTTGGCGAACAAGGCCGCGGAGAGGCTCCTTCCGTTCTCGTTGAATCCAGAGGAGCCGTCTTGCGGAAGTCTGCCAGTGTGGGAGATTGTCTCCGATGCTGAAATCTCGAATTTCTTCAAGTCGACGTTCGAGAGCAAGAAGACGAACATCAGCAACGAGTTCACTGTGCAGTCGGCCGGGGGAAGCGTGCGCTTCATCGACATCTCCGTTTCCCCGTTCGCGAGGAAGAGCGAGCTTGTCGGCTCAATCGTGCGCGTGGAGGACGTGACGGAGAAGCGCAACCAGGAAATCCTCCTGCACCGCATGGAGGCGATGGCTGGATTGACGAACATAGCCGCGAGCGTCGCGCACGAGATAAAGAATCCCCTCGGCGCGATATCGATACACATCCAGCTGATACAGAAGGCTGTGAGGAAGAAGAGGGAAGGGGACGGACTTCTCCCGGATCCGAAATTCGTGGAGAACTATCTGGATGTCGTGAATTCAGAAATCGACAGGCTCAACAAAATAGTCGTTGATTTCCTGATGGCGGTGAGGCCGCTTTCCGTGGAGCTGGAGCTTGTGAATCCGAATTCCCTTTTGGAAGCGTTCGTGGAATTCTTCAAACCCGAATTCACGGAGAAGAATGTCGCCATCGAGTCCGATTTCTGCCGGAACTGCCCACGGGTGCTGATGGACGCTAAGCTTTTCCGAGAGGTCATCGTTAACCTTTCCCAGAATTCCCTCGCCGCCATAAAGACTCGTTTCGACGGTGTGGGCGGAAAAATATCGATACGGACGGAAGTCTCCGACGGAAAATTCCGCCTGCGCTTTTCCGACAACGGCAGCGGAATGGACAGCAAAGTCGCGTCGCGCGTCTTCGAGCCGTATTTCACCACGAAGGCCAACGGAACAGGGCTAGGCATGGCTATGAGCTACAAGATAATCAAGGAATTTTCCGGCGACATAGAGGTGAAGTCTGAGCTTGGCGGTGGAACTGAGTTCACCGTAACCCTCCCTGTTCCGCAGCTCGACAAGAGGCTTTTGACTTGCAACTCTGAGAGCAAGGAGTGCGAATGAAATTCACGATTCTGATAGTTGACGACGAGAAGAACATACGGGAAGGTCTTGCCGCGGATTTCGAGATGGACGGCTACAATGTGAAGCTCGCCGAGAACGGCAAGGAAGCTCTCTCCATCATTTCCAAGGGGGACGTGGATCTTGTGATAACCGACCTTCGGATGCCGGGTGGCGTTTCAGGCTCCGATGTCCTCCAGCATGTGACGCGCGAGACACCTGGAATCCCGGTCATAGTCCTCACTGGACATGGCTCAATCGACGAAGCCGTGAAGGCGATGCAGAACGGCGCGTACAACTTTTTGACGAAGCCCTTGAACCTTGAGCAGCTGGAACTGACAGTGAAGCGCGCTCTGCAGGGGCGCGAGCTCAAGATACAGAACCAGCAGCTCCGGCAGGAAATAGATTCCAGCCGCCAGATTGATTCCCTTGTAGGAAAAAGCCCGGCGATGCAGAAAGTGATGACGCTCGTCCGGAAAGTCGCCGACGCCCGCATAAGCGTCCTGATAACCGGAGAGAGCGGTGTCGGAAAAAGCCTTCTGGTCTCCGCCATACACGCCCTTTCTTCCAGGAAGGACAATCCTCTTGTGACAGTGCACTGCGCGGCTTTGAGTGAGACTCTCCTTGAAAGCGAACTGTTCGGCCACGAGAAAGGCTCCTTCACGGGCGCAGATTCCCTGCACAAGGGAAAATTCGAGCTTGCGCACGGAGGCACGATTTTTCTGGACGAGATAGGGGAGATAAACCAGAACGTGCAGGTGAAGCTTCTCCGCGTTCTCCAGGAGCGAAAATTCGAGAGGGTCGGAGGAGAGCAGACTCTCGAAGTCGATGTGAGGATAATCGCCGCGACCAACAAGAACCTTGAGGAGGAGGTCAAGGCGGGAAGATTCAGGGAGGATTTGTATTTCAGACTCAACGGCATAAAAATCGAGGTTCCGCCGCTTAGGGAGCGGAAGGACGACATACCGCTGCTGCTCAGCTCTTTCTTGGAGAAATTCAACAAGGAGAACGGAAAGAGCGTGAGGGGATTCGACAGCAAGTCCCGCTCCGCAATCTACAAATACGACTGGCCAGGAAACATCCGAGAGCTCGAGCACTGCGTCGAAAGCTCTGTCGTCATGGCGAACGGGGACGAAATAACGCTCGACGATCTGCCTCCAAGCGTCGCCCGGAGCTCTTCCGTCGATTCGATTTCTCTGCCTTTGGGGATACCGCTTTCCGAGGCGGAGAGGCTCATCATCGTGCAGAATCTCGCCGCCAACAACGGAAACAAGTCCAAGACGGCCGACATACTTGGAATCGGACGGAAGACGCTCCACAGAAAACTTTCGGAATACGGAATCGCCGACGACAACGAGCTTCCCGCGTCCGACATAATCGACCGGGAGGGGTGACGGGCGGCCGTTGCTGACTATCTTGCGACGTACCACCACTCGACGATTTCCCACGCGGCGTTCAGCGTCTGGGTGTTCGTCTTCGCCTGCTCTATGTACGGCGTGCCGAGCCATTTGTCCGGGTGGTAGTACATGATTTTTTCCCTGTAGATTTTTTTCGCGGATTCGAAGTCCGCATTCGTCGGGATTCCGATTACATTCAAGGCGTAAAGGACGTTCTGCGGTATGACAAGCTGCGAGAATTTGTATATCTGCACTTTCGGCTCGGTGTGCGCGGCTTCCTGGCTCATCTTCGCGAACTGCTCGAACGAGAATGTCCTTTTCGGCTTTTCGTCGGAGCTTCCACCGTGTCCGAACTGCGTGAATGTGAACGTCTTCGCTTTTTCCTTGTCCCTGGAGTCGAGCCTCGTCGTGTTTTCCTTCTCCGGTTCTATCTTGATGCCATCTGCTTTGCTGGCGTCCGAGCCGGGGGCCACTGTCTCGGCCCGCTCCTTCGGCTTCTTCTTCGGAATCTCTCCTTTTTCAAGGGCTTCGCTCAGCAGACCGCCTAGTTTTTCGTAAAAATCCATTGTTCAATTCTAGTTGATGAACAGTCGAATGGCAAATAAAAACCTGCCGGACAGGAGAATCTTCCTTCTGTCCGGCAGGTTCTTTTGTTCATTCCGCGTTTCCCGATGTCTTTGTCAGATTACCGTGCCAGCCGGAATGACAGCGCCTTTTCTGATTACTATGATTCCGTCCGCGCTGTAGAAGAGTCCGTGGTCTCCGTCCTCGTACTTCTTCCCGTCCACGTTGATTCGGCAGTTGTCTCCTATCGACGCGTTCTTGTCGATGATTGTCTTCGCGATTTTGCAGTTCTTTCCGATTCCCATGTTGGGCCGTCCAGCCTTCGCGTTCTCCGCTTTCGTCTCCTTGTTCTCGTACCAGTCCGCGCCCATGACGATTACTCCGTCAAGCTCCGCGCCTGTTTCGAGGATTGAGCGGACTCCGATTACGGACTGCTTGAGTTTCGCCTTGGAGATGATGCAGCCTTCTGAAGTGAGCGAATTCTCGATTGTCGCGTCGTTGATTTTCGAGGTCGGAAGGAATCTCATGTGGGTGTAGATTGGCTCGTCCGCGTTGTAGAAGTCGAATGCCGGCTCGTAGTTCGTCAAGTCGATTGTCGCCTCGTAGTAGCTGCGGATTGTTCCGATGTCTTCCCAATAGCCGTTGAAGATGTATGAATTCACCTTCTTCGTCTTTATGGACATCGGGATGATTTCCTTTCCGAAGTCCGTGTACTCGTTGTTCAGGGCCTCTTCCATCGCTTCCGCGTTGAAGATGTAGATTCCCATCGACGCGAGGTACTCCTTCTCAGCAGGAAGGTCTCCCCTCGACGCCGCCGGTATCTTCCAGTCGGAGATGTCCTTGTCCTTCGCAGGCTTCTCCTGGAAAGCCGTTATCCTCTTGTTCGCGTCGATCTGCATGATTCCGAAGCCGGAAGCGTCCCTTCTGTTCACGGCTGTGGTCGCGATTGTTATGTCGGCTCCGCTCTTTATGTGCTGGTTCATGAACTCCTTGAGATCCATGCGGTAGAGCTGGTCTCCAGAGAGGATTATGTAGTGGGTCGGATTCTGGGAGCGGAAGTGGCTCATGTTCTTCCTTACGGCGTCCGCTGTTCCCTCGAACCAGCTTGAGTGTTCGAGTGTCTGCTCGGCCGCGAGAATCTCAACGAATCCCTTGTCGAACCTGTCGAAGTTGTATGAGTTCGTTATGTGGTGGTGCAGCGACGCCGAGTTGAACTGTGTCAAAAGGTATATCTTCTTGTAGCCGGAATTTATGCAGTTCGAAATCGGAATGTCGACGATTCTGTATTTTCCTCCGAACGGAACTGCCGGTTTTGAGCGCACCTGTGTCAATGGGTAGAGTCTAGTGCCTTTTCCTCCACCGAGAATGATAGCCAATACGCGTGGCTCGTTTGGTTTTGCCATAAAAATCGCTCCTTTTTTGTGTTTTTTACTTTGTTTTCCTGTTATCCATGATAACCCCGAAATTCACTGTTTGCAAATTTTTATTTCCCCTCCTATTTTTTCTTCGAGTGCGTTGATGTACGATATAATGAGTGTTGAATCAATTTTTTTCGATGGAGAATGCATAGAAATGGCTTACAGGATTTTGTTCGATTCGGGCAGGGAAGCGGATTTGTTCGGTTCAAAACTCGGAGGGCTTCCTTACTGGGATTTCTCTGGCGACTTGGAGTATCCGGTCGGGGCGGACGGAAAGAGGATGCAGCTTCTTTTCCAGATTAATTTCGACGAAGACAGTGAGGTCTTCAATGATGACGATTCTCTTCCGCATTCGGGGATGCTCCAGTTCTTCATATCGGCCACAAGCGGTTCGTACGGGCTTTCGTTCGACGATTCTCCAAGCGACTTCCGTGTCGTCTACCACGAGAGCGTGAACAGGAATGTCGCGAAAGAGAATTTGCTGAGGGAGAACCTTCCAAAAGGCTTCGGAGACTTTTCCACGCCCGTGGTCAAGGAGTGCCCGGTCTCGTTCGAGAAGTGCGGCCAGTGCGAAAATTCCACGGGGGTGTTCGTCCAGCCGGAATTCACCCAGGATCCGCCCGGATTCCTTGACGAGGGAGAGACCGTGTACGACAGGGTTCTCCTCCAGCTTGACTCTTCCTGCAACGAGGACTTCTTCATGTGGGGCGACGAGGGAATCGGGAATTTCTTCATCAATTCCGACGACTTGAAGAACCGCCGCTTTGAAAAAACGATGTACAATTGGGATTGCTGTTGAACTTTCCTAAATCTCGAATGGAAAAATGCCGATAGAATAAGAGTATTCGTAAAAATCCAGAATAAATCGAGGTGGAAATATATGATTCGTGGTTGGTACATCGGTTCGAGCGGAATGAACGCCCAGCAGAACCGTCTCGACACAATTTCAAACAATTTGGCTAACGTCGACACTGCCGGGTTCAAGCGCGACGTCTCAGTCTCCAAGTCCTTCCCGGAACTTCTTCTCAGGCGGACCGAGGCCGACGGCGTAATCAAGAATCCGTTCGGCTCTTCCGACGTCGCTCCGATAATCGGAAAACTCGGACTCGGCGTGGAGACCAACGAGAATTTCACGGAATTCGAACAGGGGAGCTTCCGCGTCACCGACGAACCGACCGATTTCGCATTGGGCGGGCAGGGGTTTTTCGCCGTCCAGACACCGAACGGGGAGCGGTACACCAGGAACGGAAACTTCATCGTAGGAAAAGAGGGAATCCTTGAGACGAAGGACGGCTATCCTGTTCTCGGAGAAAACGGAGTCATCCATCTCGACGAGGTCCTCCAGGGCGCGAAATTCTCCGTGGACGAGAACGGAACCGTGCAGATAAACGCCAAGGACATCGACGACGAGGACATGGTCGTGGACCGCATGAAAATCGTGAGGTTCGAGAACGAGCGGTACCTCAAGAAGACGGGGAACTCGATGTGGATGTCCACCGATGTTTCCGGCGAGGCGTACATCGCAGAGGGCGACGAGCGGCCGAAGACGATGCAGGGCTACATGGAGACGAGCAACGTCAACGTCGTGAACGAGATGGTCAAGATGATTGAGGTCAACAGGGCCTACGAGGCCAGCCAGAAGACAATCCAGAGCGAGGACGCGATGATGAGCACGCTTTGGAGCAAGGTCGCTTTGGCCCGCTGATTTTTTTGAAGCTTTCAGGATTTTAGGAGAAGAAGAAACATGGTAAGAAGTTTGTGGACCGCCGCTACAGGAATGAACAGCCAGCAGTCGAATCTCGACACTATTTCGAACAACCTTTCGAACGTGAACACCACTGGATACAAGCAGCAGAGGGCGGAATTCGAGGATTTGATGTACCAGAACGTCAAGCTCGCGGGAACGCCGGCCACAGAGGACACTGTGACTCCTGTCGGAATCCAGCAGGGCGCGGGCGCGAAACTCGCGGCCACCCAGAGGATTTTCACGCAGGGCTCTTTGCAGAACACAGGAGTCGACACCGACGTTGCGGTCGTGGGCGACGGTTTCTTCCGCGTCCAGCAGTATGACGGAAGCTACGCCTACACGCGCGACGGAACTTTCAAAATAGACTCCAACGGCCAGCTTGTGAACTCCAACGGTCTCCGCGTGATGCCGGAGGTCATAATGCCGGAGGGATTCGACATCCACACTTTGGCGATAAGCGACGACGGACGCGTCACCGTGAAGATTTTCGGGCAGGACGACCCTGTGGATGTGGCCCAGCTTGAGCTCTACCGCTTCCCGAACAACTCGGGACTCGAGGCGGCCGGGGACAACCTCTACAAAGTGACGAACGCTTCTGGACAGGCGATTGCAGGCCGGCCGGGATTCGAGGGCTTCGGCGTGACGAAGCACAAATTCGTGGAGATGTCGAACGTGTCCGTTGTGAACGAGATGGTCCAGATGATAGTCGCGCAGAGAGCCTACGAGTTCGATTCGAAGGCCATCCAGACTTCCGATTCCATGCTTTCGACGGCGGTGAACCTCAAGAGGTAGACCTGATTTCCTTGCGGCATTGATTTCTATGGATGCCATGGAAAAAGGCTGGACTCCAGCGGTGCTTTTTTGAAGTGCCGCCGTATTCCAGCCTTTTTTTGCCCTTTGGACGATTCCTCTTCAAAGCTGTCTGGTCGTTTTCCTCAATTTGAGCCTTCTATTTCCTTGAACAACGCTCCGTACAGGGTGTCTATGTCGCTGTTCGCCTTTTCTATGGACTTCTTCATCCTTAGTGCGATGCAATGGAACGTCCTGAACCCCAATATCGGCTCCCTCTCGCAGATTTCCATGAACGCCTTCCCCGATATCTTCAGCGTCCTGCAGTCCGTCACGGCCACAACCGTGGAGGTTCGTTTGTCGTTTTCAACGAGCGACGCCTCCCCGAAAAAGACGTGCATCGTGTCGTCAAGCTCGCTCAGCGCGATGGAGTCGCCTGAAGGTGTTCTCCTCGATACCTTGACGCGCCCTTTCCTGAGTATGTAGAACGAGTCCCCGTTTTCGCCCTCTCTCATTATCGTCTCGCCCTCCGAAAAGTCTTTGCGTTCGAGCGCGTCGTAGACCATCTTCATTATGCGCTTGCCGTTCTCGCTGTCCTTGAAGTCCTTGAAAATCTCCAGACCTGTTAGAATCGGAAAGACTGTTTCGAAATCTGCCTTCATCATGTCATTCTCCCAGGGGCTTGCCCTTAACGAAAATCGCGCTTGTGTTCGGCTGTATGACGAACGTGGACGGAGGCGTGAAAAGCGGCTCGTTGCTCTTCAGCGTCTTCACCTTCACGAGGTTGTCTATTATCTTGTCAACGTTCGGGTCTTTCTGCGCTTCCCTCACCGCGTCCTTCCTTCTCTGGTAGAAGTTCCCCGTGTTCAGGAGCAGTCCGATAAGGACGGAATTCGTCTCCGAGATTGGCCTAAGGGAGTTGACGAATTCCTTGTAGGTCTTCCCTATGAACGACTGCGGGATTTCCTCTATCAATATTCCCGTTTCCGGGTCTTCCGCGATGAGTTCCTTTATGACGTTCGAGTATCCCTTTCCGCTCGAAGCCGTCGCCAAGAGGCTGTACTCGTAGTCGGCGGTCAGAATCACCTCGTCGCAGTGTGCAAGGCGCAGGTGGTTCTCGAATTTTTTGTCGAAGATTTCCGCGGCTATGTAGATTTTCGGGTTCAGGTTCTTCATCGTGAGCACCGAAAGCACCGACTTCGAGTCCATGGCAAGCTTCGTCGCGTCTTTCGACTGGTCCGAGATTATCAGCGCGCGCTCGGCTTTTTTCACGAGGGCGCGGGTGAGCACGTCCGCGTCGGTGAAGTCGCCCGCGACGTACTTTATCCCCTTGAATTTCAGCTGCGACGTTATCTGCTCTATGCTCTCCGGCTGAGCCTCGTTCACCAGCACAATCTGATCCGGCTCTATGTCCGGGTTCGTATAGAGGACGAATTCTAGAATCCTCTCCAGTCCGGGTCTCCAGCCGCAAAGCAAAAAATGTTTGTTCATGTTCTTCAATTTTCCCAATCCTTTGTCTTTTTTCATCTGCGCCTCTGTGAACACGGACGCGATTTTTCCGGTTATCGTGCTGAACACGAGGATTCCCGATATGAGAATCACGAAGCTGCAAAGCCTTCCGAGCGGTGTGACGACGCAGATGTCGTAGTATCCGGCCACGAACGCTATCAGGAAATTCCAAACGCTGTCGCCCATTGAATTCAGGGTGTCGTGGCCCATTTCCGCCCTGTACGCTATCTGTATCATGAGCAGCATCAGGAACGGGAACGCTATCACGGCGTATGTGAGCGGATTTTTCAGTACGGCCCACAGCAGCTTCTTGAAGTGCTTCAACTTTTTCTGCTTATTGACCTTTCCAATCATATTCTCCAACCATGCTGGAATGATAGCACAAATGACTGGTTTCTTGAACTTTTGTTTTTTTTCATGTCCTCTTCTGCAAATCGATTTTTTTTCCGATAATCTAACCATGAACACTATTGACACTCAGCTCGGGTATGGAGCTTTGACAAATGGAAAGAGCGCGGTGGAGAGCGCGAGAATATCTTCGGAGAAGGGCAGGTTCGAGGCTCTTTTGGGGGAGATGAAGGAGTCTTCTGGAATCGGTTCGGGAATCTCTTCCAGCCAGGTCGTGGAGGCGGGCAGGGTGAACGGAGACTGGACTAGCGGATTTTCCGGCACGTTCACGTCCGAGGCTGACAAGAAGTCGCTTCCGCGCGGAGCCGCCGCGAACCAGGCGAACCAGCATGGAAAGCAGCAGACGATAGACAGGACGTCCAAACTCTACGAAAAGTCGCTTGAGCTTGAGAACTACCTCGTGAAGCAGATGCTTTCGGAGATGAGGAAGACTGTCATGAAGACGAACGAGGACGACAACGCGAAGAAAATCTACGAGGACATGCTCTACGACGAATACGCCACGATGATGACGAAGAACGCCGGGTTCGGACTTGCCGACCAGATGTACCTGCAGCTTTCCAACGGCGGTGCGAACGACAACGCCTGATTTTTCATGTGGAAAAAAATATTTTTTCCACATTTTCGCTTGACAATTTTTGTGGTTGGGTATAATATAACAATCACTTCGCCGCTGTAGCTCAGTTGGTAGAGCAATGGACTGAAAATCCATGTGTCGTTGGTCCGATTCCAACCGGTGGCAGATTAAGCACTCGACTTGTTCGGGTGCTTTTTTTATGCCTTCATATTCCGTCTGTTTCTCCTGAGATGTCTTTTTTTATACAGATGGTTTATAATCGAAATTGAAAATGTTGATTTGACTTGCGCGGTGATTTAGCAGCCGCGCAGGCCGGATTCAAAAAACGGAGATTTGAAAATAAATGGGTTCAAATTCTGAAAATGATGTTATCCGAAAGACGCTGCCCGAAAACTTGCGTGGGGTGCGCTTTCATTTCGTGGGTGTTAAGGGGACTGGAATGGCCGCCCTGGTCGAGATTCTGAGCGCGAGGGGGGCGGTCATAACCGGGAGCGACGTTTCCGAGAGGTTCTACACGGACGAGGTGCTTGAGCGGGTCGGTGTGAAGGCTCTTCCGTTTTCGGCGGCGAACGTGACGGATTCGGTCGATTTTGTGGTCCACTCCAGCGCGTACTCCGCCGACAAGAATCCCGACTTGGCGGAAGCCGCCCGCAGGGGAATCCCTACGATGCTGTACTCGGAGGCTTTGGGGGCTGTGAGCGGCACTGCGTTCAGCTCTGGAGTCTGCGGCGTGCACGGAAAAACCACTACGACAGGGATGGTCGGGACGATACTCAAGGAATTCGACATTCCAAGCCAGGCCCTCGCCGGTTCCGTCATCTCCTCGTTCGGAAATTCATGCACGATGACGAGCGGCTCGTTCGACTCCTCCTCTGGAAAAAAATTCTTCGTCGCCGAGACTTGCGAGTATCAGAGGCACTTCATGGCCTTCCAGCCGAAAAAGATAATCCTCACGTCGGTCGAGAGCGACCACCAGGACTACTATCCGACATACATGGACATCCGCGACGCGTTCGTGGACTACATAATGAAGCTTCCTGAGGGCGGCACCTTGGTTTATTGCGCGGACGACAGGGGCGCGGTCGAGACTGCCGGCATCGCCTTGGAAAAACGGCCCGACATAAAAGCCGTTCCCTACGGGGAGCGCGCGGACGGAGGTTTCCGCCTGAAGTTCTCGGCGGTGGAAAACGGAGTCCACTCGTTCTGCATAGCGTCATTGGGCGAGTTCTCCATACGAGTGCCGGGAGACCACAACGTGCGGAACGCCGCCGCGGCCATCGCCTTGTGCGTCGACATACTCAAGTCCGCCGGGAAAACGGACGGCGAGATTTTGGAGAAATACGTTCCGCTCATCAGGAGGGGGCTTTTGAATTTCGCCGGGGGAAAAAGGCGCGGAGAGATAGTCGGCCGCGCGAAGACACCTGCCGGCGAGGACGTGGTGTTCATAGACGACTACGGCCATCATCCGACCGCAATCCGCACCACGCTTGCCGGTTTCCGGGAATTCTACAAGAACCACAGGATAATCGTGGACTTCATGAGCCACACATACACGAGGACGGCCGCTCTTTTGGACGAGTTCGCTTCGAGCTTCGGCTCGGCCGACTGCGTGATAATCAACAAGATTTACGGCAGCGCGAGGGAGGACGCTTCCGCTGCCAAGGTCACGGGCGAGATGCTCGCGGAGAGGGCGAGGATGCACCATCCTTCTGTCGTGTACGCCGGAGAATTCGACGAAGCCGCGTCCGTGGGGCTTTCCATGCTTTCGGAGCCTTCCGGGGCCAGGGACGGATACCTCTTCGTCACGATGGGGGCGGGCGACAACTGGAAGGTCGGCCGCGCGATTCTTGATGAATTGGGCGGAAAATGACGGACAGATAACGTGAAATCAATAAATTTGGGAGAATCAATAGAATGAATTCGATGACAGGGTACGGTTTCAAGGAGGCCGTCGTTGACAACACTCAGATAAGCGTCGAGATGAAGTCCGTGAACAACAGGTTCATGGACTTGAACATAAACATACCGACTTTCTTGAATCCGATAGAGTCAAAAATACGGAAGATTGTGAGCGAGAGGGTCGTGCGCGGAAAAGTCGATTTGACGATACGCGTGAAGGACATGAATTCCACGGCGAAAGTTTCCGCCGACACGAACGCCGCGATTATGTACGAGAGCGCGATACGGAAAATCTCCGAGGCTCTGGGCCGTAGCGGAGAAGTTCCTCTCGGCCTGATAATAAACCAGGATGGAGTGCTCAACATAACGCACGAGTACGATGCCGAAACCTATTGGGAAAAGATTGAGCCTGTGTTCGGAGATGTGTTCGAGGCGTTCCTCGCGGACAGAAAGAGGGAGGGAGAGAACCTCCAGAAGGATTTGCTTTTGAAACTGGACACGCTGGACAAGTGCGCCGCTTTTTTCAGGGAGTGGCAGCCGAAAATGGAGGAGAGGTTCAAGGAGCAGACTTCCGCGAAATTCAGGGAACTTCTCGGCGACAATGTTGACGAGAACCGCATAATGACGGAAGTCGCCGCGATGATAGTCAAGTACACCATAAACGAGGAAATCGTCCGTCTTCATTCGCATCTGGAAGTCCTCAGGAAGGAATTCTCGGACAATCCCGTTCCTGGAAAGAGAATCGATTTCATCTGCCAGGAAGCGAACAGGGAGATAAACACCATCGGCTCGAAGAACCAGTTCACGGAGGTCGGAGCGATGGTAATCAACGCGAAAGACGCCCTTGAGAACATCAGGGAGCAGAGCAAGAATGTGGAGTGAAAAGGAGGAATAAAATGGCGGAATACAAATTGAAGAAGGATTTGCGAGTCGCGATAAGCGGAAAGTCCGGCTGCGGCAACACGACCGTGAGCACCTTGCTTTCGGAGAAACTCGGGGTCACGCTCATAAACTACACTTTCAGGCAGCTGGCCGCGGAAAAGGGCATGACGCTGCAGCAGGTGATAGAGAGCGCGAAAACCGACGACTTCTACGACAAGTATGTGGACACTCACCAGGTGGAGCTTGCTCGGAGGGAGCCGTGCGTGCTCGGAAGCCGCCTCGCCATCTGGATGCTCGACGATGCGGACGTGAAAGTCTACCTCGTCGCCTCTGACGACACCCGCGCCAAGAGAATATTGAACAGGGAGGGAGGAGACCTTGAGGAGATAAAAAGGTTCACGGCGTTCCGGGACAGCCAGGATTCCGCCAGGTATATGAAACTCTATGGAATCGACAACAATAGCTATTCCTTCGCCGACATGAAGATTGACACGGCTGACAAGACACCCGACGTTATTGTCGACTTGATAATTTCCCATCTGATTGAGAAGGGGTACATAGAAAAAGCTTGATTCTGCTGCCATGCGGCTTTATTGTGCGTGCGTTTTGGTCGCATGGCGGTTGCCAAGTCATATCGAATGCGCTCTTGCCAAGCTGCGAGACAGAAGCCTCGGCACTTGGCGAGTACATTCCTGCTGCTGGAAAAGGTACTGCTGATGAAATCGGTAATCTGCCTGGTGTTGGAGGTGCGTTTAATACCAAATATTGGGTCGAATGTCGAGTTTATGCATACCGTAGTTGCAGAAACAAGCTCCCAGCGGGAACCGCAGCCTGCTTGCGCAGTCTTGCCCAAAACGGCAGTACCGCTTCGCGGTGGCGTTAACATCGCTTGCGATGTTTAGTGTTTTG
>JAGBIY010000046.1 GCA_017934745.1 Treponema sp. | reverse complement strand
TGTTCTCCGCCGTCTGTTCGCTCTCAGTAATTTGCTCCGTCTGTGCGGTCTGCTCCGCCGCTTCGACCTGTGCGCTTTGCGGTGCGCTCTTCTTCTCGCACGAGCCGAGCAAGAGCGCGAATAATGCTGTAATTAGTAAAAATGTCTTTTTCATTGTGTTTCAAACCTCTTTATAAGTTCAATGTTGTGTCTGTCTGTTTCCGTGAGCAGGTCGTCGGTGTAGGCGGGATTCTTTTTATACCATGTATAACATTCCCAAAGAGACTGTAAATCTACGCTTTTGAAAGTACGACCGTGTCGAGCGTAAACTGCATTTCGCATTAGGCGTAGTTGGGCTTTATCCAAATCTTTTAAATCAGCTTCTGTGAGTTTTGAATCAAGTTTTGAAAATTTTAAGCCGTTATAGGCGAAGTAGTCCTCTGGGCAGTAGGCGTTTTTCAGTTGTTCTTGGGTTACGGATTCGTCAAGGATGTAACGCTGTTCGGTTGGAGACCATGCGAAGAAAATATTATTTCCATCTTTTTTTAGACCTATATGAAATCCATTATCTCTTGATACGGAATAATCAATAGAAGTAAGTTTTATTCCTCTATGACCATTTACAATACAAAAAGAAAATCTTTTAAAAACTGTGTAATAATCATCATCAGCAAAATCCTTATTGTTAAAAAGTACAGTTAGCAATGAAACAGAATCATACGTATAATCATAAATGTTAAAACCATAATAATGCGATGATAAAGAATAGAGCATTATATCTACTTTCTCATCGTAATTGAAATCTGCTAAAAAAGAATCCGAGTTCTTTATTTTTATGCTCTCTAAGTTTCCCAATTTATTATTTTCAAATAAATTCATGCAAGGGTATTTCCTTATAAGACGATTTTTAAGGAAATAATAAACATATACTGTAAAAGAATCTTCTTCCGCGATTATAAAACAGTCCTCTTTATGATTTACAATGTTTGTTATGTGTTTTTGCCCAACATCCCAAGTTACATCATTTTCTCTAATAAGTTTTTCAGCACTATCTGTCGCGCATAGTGGAACAAATAACATTGTCAAAAGCACAAAGAGTAATAAATATTTTTTCATTGTGTGTCCTCCTCTTCTCTGAGAAACCCGCGCATTATGTCGCCGATGTAGTTTTCCGCCCGCTCACGGTAAAAATAGTTCGTGAAGGCGTTTTCGAGCCTTAGCAGTTCCGTCTTGATTTCGTACATGTCGTTGCACACGCCCATGTAGCCGTCCTCCGTGAACCAGTAGCCGCTGTAGCCCTCGTCGTAGTCGCGCCTCCATGTGCTTGCGACCGTCCAAAATGAGGACTCGAAATCTTCTTTGTCCTTGTCCGTCATGATAAGAGCCTTTTTGAACGATTCGCGCATTTTCCTGTCGTTCAGATACCTGAAGATGTCGTACTCCGTGAGGGCGACAATCCGCGCGTGCTCGTGTCCGAAGTAAGTGCCGCCGCCGATGACAATGCCGAACATGCGGTTTATGCCACGGTAGATTTCGTTGAGGTTCTTGCGGATTTCAGCGATTTCCGCCGTCTGCCCGAGAACTTTCCGCTCGTTCTCTTTTTTGAGTAAGCGCGCATAGAGCATAAAATATTCGTCCTGCCCGGCTTCGCCGCCGAACAATTCGAGGTGCGAGCGTGTTTCGTAGAATTTTTCAGCGGGAAGCACTTTTTTAGAGAATTGCAAAAGTTCGCCCGCGTACCGCTCGACATATTCAATGGCGGATTTCTCCTCGCTTTCGCCTTTTTCGGCTGACTGCGCGAACGCGGGGAGAGAGCCGAGCACGAGAAT